>CAVTOA010000001.1:0-217326 GCA_963736285.1 uncultured Acidimicrobiales bacterium
CTAGACGGCGGACGTCTCGGCGCACGTGCCCCCGAGCGTGCGGCGCGCGCTTGCTGAGCGGCTCACTGGCGGTCAGAGCTGAGCGTGAGCGGGCAGTATTGTTGTTAACGCTTACCACTGTCTTGCCTTAGACATGCGTCGCCTTAGCAAGACTTAACAAAGCCAAGGGAGCGTCCGTTGTGGAACCGCTAGATCGGATCGACGAGGCAATTCGCTTGGTTGAGGGCGCTCGTTCGGTGCCAATGTCATCCAACTGCATCCTTAACCGAGGAGATCTGCTCGCGTTGCTGGAGCAGGTGCGCATGGAGCTTCCTGAAGAGATGCGGCGCGCGCAGACGGTGCTGGAGGAACGAGACAAAGTCATCGCTGGCGGGCATCAAGAGGTGGAACGCATCATCCGCGAGGGTCAGGCAGAGAAGGCGCGGCTGGTGTCCATGCACGAGGTCACTCTTGCTGCCGAGCAGGAGTCGACCCGCATCATTGGCGAAGCCCGAGCCGAGGCCCAGCGGCAACGCGACGAAACCGAAGACTACGTCGATACCTCACTGGCTAACTTCGAGCAGCTGCTCCAGCGCACCCTCGCCACGGTCGAGCGCGGACGTACTCGGATGCATGCGGTCTCAGACCTCGGCGGGGGCTTCGAGCACCAGCCCGACGAGAAGCCGCTGCCGTTCTAAGGCGGAGCATTCCGGTTGGGCCGTACGCACGGCTTCTTCTAGTGAGCTAGCCCAACTCACTTCAGGACAGCGCCCAGCATGGGCCGAACTCCACGGCTGCGTTAAGCTAAAACCGTTGTGTCGCGTTCTCATGTAGGTCCTCAGTCCAACCCCCAGTCTCCGTTTGTGTTCGACGTACACGAGCTCGGACGCCGCCCGGGGGTCATGCGCGCATTCCAGCGCAGCATTCCGGCCCCGCCGGATCTCGGTCTCGATCTTGCCCGGGTGCCAGAGTCTTCAGTGGTTGAGCTCGATGTGCGGCTGGAATCGGTGACGGAAGGCATCTGGCTGTCGGGTTCAGCTACCGTCGGCGTGGTTGGCGAGTGTGCCCGCTGTCTGCGCCCGTTGCACTACCCCATGCGAGCTCAACTACAAGAGCTGTTATGCCCACCCCAACTCCATGACCGACGAGACCACTGACGCCGACGAGGTGCACAGGGTGGTCGACGAGTTGGTTGACGCCGAGCCCGCTGTTCGAGACGCTGTGGTGCTTGCATTGCCGAGTACGCCATTGTGTCGAGAAGACTGCCCAGGCTTATGCCCCGATTGCGGGCAGCACTGGGACGATCTTCCGGACGACCACAGCCACGAGCAACGTGATCCACGTTGGTCGGCGTTGGAAGCGCTCGCCGAGCCATCAGAGTCAACGGCGTTGTCAGAGCAGACTCAGTCGTTGCTATCGTCTACCAGTTCCATCAACAAGAAACAGGAGAACTAGTCGTGGCCGTCCCCAAGCGGAAAATGTCGCGCAGCAACACTCGCTCGCGCCGCTCTCAGTGGAAGACCTCTCCGGCCACCGTTGCCGCGTGCCCACAATGCAAGGCCCCCAAGCTGCCGCACACCGCTTGCAGCGTATGTGGCACCTACGACGGTCGTCAGGTACTCGAGGTCTAACTACCCAATGAATCTTGGTGCGGCCGCGGCAGAATCGGCCGGAGTCTTAGAGGCCGCGCTTGGAGTGACGTTCGATCATGCACTGTTGTTACGGGCATTGACCCACCGTTCTTTTGCTTACGAGAACGGTGGTTTGCCCACTAACGAGCGCCTAGAGTTTTTAGGCGATTCGGTGTTGGGTCTGGTAATCACCTCGTCGCTGTATCACAGCTACCCCGACTATCCAGAGGGTCAGCTCGCCAAGCTGCGTGCGTCTGTAGTGGACATGCGGGCGCTGGCGTCGGTAGCGCGTGGCATTGGCCCAGGTGGTCTGGGTGCCCTAGTCCTGTTGGGTAAGGGCGAGGAGTCCACGGGTGGCCGAGACAAGGCCAGTATTTTGGCCGACACCACCGAGGCGGTGCTGGGCGCAATATTCGTCCAGCATGGGCTCGATACGGCCGATCGGGTCATTCATCAGCTCTTCGACTCGGTCATCTCTGACTCTGCCGAGCGTGGCGCTGGGCTCGACTGGAAGACCAGCCTGCAAGAACTCACTGCCGCTCATTCCTTGGGCGTGCCGGAGTATCGCGTGAGCGAGTCTGGCCCGGACCATGCCAAGCGGTTCGGCGCCATCGCGGTGGTGGGCGGTGAACATCTCGGTCAGGGAGATGGCCGTAGTAAAAAAGAGGCTGAGCAGCAAGCCGCTGAGTTGGCGTGGCGCACGTTGCATGCGCGTGTTGCTGGCAACTGAGTTGCGGTGCCGGAGTTACCTGAGGTTGAGGTCGTCCGCAGAGGGCTCCAGCGTGGGGTGAGCGGGCGCACTATTGAAGCGGTGGATGTGCTTCACCCCCGTGCGGTTCGTCGGCATGCGGCTGGGGCCGCAGACTTTTGTGACGCGCTCGTAGGCACAACCATGCGGCGAGCATGTCGTCGGGGGAAATATTTGTGGCTGTCCACCTCGGACACAGAGGCGCCGGGTGCTTTAGCTTTGGTGGGGCACCTCGGCATGAGCGGGCAGCTGCTGGTGCGACCAGCGGTCGACCCGGATGAGCGGCACCTGCGCATACGCTTTTCTTTTACCGATGGTGAAACCCAATTGCGTTTTGTCGATCAACGGACGTTCGGCGGGTTTTTTCTCGACGAACTGGCGGAGTCAGGTGTGCCGAGGCGGATTGACACATAGCTCCTGACTTGCTCGAGAGTGCGTTTGACGCGGAGAAATTCGCGGATGGACCTCTCCAGGCGGGAAAGCGGCATCAAACAAACACTGCTCAATCAGACGGTTATTTCCGGCGTGGGCAATATTTACGCCGACGAAGCACTGTGGCGTAGCAGGCTGAATTATCTGCGTCCTGCTCAGTCTTTGTCTCAGCGCGAGGTCGACCGGTTGCTTGCCGAGCTCCGCGCTGTGTTTGCGGACGCTTGGCCGTGGGCGGAACGTCGTTCGATGCGTTGTATGTCAATGTGAATGGCGAAAGCGGGTACTTCGGCCAATCGCTGAATGCTTATGGTCAAGCCGGAAAACCCTGTCCGCGCTGCGGAACGATCATCACACGGGCACCTTTCATGAACCGTTCTTCGTATTTTTGCCCGCACTGCCAGCCCCGCTAGCCCCGCTAGCCCCGCCGCCCCGCTAGCCCTGCCCGCACTGCCAGCCGCGCCCACTGCCCTGTTTGACCGGTCGTTCTCTCGGCGTGTCCTCTGGAATTTCACCGGTCGTGGCAGCCGTGCGAAATGACCGGTGAAATCGTGGGCGAAACGCCGAGAGAACGACCGGTCAAACAAGGGAGGCGAGGCGCAGGAGGGAGGGTGCTTGCGGCACACGTAGGCTCCAAGACGTACAGTACGACGCAATGAGTGCAATGCACCGGCATGTCTGATTGTGGCGTCGCCAGCCGAAGCGCTGCGATGAGCGTGGGAGGCGAAAGGCTTTGAGTAGTTCTGAAGCACCGGCAATATCAATTCGCGGTCTTACGTAAGCGGTATGGCAGCCATTGGGCGTTACATGGCATCGACTTGTCGGTGCGCCATGGCGAGATATTCGGGTTTCTTGGCCCCAACGGCGCTGGCAAGTCGACCACTATTCGGTTGATGCTCGACCTGCTGCGCCCCACGTCTGGACGCATCGAGCTGCTGGGTACTGAGGTACGTGCCGGCGGTGCGGAGCTGCGCCGTCAGCTCGGTTACCTACCCGGCGAATTGACGATTGCAGGTCGGCAGACCAGTGGGGGAGCTGCTGAGGTACCTCGGAAAGTTACGCGGTGGGGTGCCGACAGAGCGCATCCACAGCCTTGCGGAACAGTGGGAGCTCGATCTAGACCGTCCTATTCGGGCACTCTCCAAGGGAAACAAGCAGAAGGTGGGGCTGATCCAGGCATTCATGCACCGTCCGCGATTGCTTGTCTTAGACGAGCCTACGAGCGGCCTCGATCCGCTTCTACAGCAGCGATTTCTGGCGATGTTGCGGGAGTCCCAACAGGACGGTGCGACCATCTTCATGTCCTCGCACATACTGTCCGAAGTGCAGCGTGCCGCGGACAGGGTCGCCATCCTGCGTCAAGGGCGCCTGGTGGACGTGGACGACATCGCGAGCTTGCGCCGACGAGCTGTGCGGCAGGTAGAGATTCAATTTGACGAGGCGGTCTCACCGAAAGTTTTTGCGCGACTGCCTCACGTCCGCGATGCGAAGGTTGTTGCGGGAACGCTCCACTGCACGGTTGAGGGAAGCGCCGATGCGTTAGTGAAGACCGCGGCCCAGTTCCGGGTGCTCACGCTGCTCAGCCGAGAGCCAGACTTAGAGGAAGACTTCCTTTCCTATTACAGCGACCCCGACAAGCGCGGCGAGTCTCCTCCAGATGGTTCTCACGGTGATGACGCCGGGAACGCGGTCGAGGCGCTAGCCACGGATCCTGTCCATGTTGAGACGAGGTAGCACCATGCGCGCCACAGTTTTGGCCCAATCTTTGCGCGAACAGCGGCGATCGCTGTTGTGGTGGACCGTCGGCATTGCTGCGGTAGTGGCGATGTATGTGCCGCTGTATCGAAGCTATCGCGACAGTGGTTTGTTGGAACTGGACCGCAAAGGCCTGCCGTCGGGTTTGAGTGAGGCATTTTCGTTAGGCGACATCAACACCCCAGCCGGATACCTGCAGAGTACGGTGTTCGGCTTGATCATGCCGTTGTTGGTGATCATGGCCTCGGTCATCGCCGGGGCTCGCAATATTGCCGGCGACGAAGAGGCGGGAACGCTCGATCTGGTATTGGCACATCCGGTGAGCCGCCGCCGGCTTCTCACGGAACGTTGGAGCGCCATGTTGGCGACCACCATGTTGCTGACTGGGGTTGCCTGCGTGGTCACCCTGTTGATGGCGTGGGCATCGTCGATGGGTGTGAGTTTTGTCAACGTCATCGCGACGTCTGTGGGTCTAGCCCTGTTGGGCGTGGTATTTGGCTCGTTGGCGTTGGCGGTGGGTGCGTCCGTGGGGCGCCGTGGGCTTGCGCTGGGCGTGGCTGCGGCGCTGGCATTGATGAGCTACATAGCGAATAGTTTCGCGCCGCAGATCGACGGTTTTACCTGGGTGCAAAAGCTCTCGCCGTTCTACTACTACCTGGGTAAAGATCCGTTGCGTCATGGCTTCGATTTCGCCGGACTTGCCAGGCTGGTGGCGTTGATCGCGGTGTTGTTTGTGGTGGCAATTGTGCATTTTAATCGGCGCGACATTGCTGCTTGATGAGTTTCGCTGGGCTTGTATTCATCGCCCTTTAGACGGCGTGAACAGCATCGGCTCTATGCCAGCCCGAACTCTTGGGTCCAATAGGGAGTCCCGTCGGAGGCGCGGGAAACACCGACTCCGGTGCTGTGATACGAGCAATTTTGAATGTTGGCGCGATGCCCAGCGCTGTTCATCCACGCGCCCATAGCCGCTTGTTCATCTGAATACCCCTCGGCGATGTTCTCTCCAACTCCGGCGGAGTAGCCGTTTGCGCGGGCGCGGTCAGCGGGTGTCGTGCCGTCAGGCGTGGTGTGGTCAAAGTAATGGCGACTGATCATGTCGGTGCTGTGTGAGGCCGCGGCGCGCATAAGCCGAGTGTCGACAGTGAGCATCGCGCATCCCTGTTTCCCGCGCTCATTGTTTACGGCTTGAATAACGGCGTTTGCTTGACTTGTCTCCCAGCTCGCGGATGGTGCGAGAGAAGGCGCTGGGGGAGCCGCGGGGGGCTTCGGGCTGCTGCTCGGGGCGGGGCTGGGTGCGGTCTCTGTTGCCGGAGGCGGTGTCTGGTGTGGACTGTGACTATCTGGTGCCGAGGAAAAGGGTGAGGTGCCATGCCGACGGGGGTGGTCGGGTAACAAGTCCGAGTGGAGGCCGGCGATGTCAGCGGCGAGCTGTTGCGGGTTGTCGCGATCTTTAAGAGGTGCGGCGTGTGCTTGCCATCCAGCGAGCCCTGCGGTAGTTACGGTGAGGATGCCCGCCATAATGACGACCCTGCGAATAACCAACATGCGGGCAGGGTAATGAGAGTAAACGAAAGTTTCTACTGTTACCGCATTGTGGAGCGATGTGAATTCGCAAAGTAGTCAAGGTGTACCCACCGGTGACGGTGACGTGCGGCTCACCGCTGTGGTGAATGGTGTCGTGCAAGGCGTCGGGTTCCGGGCTTGGAGTCGGCAGCAGGCAGAGCGTCGCGCCCTCGTAGGGATGGGCCCGCAATTCCGCCGATGGCGCGGTGGAAATCGTGACCGAAGGCACACGGCCGGCGTGTGAGGCATTTTTAGCCGCCCTGCGGTCGGGCAATACTCCTGGTTTGGTACGAAATGTTAATGCTGAGTGGTGCGTCGCCGCGGGCGGACTGGTCGGATTTGTCGAGCGCTGAGGCACCTGCAATACCGCGAGCGCATATTAGCCCAATTCAGTAGGTCTAGGAATTGCCCAGATGGGGAATAGTGAGGGTAGGCCGACTTAGCCGTTCCGCCAGTCGTATCCTTTCGTTTGGCGAGACAACCACCCGCCGGTGGCAACCGCTTTATCGAGGCGCTAGTCGGCCGATAGGGTTTGAGAATTTTGGGTGTGTCGCAAGCTTGATATACCCGGACATTATTCGTACATAGGAGAGCCACCATGGCAAAAGCTCTGTTCGGACACGTCGGTATCGCACCTGACCAGCGGTTGCGCGACGAAATTCGAGGGCTGAGAGAGACCGTTCACGCGTTGGAGTTTGAGCTAGCTCGATTGCGTGCGGCCAACGACCGTCTCGCGGCTGAAGTCGCGGCACAGGGCGGCGAGCTCAGCAACATCGGTAGCCTTGACGAGCCCGCGCTCACCTAGCCGAGCTGCTCGTTTCGTCTGTTGGCGCGTATCCGGGCAATGCCCCACCCCGCTGCGGCCCGCACAATTGGGGCCGCACAACTGGCCACCTGTGACGGGTGTGAGTTGACGTATCTTTGGCGCGTCCTCGCTTAGTATCTTTCCCTCTCCCTCCTGCCCTCTCACCGCTGGAGTCAGCGTGCACCTGAAGAGTTTGACACTGCGCGGGTTTAAGTCTTTCGCTTCGGCGAGCACGCTGCGTTTCGAGCCTGGCATCACTTGCGTAGTAGGGCCAAATGGGTCCGGAAAGTCCAATGTGGTGGATGCGATTTCGTGGGTGCTTGGCGAGCAAGGCGCCAAGGCACTTCGCGGCGGCAAGATGGATGACGTCATCTTTGCTGGCACCTCCGGTCGTGCGCCGTTAGGGCGAGCCGAGGTCACACTCACTATCGATAACCACGATGGTGCGCTGCCTATCGAATATGCCGAGGTGTCGATTACCCGAAGGCTTTTTCGCACGGGTGAAAGTGAATATGAAATTAACGGCGATTCCTGCCGGTTGCTGGATATTCAAGAATTGCTCTCTGATTCGGGCATTGGCCGGGAGATGCACGTCATCGTAGGTCAGGGTCAACTAGATGGGGTGCTGCAAGCAAGGCCAGAGGATCGTCGCGGCTTCATCGAAGAGGCCGCCGGGGTACTTAAACATCGCAAACGTAAAGAAAAGGCGCTGCGGAAATTGGAGGCGATGCAGATCCAATTTGACGCGTCTGCACGACCTCACCGGTGAGCTACGTCGACAACTCAAGCCATTGGGTAAGCAAGCAGAGGTAGCTCGTCGCGCCGCCACCATCCAAGCCGATCTCCGTGACGCACGTCTGCGATTGCTCTCTGATGACCTGCTAGCCCTACGCACAGAGCTCGATAAAGACGTCGCCGACGAGACGGCCGCCCGTGCAGCGCCGCACCACGGTAGAGGCGCGACTAACCACTGCGCGGGAGCAAGAAACTCAGCTCGAGCAGGCCATGTCTGCTGATGCGCCCGTGCTGTCTCGTGCACAAGAGACCTGGTATCGGCTCTCCGCGTTAACGGAGCGTTTCCGTGGCACGGCGCAGTTAGCCGACGAACGGGTCAAGTTCTTGCAAGCTACGCCAGAGGAGACCCGGCCAGGGCGCGATCCCGAAGCGTTGGAGCGGGAGGCCGCCGGGATCCGTGGGCAACATCAAGAACTCGAAGCCGCGCTTAACGCCGATCGCGGTCGACTGACCGATGCGATCGAACAGAAGAAGCTGCTGGAGCAACGTGCCGTGGAGGCTGAGAAGGCGCTGGTAGCGGCGGTTAGGGCGGTGGCGGATCGTCGAGAGGGCCTCGCACGGTTGACCGGTCAGGTCAACACTATGCGCAGTCGCAGTCAGGCGGCCGCTGATGAGATCGAACGACTCTCGGGTGCGCTCGCGGATGCCGACGAGCGGGTCGCTGTTGCTCGCACTCAGTTCGAAGCGGCACAGTCCGAAAGCGACGGTCTTGACGAAGGCAAGGCCGGGTTGGAGGCGCGACGGTCAGCGGCGCAAGAAGCTGTGGAGCTGGCGAGTGCGCGGGTCAATGAGCTGACGGATGCGTGGCGGACCGCAGAGCGTGAGGGGGCGTCGTTTGCCGCGCGGAGCGACGCACTGGCGATGAGTTTGGATCGTAAAGACGGCGTTGGTGCGCTGTTGGCGTTAGGTGCCGAGCAAGTGCCCGGTTTGGTGGGGAGCGTCGCCGGGTTGTTGACCGTGCGGCCGCAATGGCAGGCAGCGGTCGCGGCGGCTTTAGGGAGCGTCGCCGATGGAGCGGCGGTCAGTTCTACATCCGACGCAGTGTCGGCGTTGTCGCTGTTGAAAGCGGGCGATGCCGGTCAGGCGCAGTTACTGGTAGCCAACAGGGCAGCCGCGGTTCCTCGCGATGCGTGGCCGTCGTTGCCCGCCGGCGCACAATGGGCGATAGACGTTCTGCAAGTGCCGGCAGAATTCGCGTCCACAGTGGAGCAATTGCTTGACCGGGTTGCGCTGGTTTCCGACCTCCCTGCTGCGCATGGTTTGGTATGCGCGCATCCGGATGTGCGCGCTGTTACCGAGACTGGCGACGTGCTCAGCGCAACGTGGGCGGCGGGAGGTTCTGCGCATGCGCCGAGTGTGATCGAGATTCAAGCCGCCCACGATCAAGCTCGCGAACAACAGCACCAGGTTGAGTCGCAGGCCGAGCAAGCTAAGGCGCAACTCGCGGTCGCAAAAGAAGCGCAGGTAGAGCGTAAGCAAGAGCTCGATATGGCAGTCGCTGCATTACGGGAGCAAGACCAGCAAGCCAATTCTCGTGCAAGAAATTTGGCGGGATTGAGTGCCGCTGTGAGATCAGCCCAGGCGGAAGCCGAGCGGCTACGGGTCTCTCGCGACAAGGCGCATGCGGCACGAGAAGCTGACGCCGGTGGCCTCGCGGATCTGGAAGAGCGACTCCGGCTTGCCGAAGACACACCCGCTGAAGACGAACCGTCCACATCGGAGCGAGATGAACACCAGGCGCTCGCAGCGCAAGCCCGACAGAACGAGATGGAGGTCCGACTCGCGGTTCGAACTGGTGAAGAGCGAGCTCGGGCGCTTGCAGGTCGCGCCGAATCGCTGGAGCGTGCCGCAGCGTCGGAACGGGCAGCGCGAGAACGTGCCGAAAAGGCACGGAAGGCACGAGCGGCTGGCGCGATCGTGGCGCAGGCGGTTGCTCGGGCAGCTCGCATCGCATTGGAACGCATCGACGTGTCGTTGCGGACCGCTGAGTCCGAACGAGATCGGGTGCAACAGGAGCGGGTACGCCGGGAGGGTGAGCTACTAGAGTTGCGGACCGGCCTGCGCGAGATGACGGCTGAGCTGGACCGTCTCACCGACGCGGTGCACCGCGATGAAGTCGCCCGCGCCGAGCAGCGGATGCGTATCGAACAGTTGGAGATCAAAGCGGCAGACGACTTCGGCATTGACGTCGAAACGCTGTTGGCCGAGTACAACCCGCAGCTGCCGGTGCCACCCACACCGGCCGAGATCGCCCAAGCCGAGGCCGAGGGTCAACCCACCCCTCCGCCATTGCCGTATCACCGACCCACTCAAGAAAAGCGGGCTGCGCGCGCCGAGCGAGAACTCACCCTGCTGGGCAAGGTCAATCCGTTGGCGTTGGAGGAGTTCGCCGCGTTGGAGGAGCGGCATGCTTTCTTGTCGACGCAGCTAGAAGACTTGAAGACCACACGGCGGGACCTGATGACCGTCGTCAAGGAGGTCGACGACCGCATCCACGACGTGTTCGCCAGCGCCTACGAAGACACCGCGCGCGAGTTCGAGATCGTGTTTCGCACGCTGTTTCCTGGGGGCGAAGGTCGGTTGGTGCTCACCGATCCGGAGAACATGTTGACTACGGGCATCGAGGTGGAGGCCCGTCCTCCAGGCAAGAAAGTCAAACGGCTGTCGCTGCTGTCAGGTGGTGAGCGCTCACTCACCGCTGTGGCGCTGTTGGTGGCGATTTTCCGCGCTCGTCCTTCGCCGTTCTATGTGATGGACGAAGTGGAGGCCGCTCTTGACGACACCAACTTGGGGCGGCTGATCGGGCTGATTGAGGAGCTACGTTCTTCTAGCCAGCTGATCATCATTAGCCACCAGAAGCGCACTATGGAGATCGCCGATGCGCTGTATGGCGTGAGCATGCGCGGTGACGGTATTACGCAGGTCATTAGTCAACGTCTGCGCGAGGTTGAGGTGTAGCGGCAGGGTTCCGTTGGCAGAGCAGTGATGCCTAGCACTTACCTCGCGTAGGTTTTCTGTGGGAGTGGGCATCCTTATCTACCTATGCGGTGAGGGCCCCTGGGCGAGTTGGTCCGCGAGCTTCGCGAGTTGAGAAGCAATTTCTGAAATGTTGAGTTGCCCAGTAGCAGTAGCTAGTACCAGATTCTCAGCCGTGTCCGGATCGGGCGATGTTATCTGTACGGCATTGAGGCCTAAGAAAACGCGGGTGGCCATCCAAGCGGACCTTTTGTTGCCATCAGTCAGCGCGTGATTTCGTGCGAGTGATTCTAATAAGGCTGCAGCTTTCTCGAAAATCGTCGGATAGGCGTCTTCGCCAAACACGGAAGCGCGTGGCCGGGCAAGAGCTGACTCAAGCAGGCCGTAATCAAGGACGGCGAGATTGGGAATAATGCGACGAGCTGCGGACAGAAAATCTTCTAGGTCGAGATAATTGGTCATTTTTCTGCCAGGCGTCGGAATATCTCGGCATCTTCAATAGCAATGCGTTCTATAAGCTCGTCACGCAGTTGTTTGCGGTGATCCACCGCCTTACTTAAGGCTCGTATTGCGAATTCGTTCGCTGAAAGGTGCTCTTTTAAAGCTTCGGCCTTTACTGCCTCGTAGAGCTGTGGCGGCATTCGCAACGTCATCATGTTCATGGAATAAATGCTATCGCGTGCTAGTGCGTGCTATCAATCCTTCGTTACCGGGAAAGTCCACGGCCGACCGCCATCTGAAAAGATCACAGCATGGAGTGGTGGATAGCAGCGCTCATTGCGCTCGTCGTGGTTGTCGTCGTTGTAGCGGTTGTTGTCTTCGCGGTTCGGTCGCGTGGGTCGAGAAAAGCGACACTGAAACAGCGGCCAGTAGTCGCGGACAAGACTGGCGACGCGACCGCGGAGCGTGGTGTCCGAACAGCGCCTGCCCAACCCCAAGCTCCGCCCGCTCCGGAAATCGAAAAACCCGAGCCCACGGCTGGTCGATTGGTTCGGCTTCGGGCGCGGTTGTCACGTTCGCAAAATGTGCTGGGCAGGGGCCTGCTGGCAGTCCTTTCTCGGGATCGGCTGGATGACGATGCTTGGGAAGAGATAGAAGACACACTGCTCACCGCTGATGTCGGTGTTGCCGCCACCCAGGAGATCGTGGAGCGGCTGCGTGAACGCACCAAGGTGCTGGGCACTCGCAGCGAATCCGAGCTGCGAAAATTGCTGGGAGAAGAGCTCGTGCATGCGGTGGATCAAGGCATGGATCGCACGGTGCGTGCGGCGCCACACCCAGGTTCGAGCGAGCCTGACTCCCAGGCCGTCAAAGGTGACGTTTCTTCCGGCGGTGAGCAGAGTAAGCGTCGACCAGCGGTGATCCTTGTGGTGGGCGTGAATGGCGTTGGCAAGACCACCACTTGCGGCAAGATCGCCCGGGTGTTGGTTGCTGATGGGCACACGGTGTTGTTGGGCGCGGCGGACACATTCCGGGCTGCTGCCGCCGACCAACTCGAGACGTGGGCCGGCCGGGTAGGGGCGAGTGTGGTGCGCGGTCCGGAGGGTTCTGACCCGGCCGCAGTAGCCTTTGATGCCGTGCGCAAAGGTGCGGAGGAAGGCGTCGATACCGTTCTCATCGACACCGCCGGCCGGCTGCAGAACAAAGTGGGGTTGATGGACGAGCTGGGCAAGGTCAAGAGAGTCGCGGAAAGACACGGCCCGATCGACGAAGCTCTCCTGGTACTCGACGCCACCACTGGGCAAAACGGACTCTCCCAAGCGCGGGTGTTTACCGAGGTCGTTAACGTCACCGGACTCGTATTGACAAAACTCGATGGCACCGCAAAAGGCGGTATCGTCATTTCTGTGCAGCGCGAACTCGGCATTCCAGTCAAGCTCATCGGCCTAGGAGAGGGGCCAGACGACCTCGCCCCCTTCGAGCCCACACAGTTCGTGGACGCGTTGCTGGGTGATGCGGCTCCTACGTCCCCGTCCTCAGGACAGGCTCAGTGACCCAAGAGATTCCGCTCACTGGCGGCAACGTCAACACTGTTGTCAAAGTGGGCAGCACGGTGCGACGCAACGCCGGACCGTGGACCCCTGCGGTGCATGCGCTCCTGCGGCATCTTGAAGGCGTGGGTTTTACTGGTGCCCCGCGCGCCTATGGCATTGACGATCAGGGGCGCGAGGCGCTGGAGTTTATTGACGGTGAGTGCGGCGATTATCCGTTGGCTCCACATTGGACTACCGACGAGGCATTGGTTACCGTCGCGACGATGCTGCGAATGTTCCATGACGCGCAGCGCGGGTTTATCACGCCTCCTGGGACTCGCTGGCGTTCGTTTAGCGCGCCACCGCCAGATACCGAGATTATCTGCCATCACGACGTCGCCCCACACAATGTGGTCTGGCGGCCCGACGGCACGTTATGCATGATCGACTTCGATTTGGCCAGCCCCGGTGCCCGCATCTACGACGTGGCATATTCAGCTTGGACCTGGGTTCCGCTGTTTTCTGATCACGATTCGCGCACGCTGGGCTGGCGCTATCCGGACCGACAACGCCGGCTGCGGCTGTTCGCGGACGCCTATGGTTTGTTGCCGCACGATCGGGCTCGGTTGGTGCGCACGATCCGTACCCGGATCGTCGACCACATTGAGGGCATTCGTCGGATGGCTGCCTCCGGAGAGCCAGCGTTCGTGCGCATCGTCCGCAAAGGTCATTTGAAGCGTCCCATGCGCGACCTGCGGCTCATCGACAATGAACGTTTTCTGCTTGAGCAAGCCCTAATGTGAACTGACAGCCCCCGTTCACTGTCTCCGGCACTTCCGTCGCCTCTTCTCCGCTGACCGGTGGAACCCTGAACCTGGACTACGGAAACTCACCGGTCAGACAAGGCAGTCGGGTTAGCGCCCCTAGCGTCCTAGCGCCTGGCCGGTGATGCGCAAAGCGTGGGTGAGTCCAGTGGGGGTTGCGGCAACTACCACTCGATCCCCGGCGACCAACTCCATGTCTGGCGCCGGCTGCCACGTGACACTAAGCCCACGATGATGCGCCACCACTCGTGTGTCGCCACTCCGATCGAGCGAGGCCAGCGGTGCGTTGGCGGCGGAACTCCCCTCTGACACCGGCAATTCCGCCAACAGCAGCATGCGACGGCCATACGGAATGACCGCCAGAATCTCGCGCCCCAGCATCGCCGTGGCGAAGACCGGTGCTGCCACGGCTGACACGCTGCGCGAGATCGTCAGGCCCAGGCGGTGGTCCACTCGGTTTGCTAAGTCGGTGTCGAAGAGCCGCAAGACGACTCGCATGTCAGGACGCAGTGCGCGGGTGGCTAACCCTGTTTCGAGATTGGTGACGTCATCGTTGGTGACCGCTACCACGCAGCGGGCTGTGCCGACGTTGGCAGAGTTGAGAATCTCCTCTTTGCTGGCGTCGCCGTGCACCACTGCGATGCCGAGCCGGCGCGCTCGTGCCATCCGTCCCGCATCTGGTGTCCGGTCAATAGCGACTACGGAGATCCCCGCGTGCGCCAAATGCTCGACAACGCGCATGCCTACTCGTCCCAGGCCACACACCACCACATGCTCACGAGGCTTGCCCACCGCCAAACCGAGCCGCTGCCCTAGCCGGGCACCGATTAAGTCGTCGACCACGATGGCGGTCAGCATGGCAAGGAGGAACACTCCCATGAGGACGATGGCGCCGCCAAAGAGTTTCATGCTGGCGGGCACCTCCGGCTTGCCCAGGAGATTGTCGTAGCCAGTGGCGGTCACCACCGTCACGGTGCGGTAAATCGCATCGACCCAGCCCAGACGCCATCCGAAATGAAACGCACATGTGGCTGCCATGGCGAGCGCGACTAAGACGGTCAACAGCAGTCGCAGGCGGGGACCGAACACGGCTGCGATGGTGCCGACGATGCGCCGCCATCGTGTTCGCCGTTCGGCTTTCGCCGCCGCTTTCGGCGCGCTTTCCACCCAAGGCGCACCCATCGCTGGCAGATTCGCCAACTCGTCGTCGTCGCTGAGAGGTTGACCCAACACCAAGTCGTGGGGCTCGTCGCTATCGGGCAGTAACGCGACGTTGCCGCCATCTGTGCGCGCCAGCGGAAGCAGCGGGTTGCGCACCAACTCTCGCGTCCCCACCTGCAGCACGCGACCACTGACGCGAAATATCTGACCCAGCCCATCGCCCAGGGCGGCATTGACGAACGCGGGAGCGGCAAGCGCCGAGGGCGACAGCACAGTGCAGTGGTCGAATAAGACGTCGATGCGTGCGGTGAGTCGCCGGTTATACATTCGGACGACCAACCTGAGCTGCGGATGTATTTCTTGCGCCGCCAGTGCCGCGTGGACGTTTCCCACGTCGTCCGAGTCGGTCAACGCGAGCGCTTCTGCGTGCTCAACACCCGCGGCCCGCAATGTTTCGACGTCTCGCTTCGGCCCCTCAATAATGCGTCCCCCCAACTGGGCCATGCCGGTAGCAAAGGGATCCATCACGTCATCGACGATGACGACCACCTGTTCTTCGAGCCGGATGAGCTCTTCCACTAGTCGTAGCGCCAAGCTGTTTGCGCCACAGATGACGAGTCGGGCGCGTTGGGGAGAGAAAGGCCGCTTAGGACGCATGGCCCCTGATCGTAGAGATATTTATGCGACTACCCTGTGGGGAGTGTTTGATTCCCTCGCTGATCGCCTATCCGCTGCCTTCACCTCGTTGCGCGCCAAAGGGCGACTGACCGACGCTGACGTCGACGCCACCGCCAGAGAGATTCGCATCGCGCTACTCGAGGCGGATGTGGCGTTGCCCGTGGTCAGGGCGTTTATCGGTGCGATAAAAGAGCGCGCCCGTGGCGCCGAGGTACACAAAGCGCTTAACCCGGCGCAGCAGGTCATCAAGATCGTGCACGAAGAGCTGATCAACGTGCTCGGCGGCGAAACTCGCCGGCTGCAATTCGCTAAGCGGCCGCCGACGGTGATCATGCTTGCCGGTCTGCAAGGTTCCGGTAAGACGACGCTCGCCGGAAAGCTTGGTCATTGGCTTCGCGGTCAAGGGCATACTCCCCTCCTGGTAGCCGCGGACTTGCAGCGCCCCAATGCGGTGCAGCAGTTGTCAGTGGTGGGTCAGCGAGCAAACGTTGAGGTGTTCGCCCCCGAGCCAGGCAATGGTGTAGGCGATCCCGTCGATGTTGCCCGCCGGTCGCTGGAATATGCGCAGCAGAAACTGCACGACGTTGTCATCGTCGACACCGCCGGTCGGCTGGGTATCGATGCCGAGCTGATGGCCCAGGCAGCAGCGATTCGCGATGCGGTACAGCCAGACGAGACACTGTTTGTCGTCGACGCCATGATCGGTCAGGATGCAGTCAACACCGCCGAGGCCTTCCGGGACGGCGTTGGCTTCACCGGCGTGGTCTTGTCCAAACTCGACGGTGACGCTCGCGGTGGTGCCGCCCTGTCTGTCCGGTACGTGACTGGTCAACCCATCATGTTCGCCTCCACCGGCGAGAAACTCACCGAGTTCGACGTCTTCCACCCCGACCGGATGGCGTCCCGCATTCTCGGCATGGGCGACGTGCTCACCCTCATCGAGCAAGCCCAGACCCATTTCGACGCTGAGCAGCAAGAACGCATGACCAAGAAGATGCTCGGCGCCGGCGAGTTCACATTGGACGACTTCTTGGAGCAGATGCTTGCGGTGCGCAAGATGGGGCCGATCGGCAACTTGCTCAAAATGATGCCGGGTATGGGTCAGATGCGGCAGCAAATGAAAGATCAGCTGGAACAGCTTGACGACAAACACCTCGACAAAGTCACCGCCGTTATCCGCTCAATGACCCCAGCGGAACGGGACGACCCCACCATCATTAACGCCTCGCGTCGGCAACGGATCGCCGGGGGATCGGGCACCACCGTCACCGACGTCAACCAGCTGGTCGACCGTTTCTTTGACGCTCGCAAAATGATGAAACACATGGGCGGCAAATTCGGCGGGATGCCTGGCATGCCAGGTGGCATCGGCCGGGGCGGCAAGAACACTAAGTCAAAAAACAAGCGCAAAGGCAAAGGCGGCGGCAAAAAGGGCGGCGGCATGATGAGCCGCGGCGGCTCGCCGTTCGGTTTGCCGGCTGGCGGCGGAAATGCTGCTGGCAACGACGGATCGCAACTACCCAACGGCTTTGAGATGCCCAACATCGACTTCTCCCAGCTCCACAAAAAGAACGGGGAGTAGGCGGGAATCATTGGTTGCAACTGCGCGTGTGAATGGTAGTCCCGAATGCTTAGGAGCTGAGGGAAGCTTGGACTTGTGTGTGGACAACGTCCAAACAGGACAAAAGAACATCCTGGCAGACCAGAGAGCATTTGGCGTGGAGCACGTATTACATGCTCGGAACGCCCGTAGTGGCTTGATGGGCTTGGCTGTGTAGGAGTTGAGCGTTTGCTAGAGCCTGCCTAGCCTGTTCCTCGGAGGCTCTCTGCAGTGTGGCCAGTTGCTCAGGTGTTGGATTGCCGGGCGCTCGACCGGCATCTTTACCAGGAGCGCGATTCCCTCGGGCCCGGGCACTTGCTCCCGCGCCAGCTGCGTTCTTTTTGCTGTCTACATCAACACCACCGGCCCGCGCGAACGCTTTAATAACTGCCCCCGTTGCGGGGTCTCTTCCAGGCGCCGCAACGGCGGACGAAATCGTTGTTGGCAAGCTCAAAGTCATTGTTCTTCCGCTCCCTGGTTCGTTGTCCTCTGGCTATCTATTTACTGTAGTAATCGGATGCACATGGATATTGATCGGCGGTCACCGTCGTCACCTGTCAGCTGTCAGCAGGCAAGAGCTGGAACGCTGCATGCCGGCTTAACGGAGCAACGGATCGGTAGTGCTTGTCTAGGGTCAGAATGCGATTCGTGTGGTAGTCGCGGGCCAGAACCACATTGACGGCATCGGTAAGGCCTATACCAAAATCCGCATGTCGGATATCCAATTCGCGGGCGTCCGTGATGGCTGAGTTGCTCACGAGACCCACCTCGTACACGCCGTCGGCGACGTCTTCGTAAAAACCGCGCATGGCGTTAGCCCCGATGCGTTTGGTGACGAGGTAGTCCAATTCGGCTAGGACCAGAGGTGAAACCACCACGTTGGTTTGTTTGGCAAGTGCGGCGGCGCAGGGCCGGTGTTGCTTTTCGTTGGTATCCAGTGCCGCGAGTAGTCCAGAGGTGTCGCAGATCAGCGTCATTCCCCAAAGCCCTCTGCCAATAGCTCATCCACTCGATGAGCTACAGAAGGGCCAGACGAGGTGAAGATGCCGGTCTGTGGTTTGCGCTTGGCGGGTGGCGGATCGTCGAGGAACCGATCGACGGCAAGCCGAATTAGTTCTGCCTCAGAGAGGTGAGACCGTCGCGAAGCTGCAAACAACCGCGCCTTTTGCTGTGGACGCAGGTACACGTTGGTGCGAATCATGGTGCTGGACATATGTACATGGTACATGTTGCATGTGTCATGTGAACCTTGGTTCGAAAGCTCTGCATTGACGAACTCTCTGGCAGCCGCTTCGATGCACTGCATGGGTTTAAGCGCAATGTCTGACTCGATGAGGGATTCGCAGCACTCCACCAACGACGCCTGGCATGTGCGCGGGGTGGTGTTGCCAGACGACCGCGAGTGCGATCTGTGGATAGTGGACGGTCGGCTGACGTTTGAGCCGGTGCCAGGCGCACGCACGATCGCCGATCGTGGCTGGATCTTGCCGGGCTTGGTTGATGCGCATTGTCATCTTGGGATCGCACGTGGTGGGGCGCCCGTCACAGAGGTGAGCGTGGCCAAGCGGCTTGCGTTGCGGGACCGGGCTGCTGGCGTGCTGACGATCCGCGATGCGGGTTCCCCATTGGATTACTCCGAATTGGACAATGACGTCGAAGTGCCGCGATTGGTGCGCGCTGGTCGTCACCTTGCACCCCCTAAGCGATATCTGCGCGGTGTGGCGGTGGAATGTGCGCCTCAGGAGCTGGCGGTCCAGGCCGCGCTGCAGGCGCACGCGGGCACGGGGTGGATCAAACTGGTGGGCGACTGGATCGAGCGGTCAGTTGACGATCTCGCACCCACCTACGATCGACAGACGTTTCAAGCTGCGGTCGACGCCGCGCATGCCGCTGGCGCCAAGGTCGCGGTGCACACGTTTAGTGAGGCAGCGCTGCCGTCGCTTTTGGACGCTGGTGTTGATTCGATCGAGCACGGCACTGGCTTGTCGGAGGACTTGATCGACCAGATGGCCCGGCAAGGCACGGCGCTGGTGCCTACGTTGATCAATATCGAGAATTTTCCTGGGATCGCGGCGCAAGCCAATCCCAAATTTCCCAGCTATGCCGCGCACATGCGACGGCTGCATCAGAACTTTCCTCATGTGGTGCGCAGCGCATATGACGCTGGGGTGCCGATCTATGTGGGCACTGATGCCGGCGGGGGAGTCGATCATGGCTTGGCATTCGACGAGATTCGACGGCTGCACGAGGTGGGTATGTCCAAAGTAGACGCTTTGGCCTCGGGTTCGTGGTTGGCCCGGGAGTGGTTGGGCTTTTCTGGTTTGACGGAAGGTGCGCTGGCCGATCTGGTGGTGTACGACGCAGACCCGCGACAAGACCTTGGAGTGCTTGCCGCGCCCGCTCGCATCGTGTTGCGCGGTCGAGTCGTGCGGTAGCCAGAAACCCACCAGCCACACAAGAAGCGGTGCACGATGGCGAGCGCCGAGGCTCTGTGGGCGGTGCGGGGCAGCCCATGCGCTCCCTCTACCATTTGTGTCCATGGCAGCAAGGCAAACTCGACGCGCACCCGTTCTTACGTCGCAAGCAGAGGACTTTCCGCGCTGGTATCAAGATGTAATCGCAAAAGCGGAGCTGGCCGATAACGGGCCGGCGCGAGGCACCATGGTTATTCGGCCCACCGGGTGGGCAATATGGGAACGCATGCAGTCCGAAGTGGACACGCGCATCAAAGCCAGCGGTGCGCAGAATGCGTACTTCCCCCTTTTCATCCCAGAGAACTATCTGCACCGCGAAGCTGAGCATGTGGAGGGTTTCTCCCCAGAGCTCGCAGTGGTGACCCATGGCGGCGGCAAGAAGCTAGAAGAGTCGCTGGTAGTACGCCCCACCAGTGAAACCGTCATCGGCGAGTTCATGGCCAAATGGACCCAGAGCTACCGCGACTTGCCCTTGTTGCTTAACCAGTGGGCGAACGTCGTTCGGTGGGAGTTGCGACCGCGCATTTTTCTGCGGACGAGTGAGTTCTTGTGGCAAGAGGGCCACACGGCGCATGCATCCGAGCAGGATGCCCGTGCCTACGCTCGCAAAATCTTGCACCAGGTATACGAGGACTTCATCGTCAACGTGCTGGCCATTCCGGTGGTCGTGGGGCGAAAGACCGCTGCGGAGCGGTTCGCTGGCGCCGCTCATACCTTCACCCTCGAAGGCATGATGCGGGACGGCAAGGCGTTGCAATTGGGCACCAGCCATGAGTTGGGCCAGAACTTCGCGCGCGCATTCGGCATTGATTTCTTGGCCGCGAGCGGGGAGCGCGAAACGGCCTGGACCACGTCATGGGGCGTATCGACCCGGATGGTGGGTGGATTGATCATGGTGCACGGCGACGACAACGGGTTGCGGATTCCGCCGGCGTTGGCGCCAGTTCAGGTGCAGATACAGGTCGTCAAAGATGGTGATGGTGTCACCGAAACGGCCCACAGAATTGCGGAGACGCTCCGCGGCAGTGGCGTCCGGGTTGCGCTTGATGACCGGACAGATGTCCCGTTTGGACGTCGGGCGGTGGATGCGGAGCTCAAGGGCGCCCCACTGCGGGTGGAGGTTGGTCCACGCGATCTCGCGGCGGGCACGGTGACGTTGGTTCGGCGAGTGTTGGGCAGTAAGTCGGCTGTCGCTATAGACGAACTATCCGCACAGGTCGTCGCTGCACTAGAGGCAGACCAACGCGAACTCTACGACCAGGCGTTGCGTTTGCGCGAGGAGCGCACCCACGATGCGGCGAACATGGACGAAGTGGTGGAGGCCGCAGCGACCGGGTGGGCGCGGACTCCGTGGGCGCAGTTGGGTGCGGTGGGCGAGAAAGAGCTCAATGCCCAAGGCATTACTGTGCGGTGTTTGGCCCGGGCTGACGGTTCGGTGCCTGACAGCGATGATGAGCCAGAGCTGGTCGCTTACGTTGCCCGGGCTTACTAGGACGTCGATCTCGCCTGGCTTTTAGCTTTTTTGGCGGATTGCCCGCAATATTGCGTGTCATCATTGCGGGCAATCCGCCAAAAAGCACTGTGAGTGCCCTATGCGCTTCTGCATCAAAGGTGTCTGGCACAATGTTTGCTGCTAGTCGGCGCGCATGGGCACCTCTCACCTAGCTCGCTGAGTACCAATGGTCACTCGCCGCTGGTCCCCACCTGGCAGAGCGATTCTCCAGCAGTATGTATTCGGCTTATTCGTTTCGAGAGAAAAGCAGGAGCTCCACACCCGTGGCTACCAAAATTAGACTGATGCGCCTGGGCAAGATCCGGTCGCCGCATTACCGCATTGTCGTTGCAGACTCACGCACCAAGCGTGAGGGCAAGGTCATCGAGTCCATCGGTAAATATCACCCCAAAGAAAATCCTTCTTTCATTGAGGTCGACTCCGAGCGGGCGCAATACTGGTTGTCGGTTGGTGCGCAGCCCACCGAGCCAGTGCTGGCCATTCTCAAGCTCACAGGCGACTGGCAGACCTTCCACGGCAAGCCGACCGAGTCCCGGGTCCAATACGCGGAGCCTAAGCCGGACAAAAAGGCTCGGTATGACGCTGTCGTTGGCGAAGTGCTAGACCGTCGCGCTAAAGAGGCAGAAAAGTCTGAGAAGGCCGCCAAGCAGGACAAAGCTGACAAGGCAGAGAAGAAGTCGGCTAAGAAGGCTAAAGAAGAAAAGCCTGAGAAGACTGAAAAAGCCGAGAAGCCAGCCGAGAAGCCAGCTAAGAAGGCAACCACAAAGGCCAGCACCGACGCAGCGCCAGCTGAGCAGAAAGATGCAGCTTCGCCAGCCCCTTCTTCGCAGGAGAAGTAAATGTTGGACTCTGCCCTTGAGCACCTCGTTCGGGGAATTGTTGATAATCCCGACGATGTAGCAGTGGAACAAGCAAGGGGTCGTCGTCAACAGATCCTGCATGTCCATGTGCATCCGGACGACTTGGGCAAAGTCATCGGCCGGAGTGGTCGAACCGCGCGAGCTCTTCGGCAGGTCATGTCTGGGGTCGGCGGCCGCGATGTGCGAGTCGACATCGTCGACGATTCTGTGTGATAGCGCGGTCTCGTGGACTTAACTGTCGGACGGATAGGCCGGGCGCACGGTGTGCAAGGCGAGGTTACGGTAGAAGTGCGGACCGACTCGCCAGACGAACGCTTTGCGCCCGGTTCCGTATTAGCGACCGACCCGCCAGAGCGCGGTCCGGTGACGGTGGCGCGGGCTCGGTGGCACTCTGGACGGTTATTGCTGTCCTTGGAGGGCGTTGAGGATCGCGAGGGCGCTGAGTCATTGCGAAACACCATGCTCGTGATCGACGTTGCTGACCTTCCTCCGTTGGACGACCCGGACGAGTTTTATGACCACCAGTTGGTGGGTCTAGCGGTGATGAGCGAGGACGCGGAGACGGTGGGTGAGGTCACCAACGTCATTCACGCTCCGGGAAACCAACTATTGGTGGTAGCTCTAACTGATGAGGTTGAGGACAGCGCTGTGGAAGGTAGCAGCGGCAGCGGCCAGCGCGGTCAACGTCGCGACGTGTTCATTCCGTTTGTCCGAGAGATCGTTCCCGTTGTCGATCTTCAGCGCGGACATATCGTGATTAATCCGCCGCCTGGCTTACTTGAGTTGTAATCGCCGATGCGTATCGATGTCATTACTGTTTTCCCAGGTTATTTGGCGCCTCTTGGCGAGTCCTTACTGGGAAAAGCGCAACATAAGGGCTTGCTGCGGGTAGCAGTGCACGACCTTCGGCAATGGACCGATGATCCACATCGGACGGTCGACGACGCGCCGTATGGCGGCGGCCCAGGCATGGTCATGCGTCCCGAGCCGTGGGGAAGGGCGCTTGACGAAGTGTGCGCTGTCGCGCCTGGAGCGTCATCGTCATCGGCTTCTCCACATGTGGTAGTGCCCACTCCGGCTGGCCGTCCGTTCGATCAACGATTGGCGCAGGAGTACGCCGCGAAGCCCTGGCTCGTGTTCGCCTGTGGGCGTTATGAGGGGATCGACCAACGCGTGTTCGACGATGCCGAGGAACACATGTCCGTCGATTATGTAAGCATCGGCGACTATGTCCTATGTGGAGGCGAGGTCGCCGTATTGGCGATCACTGAAGCAGTGGGCAGGCTTATTCCCGGCGTCTTGGGTAACGCGGAGTCCGCTGAGCAAGACTCCTTCGCTGATGGGCTGTTAGAAGGTCCCGCTTACACCCGTCCCGAAATCTGGCGAGGCCGCGCAACTCCGCACGTGCTGCTGTCGGGCAATCATGCTCGCATCGCGCGCTGGCGCCGCGATGAGGCGGTGCGGCGTACCGCGCAACGCCGCCCAGACCTTCTTGCCGAGCTACCAGATACCGCATTCGACGAGGCTGATCGGGCATTGCTGCGGGAGTTGGGCGTCGGAAAGCCAGGCGGGTTGTGAGCGCCAGACGGCCGTGTGGCACAGTAGTACGGCTGCCTCTGGTGCGATTAACGCGTGAGTCGAGCGCCAACTCCGCGGGCGGCAAGGAGCAATCCACATACCTTTGCCAGGCTTATGAAGCCTGCGTCTGAACCCGATAACGAGAAAGCGAAGAGCCGCGATGAACACGCTGGACGCGTTGGACGCCGAGACCCTGCGTTCCGACATCCCCAAGTTTCGACCTGGCGACACTCTTAAGGTCCATGTCCGTGTCGTCGAAGGCAACCGATCCCGTATCCAGGTATTCCAGGGTGTAGCTATTCGGCGCCAGGGTGCCGGGGCTCGCGAGAGTTTCACTGTGCGCAAGGTCAGCTTTGGTGTTGGGGTGGAGAGAACTTTCCCCGTGCACACACCGACGATCGAGAAGATCGAGGTTGTCAGTCGTGGCGATGTGCGTCGCGCGAAGCTCTACTACCTTCGTGACCTGCGTGGCAAAGCCGCCAAGATCAAAGAGAAGCGTGAGCGCACTCACAGTAGCGAGGTCAACGAGGCCGCTAAGGCAGAAGCAAGCAACGCAAAAGCTAGCTAACGTCTAGGCTTCGCGGGCCGACACATGCGATACGTCGGGCGGGCGATGGTACCCGCCCCACGCCGACCTCATCATTACGCTGGCCGGCACCTCGAGGATGTAGAGGAGCCGGCCAGTGCTCGTAGTGGCTGGTCGATGCCGTTGTGGCAAGAGCTCCCGCTGTTGGTCATCCTTGCGCTCTCGCTTGCCTTAGTCATTCGAACCTTTTTTCTGCAGGCATTTTTTATTCCGTCTGGCTCCATGGAGCAGACGCTACGGGTGCAGGATCGGGTCTTAGTTAACAAGCTTATCTACCACCTGCGGGCCCCACGGCGTGGCGAGGTTGTCGTATTTCGAGGCACCGACTCGTGGGCATCAGAGAGTGTTGCTTTGCCGTCAGAGAGCGTCGTGGCCAAAGTCGCCGCTGCGCTGGGGAGCTTGGTGGGCTTGGCCGAGCCCAATGAGAAAGACTTCGTGAAACGGGTGATCGGGTTACCCGGGGATGCCGTGGCGTGTTGTGATGCACGTGGACGGGTCACGATCAATGGTCATGCGCTCGACGAGCCGTATGTGTATCAAAACAATCCGATCGACGAGCGCAGCTTCGGCCGGATAACGGTGCCACCTGGTCGGATGTTTGTCATGGGTGACCACCGTGGTGTTTCTCAAGACTCACGGGCACACATCCATGACCCGTGGTTGGGCACGGTTCCGATCTCGCATGTGATCGGCAAGGCATTTGCCACGATATGGCCGTTGTCGGATTGGCGGACGGTTTCTGTGCCGCGCACTTTTTCCGAGATTCCTTCGCGCGCCTCACCGGATTCAGTGGTGCGATCGTCGGTTTCGTCTGCGGGAAACATCACACAGAGTGGTTTCTTGTTCGCTGGATTGGTGGCGGTGCCGTTTCCACGGCGACGAGGTCGTAAGCTTCCGGGGTGATGCCTGACACCGAGGAACCTGCCGCACCCCGTCGCCCCTCCGTCCCCGGCGACAACCCTGATGCCGAGGCTGGCAGCGATTCACCCCCGAGTAAAGCAACCGACAAGTCTGTGGACGACCCTGAACAGACGTCCGCTGGCGAGAGGCCGACCGCTCTTTCACGGGCAAGCGCACCAGGGCCGGCGCGCAACGCGGTGCGGGCCATGAGTAGCGAAATGCCAAGCGCGAAGACAAAGCGTCCACTGTGGATCGAGCTTCCGATCTTGGTAGTGGTGGCTGTCGTCGTGGCGCTCGTCGTGCGCACCTTTGTGCTCCAGACGTTTTACGTGCCTAGCGGTTCCATGGAGAACACGTTGTTGATCGGCGACAGAGTGCTGGTCAACAAAATGGTGTACGACTTCCGTGACCCGCACCGTGGTGAAGTGATCGTGTTCAAGCCGCCCACAACGTGGGAGGCCGGCGCGAATAAAGACGACTACATCAAGCGGGTGATCGGCATTTCCGGGGATCACGTTGTCTGTTGCAATGCCGACGGCCGGATTACCGTCAATGGCAAGGCATTGCACGAGGAAGGCTATCTGTATCCGGGCGATCGCCCCTCCGAAGTGCCTTTTGACATCACTGTTCCGCGGGGGCGGATGTTTGTAATGGGCGACCACAGGTCAAATTCGGCTGATTCACGGGCGCACCTCGATTTCGACCGTGGCACGGTCAAGATCGCGGCTGCGGTAGGCCGGGCGTTCGCGATCTATTGGCCGTTGAGTCGGTGGGATGCGCTTGCGGTCCCAGGCACGTTTCATGCTGTGCCTCGTCACGATTCCAAGCAGGCGTCCCATTCTTCGTCGCCATCTGATGCGCCCGTGGAAGGCCCTCCGACGCCCGCCGGGGTCGCTGGTTCGGCACCGACCGAAACGAGCACTCAGCGGTCACGGCCCACGGGATGATGAGCGATGGCGATCACGATTCCCTCGCCGCGGCTCGCGTTGCGCCGTGATGCCGGTCTTTTGGGCTACGAGAAAGCATTGCAACGGTGCGGGTTTAGTCGAGTAGCGGGAGTCGACGAGGCGGGTCGGGGCGCATGTGCCGGTCCGCTCGTGGCGGCAGCGGTGATCTTGCCCGCAAATAAGCGTGGCGAGGTGCCAGGGTTAGCTGATTCGAAGTTACTGTCCGTCGCTACTCGAGAGCGGCTGTACGACGTCATAGTCGCCCGTGCGTTGAGCTACGCCGTGGTGACCATTCCCGCGGCGGAGATCGACGCAAAGGGCCTTCAGGTGTGCAATGTTCAAGGGCTACGCCGTGCGGTGGCGAACCTTACCGAGTACCCGGACTATGTGCTTAGCGATGGATTTCCGGTCGATGGGCTGGGCAGTCCCGCGCTTGCGATGTGGAAGGGTGACCGAGTAGCCGCTTGCGTTGCGGCAGCGTCAATACTGGCCAAGGTAACCCGGGATCGCATAATGACGCAGATGCACGCACAGTTTCCGCATTACGGGTTCGGTCAGCATATGGGTTATGTGACCGCTATGCATACGGCGGCGTTGCGCGAGCATGGTCCCTGTGTTCAGCATCGATTTTCGTATACGAATGTGGCCAGTGCGCTGCGATTGCGACAGCACGGACGGCGTCGCTGGAGACGATCAATAGGCCACGAGGTGGCGGTGGAGGAAATGAGCTCATGAGCGCCGAGGATCTCGAAAAGTACGAGACCGAGATGGAGCTGCAGCTCTACCGCGAGTATCGGGACATAGTGCGGCAGTTCACCTATGTGGTAGAGACTGAGCGCCGGTTCTACCTTGCGAACTCCGTCGACTTGCATGTACGAAATGCCGACGGCGAGGTCTACTTTGAACTCGAAATGTCTGACGCGTGGGTGTGGGACATGTATCGCCCTGCCAGGTTTGTGAGGAACGTGCGGGTGGTGACGTTTAAGGACGTCAATGTGGAGGAGCTGGAGCGGCAAGATATCTCACTCCCGCCCGATTCTGCGCTCTCGTAGCAGCGCCTTCGCTGCCGTCGCGAGAATTCAACGCTGATGTCATAGCGCATTGGGCGGGTGCTGCCCCGAATATCCACAGTGGAGATTGTTATCCACTGCCGCAGCGTCTCTCGTCGCTGGATCCGTGCTTTGTTGCCACTCTATTCCTCGATGCACAATCCGGTGCTCATAAGGCCATCTCGGCATTTTCGCGACCGCCCGCACGCGTTTGCGGCCGAGGGAAGCGAGGCGTAGACGTGAGTCAGTCAACTAACAATGCGGTGGGCAAATATGGCGAGCAAATCGCCGCGAATTACTTGGCAGATACGGGATTGGTCATCCTGGATCGCAATTGGCGGTGTAGCGATGGTGAGCTCGACATCATTGCCCGCGAGGGTAAGACAGCTGTGTTCTGCGAGGTCAAGACCAGGCGCAGTAACCGGTTTGGCGAACCAGCAAGCGCGGTAGGTCAGGTCAAGGCCCAGCGGATTCGTCGATTGGCGTTACATTGGCTAGCCCAAACAGGCCTACGTCCCACAGATCTCCGATTCGATGTAGTGAGCGTGTGGCCGGCCGCTCGTGGGTCAGCCCGGGTGGAACATCTGCGAGGGGCCTTCTAATGCCGCTCGCACGCTCCCAATCGGTTGGACTACTGGGAGTGTCGGGGCACGTCGTGGAGGTAGAAGCAGACATCGCTCCCGGTCTTCCTGGCATTGTCATTACCGGGCTCCCAGACACCGCGGTGGCCCAGTCACGCGACCGAGTGCGCGCGGCCATTCTCAATTCTGGTCTGGAATGGCCCAACCGCCGGATCACGGTGGGGCTAGGGCCCGCATGGTTGCCCAAACAGGGCAGTGGCCACGACCTCGCGGTAGCCGTTGCCATCTTGGCCGCCTTGGGGGTAATTCCGGCGCCAGCGCTTGCCACGGTGGCGCTTCTTGGCGAGCTTGGTCTCGATGGCCGCATGCGACCAACTCGCGGGGTATTGCCTGCGGTACTCGCCGCTGCTCGAGCTGGGTTGACGCGCATCTTTGTTCCTCTTGCCAACGCGGGGGAGGCCCGGCTGATTTCGGCCGCACATTCAATGGACATCGCAGTTGTCGCGGTTCCCAGTCTGGGGTGGATAACGGCATATTTGCGAGGAGAGCAGGTGGAGGAGCCACATGAACCACCTGGCGGGCCGGCTGAGAGGACGGTCACATTGGAATTGGCCGACGTCAAGGGGCAAGAGTTGGGTCGATCCGCAATCGAGATAGCGGCCGCCGGCGGTCATCACCTCGCGCTCTTCGGGCCGCCAGGGGCGGGAAAGACAATGCTGGCAGAACGGTTACCACACATCTTGCCTCGGTTGTCCGTCGAAGAGGCTTTGGAGGTAACGGCGCTGCACTCTGTCGCCGGGGTGCTGGAGTCCAATGGACCTTTAGTCAGTCGGCCGCCCTATCAAGCCCCTCATCACACCGCGACGGTTCCCGCCCTGGTGGGCGGTGGCAGTCCTTTAGCTCGGCCAGGCGCGGTGAGTGTGGCCCATCGCGGAGTGTTGTTTTTGGACGAGGCGACAGAGTTTCCCGCGCGAGTACTAGATGCTCTTCGCCAGCCACTTGAACGCGGTGAGGTCATCCTGGCGCGGGCTGCTGGCATGGTGCGGTACCCCGCCAGAGTGCAACTTGTTATCGCGGCCAATCCATGCCAGTGCGGCGCCGCACGGGCCGCAACGTGCACCTGCGCTGCGGGGCAGCGCCGCCGCTACCTCAGCAAAATTTCTGGGCCGTTACTCGATCGCGTGGATATTCAGGTGGAGCTACGGCCAGTGACGCCGACAGCGTTACTGGCTGAGCCAGACGAGCTCGACTCCACAGAAACCGTGGCGACGAGAGTCGCAGAAGCGAGGGCAGCGGCGGTACAGAGATGGTGTGGCCAAGGGTGGCGTAGCAACGCGGATGTTCCGGGAAGCGCCTTACGGGGGCGATGGAAACTATCGCCGAAAACCACCTCTCCAGCGATGCATGCTCTTACTCGTGATCAGCTCACCGCGCGTGGATACGACCGGGTCTTGCGGCTGGCGTGGACGCTTGCGGATCTGCGAGGTGCATCGTCGCCGTCTATCAACGATGTGTCAGAAGCTACGTCGCTGCGGCTAAGGAGGTCGTGGTGATCGTGACGGAGCAAGGTAATGAAGACAACGTCACCGTGGATAAGGAGAAGGCGCCACATAATGCCGTCAGCGATGTCACCGACGTTCAGAGTCGAGTGCTCCTTGCGTGCATTACCGAACCCGGTCATAACGGTGTGTTCAAGCTGGTGAGCGAGTTTGGGGCGGAAAAGGCATTGCAGCAGATCCTTTTGGGACACGCTCCAAAAAATATTGTTGCGTCGGCTCAAAATCGTCTGGCGGGTCGCGATCCGCAGCAAGCACTCGCGGAGGTCAGGGAACAGACGCAATCCTGTGGGGCACGGGTAACAACGCCCGGTAGGGCAGACTGGCCGCCTCGCCTTGACGATCTGGCATTGCTCGGAGACGAGGAGCCGCAGACCGCTCCGCCTCTGTGTCTATGGGTCCGGGGGAATGGATCACTTGCCGAGGATACTGATCGAGCAGTAGCGATCGTGGGTGCGCGGGACGCGACAGGGTATGGATCCCATGTCACGAGCGAGTTGGCGTCTGAGTTGGCTAGTCATGGTTGGACTGTCATATCAGGAGCAGCATTTGGCGTAGATGCCGCAGCGCACCGTGGTGCCCTCGCAGTCGGCGGCGTGACCGTGGCTGTGTTGGCAAACGGCGTCGACACTGCCTACCCGAAGGCGCATGACACTATGTTGTCCGCGATTGCGGAAGCCCCTAAAGGGCTGGTGGTGAGTGAGGCGCCGCCAGGCACGTCCCCCCAGCGGTACCGGTTCTTGGTACGCAATCGCCTCATCGCCGCCTTGGCTGCGGGGACCGTTGTGGTGGAGGCGGGTCGGCGGAGTGGAAGCCGGCTCACTGCCCGTCGTGCGGCCGATCTTGGGCGGCCACTGATGGCGATACCGGGAGCGGTCACATCCGCGATGTCGGTGGGCACGCACGATCTCATCCGTGAATGGGGGGCGACGTTGGTCACATGTGCCGATGAGATCGTGGCGGAAGTGGCGACGCTGTCCGAATATTTTGCACAACAAAGCAGCACCAATCGCGATGGCGGCCTCGCAGAACAACCGTCCACGTTAGACACACTTGACACATTTTCAGATCGGCTGCTCGACGCAATCCCCAGCAAGGCTGATGCACATCCTGACAAAATAGCTGCGGTTGCCGGAATTGCTCCGCGTCAGGCGCGGCGACACTTGCCAAAATTGGTCATGTTAGGCCTAGTGATAGAGACCCAACATGGCTATCGGTTGGCCCCCGATGCGTTAGTGAGAAAGGCCTCAGACGAGGCCATCACAAATGCCGGACCCAGCAGAGTTTAGCTAGTCGCTAGTGCGGCGTAGCTTGACCATAAGGTGAGAGCTAGGAACCGTTGCAGGTATGCCAACTGCAGGAAAACCAGTGAGCGTGGTGACGACGTTCCACTACGCAGATGTGGGCGGCTCTTTCCTCCACGCTCAAAGATGTCGTGAGTGGATTCCGGAGTTACGTAGACCAGGAACGCAATTTGTCGCCGCATACGGTGCGTTGCTACACAAGCGACGTGGTGAGCTTGTTAGACCAGTTCGTCCGACAGATCGGCGATCCAGTGGCTCGTACTCGCACAATTCAGCAGAGCGCTCCGCCTAGTTCTGGCATGCTAGACGCCCTTACGCTGGAGGTCCTGCGGTCGTGGCTTGCACGCTTACGCGCTCAAGGGTCAAGCCCCGCAAGCGTGGCACGACGGGCGGCAGCGGCCCGGGCTTTTACTGCATGGGCACACAGCCGTCGCCTTCTCTCTTTCGATCCGGGACTTGTGCTGGCCGCGCCCAAAGTTCGGCGGGACCTTCCCGATGTCCTGAGCCATGATGATGCTGAACAGCTAGTGGAGGTGGTTGCTGATCCACCACTAGACGATCCCGTATTGCTGCGAGATCGGGCAATTATCGAGCTTTTATACGCCAGTGGGATACGAGTGAGCGAACTCTGCGGACTCGATATGTCTGATGTAGACGATCGTCGACGGCTTGTCCGTGTCATTGGCAAGGGAAATAAAGAACGAGCAGTTCCTTATGGAATTCCGGCGCAGCGCGCCCTGAATGCATATGTGGCCGGAGCCAGGGATTCGTTGGTAACTGAAGACAGTGGGCCAGCTCTGCTGTTGGGCAAGCGTGGCAAGCGGATAAATCCGCGGACGGTCCGACAAATTGTATATGTCTATATAGGACAGGTTCCGCATGCTCCTTCTATTGCCCCACACGGTCTGCGCCACACTGCCGCTACGCATCTTCTTGAAGGTGGGGCAGATCTGCGAGCGGTGCAGGAGTATCTCGGCCATTCCAGTTTGGCGACCACGCAGATCTACACGCACGTGTCAGCGGAGCGGCTCGTTGCCGCGTATGAGCAAGCACACCCGAGGGCCTAAAACGCGGTAGCCGGTCCGATCGAGTGGACGACATGCCGGACTTCGGTGCCGCGTCTCCGGGCTTGAGAGGAAGCAGTCGTACCGCACCGGTTGCGGGCAGTAGCAGTGACATAGGGTCGAAGTACTGGTCTTCTTGTTTCACCCCCCAGTGCAGACAGGCGCGAACAGGACAGCCCGCATGACCAGACTCCAACCAACCGATGACTTCACCGGCATTGACAGTCGTGCCGCTACGGACCGCTGGAGTTACTGGCTCGTACGTGGTGTGCACCTTTGCGGAATGATCGAGCCGCACCACCCCCCGCCCCGCCACGGTGCCAGCGAATCCGACTTTTCCCGCAGCTGCTGCGAGAACGGCTGCCGCTGGCCTACTAGCGAGATCAACGCCACGGTGCCCAGCGCCATAGCGACGCAGCGGTGCATGAAACGTCCGCGTGACAGTCGGTGCACCCGCGACCGGCAATCGAAAGATTGCCGGTGTAGCTGGAGCGCCCGGTGCGTCCTGCGATATGGGCGCGGCCATGGCGAGGGTGCCTACCAGCGCCAACGCTGCCAACGGTGCGGTGAGGATCACTGCGGATAGCGCCATGTGCACATAGTGGTGGGTAAGCGGTGACTCCGCCCAGCGTCGGGCATAACCTGTGGATTTTTCGGCGCCCTGTGGATAACGCATGTGCGGCACTTGGCTTCTGGCAGTCTCCTCACGTCCGGCAGAACGGTTGTACTCCATCCGCTCACGGGGCGACGTGTCGCAAAACGTATACTCGTTCGCGCAGTCTCCTGGTGAGGCTGACTACGCGCGCCCTCTGCCAACAGCTCATAAACCCATGGGCTGACAAATTGGTGGCGTCGGCTCTCCTTGGTCTAGGGCGAATGCCGCTTAAGCATTCGGCCGAGTCCGCCACGGTTGACGACTGGGCGCTAGGGCGAGGTTCGGGTGGTACTCGATAACTCGCAATAACCAAGGAGCGAGTCGCGGTAGGGCGGCCCGCGTGAGAGAAAGGCATGGCAGAGCCATGGCTGTAGTAACGATGCGCCAGCTACTGGAAAGCGGCGTCCACTTTGGCCACCAAACGCGCCGGTGGAACCCAAAAATGAAGCGGTTCATTCTCACCGACCGCAACGGCATCTACATCATCGATCTTGCAAAAGACCTTGGGCTACATCGACCGTGCCTACGACTTCATTAAAGAGACAGTGGCGCATGGTGGCTCGATCTTGTTCGTAGGGACTAAAAAGCAAGCCCAGGAGGCTGTTGCCGAGCAAGCGCGCCGTGTGGGTATGCCCTACGTCAACCAGCGTTGGCTCGGTGGCATGTTGACGAACTTCTCCACTGTCTACAAGCGACTTCAGCGGCTGAAAGAGCTCGAGATCATCGAGCAGACTGGTGGCGAGAACGTCCTCACTAAAAAAGAGGCACTGGTCTTGCGTCGTGAGAAAGAAAAAGCTTGAGCGCACGCTTGGCGGTTTGCGTGACATGCAGAAGCTGCCCAGCGCAATTTGGGTGGTTGACACCAAGAAAGAGCACATCGCTGTCGATGAGGCTCGCAAGCTTAATATCCCAGTCATCGCTGTCCTCGACACGAACTGCGATCCAGACGACGTCGACTACCCCATCCCTGGCAACGATGACGCGATTCGTAGCGCGGCGCTTCTCACTCGCGTGGTTGCAGATGCCGCCGCCGATGGCTTGCTCGCTCGTGCCGGCGGGTCTGAGCGAGGACGCGAAGCCAGAGGGAGCGCAGCCAGGTTCAGACGAGCCGCTCGCCGAGTGGGAGCGTGACCTGCTGGTAGGCAAGCCCGAGCGCGGCTGAAACCGGCGCGAAGAGCTAACAGCAGCTGCCTTGGCGTATTCGTTTCCTTGAGAAAGAAAGTGAATGATGGCGAACTACACTGCCGCCGATGTAAAGCGGCTCCGCGAAATCACCGCTGCTGGGATGCTCGATTGCAAGAAGGCATTGCAAGAAGCCGACGGTGATTTCGACAAGGCGATCGAAATCCTACGTATTAAGGGTGCAAAAGACGTAGGGAAGCGCGCTGAGCGCGTCACAGCTAATGGCTTGATCGCGCAGACCGGAACAGTATTGTTGGAGCTTAACTGCGAGACCGACTTCGTGGCTAAGAACGAACAATTCCAGCAGCTAGGCGCAGACATTGTTGCGGTAGCGGACGCCGTGCGTCCCGCAAACCCGGAAGAGCTTCTGGCAGCCACGCTCGCCGATGGCCGTACGGTCGCTGATGCGGTGGAGGCAACCTCCGCCGTCATTGGTGAAAAGCTGGTAATTGGTCGAGTCGCGGCGTTGGATGCGCCCGTCGCAACCTACCTGCACAAGCGCAACCCTGACCTGCCCCCACAGGTAGGGGTCATGGTTTCTTACGCCAATGCTGGATCGGACGCGGCTGGCGTAGCGAAGACGGTAGCGATGCAGATCGCAGCCATGCGGCCAAAGTATGTAAGCCGTGACGACGTTCCCGCCGAGACTGTCGAAAACGAGCGCAGGATCGCGGAGCAGACGGCACGGGAGGAAGGCAAGCCCGAGGCCGCATTGCCGAAGATCATTGAGGGTCGCCTCAATGGGTTTTTCAAAGATGTGGTGCTGATCGAGCAGTCCTCCGTGCAGGACAGCAAAAAGACAGTCAAAGCGTTGCTTGATGAAGCCGGAACCGCGGTAAACGCATTTGTGCGTTTTGAAGTTGGCTCCGCCGCGTAACGTCACGCAAATATTTGTGTTGGGGTGCGTCAGAGTGTAGTGAAGCAGAGGAGAACCGCTGATATGAGAACAGCGGTTCTCCTCTGCACAGATTCGTGGTCATCCCAACCTCGCCCGCACGTTATGCGCTTTTACGGAGGGACTGTGAGCACAGTTAACGGTTCAGTCGATTCGCAGCCAGAAGGGAATACCTCTGGTTGGCAACGAGTACTACTCAAGCTCTCCGGCGAGGTGTTCGGCGGCGGCGGCCTAGGGGTCGATCCCGACACCGTGTCTGGAATCGCACGACAGATCGCTCACGTGGTGCGCGAAGGCGTGCAGATGGCGGTTGTCGTCGGCGGGGGTAATTTCTTTCGGGGAGCTGAGCTATCCCAGCGGGGGATGGACCGCGCCCGTGCCGACTATATGGGCTTGCTCGCCACAGTAATGAATTGCCTGGCGTTGCAGGACTATCTGGAAAAGCAGGGCATCGACACCAGAGTGCAGACCGCTATCACTATGCAACAGGTAGCGGAGTCGTATGTGCCACGCCGGGCGATGCGTCATCTAGATAAAGGTCGGGTGGTGATTTTCGGTGCCGGCACCGGAATGCCGTACTTCACCACAGACACCGTCGCGGCGCAACGCGCGCTGGAAATCGGAGCACAAGTCGTCCTTAAGGCAACGCAGGTCGATGGTGTTTACGATGATGACCCCAAGAAGAACCCGAAGGCCGTCAAGTTCGACCAGCTGAGCTTTGCCGAGACGCTGCGCCGCCGTCTTAAGGTGGCCGACTCGACCGCTATTAGTCTTTGTATGGACAACAAAATGCCTATGGTGGTGTTCGATCTCCTGGCCGAAGGCAATATCGCTCGGGCGGTGCGCGGCGAGAAAATCGGAACCCTCATCACTGCTGACGCTTAGTTCCCGTTGATAACGGGTTATAACGGGCCATCCGGGCTCGGGGTGGTCAGCATCCACTCGCTCATTAACCGCGCAAGGCTTCAGGAGGACAACGTGGCAATCGAGGAAGCACTCCTCGAAGCAGAGGAAAAAATGGAGAAGGCGGTGGGTGCCGCTAAGGAAGAGTTCGCCTCGGTACGCACCGGGCGGGCTACGCCAGCCATGTTTGGCAAGATCTTCGTCGACTACTACGGCGCGATGACACCGTTGCCGCAGCTTGCGTCAATTAGCGTTCCCGAAGCAAAATTGGCAGTCATCAAGCCTTACGACGCCTCGCAGATCGGCGCTTTAGAAAAGGCCATCCGTGACTCAGATCTTGGTGTCAATCCCACTAACGACGGTGCGATCCTGCGTGTCACGTTCCCACAGCTGACAGAGGAACGTCGCAAGGACCTGGTCAAAGTGGCTCGGACAAAGGGCGAAGACGCCAAAGTGTCGATGCGCAACGTCCGTCGTAAAGCTAAGGAAGAGCTGGACCGTATCCAGAAGGATGGCGAAGCGGGAGAAGACGATGTCCGTCGTGCGGAAAAAGATCTGGACGACACGACAGCTACGTATGTGCAACAAGTCGACGAACTCATGAAACACAAAGAAGCCGAGCTACTTGAGGTCTGATGGCCAAGCCTGGTCTGCATGATGATCCCGACCGGCCACCCCGTGGGTGGCGGCGAGGGCGTCACCGGCGTTCACGGTCCGATGCATCCACATCGGACAAGGCTCGCTTTGCTGTGGAAAGCGACGATTCGACGGCGTTGATTGAGCAGGTGGAACTCGGTGAAGGCAGTGCAGGCGCTGCCGAGGTAGTCGTGGCCGATGCCACGTCGACTCAAGCGTTGCTCGCCGATGAGCCGTCCAATGAGGAGCGGAAAAAAGCGGGACGCAATATGCCCGTAGCCATCGGGGTGGGTGCCGCCCTCGGTGCCGCGGTGCTGATTCCGTTGCTGTTTTACCGACCGGCTTTTGTGGTTGTGATCGCGGTCGGCATCCTTGTAGGCATTTGGGAGCTTGTGCGAGCGCTCACTAAAGCAGCCATCGCTCACCCGCCGTTGCCGCCGCTGCTCATTGGTGGCGCCGGATCAGTGGTGGCGGTGTGGTTTGCCGGCACCGCAGCGGCGGTGATCGGTCTGCTGGTGACGATGGTCGTCGTCTTTTTGTGGCGCTTGCCTGACGGTCCAGTGGGATTCTGGCGTGACATCACCGCAGCTGGCCTTATCGCTGTTTATCTCCCTTTCCTTGCTGGGTTTGTCATTCTGCTGGTTGCCCCCATTGATGGTTCTTGGCGGGTACTCGCGTTTATCGCGACCACTATCTGCAGCGATATCGGTGGTTTGCTGGTTGGCTCGCTCATGGGAAGACACCGCATGTCGCCGTTGGTGAGTCCCAATAAATCGTGGGAGGGCTTCGCGGGTTCTGTCCTTGCTTGCGCCTTGTGCGGAATAGTCTTTTTCATCGTCGGATTGAATGGCGCGTGGTGGCAAGGGGCGCTGTTCGGCGTGGCTATTGCGATCGCGGCTACCCTCGGTGATCTCGCGGAATCATTGGTCAAGCGAGACCTTGGCCTCAAAGACATGGGCACGCTGTTGCCAGCGCACGGAGGCTTTATGGACCGGTTTGATTCGTTACTTGCCGCTGCCCCCGTGGCCTATGTCCTATTGACACTGTTCACACCGGCGGCATAGCGGCCAATGCGACATGAAACACTAGGCGGATAATGCAAACCTCCCAGCATTTAGCCGATTTGGCTGCTGACCAGCGACAAGATGCGGTGATCCAATTGGGTCATCCCGCATATCGCGCTCGTCAGCTCTCTCATCATTACTTTGGTCGTTTGACCGACGATCCCGAGCAATTAACTGACATACCGGCAGTATCTCGCCGCGAACTATGCGACAAGCTATTGCCCAATTTGTTGGAGCCGGTGCGTCACATCGCTTGTGATGACGGTGCGACCCGTAAGTCACTGTGGCGTTGCGGGGACGGGACTTTGATCGAAAGCGTGTTGATGCGGTATCCCGACCGCATCACGGTCTGTGTCTCCTCCCAGGCTGGGTGCGGCATGGGTTGCCCTTTCTGTGCCACAGGGCAGGCGGGTTTGACTCGTAATCTGAGTACCGCGGAGATCGTCGACCAGATTGTTCGCGCCCAACGCGCGGTTGTGGGCGGCGAGTTGCCCGCGGCTGGGCCGAATCAGCGGCGAGTGACCAATGTGGTGTTCATGGGAATGGGCGAGCCCCTCGCTAATTACGCGAGAGTCATCGCGGCGGTTCGTCGACTCACCGAGCATGTCCCAGATGGTTTGGGCATGTCTCAGCGCTCCATTACCATTTCTACGGTGGGCATCGTCCCGGCGATTCGGCGATTGGCGGCAGAGGGGTTGCAGGTGCGGCTTGCCCTGTCGCTCCATGCACCGGATGATGAATTGCGCGACACGCTCGTTCCCGTTAACAATCGGTTCAAAATTTCCGAAGTACTTGAGGCAGCGTTCGATTATGGCAGTCAAACCGGTCGGCGTGTGTCCATTGAGTACGCGATGATTAGAGACATGAACGATCAGCCTTGGCGGGCAGACCTTTTGGGGAGCTTGTTGGTGGGCCGAAACGCCCACGTCAATCTGATCCCATTGAACCCAACCCCAGGAAGTCTCTGGGATGCTAGCGAGCCGCAGGTTGAGCGAGAATTTGTTCGACGACTGCGAGCGGCCGGAGTACCCACGACGGTTCGCGATACCCGTGGCCGTGATATCGATGGTGCGTGCGGTCAGCTCGCAGCGGTGGAGGTGTAAGGATCTATGAGTCGGAGCGAGAAAGGCGCCCGGTTTAAGCGGCGAGCGTTGCGACGCGGCTACAAGGTGGACGAAGTCGACGAGTTCATCAAGCGCTGCGAGGCAACCTTGGCTGGCGAGCTAATCGACGAGCCGGCGACCGCTGCGGACGTTCGTGACATTGTGTTTCGGACTCGCTGGGGTGGCTACGACGAGTGGCAGGTCGACCTCCACCTCGACCGACTAGAGCGAGAGCTGGCAGAGCTGGTAGAGGGCGGGGGAACAGCCCCACGTGGCTCTAATGGCTTTCCTACGGGCACGATCGAACGGGTCGGACGTTCGCTTCCGCAGCTACCTCCTGGGCCCTCTACCAGAAATCTTCGCGATCGCGATTTTACTTTTGATCGGCAATCAGATCGTATTGCGGAGCGCGAGCCAGCAGACGATTTTGCCGAGAGTTTCGCCGATCTAGCCGATCCCCGAGGCGAAACGCGATTCCCGGACCAGTTTCGAGACGACGACTATCGCGATCGCGACTTTGTGGATCACACGGTGGTGCCTCCGATGCCATCACGACAGGCGCCGGGCCTTGCGGAGCTGCCACCTGGGCGAGGCGCTTCTGGCTCACCTGTGATCCCGCGTGCGCTTCCTTCGTCAGCTGAGCCCGTGAATGCGGCGGTTGTGCCGCTAGAGCCTCCTCCTGTGGTGTCGGCGCCTCCACCTTCGTCGCCGGGATCATTTTTTCCGCCCGCTCCCGATCGAGTCATGGGGGCGACGGCAGCGATGGGCCATGTCATAGAGGCGACGGGTTCTGCCAGCTCGTCTAGCTCCTCGGAGACGATGAGTGCGACGCCGGTTAGCTCAGCCGCAGCTCTCGATCCGTATGCGGGCCGTCATGGCAAAGTGGACATGACAATGGAGATTCCCACCTACGGCAAGAATGTTTCGCCATTTACCACTGACGACAAGGCCCGGCTCGCCGAGCTCCGTTCGGGTTTTAAGCCACGGCGGTTTGGTAGCGGGTACGACTCGCGGCAGGTCAATCGACTTTTTGATGCCATGGCCGCGGCCATGGATGGCCAGTCAAGCGCTGAGGTTGTGCATTCGGAGTTCGATCCGAGCCAGTTTGGTTTGGTACAGGGCGGCTTTTTCGAAGAAGAGGTAGAGAACGCTCTCAGTGAGATGCGGGAGCTGTTTTCTCGCCGCCTCGGTTAGTGGTGGCGCTCAGTAGGCGAGCGAAAGCTCGCCCGACGGCTGCTTGCTTGTGCCGCCGGGCGTAGCAGTTAGCGCTTGATTCCTTTTCGGCGCAGTGCGATGTCCGCGATGAGTCCCACTGCAATTGTCGCGGCCACCGCAACTAGCCACACATCTTCTACCCGGCCCCGTTGGTTGCCGATCAACATGGCAAGCATGAGCAGGATCGCCAACACCCAGAACGCCCGCCAGACTTTGAGATTATCCGGCTTGTGCTGGTCTGGCGATGAGACTTCCTCCTCAGACACTCTTTCTCCTTTATGTGTTCTTTCCGCACACTGGTCCACTCGTCACGAGCGCGTTTACCGCGCCTCGTGAGGGGCATCAGACACGGTACGCAAGGCTCAATGAACCGAGGTCGTCGACCCCGCGTGTGTGGCGGCAGCGTCGCGAGATGTGATTCAGACTCCGATTAGGAGCCTTGGACGCTGTTGTACAGAGACTGAATGGTGTTGTCGAAGTAGGGGCCATACATGACGTTGGGCTCATCGGTGTAGGCGAAGCTGTTGACGGAGGTGACGGTGCCGGTGCCGGTGCTGGTGTTGAAGTTAGACATCCACGATCCACCGGAAGCACCTTCTGTCATGCCACAGCTCAGGCCCTGGTCGCTGTGCTTCGTGTCGTTGTGTGGTGTGCCCTTGCAGGTGTAGAGCTGGCTGCCGTCGTAGGGCGATACCGCTGGGTACCCGAACGAGTACGTGTATTGACCTCGCTCATTGTTGAACCCGATGGCTTGGGAACCGACCGTGTCGGCGAGGTGCTTGCCGTTGCTGGCGTTCACCACGGCGAAGCCCACATCGCTGTTGAGGTCGCCGCTACTCTTCCAGGCGTCGGTGGTGTAGAGCTGGCGGGCAGTAAAGCGACCAAAGGGTTCGGAGCCCTTCTTGTAGCCGGGTACGAACACCCAATTGGTGGCGAAGGCGCCAGGTCCCGCATTCACACAGTGACCCGCGGTGACAATGGTGTCTTTGTTTCGGCTGTTCACGGACTGGCCGGAGCACGTGTAATTAGAGGAGCCGAGCGTGAAAAAGATCCGGCCAGTAGTTTTGCTGACCGCTCCGCCATTCCAGGGTGCGGTTGTTTCGTCACTGGCTTGCGGCTGGGCGGTGGAATCGGTGGGATGAGCCGAGTCTTTGGAGGGTAGGAGATCCGGCAATAGATTGTTGGAGCCCTCTTGCCGGTCGGTGCCTGGCTCGTCCTTTGTGGATTTGTCTCCACCGTTGTCTGGGTGAGGAGTCGGCACGGGTTTCGCATCTTCCATGCGCCCCTTGGTCCAGTAATCCAGAATCGCCTTTTCCTGCGCGGCGGTGGTAGCCAAGGTCGCGGATGCGACGTCAGTCGCGTTCGCCAGTATGTCGTTACCGTGCTTTCCGCCCAGCGCAATCGCGGAGAGGACGGTAGCGAGCGGGGGAGTCGGCCGTTGCTGCGAATGCTGGCGCGCTCACAAATCCGAGACTGATGCTAGCGGCAAAAGCGGCGAGGGTGCGAAATTTCACGAAGTATGTCTAGCGGATTTACGCCGTTTAGCGCGACCCGTTGTGGATTATTGTTCGTCTCTGGCATGCCACATGTGACGACGTACTTCATAACAGCCAATCGCGGCTGCCGATGCCACGTTAAGTGAGCCCACTTTGCCCAGTTGCGGAATGAAAACGGCGGCGTCACACGCTTTCAATGTGCTGGCTGAGATTCCCCGGTCTTCATGCCCAAGTACCAGGCAGATGTCGCCGGCAAGATCCATGGCGGTCAGCGGCACCGCATGGGTAGCAAGTTCCAGACCAATGATGGTGTAACCGGCCGCACGGGCGGCACGAATCGCCGCGACAGCATTATCGTGCTGGCTGCTTTCCAGATACCGATGAGTGCCCAGCGCGGTCTTTTGGACTTTGGGATTCTCAAACTCTGGTGTTTCACCGGTGAGATATATGTGGTCCACATTGAAAGCTGCAGAGGTGCGGACGATTGCTCCGACGTTGAATGGTCCGGCCACATTGTCCAGTAACAGCGCTAACCTCGCGTGTGGTCGCCTTTTCCAGGTGCGATGCAGCCGTTTGAGTTCCGTGCCGCCAAGCTGTCGTGGATGGTCTGCGGGGGTATGGGGGGTCATCTAAGGACGTTCCTTTCGGGGCGTGCTGTGACAGCCAGGATCCGATAGCCCCGTGCCGAGGCGAGGCGCTGGGTAGACCATTCGTGGGATTCAAGCCATTCGGTGAGCGAGTCTGCGCCTAAGTGCTTATGTACCACTAGATATGCGGTTCCACCGGGGAGTAGCCGCGCTAGCCATTGGGTGAGGAGTCCATGGAGGACTGCCTTGCCCACTTTGATGGTGGATTGGAATAGATCGCCGCGAGCCGGACGTCGGCGGGTATCGCTTCCGGACGAACGGGGCGCACACGGGGGCAGCCCGCCTTCTGCGCGTTGTCCGCGGCGAGCGCCAAGGCGCGGTCATTTACGTCAATTGCCCACACCGTCCTATCAGGACTTCGACGCGCCGCGACCACGGCTATGGCGCCGTATCCACACCCGATGTCCGCGATGTCACCGCTCACAACGGGTGGGGGCGCCTCGCGGAGCAGAAGGCGTGTGCCCGCGTCCACCTGCTCGTAGGCAAAGACCCCGGCATCGGTGGCGAAGGTGAAGACGCCATCGGCCAGCGCCAGCGACACGTCACGACGGTGGCTTGGGGTGTGAGGTTGTTCGGTGAAGTAGTGGTCAGACGGGTTCGTCACAGATGGGGAGCTTACGGGGGCAGCGTTTCTGCCGAGTACCGTGACCGGCAGGACCTTTCGCCTTTACCAGAGATCGGATCGAATGTGCGAGTGACCGGGCTGGGCCATGCCAGTGCCTATATCGAAACCGCAGCCGGAACTATTTTGTGCGACCCGTGGGTCTCGCCGGCATATTTTGGCTCCTGGTATCCCTTTCCGGACAACAGCGAGCTGGACTGGGAGCGGTATGGCCAGGCCGACTATCTGTACGTATCTCATCTGCATCGCGACCACTATGACCCAGCGCATCTGCGCCGTTGGATCAGTAAGGACGCGACAGTCTTGCTCCCGGAATACCCCACCGACGAGCTATTTGAGGCGCTCAAGGCGGTGGGCCTACACAATTTTGTGCGCACCACGAGTCGGCAGGTGCACGACGTCAACGGCTTGCGGGTCATGATTGACGCCCTGACGTCTCCCACGGATGGCCCTATCGGAGATTCGTCACTGTGGATTTCGGACGGTCAACACACGTTGCTCAATCAAAACGATGCCCGCCCCGGAGACCTTTCTCTCTTTGCCGAGCTAGGACACGTCGACGCGCATTTGCTGCAGTTTTCCGGCGCCATTTGGTATCCGATGGTGTACGACCTGCCAGAAAAAGCGAAGCGGGTCTTCGGTTCCCAGAAACGGGCACGGCAGTTCGACCGCACGTTGCGCTACATCGACGACTTGAAGGCCCGTTGGGTTTTCCCCATCGCTGGGCCGCCATGCTTTTTGGACCCAGAACTGTGGCACCTCAACGATGTTTTCGGCGACGAGGGAAATATCTTCCCAGATCAAAATGTCTTTGCTGAGTTCATGGCCGAGCGCGGCTACGACAACTGTCGGGTAATCATTCCGGGTTCAACGGCTGATGTTTCCGCGGAGAATTGCCCGGTAATCCATCCCGTTTCGGATGCGGAATTCCACAAGATTTTCATCGAAAAAGAAAACTATCTACGCGCGTATCAACAACGCAAACTGCCAGCCTTGGCAACGGAAAAACAGGCATGGGCAAATCCCGAGTTAGATCTGCTCGCCGAGATCAAGATGTGGTTTGAGCCGGTGATGTCCGAGTCACAAATCATTGCAGACGGTATCGGTGGTCCGGTGCGGCTGACGGCAGAGGACACTCAGCGTGGCGACGTTGACCTGGTACTCGACTTTCCTTCCCGTGAGGTGCGCGAATACGCTGGCGAAAAATGCCGGTATCGCTTCCGCACGCAGCGGGCGCTCGTCGAGCATTTGGTGACAATTAAAGAAAACGACTGGGTCAATAGTTTGTTTTTGTCGTGCCGTTTCGCCGCGACAAGAGTCGGTCCATACAACGAATACGTCTATACATTCTTCAAATGCCTTGATGACGAGCGCATGAACTATGCCGAGGGTTGGTTCGCCGAACAGAACACCGACGACGAAGACATCACCCTCGACGATTGGGTCGTGCAGCGTCGTTGTCCTCATCTCAAGGCCGATCTCAGTAAGTTCGGCAAAATCGATGACGGCGTGCTCACCTGCCAGATGCATGGCTGGAAGTTTGAGCTTGAAAGCGGGCGCTGCCTGACGACCGCGGGTTACTCGATTCGCTCGGCAGAAAGACCGGATCTTCCTGGCTCCGAAGCGTGAGCGTGAGGCTCGTCACTCAGATCGTTCGGCGGTAGCTCTGTGCCTCGCGCAACAGCTGGGCCGTCTGGTGGTGCGGTGACGAGTGGGCGCAGACGCGTGTGAGAACACCACGCGATGGCCTTCTCAAACAGCGAGAGAAACAGTGCGTATCCAATGAGGACCACGGTCGCTCCCAACACCAAGCCACCGAGGACATCTTGTGGGTAATGCACCGCTACATAGACACGAGCGAAGGCCATAAATAAGGCGGCAATTACCGTGGCTATTCCAAGACGTTTATGCACGAGCAGCATCCCTGCGGCGACAGCACCGGCCATCGTGGCATGGTCGGACGGGAATCCGTAGTTGGCGCTGTGCTCCGTGAGCACCAATATGTGGTGCAGAACCACAAACGGGCGTCGTTCGGCGACGAGTGAGGAGATGGGCTGAGCGATTGCTAGCGCGGCGATCATCCCCAATGGCGTCCATAGTGCGGCGGCCATGCGAGCGGGGTTGGCGTCTTTGCGCGCATACCACCAGCCGAGGACCATGAGTCCGGCGAATATCGCCACCCCGTAGGCCGCGTAAAGCTTGATGGGCAGATGCAGCCATGGTGTGTGTCGTGCGACGTCATTGACGATGAGAAACAAGGAATCGCCCACAAATTTCCCCTACTGATCGGCTGGTGTTGATCACCGCGAGCAGATGAGTGTCTCATGGACGATCCACGCTTAGTGCGCTGTGGTGCCGCCTGCTCAGTGAGCTGTGATGTGTGAGCTCCTCACATCGACGTTTTGATGTGAGGAGCTCACACATGTATCCATAAACGACTGCTATGCCGGGCTATTGCGGGGTTGGTCGACGATCTGAAGGGAGTCGGCGAGCTCGGCGATTTGTTGCTCGAAGAATGCCTCACCGTCGGTAGCGAACTGAATGTGGCCAAATACTTCCAGGCTGACAAGGCCATACACGCGCGTCCAAATGCTGACCGCAACCGCCAACGGACCTAGTGGCAGCGATGTCTGTGCGGACTCGCGATACTCAGTGAGCTGGCGAACAAACGCGGGTTCGAGGTTGTCGGGTGCGGGGACGGGGAATTGTCGTTGCTGCCATAGGGCGCTCAGCGAGTCGAGGAAGATGGCGCCGACTCGCCGGCTCGCTGCGCCGGTGTCGATGACGGGCTTGCGGGTGACGCCAGGTTTCGACTGGCTCTCCGGTTTGCCGTTGCTGAAGATGAGGCCAAATTCGGCCTGATGTCTGACCGCCCAGGCTCGGAATGTGCGACATGCGGTGAGTAGCTGTACACCGGGGTCATCCGCAACAAGGACGCGGTTTTCGTCCATGGCCGCGCAAATCTCGCCGTAGAGGTCGTTGACGAGCGCCGCGACTAGGTGGTCGAAACTGGGGAAGTACCGATAGAGCGCGGGTGCGGTCATGCCCATTTCGCGGGCGATGGCGCGCAGCGAGACGGCATTGGGCCCCTCATTGATGAGCTGGCGGCGGGCAACTTCTTTGATTTCTTGCACGGTCGCCGCACGGACGCGCTCCCTGCGGTTCACCATCACTGTCACTGCGAAGCCTCCAAATAATGAATGTGTCGGATCTGCCGAGCGGTTCGCGAAGGCGAAAACGTCGAAAGTCGCGTCCCCGTTGCCTTCTGCGTTGCTCTGTTAAATCGACTAACGACAGTCACCCGTTTTGGTCACTCTCATTCCAGTGAAAACCGGCGTGTCGCTATCGTCCGGCGTGTCCGAATTGTTGCTTTTAGCGAAACTTGAGTGGTCGGACGCCCGATGCGGCCGCATCGGTTCGTTCTCCGCCTGGGACAATTACTGCGTGACGGTGCGTGAAGTGGTGATCTTGGGTTCGACTGGTTCGATCGGCACCCAGGCATTAGAAGTCATTGCTGCCAATCCAGAAAGGTTCCGGGTTGTTGCCTTAGCCGCAGCCGGAAACGACCCGCAATTGTTGGCGCACCAGGCCTTACTCACTGGCGTCCAAACAGTGGGGGTAACCAAGGCGAGCGCTGTGCAAGATGTGCGGCTCGCCTTCTATGCCGAGGCTCAACGTCGTGGCTTCCACAAGGGTGAGTTCTCCATGCCCAAAATCGTGACCGGACCAGATGCGCCAGCGGAGCTTGCCGGCTATCCCTGCGACATCGTTCTCAATGCCATCACAGGTTCGATCGGGCTCGCGTCCACAATGAACGCGCTGACGGCCGGGCATGTGCTGGCACTGGCGAACAAAGAATCGTTAGTGGCTGGTGGCTCACTGGTGCGCACGCTGGCGCATCCAGGGCAGATCGTGCCGGTCGACTCAGAGCACTCCGCACTCGCGCAGTGTCTGCGCTCCGGCAGCCAGGCTGAGGTGCGACGGCTCGTTCTCACCGCAAGCGGAGGGCCGTTTAGAGGGAAGACATCTGCCGAGCTCGCCCATGTGACTCCCGAGCAGGCTTTCGCCCACCCCACCTGGAACATGGGGCCGGTGGTCACGATCAATTCGGCGACACTGGTCAACAAGGGTTTAGAACTGATCGAAGCGCACGAACTGTTTCAGGTGGACTACGACGCTATCGACGTGGTGGTGCATCCGCAGTCGTTGATCCATTCCATGGTGGAGTTCGCGGACGGCGCCACGATCGCTCAGGTGAGCCCGCCAGACATGCGGTTACCTATCGCGCTCGCGTTGGGTTGGCCAGATCGGGTTGCCGATGTCGCTGCACCCCTTGATTGGAGGACGGCGCGGAACTGGCAATTCGAACCAGTTGACCACGACAATTTTCCCGCCATCAAGCTTGCGGCGGCTGCGGGCAAAACGGGCCGTTGCCTGCCCGCGATCTACAATGCTGCCAACGAAGAGTGTGTGGAGGCGTTTCGCGCGCGGCGGCTGTCATTTGTCAACATTGTCAGCACCGTGCACGATGTCCTTGATGCCGAACCTGGTTTTGCCGAACCCGGGAGCATCGACGATGTATTCGCGGCGGAGGCGTGGGCGCGTGAGGCCACACGCCGGCTCATTTCCCAGCGGGCAATATAACTTTTGACGAAGGGCAAAAATGAACTGGCTGTTCATCGCCGGGATTGTGATCTTCGCGTTGGGGATCCTCATCTCGGTGTGCCTTCATGAGGCCGGCCACATGCTCACCGCTAAAGCGTTCGGCATGAAGGTCACCCGCTATTTTGTGGGGTTTGGTCCGACGTTGTGGTCGTTTAAACGGGGCGAGACCGAATACGGTGTCAAGGCAATACCGGCCGGCGGGTTTTGCAAAATCACGGGGATGACGCCCTACGAGGACGACGTCACACCGGGCGAAGAACAGCGCGCATTTTTCCGAAAGCCCATCTGGCAACGCACCATCGTGTTGGTGGCTGGTTCGGCGACCCATTTTGTGGTGGGGTTTGTGCTGCTGTGGGCTACGGCGGTCTTTGTCGGGCTGCCGAACGACACGGGAAACCCAGGCGCCAGGGCCGAGATTGGCGAAGTCGCGCCTTGTGTGCAGGAGTTCGATGCCAGAAAAGCAGAGTATCTTCCCTGTGCCCAACGGGATGCGCAGAGTCCCGCTAAAAAAGCACAACTCCGGGTCGGCGACGTCGTCACTAGGGTTAACAACGAGAAGGTGACGACGTGGGCGGAGATGTCGGATGCGCTCGCGAAAGCTAAGTCCGGCACTGTCTCGCTTACCGTCCAGCGAGACGGCGACACGCGGGTGGTTCCGGTAACAACAGTAGAAGCAACCCGACCAAAAGCAGATGCGGAGATCGACCCAGATACCGGTGCGGTGCCCTCAAAAGACTTGGAAAAAGTTGGCGTTATCGGCGTCACCAGGGCGAACACGGTGACGGTTGATCCGGTCGCCGGTATCGGCTCAGCTGGGTACTACACCCAGGCAATTTTCGTGGGCACGTTTAGTGCGCTCAAGAAGTTCCCGGAGAAAATACCCAAGCTTATTTCCGCATTGAGCGGCAACAAGCGGGACCCGGAAACGCCGGTGAGCGTGGTGGGCGCAAGCGTGCTCGGTGGCGAGGCGGCCAAAGCGAAACTATGGGCGTTCTTCTTCTTTTTGCTCGCGAGCCTGAACATTTTTATTGGCATTTTCAACCTCATACCGTTGCTGCCCCTCGACGGCGGCCATGTAGCGATCGCATGGTTTGAAAAAGTGAGGTCTTGGTTGGCGAGGAAACGCAACAAGCCTGATCCCGGCCACGTCGACTACAACAAGTTGATGCCGATCACCTATGTGGTCATTTTGATTTTCGGCACCATCTCGTTGCTCACCATCGCGACAGATATCGTTAATCCCATCAAGATTTTTTAAGAGAGCACATGACAACCATTGATTTAGGTATGCCAGTAGCCGCGCCAGCTCCGGTCGCTCCCCGGCGGGTGAGCCGGCAGGTACGCGTGGGTGATGTGTTGGTGGGCGGTGGTGCGCCGGTTTCCGTGCAGTCCATGACCACCACACCCACTGTCGATGTCAACGCCACGTTGCAACAAATCGCTGAGTTGACCGCTACTGGGTGTCAGATTGTCCGTGTCGCGGTTCCCAGCGCCGACGACGCGGAGGCGCTGCCGCAGATCGCAAAAAAATCGCAGATTCCGGTGATCGCCGATATCCATTTCCAACCCAAGTACGTGTTTGCGGCGATCGATGCCGGCTGTGCGGCCGTGCGAGTCAATCCGGGAAATATCAAGGAGTTTGACGACAAGGTCAAAGAAATCGCGCGAGCAGCAGCAGGGGCTGGCGTTCCGATCCGCATTGGGGTTAATGCCGGATCCTTGGACAAGCGGCTGCTGGAAAAATACGGCAAGCCCACCGCTGCCGCATTGGTGGAGTCTGCGTTGTGGGAGTGCTCGTTGTTCGAAGAGCACGGTTTCCGCGACATCAAAATCTCGGTCAAGCACCATGATCCGGTGGTGATGATCCAGGCATACCGTCAGCTCGCGGCCGCGTGTGACTACCCCCTTCACCTGGGTGTGACCGAGGCTGGCCCCGCCTTCCAGGGCACTATCAAGTCTTCGGTCGCTTTTGGTGCACTGTTGGCTGAGGGCATCGGCGACACGATCCGGGTCTCGCTGTCCGCACCGCCGGTTGAAGAGGTCAAGGTGGGGGCTCAAATCTTGGAGTCGTTGGGACTTCGAGAGCGTGGGCTCGAGATCGTTTCCTGCCCCTCATGTGGCCGAGCGCAGGTCGACGTCTACAAACTGGCGGAGGAAGTGACCGCTGGCCTAGAGGGTTTGCCCGTGCCGCTGCGGGTCGCGGTGATGGGTTGCGTGGTCAACGGTCCCGGTGAGGCTCGGGAAGCCGACTTGGGCGTCGCGTCAGGAAATGGCAAAGGTCAGATTTTTGTCAAGGGCGAGGTCGTCAAGACCGTGCCAGAATCGCGCATTGTCGAAACCCTTATTGAGCAGGCGCTCATCCTGGCAGAAGAAATGGGTGCGGAATTGCCCGAAGAACTACAGGGCCTAAAACCAATCGTCGAAGTTAAATAAACGCAATGAGACCTTGCGCGACCGGAGATGCTTCAGAAGACGGCGCAGTGCGGTACCTCTCGTCGCGCAAGCTCTTCGAGTTCAAGCGGGACTGGCGCCTTGCGGGAAGTCTGCTCAGCAGGACAAGGCGAGTGAACTCTGGATGGGGATTCTCGTAATCTTCGACGCTGTCTGGCACGCTATTTGTTATGACGAGCGTCGCTGCACCTGGGAGCGTCCGACTGCTTACCGAGGCGGATCGGAGCGCGATCGAAGGCGTCCTGTCGCTCGACCCTATCTCCAATGTTTTTGTTGCCTCCCGTATTGATAGTCACGGGGTATCGCAGCAGGTTGGTGCATATGGTGCGCAATTGTGGGGGTTTTATCTTCCTGCGGGCGGACGATTTTGGCGCCGTACATGGCCACTGCGGTCCATTTGTTTCGCGGGTGCGAATCTCATTCCGATAAATGCCAGCACTGATGCCATTGAGGCGTTTGCGTTCAAGGCGAGAGTGGCCGGTCGCATGTGTTCGTCGCTGGTGGGTGACGCGCCCCAGGTGTTGCAACTGTGGGCGCGCCTGGAGCGCTATTGGGGTACACCCCGGGAGGTTCGCCCAGATCAGCCAGTGTTGGCGACGCGAAACCTCCCCAGGGTTGCCGCCGATACCCGAGTGCGACTCGCGCATGCACAAGACTTCGACGCGTTGCTGCCGGCGTGCGTGGCGATGTACACCGAAGAAGTCGGAACATCGCCCTTGGAGTGGGACGGTGGACGAGCATTCCGTGCCCGGGTGCGCGAGCTGATAGACGCGGGGCACATGTACGTCCTACTTGACCGGTCAGGTCAGACAGTGGAGTTCAAGGCCGAGGTTGGTGCGATGGGGCATGGCGCTTGCCAGATTCAGGGTGTATGGGTACGTCCGGAACTGCGTGGCCATGGCGTGGGCACCGCGGCCATGGCGGCAGTGACCGCAGATGTACTTACCCGCGTTGCGCCTGTGGCCAGCCTGTACGTTAACGCTTACAACGATGCGGCCCGAGTCGTGTACGAACGGTGCGGATTCACTCAACACGCGACCTTCGCCACGGTGCTGTTCTAGCTCTTGTGGGCTTCGGCGGCTTTCCGCTCTAGACGGCTGAGTGTTTTGTGTCCATTGTGGACTGCGTCGGAGAGTTCGAACTCGTAAGGAGACTCGGCGTGCTGGACCAAGTCTATGCCCATGTCCTCGTGGTCGGCGCTCACACGGAAGCCGATCACCTTGTCCACGAGCTTCCCCAGTCCAAATGAGACAGTGAACGAGTAGGCGCCGACCGCGGCCACCGCTATGGCTTGCTTGCCGAGTTGCGTCAGTCCACCACCGAATAGCAAACCGTTGACGCCGCCAGTCACTGCGCTGGTAGCCAGCAAGCCGATGAGCAGGGAACCGACCACACCTCCCACCAGGTGGACACCTACGACGTCGAGCGAGTCATCGAACCCTAGCCGGAATTTCGCCCCGCTCGCATAGGCACATACCGCGCCAGCTACCAAGCCAATGCCCATCGCACCCAATGGAGTCACCGCCGCGCAGGCGGGCGTGATCGCCACCAGTCCAGCTACCGCGCCCGAGGCCATGCCGAGCGAGCCTGGTGCCACGCCGCGCAGCCGTTCGACGATGATCCAGGCAAGTGCCGCCGTGGCCGCCGCTACTTGCGTGTTGATGAACGTGGTGGCCGCGAGGCTGTTTGCCGCGAGCGCTGAGCCGCCGTTGAATCCGAACCAGCCGAACCACAGCAGTGCGGCTCCCAACAATACGAACGGCAAATTGTGTGGGCGTGGCCTCGTGACCGGCCAGTTGTGACGTTTGCCGAGCACAATCGCGAGCGCGAGAGCTGCCGCCCCAGCATTGATGTGCACTGCGGTGCCACCGGCAAAGTCGATGGCGCCGAGGCGATCGCCGATCCAGCCACCGTGGCCGTTGTCGAAGAAGAAGACCCAATGCGCGACGGGAAAGTACACAATCGTGACCCACAGCGCCGCGAAAACTACCCAGGCCAGGAACTTTGCCCGATCTGCGATCGCCCCGGAAATAAGTGCGGGGGTGATGATGGCGAACATGAGCTGGAAGGCGGCGAAAGCCAGCATCGGCACCGTGCCGGATTTCGCGGTGAGGGTATTGGCCATGCCGACGTAGTCCATGTTGCCGATCAGGCCAAGCCACGCATCGGGACCAAACGCCAGCGAGTAGCCATAAAGAACCCACAACACGGTGACCACGGATATGCAAGCGAAGCTCATCATGAGCATGTTCAGCACGCTCTTGGCTCGCACCATGCCGCCGTAGAAGAAGGCCAATCCGGGCGTCATGAGCAGCACTAACGCCGCGCTAGCCAAAACCCAAGCAGTGTCCCCGCTATTCATTGAGGTGCCTTTCGCCGCTGGGCTTGCGATCGACCGGTTTGACTCGGTTATGCTTCAGCGTCGTCACCCGCTGTTTCGTTGTCAGGACGCCGATGTTTCGGGTAGGTAAAACCGACGCCGCTGGCGGCGTGTCAGGCCCAAGGTGCGAGCTCGTAAGCTGAGCAACATGTCTGTGCGTGCATTGTTGAGTTCGGGCAAGGTTTCGCCGATGCGGTCTGTGCCCAAGTCGATTCCCCGTCCCGAATATGTCGGGCGCAAGGCTCCCCGTCCGTATCGCGGTAGCGATGTGCAGTCACCCGACGTGATCGAGCGGATGCGGGTGGCCAGCAAGCTCGCGGCGCAGGCATTACAAGTAGGCGGGCGGGCCACCAAGCCGGGCGTGACCACGGACGAGATCGACCGGGTCGTGCACGAGTACCTTTGCGACCACGGTGCTTACCCGTCGACATTGGGTTACAAGGGGTTTTCGAAGTCGTGTTGCACCTCACTTAACGAGGTGATCTGCCATGGCATCCCCGATTCGACGGTGGTCGCAAGACGGCGACATCGTCAATATCGACGTAACGGCATACATAAATGGGGTACACGGCGATACCAACGCCACTTTCTTGGCGGGCGAGGTCAGTGAAGAAGTGCGGCTGTTAGTCGAGCGCACCCACGAGGCAACTATGCGCGGTATTAAGGCGGTGGCTCCGGGCCGTCAGCTCAACGTGGTGGGGCGGGTCATCGAAGCATATGCTCGGCGCTTCGGCTATGGCGTCGTGCGCGATTTCACCGGCCATGGTGTACACACATCGTTCCACAGTGGACTGTTTGTGCCGCACTACGATGATCCTAACGTGACGACGATTCTCGAGCCGGGCATGACCTTCACCATCGAGCCCATGATCACGCTAGGCACCTACGAGTGGGAAATGTGGCCCGACAACTGGACGGTGGTCACGAAAGATCGCAGCTGGACCGCACAGTTCGAGCACACTTTGGTCGTCACCGATGATGGCTACGAGATCCTGACGCTGCCATGAGCGCAGACGAATCTCGCGCTCAGAATTCTGACAACTCCACTGTGGACGAGTACGAGCAGCCCGGTCACCATCATGCGGATGTCTCTGGTGGATGGCTGCGTGCGGCGGTGTTCGGGGCGATGGATGGCCTGGTCACTAACATCTCGTTGATCGCCGGAGTTGGCGGAGGCGGGGTCAGCGCACAAACCATTGTGCTGACGGGCGCTGCCGGGTTGGTGGCCGGTGCGATCTCCATGGCCATCGGCGAATTCACGTCAGTCCGGGCGCAGAACGAGCAGATCGCCGCCGAGCTGGCAAAAGAACGTTTCGAACTGGCGCAGCACCCCGAGGACGAACAACAAGAGCTGGTCGCTATGTTGCGCGGCCGAGGTCTCCCGAAAGACATCGCGGCTCGCGTCGCGACCGACATCTCTACCGATCCCGACATGGCGCTGCGGGTGCATGCGTCCGAGGAGCTAGGGGTGGTTCCCGGCGAACAGCCTTCACCGTGGTTGGCGGGGATTTCGTCATTCATCTGTTTTGCCATTGGCGGCTTGGTTCCATTGTTGAGCTATCTGTTTGGCAGCACCAGTTTGGCGCTGGCGCTCGCCATTGGCGGGGTGGGATTGTTCGCCGCCGGCGTGGTGGTTAGCCGGTTTACTCGCCGCTCGTGGTGGTGGGCTGGACTACGTCAACTTCTCCTTGGCGCGGCTGCCGCCGGCGCGACCTTCCTCGTGGGACACCTCATCGGCGTGGGTGTCTCGTAGTCGCGTTAGCCCGTTGCCTGTGTGACCGGTGAAATTAGCGGGAACACGCCGAGAAAACCACCGGTCAAACAATGCTCTGCGCATCAACAGAGTGCGGCGCCGATTTGGTCACCTAAGCGAGCCAGTCCTCATTGCCGGTTGCGGTTTTATAACCGCCGGTTAGCCAGGTCGATAGCGCGGTGATTAACGGTCCCAGATTTCGACGCGACCGCGGGAATGCGAGGGGAGTAGTGAAAATAAGGCGGGCGCATAATTCGGCTGACTCCTCAGCTGCGATGAGGATGCGGCGGAAATCCTTGATGTTCTCGGTGACTATCCACCGGTTGTTTGTGGCCCCCCAACGGAATAGCTCCGCGTCGGTAGCAGCCCGCAAGCTGGGCGTATCGGCCACAGCAATCACATCGAACCCTTGTTTGCGCAGCTCGGCAGCCACACCTGGGTGATGCATCTCGTCGAGTAATAGCGTTGGGGTTCGGTGGTGGTGGCCACTCATGCGAGAAGCTGACGTTCGGTCTTCCACGCTTGCAGTGCAGCTTCAGCTTCTCTCTCGTTTTGCTCTATTGCTGTATCGATCTCATGTGGATAGTCGCTGTAGTAGTGCATGGCAAGCCGGATCCGGCTTTCTGACACGTTCAGTAGTTCTGCTGTGGCAGATACGGCTTTGTCGCCTCGTTCGTCAATTTCGCGTACCGCCCGGATGACCTCCCAAACATCTGGACCGCCTGCCACGGTCGCTCGTCTGCCGGATGGGCCGTCCTTAAAAACCACGCCCGGGTGCTCCTCGGTGCGCATACCCTCTTCCACATACAGTTGGGCCAGACCTGATGGAGTGGCTCCCGGGGTCCGCCCAGCGCGCCGGCGAAGACGCGCGAGAACATCGTCCCGAAAACGAATAGGCAATGCGGTAGTCATGTAGTGCATAGTAACACTTGCTATACAGGAGAGAGTCAGCGTGAAGAACGCGATTGTTTTGCATGGGACGGGAAATACACCGAATGATTATTGGTACCCCTCGGTTGCCTCATATTTAGGGCGAGCTGGATATGACGTGTGGGCGCCGCAGCTCCCGAATGCTGATCGTCCAGTGTTGGAATCGTCGCTGGCTATGCTCATGGAGCAGGCGAACTTTGCCGAGTCGACAGTCCTTATCGGACATTCGTCGGCTGGTCCGCTTATCGTAAGTATTCTTGAGCGGATAGAAACCCAAATTGCGCAGGCTATTGCCGTTGCTGGTTTTTATCAGCCGTTGAATGACGATGGCGCGTCGGAGTTCATGTTGCAAGAGAAATACGACTGGCAGCGCGTTAAGTTAAAAGTCATTCCCGCGAAATTGTGCTCATTAATTCCGACAACGATCCGTGGGGTTGCCACGATGTCCAGGCCCGGCCGGTCGCGCTCAAGCTCGGCGCAAACCTGGTCGTTGCGGCTGGTCAAGGGCACATGGGTTCCGACTCATTTGACCAGCCCTACCAACAATTCCCGCTTCTGGAACGCCTGCTTGCCGTTTAGTTCGCTGCCTGTTTGACCTGTGGTCTTCTGGAGCTCACTCCAGAAGACCACAGGTCAAACAAAGGAGGTGGAGGTAGAGGTGGCTACTCACTATCTAAAAAGGTCTGTGACAGTGCCGTCGACGGGACGGCCGCGCTTGGCCAGCTCTTGCGCCTGCGTCTCGAGTCGGGCCGCCAGTTGTTGCGTATCTGCACCGCTGAGATCTGTCTGCCGGGCAGCGTCGGAGCTGCTGCGGAAGTAGGTCCGGGTAAGCAGGCCCTCAGTGAGCGCGGCTGCGATGCGCGCTTCAGCCAGTACGAGCAGTGCGCCGTCGGTGTCAAACCACTCAGTGCATCCGATCGCTCGGCGGTACAAGGAATTGGCCATGCACCAGGCCTCCCGAGCGAGCGCGGTGAATTCTCGGCTGCCGGCTTCTGCCAAACGACCTAAGTGGGCATCGCGTAGTTGGTGATGCCAGTCCGTTTCGTCGAAGATTGCTGTGGTGTGGAGGTATTGGTCGGCCGCCAGTGGCCAGCGAGTGGTCAGGCTGCGCGCATGGGATAGGTATTGATCCGCACTGATGACACCGACGTCGACGATCCAGCCGTTGATGCGGCGAGAGGTGGGCATCGGGCCGCTGTTGGTCCGGTAGGTCACCGCAACCAGATCGATGTCGGAGCCTTCGCGGTGGTCATTGTGGGCGAGTGAGCCGTGTGCACCTACCGCGAGCACATCGGCTGGATAGCGTCGACGGAGCTGATCGGTGACCTCTTCGGCGATGTGCCATCGGGCCTCATCATTGGCAGTGGCCTCGCCGATAGCGATCGGTTCTGGTGGCGCGGTGGCCGCGTTCTCCGCAGCAGTGTCCTCTGTGGAGGATTGGTGAAAAAGCACGGGTATCGGTTCGCTCGGTGCTGCGGTATTCACGGCTTCATCCTGCCTGTCTACGCTCGCGAAGTCCCCATTATTGAGCAATACTTACTCGGCGCGGCCTTCTGACCCTCTATGGTTGCGCGTTGGGTGATCTAACGGTGACACCCGGTTAACGAATGCGATTGGTCCGACGACATCCGACGACAAGGGGTAGCGATGCCAGCCATTCCAGGAGACGACTCGGCACTGCGGTCAGAGAAATACCGGCCAGATTTTACCCACGCCGAATGGCAGGCGCCGCAAGGTTCGGGCGATGGAAGGCGGATTGAGATCGCCTTTGTGGAAGGCATGATCGGTATGCGTGACTCCGCAGACCCCGACGGCCCGGTGTTGGTGTTCACTCCCGCCGAGTGGGACGCGTTTGTGGGCGGCGTCGAAGACGGTGAATTCGACGTCGATTACCTCGTCAAGAACTAAGTAGTTGCTGGCATGTGGCGCGTCGCTTGGCATATGGCGGCGCGCCGCACCAGCGACTACATCCCGGGGAATGCGAGCGCGGGCGATGGGGTGACGTTCTGTTGCTGGCGCCATTCGGTCGCCCGCACCGCGCAGTCGGACAGGGCGGCGATCGCTATCTTCCGATCATGGGCAGGAAGTATGCCCAGTATCGCTCGCCAAAAAGGAGCAACTCGCTGCTCTACCTCCGCCGCCAAGGCGATGGCGCTCGCCTGGTCCGTGACGGGTTTCGGTAACTCGTATGCCGGGGCGGCTGCCCGGGGCTTCGCCCCACGGGCGGTGAGTGTCTCCGACACGAGGTCCCGGCGAGATCGATGCTCTTGTTCGGCCGCCTCGACCTGGTCGTGGTCCGGTTCTGCGACATGGGCACCAATGACGCCGTAGGCATAGATCGCGGCGTTTTCGGCAGCTAAGACTTTCTGAAAGGCCGAAACAGGCGCGTCGGCCTTTCCGGTAAACGGCTGCTCTTGATTACTTAGAGGGGGCAACGATCGGACACTGTCCACTGTGGTCAGAACAACGAGGTTAGTGGCGAGGCTCGCGGAGATACTACCGAGCAGTGCGGCCGCGTCACGACTGCGAGCATCTGGTGTAGTGATGGCGAGGCATCGTCGAGTCGTGCTGATGCGAAGCTTCTCTTCGCCATCCATGAGCTCGCTGATGGTGCGAACGTCGCTCGTGGAGGTGGCGGTACTTTCTGGGGCCGGGTCTGACAACCTGCTCGCGATCGCACTCAGATGACGTTGATGGTTCTTCATGAGTGGCGACAACGTGTTCGTAAGATCGGGCCGGCTTTGTAGCAGCGCGCGGTAGTCGGCACAGATTGTTGCCTCGTCGTGATACTGCTCATCTAGCTCTGTCGAGCGGAACGATCCGTGGCGTGGCGGCAGGGTCCCACATCCTCCCGCGAGGGTTGCGGTCCCGGCAGCGACCGCTCCACCCGCAATTAAGCGGAGAAGCGTGCGACGGTCCACCGTGCCCGCGGGTTGAGGTAGGTCTGAACTCACATAGTGCAGTGTGCCAGCGGGCCGCCGCTCGCTGGCAAGCACCAGGTGGCAACTCGACGCACGTTAAGCTTGGTGGCAATCCTGCCCGAACCGGCTATCCACAAGGAAGGTTCGTGGCGAGGCGGTACGGAGTGCTTGTAGTACGGCTGGCGGAGCTCATCTGATCACTGCCACCTGGCACCCATCATTTGACTATTGAACAAGGAGGCAGCACCCGATGACTGATGCGGCCCATCGAGCCGCGCTGGCGGAGATAATCGCGCCAGCGGTGAATAAGGCTGGTTTTGACCTGGAGGACTTTTCGATAGCTCAAGCCGGTCGACGTTCGATTTTGCGCATTGTTATCGACTCCGATTCTGGTGTGAGCCTCGATGACGTCGCCACTGTTTCTAGCGCCGTGTCGACGGAACTCGACGCTGATCCGCCGGCGGCTACGGGTCTTCCTGTCAGCGCCATATTGCGTGGACCGTACACATTGGAGGTCACTTCTCCTGGTGTGGATCGTCCGCTCACACTCCCGCGCCATTGGCAACGCAACACGGGTCGATTGGTGCGCACCACAATGGCTGGCACTGTGGTGGTGGGTCGTGTCCGTCAGGCAACCGAAGAGTCGGTATTGCTCGACGTCGAGGGGCAGCCGCATGAGGCACGGTACGACGAGCTATCAGCCGGTACGGTGCAGGTCGAGTTCGACCGAAAAGAAGGAGAAGGCGCATGAATATCGACATCGCCGCGCTGCGACTGCTGGAGCGGGAGCGCGAAATTTCATTCGGCACCATCATTCAGGCGATCGAATCCGCGCTGCTTACCGCGTACCGCCACACCGAGGGCGCCCAGCCGCATGCCCGCATCGAAGTCGACCGTAAGACGGGCGAGGCACGAGTATGGGCAGCCGAAGTAGACGCCGAGGGTCAGGTGGTCCACGAGTACGATGACACCCCTGCCGACTTTGGTCGCATCGCTGCTATGACCGCTAAGCAGGTCATGTTGCAGCGGCTGCGGGACGCCAGCGACGAGGTCACCTACGGGGAGTTTTCTGGTCGTGACGGTGAGGTTATTGCCGGCATCATTCAGGCGCACGATGCACGGTCTGGCCGGGGGATCGTGACCGTCAGTCTGGGCAAGATCGAAGCGAGCTTGCCCCCGGCGGAACAAGTTCCGGGCGAGTCATATGCCCATGGTGACCGCATCAAATGCTTAGTGATTGGGGTCTCCAAGGGCATGCGTGGTCCGCAGATTAGCTTGTCGCGGACGCATCCGAACTTGGTCCGCAAGCTTTTTGCGTTGGAGGTGCCGGAGATCCTCGATGGCACGGTCGAGATCACCGCGGTGGCCCGCGAGGCTGGGCATCGATCGAAGATCTCGGTTCGCTCCACTGTGCCCACTGTGAACGCCAAGGGTGCGTGCATTGGCCCATTGGGTGCTCGTGTGCGCGCGATCATGAGTGAGCTCGGTGGCGAGAAAATCGACATCATCGACTATTCAGAAGACGCTGCCCAGTTCGTGGCAAACGCCTTGTCGCCCGCCCATGTGAAACGGGTCGAGGTGGTGGATTGGGAAACGAAATCTGCCCGGGTCACCGTTCCGGAGAACCAACTGTCTCTGGCCATTGGCAAGGAGGGCCAGAATGCGAGGCTGGCCGCGCGTTTGACTGGTTGGCGGATCGATATTCACAGTGACGTCCCCGCGAAAGAAGTGCCACCAGAGGTCTCGTCGGTCGTTGCGGCCGGGCTATCGGACGAACCGTCGGCCTCTTAGTGATTTGGTAAGTTTGCTCTGGTAGGTGGAGGCGGTTCGTCCGGCTCCACCCAGCAGAGGGTAAACTTGCCGGAGTTTGTTGTTCGCATATTGGCGGCTGGTGCATGACGAACTACGGGTCGCTATTGCCATCTCGTTTAAGCTGGCACTTTGCTCGATTGCAGGCAGGTTGACGGGTGAGCGATACCGTTCGGACATGTGTGGGATGCCGGGAGCGGACGACAGCTACCGAGCTGTTCCGTGTTGTCGTGGTAATTCACGGCAATATGTATGTGGTGGTGCCAGATCCAGGGCGTAGATTGCCAGGGCGGGGTGCATGGTTGCACGCTCGTCCGGAGTGTTTGTGCCTTGCCGAGCGGCGGCGTGCCTTTGGGCGCGCTCTACGGTGTTCGGGGGAGCTCGACCTTTCCGCGGTGCGGAGTTTGGTCGGCGATCAGCGGACGGCGGGCCAATAAGTGCCTGTCGCTCGCTGCGGCGTTTCGGTCACCGGTGTGTGAAATACCAGAGTTCGTGCGGTACACGCATCGGACAGCACTAGATAAAGGCAGGTTAGACAAAACATGAGCACACGATGAAGTTTCAGCAATGACTAACTTCGTGAGGTAGTGGGGTCGCGCGGGAGAGCCGCCGGCCTCCAAGATGAGGAGTGCAGTGGCAGGCAAGCCCCGCGTGCACGAGCTCGCTAAAGAACTCGGCACAGATAGCAAAAGCGTGCTCGCAAAGTTGAAAGATATGGGCGAGTTCGTTAAATCCGCGTCATCCACCGTGGAGGCACCGGTTGCCCGGCGTCTTCGAGATGCGCTCGCAAGCGAAGCCGCCGCAGGCGAGAGCAGCAGCGACGCTTCTAAAGAGACCAAGAAGGCTGCGGCCGGCAAGGCAGCACCGAAGAAGCCAGCGGCGAAAAAGGCGGCTGAGCGACGGCCAGTGCCCGGACCTCCTGGCATCAAGAACGGGAGAAAGACCGCTCGGCAAATCGAGGAAGAAGCCGTTGCGGGGCAGTTGGCGCAGTTGGACAAAGACCGCGAAGAAGCCTTTAAGCGTGCTACCGAAGCGGCTAGTGCCGCGAAAGCAGCAGAAGCAGCGCAGGCTGGGAACCAAGCACCGAGAAGCGGCGTTTCACCGGCGAAGTTCGGCAAACGGCCCGCAAGCCCGGGCAACAACCCATTTATGCCTTCTCACGAGCAGACCGATGGTCGCGCAGATGCTGAGCAGCAAGATCAAACGAGTACCACCCCCAGCGTGCCTGAGGGCGGTCGCCCCGGTGGTCCGCGCCCGAACCCAGCCATGATGTCGCGCCGACCCGCGCCGTCCCCCCGTCCCGGGGGTCGTGGTGGCCCAGACCGTGGGCGCCCCGGAGGCGGTGCTGGCACCGGCGGTCGCCCAGGCGGCGACCGTGCCGGTGGCCGCCAAGGTGGCGGTCGTCCCGGCGCCGGTGGTGGTGGCGGTGGCCCACGTGGTGGCGGCGCACCAGCTGGCGGTGGCGGTGGCTACCGCAGTGGCCCCGGTGGCGGTTCTGGCGGACCTGGCGGTGGTGGTCCCGGCGGTGGCGGTGGTTACCGTGGCGGTCCCGGTGGGGGTCGTGGCCGCGGCAGCAGCGGCGGCGCATTTGGTCGCGGTGGTCCCGGTAATCGGGGAAAGGGCCGCAAGTCAAAGAAGCAGCGTAGGCAAGAGTTCGATAACCTGGCCGCACCGACCATGGGCTCGGGTGCACCTCGCGGTAACGGCGAGATCGTGCGCCTTCCGCGCGGTGCCTCCTTGTCGGATTTCGCCGACAAGATCAACGCCAATCCAGGTTCGCTGGTCCAGGAGACCTTCGGCTTGGGCGAGATGGTGACCGCGACCCAGTCGTGCACTGACGAAACGCTGCAGCTACTCGGTGTCCACTTGGGATACGAAGTTCAGATCGTCAGCCCCGAGGACGAAGACCGCGAGTTGCTGGCTCGATTCGACATCGACATCGACACCTCATTTGCGGAAGAGACGTTGGTGAGTCGACCGCCCGTCGTGACGGTAATGGGTCACGTCGATCACGGTAAAACCAAGCTGCTCGACGCTATTCGCCACACAGAGGTTGCCGAGCGTGAAGCCGGTGGCATCACTCAGCACATCGGTGCGTATCAGGTGCGGGTAGCGCACGACACTAAAGATCGTGCGATCACGTTCATCGATACCCCGGGCCACGAGGCCTTCACCGCGATGCGGGCGCGAGGTGCTCAGGCGACGGACATCGCCATCCTGGTGGTCGCCGCTGACGATGGTGTTAAGCCACAAACGATTGAGGCGCTTAACCACGCCCAAGCGGCGCAGGTGCCCATCGTGGTGGCGGTTAACAAGATCGACAAAGAGGGTGCCAATCCGGCCAAGGTGCGGCAGCAGCTCACGGAGTATGGCCTGGTCGCCGAGGAATATGGCGGCGACACCATGTTCGTCGACATCTCCGCGAAGTCGCGGACCAACATCGACGGTTTGCTCGAGGCGGTGTTGTTGACCGCCGATGCGGCGCTCGACCTACGCGCGCCGGTGGACGTACAAGCCCGAGGCATCGCGATCGAGGGTCACCTCGACCGAGGCCGTGGGCCGGTGGCCACAGTGTTGGTGCAGGCGGGAACCTTGCGAGTGGGCGACGCCATTGTTGCCGGCGAGGCACATGGCCGCGTTCGTGCCATGCTCGACGATCACGGCGATCAACTGAGCGAGGCCGGGCCGTCTCGCCCCGTTTGGTGCTCGGATTGACGTCGGTGCCGGGCGCGGGAGACAAATTCCTCAATGTCTCTGAGGACCGCATCGCACGTCAAATCGCAGAGCAACGCCAGGCGCGCGAGCGCAATGCACAGCAGGCAGCGAGCCGGGGTCGTCCGACTCTGGAAAGCGTGTTGGAGCGGATGAAGGAAGGCGAAAAAACCCAGCTCAACCTCATCCTCAAGGGCGATGTGTCGGGTTCGGTCGAGGCTCTCGAGGACGCTTTGCTCAAGATCGATGTGGGCGAAGACGTCAGCTTGCGGGTCTTGCACCGAGGTGTGGGTGCGATCACCCAAAACGATGTCGGCCTGGCGACAGGCGACAACAGCCGTCATCATCGGATTCAATGTGCGCCCAGCAGAACGGGTAGGCGAGCTCGCCGAGCGAGAGCACGTCGATATTCGGTACTACTCGGTTATTTACGCCGCTATCGACGACATTGAGAATGCGCTTAAGGGCATGCTCAAGCCGGAATACGAGGAGGCGCAGCTTGGTAACTGCGGAGGTTCGCGAGGTCTTCCGTTCGTCGAAGTTCGGCAATATCGCCGGCTGCATTGTTCGCGGCGGCGAAATTCGACGCAACGCCAAGGCGCGCTTGATTCGCGACGGGGTTGTAGTGTCGGACAACCTAGCGATCGAATCTTTGCGCAGGTTTAAAGACGATGCGACGGAAGTTCGTGAAGGCTACGAGTGCGGTATCGGCTTGGGGTCGTTCAATGACATCAAGCTAGGTGACATCATCGAGACCTTCGAAATGCGCGAAAAGGTACGGAAATAAGAATCCTGATCTTGCGCGTGAGCAGGTCGCCAAGGTCCCCGCTGGAGCGTTTCTCCGCGGCTCGAGTACTTAGTACGAGTCGCCTTGTGCGAAACGCTCCAGCGAAAACCTTGCCTTTAAAACTGGGTGGCATCCCGCAGGGTGTTATCCCCGTTCAGGTGTTGTTCGTTTGAGATGCCGCTCCTGTTTGGATAGATGTCAGTCCACTGTGCTGGCGACGAACGCGGAGCTTCGGGGATGCGGACCCTCCACACACCACCTGTTGATCACGACGCCTGGCTTCATTTTTAGGGAGAAAGAAATGGCAGATGCACCGCGTGCACGCAAACTTGCGGGGCGCATCCATGAGATTGTGGCGCAGACACTGCGCACTGGAGTCAAGGATCCTCGACTGGGGATGATTACCGTCACCGATGCTCGGATCACCGCCGATTTGCGAGATGCAACGGTCTACTACACCGTGATGGGCGATGAAGACGAGCAGACGGCTACCGCTGCGGCATTGGAAAGCGCGAAAGGCGTGTTGCGGTCTGCCGTAGGGCGCGGAACTGGCGTGAAATTCACCCCGACATTGGCTTTTGTGCGGGACGATGTGGCCGACAATGCTCAGCACATCAACGACTTGTTGGCGCAAGCCCGCGCCGCTGACGAAAACGTGCACCGGCAGGCGGCGCAAGCGCAATATGCCGGTGACTCAAACCCTTATCGCGTCGACGATGATTCCGACTTAGAGGCTGAGGCGGATGAACCTTCAGAGTTGCCTGTCTCGGAACGCTAAGCCGGCATGAACAGCATTATCCAGAGCGGCCTGGTGGTGGTCGACAAGCCAGCGGGCATGACCTCTCACGATGTGGTTGCGCGTGTGCGGCGCATCGTCGGCACCCGCAAAGTTGGGCATGCGGGCACATTGGATCCGATGGCGACGGGCGTGCTGGTGGTCGGAGTGCGACGGGCGACCCGCTTGTTGGGGTACGTTTCGGGCGCAACAAAGCAGTACCGCGCGACGATTCGACTCGGCGCCGCCACCACCACCGACGACGCGGAAGGCGAGATCACCGCGACTGTGAGCGCTGATTCACTGAGCAGAGAGCAGATTGAGTCGGCGATCGCAGAGTTTCGTGGTGAGATTTCACAAGTGCCGGCGTCCGTCTCCGCGATCAAAGTGGACGGACGGCGTGCGTATAAGCGAGTCCGTGAGGGCGAGGATGTCGCGTTGGCTGCTCGCCGGGTCGTGGTGGACCAGTTTGTGTTGTGCGAATTGTCACGCTTGGGCAAGCACACCGTCGATTGTGAGGTCTTGGTCGACTGTTCGTCCGGCACTTACATCCGAGCTCTAGCGCGGGATATGGGAAATATGTTGGGTGTCGGCGGACATCTGGTGGCGTTGCGGAGACTGCGGGTGGGGAGTTTTGCCATTGCCGCCGCTCAAGGTTTGGAGCAGCTCACGCGATCACCTCAGCCGATATCCGTCTCTCTCGACGCGGCGGTAGATGCGTTGTTCCCACGTCGTGAGGTCAGTGCGCAAGATGCCCGCCTAGTGAGAAATGGCATAAAACTTCCAGCTGTCGGTATTGCTGGCATCTATGGTGTCTTTGACCCCGCCGGAGCTGCGGTTTCCTTGTCGCATGAGGATAGTCGCGGTAGTTCTTCGGTGGTGGTTTTTCCGGCCGAGTCACCCGCCTGACGGGAACGGCCTGCCAGAATGTGATCGTCTTGTTACGGTGCGAAGCGCTAGCGCTATGTTTGAAGCGCATTAGTTACCCTCTGCAATGTGTCGGTCTTCTGAAGTGAGGTGGGATGACGATCCATCATCCGATGCCCGCCACCCCCGAACTGGCCACCCATCTGTCGCGGTACGAGCGTCTTGCCGAACGGCCCACTCGTACCCATACCGCAGAACTCATCCGCCGAGTCTCCCGCGCTAGCAACGCCCAAGACCGCACTGTCGCATTGATCAGGCTGGTGTTGTGGTGTGCGGATGCTGATCGGTCTCGGGTGATGACTTTGGCAGCCCAAACCATGAGTGCGGCCCGATCCACCGGTGACCGCATTCTGATTGCGAAAGCGGGATACGCGTCGGCGGTGGCGACGATCGCGCAACAGGCCTATGTGGAGCCCTATCACGACTTGCTGCGGCTAAGTATGGAATTTGAGGAGCTCGGCCGACCGGTCGACGCCGCGTGGTGTGATCTGTACGGTTCTGTGGCACTCGAGTTGTTGGGTGACGCGGCGAGCGCCGTACTTTTTGCGGATCGGGCGCTGAGTACGTTCCGCCGCTGCGACAACACCGCTGGTCAAGCCCGAAGCTTGAACAAGATGGGGGTCGGCCAGGGCTGGGTCGGGCGACATGCGGAGGCGTTGTCGCTATTTTGGTCGGGCAATCGACTTGGCTTCCCGAGCTGGCAACGTCGCGATCCAATTGATTGCTTCGTTGAACGCTGCGGAGGCGTACACGAGTCTGGGGCGAAAAGCGCATCTCGATGGAAACAATGAGCTCGCACACTCGATGTTTGTACAGGCTGAGGCTAGGTACTGCTGGCTCGAACAGCGCTTCGCCGAGGTGGGCTTTGCGCAGTGGCACCCGCATCTCGCGGGCCTTAGGGCAATCACTGTACTCCACTTAGGACAGCAGAAGCTGGCGGCAGAGTTGGCCGAGCGGGCGTTGCGCTGCGCCGCAGATACGGGATCAGCGGAGGCGGTGGCGACAGCACGGTGTGCTGCTGGAGAGGTGTTCTTGGGTCTAGGCGAATGGTCCCGGGCGCGATTGCTGTTGTCGTCTGCCTTGGTAACCTATGAACGCTGGAACAAATACGCCGACACCGCAAATGTGATTCGGGGTCTTGTCGCTGTTAACGAAGCTCTTGGAGACATTGAGACAGCGTACGAGCTGCATAAACGGTTGTTGGAGATTGAGCTGGTTGCTCGGGAAAACCGTGCAAGCCGGGAGCGAGAGATTGTTCGCGGGCGGGTTGAGCTCGCCGCGTCACGGGTGTTGTCGCTGCGTCCCGCCCACCGCGACGAACAGGCCGACTCTGCTCAGCTATTGCGGGAAAACCAGCAGCTCGAGCAGGAGCGGCGTGCGCTAGAGCGGCTTGCCCACACCGATGTGGTGACTGGATTGGCCAATCGGCGCTATTTCGACGTGCAACTCACCCGGATGTTGGTGCGAGCAGAGTTGGGTCACCGGCCACTAGGGTTGGTCATCGTCGATATCGATCATTTCAAACAGATAAACGACAACTTCAGCCATCTTGCCGGCGATGAGGTGTTGCGTCGCGTGGGGGAGTTGATGCTTGAGTTGGCGCGTCGGAACGACCTCGCGGCGCGGGTGGGCGGGGAAGAGCTTGCTGTGCTGCTGCCGAAGACGACGACATCGTCAGCGATGGCTGTGGCGGAGCGGATCCGTGGAGCAGTGGCAGAACTGGACGTGTCTGATATTTGCCCGGATAAGCCAGTCACGATTAGCGCGGGCGTGGCGGTATTGAAAGGCAGTGCGGCGAATGGCATTTATTCTGCTGCCGATTCGGCGCTTTACCAAGCAAAATCCATGGGGCGAAATAGGGTGTGCCTGGCGAAGGAATCAATTCCCGATGATAAGAGTTACGCTTCGTAGGGTTCCTGCTACTCATAGAAGTAACCGCTGCTAGTTTAGCTGAGTGTCTGCCGTGACCTATACCGATCAGCTCACAAAGCGTCTTGTGGACGCCGGAAGCGAGTCTGCCCGCATCCAGGCGCTGATCGAGTTGAGCAGATGGCTTGCGTCGGCGGATCCGCGTTCGGCGGTTATCAAGTCACGAGAGGCGCTTGCGGCGGCGGAAAACCATGGAGAGCCGTCACTCCTGGCGCAAGCGCACCGAGTTCATGCCCAAAGCGCCTTGTTCACAGGTTCTCCTCGCGCTGCCTACGACGAGCTTCGGGACACCCGAGAACGATGCGCCGAACTGAGCGATGCGGACGAAGCGGCATGGTGCGAACTCTTCCTGGGCGTGGCGTTGGAGTTCTTGGGCGATCCCGGTGGGGCGACCATTCAATTAGACCGCGCGGTCACCGGATTCCGTCTCGTGGACGATCTAGCCGGTGAAGCTCACGTGCTGAATTCGCTTGCGAATGGTCAATTTGTGGTGGGGCAGTTCGACCGAGCGTTTGAGTCGTTGCGTGAAGCCCGCGATATCGCTGTGCGGAGTACTGATCCTGCGGCGATCGGAATGACATCGGCAAAGATCGGTGAGGTCCGCGCTCGGCGCGGTGTGCTGGCCATGCAGAGCGGTCGTCCAGATGAAGCCCGATCTCAGTTGGCTACCGCATTGCACGAGTTGCGCGAGGCGTACGACTATTCCGTCGGCATCGGATATTTGAGCTTGGAGCCGAGTTGTTTGGCGAATCAGGTGCTGCCGTTGGTGTGGTTGGGGCGAGGTGACGAAGCGGTTGAGGTCGCCGAGCGGGCATTGGCGAGGGCGGGCGAGCTCGACCTTGATCATCGTGCCGCAAATGCGCTGCACCATGCGGGAATGGCCTACATGGTCGGTGGAGAAGCGTGTCGCGCCATTGGCTACCTCGAACGTGCCGATGCGCTGTACGAGCAGTGGGACCTTACCCACGACACTGTCGCCGTGCTGCGACTGCTCGTTCAGGCATACGAGCGTGGCCGAGACATTCCCGCCGCACTCGCCGCGCACAAGCGTCTCCTCAACGCCGAGCTTCGCTTGCGGGACCACATCGCCGAACGCGCGGACCAGATCGCGGTGGCTCGCTTCGAGGCAGAGCGCACCCGGGAGGTGTCCGAGGAAGGCCGGCTTCGGCTCCAGCAGCTGACGCGGGTTAACCGACGACTCGCCGACGAGCGTCGTGCGATGGAACGCTTGGCCCACACTGACCCGCTTACCGGGCTAGCTAATCGTCGTTACTTTGATGCTCAATGCGCTCGCATGTTGGTGCAATCAGAGCTCAGCGGGGAGCCTGTCACGGTCATCTTGGTGGATGTTGATTTCTTCAAGCGGATCAACGATAACTACAGCCACCTGGTGGGCGATGGCGTGCTGTGTGCGATCGCTACCGAGCTCGCTCGACATTGCCGAGTCACCGACCTTGCCTGTCGGATCGGAGGCGAGGAGTTCGCCATTCTTCTTCCGGCTACCAACGCGAGCGAGGCAATGGCCGTGGCGCAGCGACTACGGGTTTCGGTGGCAGAACTCGACATTGAGCGGCAAGCACCGGGACTATCCACAACGGTCAGTGCCGGGGTCGCGTCGGTGGTCGGCGGAGATAGCGTCAGCATGATCGCTGCCGCTGACAAAGCGCTGTATCGCGCGAAAGCCGCAGGGCGGAACCGCGTTTTCTTCGCTGAAGAGCCCACAGATCAATCCGGACGTGAGCCGGTCACGTCGGTCGGGCCGATCCCCACATAGTCGTGGCCACCCGTGCTGGTTTTTGCGGATTGCCCGCAATATTGGCACATAATATTGCGGGCAATCCGCAAAAACTGAGGCGCTGAAAGTCACCTTGCGGTGCTGTGGGGTGGCAGGGGAGGGACCCAACGAGTGTGGACGAAAAACTGGCTCTGAGAGACTGAACCTATGCGGCGTTGGCGAGGTCTGACAGCGGTTCCCTCTGGTTGGGGGCGCTCGGTGGTGACCGTTGGAGTTTTTGACGGTGTTCACCGTGGCCATCAGCAGGTCATTTCGACGCTGGTGCGACAAGCGCAGGAGCGTGGGCTCGCTTCTGTGGTCGTCACTTTCGATCCGCATCCCGCAGAAGTGGTGCGGCCGGGAAGTCACCCTCCGGTGCTGTGCGGTGCGGTGCGAAAAGCCGAACTTATGGAAGAACTGGGCGTTGATGGGGTGTGCGTGCTGCCCTTCACGATGGAATTTAGTCGCCTTTCTCCGGAGAGTTTTGCCCACGAGGTGTTGGTCGAGCGCTTGCATGCCGCCACAGTCATCGTCGGAGAGAACTTCCGATTTGGACACAAAGCCGCTGGTGATGTTGCGTTGTTGCGTCAGATGGGTAGCCGGTTTGGATTTACTGTTCAGGGGCATCCGCTTGTGAGCTCGCTCGGTGGTGATCCGACGGTATTTTCCTCTACCTACATCCGGGCCTGTGTGGGCGCCGGTGACGTTGCCCAGGCGGCGCGGGCGCTGGGACGTCCACATCGGATAGAGGGCGTGGTGGTGCGAGGCGACGGTCGGGGGCGCGAGTTGGGTTTCCCGACGGCAAACGTGGAGCCATCGCCGAACGCCGCGATCCCCGGCGACGGAATTTACGCGGGTTATTTGCGGCGGACGGGTAATGACACCGAGAGTCAGGCCGCGTTGCCGGCAGCTATTAGCGTCGGCTCTAATCCCACTTTCGCCGGGGAAGAACGGCGCGTGGAGGTCTTCGTACTTGACTTCGATGGTGCGTTATATGGGGAGCATGTGGCGGTCGACTTTGTGGAGCGTTTGCGGTCAATGGACCGTTTTGGGTCTGTAGCTGAACTACAAGAGCAGATCGCTATCGATGTCGCGAGGACCCGGGAAGTCCTGCATACGGACTAGCGCCAACCGGCTGGTAGCCTTGCTAGCGCATTCACTATGAGACTGCACCCGAAGGTGTGCACGCTGCCCTCGTGACGAAGACCGAGGGCCACACCGAGATGTGAGGAGAGCCCGTGGCGGTCGCCACTACTACCGACAGACAAGACATCATTGCTCAGTTCGCGACTGCTGACGGCGACACTGGGTCACCAGAAGTTCAGGTCGCGTTGCTCACAAGCCGCATTAACCACCTCACGCAGCACCTCAAGGCGCATGCACATGACCACCACAGTCGTCGTGGATTGTTGCTGTTGGTTGGTCGCCGGCGGCGGTTGCTCAAGTATTTGGCAAAGGTCGACATCGAACGCTACCGGCGTCTGATTGAGCGGCTGGGCTTGCGTCGATAAAGCTTGGGGGGCGGCGGAGTGTCGCCCCCTTTTTGTGTGGCGCCCATGGAGCTCGTTGGCACCACACACCGACATGTCGGCATTACTGCCGCCGTGCCGTAGCTGCCAGCCGGTCCTCGGTAGTGGCTTTCGGGAGATCCTGTTTAGGAGTCATCCGTGGGCTTCGATCGATGACCGGTGGTGTACCGCGCGGTGGGGTTTGTGCCGGCCCTATCGCAAGGAGGACAGATATGTCGGTTCACCCCGACGAGTCCAAGTACATTGCCCGTGCTGTCATCAATAACGGCACACACGGCACCCGTGAGATCACATTCTCCACCGGACGGTTGGCCAAGCAGGCAGCTGGTTCCGCGATCGCGCAGCTAGGCGACACGGTCGTTTTGTCCGCCACGAGCGCCAGCAAACACCCCAAGGATCACTTCGATTTCTTCCCACTCACGGTAGATGTGGAAGAGCGGATGTATGCCGCTGGTCGAATTCCCGGCTCGTTTTTCCGACGTGAGGGCCGCCCTAGCGAGGACGCAATCCTCACGTGCCGGCTAATCGACCGTCCGTTGCGCCCCAGCTTCGTGAAAGGGCTCCGTAACGAGATTCAGATCGTGGCCACTGTCATGGCTTTGGACCCAGAGTGTTTGTACGACGTGGTAGCGATCAACGCCGCCTCCATGTCCACACAGCTTGCGGGGCTGCCATTCTCTGGCCCCATCGGTGCGACCCGAGTCGCTTATATAGCCGGAGATTGGGTGGCGTTCCCCACTCAGTCCGAGCTTCAGCGTGCCGCCTTCGACATGGTCGTGGCGGGTCGGGTGCTCGACAACGGCGAGGTCGCGATCATGATGGTCGAGGCCGAGGCGACCGAGCACACCATCACTCTGGTTGCTGGTGGCGACCCCGCGCCCACTGAAGAGGTAGTCGCTTCTGGACTAGAGGCAGCGAAACCGGCGATCAAGGCGCTATGTGCCGCGCAGGCCGAGCTGGCCGCCACCGCGGCCAAGCCAGTCACAACATTCCCGGTCTTCCTCGACTACGAAGACGACGTATACGCAGCGGTGTCAGATGCGGTCACGTCCGAGTTGGCGGGAGCACTCCAGATCGCCAGCAAGATGGAGCGCGAGGCTGAGCTAGATCGCGTGAAGGAGCTTGCGCACGAGCGTGTCACCGGTTTTGAGGGTCGCGAGAAGGAGATCGGTGGCGCGCTTAAGGCGCTCACCAAGAAGTTGGTCCGCGAGCGGGTATTGCGCGACAAAATTCGCATCGATGGTCGTGGCCTGAGCGATATCCGCACGCTCTCCGCTGAGGTAGAGATTTTGCCGCGGGTGCACGGCTCGGCTTTGTTTGAGCGTGGCGAGACCCAGATTTTGGGCGTCAGCACCTTGAACATGCTGCGAATGGAGCAGCAGATCGACACGCTCTCGCCGGACAATCGCAAGCGGTATCTGCACCACTACAACTTCCCGCCGTATTCGACTGGTGAGACCGGTCGGGTTGGTTCGCCTAAGCGGCGCGAGATCGGTCATGGTGCCCTGGCGGAGCGTGCGCTTATTCCGGTTCTGCCCACCCGCGAGGAGTTCCCTTACGCGATTCGCCAGGTGTCAGAGGCGTTGAGCTCCAATGGTTCCACATCTATGGGTTCGGTCTGTGCCAGCACGCTAAGCCTGCTCAATGCGGGTGTTCCACTTAAGGCACCGGTGGCCGGCATCGCAATGGGGCTCATTAGCGATGAGGTCGACGGCCGCACGGAGTACGTCACGTTGACCGACATCCTGGGAGCCGAAGACGCCTATGGCGACATGGACTTCAAGGTTGCCGGCACGAAAGACTTCGTGACCGCGTTGCAGCTGGACACCAAATTGGACGGTATTCCGTCTGAGGTGTTGGCGGCGGCGTTGCGGCAGGCGAAGGCCGCTCGGTTGGCCATCCTCGATGTCATGCACGAGGCGATCGACGCGCCAGACGAGATGGCCCCTACCGCTCCGCGAGTGACGACGGTAACCATTCCGGTGGACAAGATCGGTGCGGTGATTGGTCCTAAGGGCCAGACCATCAACGCGTTGCAGGACGAGACTGGCGCGGAGATCACCATCGAAGACGATGGAACCATCTACGTCGGCGCCGCCGATGGTCCGTCCGCACAGGCGGCGGTGGATCGGATCAACGCGATCGCCAATCCGCAGATGCCTAAGGTCGGCGAGCGCTATCTGGGCACGGTCGTAAAGACCGCTGCTTTTGGCGCGTTTGTATCGTTGCTGCCGGGGCGTGATGGACTAGTCCACATCTCCAAGCTGGGCAACGGCAAGCGGGTCAACAAGACCGAAGACGTCGTCAAGGTGGGCGATAAAATTCAGGTCGAGATCGTCGAGATCGATCAACGAGGCAAAATCAGCCTCGAGGTGGTGCGCGAGGGCGAGGCGTCTACCGAGGCTTCGGCGCCCGCGGCTGCTCACGCTTAGGCGGGTTCCTTATGGCGATCGACGTTTCGTCGGGCACGAATGTTCCTGATGTGGCTGTCGTTGTGGACGAGGGACGGTACGGCACGGTGTGTCGTACCGTCCTCGCCAATGGGCTTCGGGTTATCACGGAGTCGATTCCGGGCGTGCGTAGCGTCAGTACTGGCGTGTACGTGGGGGTGGGCTCGCGAGATGAGTCCATATTGGAGGCGGGCGCCTCCCATTTCTTAGAGCACTTGTTGTTCAAAGGAACCTCGCGTCGCTCGGCTTTAGAGATCTCGGCTGCGATCGAGGCGGTGGGTGGCGAAACCAATGCCTACACGACCAAAGAGCACACCTGTTTCTATGCACGTGTGCTAGACCAAGACCTGCCACTCGCGGTAGACGTTTTGTGTGACATCGTCACCTCCTCGCTGCTTGATCCAGGCGAGATAGAAACCGAGCGGGACGTCATCATCGAAGAGATCGCCATGCGCGACGATGAGCCAGCTGAGGAAGCCCAAGAGCTATTCGATGCGGCGGCTTTCGGCGATCATCCGCTCGCGCGTCCGGCGGCGGGGTCTACCGAGTCGGTGGCCGCGATGGAACGTCAGACTATTGCTGACTTTTACCAGCGGCGCTATGGCGCTGACTCCATCGTGATAGCGGTGGCAGGAAGTCTCCGTCATGAGCATGTGGTGGAGTTGGTACGGCAAGGTGTGGCGCGCGCCGATGAGCCTATGCCGAGCCGCGCGATTCCCGGCGCCGCGATCAGCATGCGGGGCGGCGCTTTGGATGTCATCCCTGTCGCGGCGGGCGCCCGGTGTGTCCGGTACAAGGATTCTGAGCAAGCGCACATGGTTATCGGCACTGCCGCGCCGCACCGGCACGACCAAAGTCGATATGCGTTCGACGTCCTCAATGAGGTGCTGGGTGGCGGCATGAGCAGCAGACTTTTCCAGGAAGTTCGGGAGAAACGGGGGTTGGCTTATGCCGTCCAGTCCTCGACGAGCAGGTTCGCTGATGCGGGGCTCTTCTATGTCTATGCCGGCTGTAAGCCGCGCAATGTCGGTGCGGTGTCTCGTCTTGTTGAGTCCGAGCTGCGACGGATCGCTGATCTCGGAATCACTGATGAGGAACTCGCGCGGGGCAAAGGCATGATCGCGGGCGCGACCGCGTTGGGCCTGGAAGACACGGAATCACGGATGGGACGGATCGGGCTGGGTGAGCTGCTTTACCCCGAGTATCGATCAGTCGACGCCGAGCTGGCCCGTATTTCTTCGGTAGGTCTAGAGGACGTACGTACGGTGGCGGCGCAACTCATGGGCAAGCCGTTGATGATGACTGTGGTGGGGCCGGTCACGGAGAAAGAAGTCATGTAGGCGCTGACGTCATAGCGGACGTCACACTCTCTATCGCAAACCGTTAGGACTTCAGCATGAGCGAAACGGCAGAAGAAACAGTCGCCACAGAGCCGATTCGGGTGGGGGTGCTCGGCGCTCGTGGGCGCATGGGCGCGCATGTGTGTCGAGCTGTGGATGCCGCTGCCGATACCGAGCTGGTGGCTATGGTTGGCGCGGGGGAGTGGCGGTTTGAGGCCGCAGACGCGGGGGCGCAGGTACTGGTTGACTTCACCCGGCCGGACGTGGTGATGGACAACATTCGTTGGTCTATCGATCAAGGAATTTCGATGGTGATCGGTACTTCTGGTTTTGACCAGGACCGGTTGGCGCGGGTGCGGGAGTGGCTGGCGGCAAAACCTGAGGTGGGCATCGTCATTGCCCCTAATTTTGCGATTGGGGCGGTGCTGATGATGAGGTTCGCCGCAGAGGCCGCCCGGTATATGGATTCAGCGGAGATCGTCGAGTTGCATCATCCGGCCAAAGTGGACGCGCCTAGCGGCACTGCTATCCGAACAGCAGAAATGATCGCCTCGGCTCACGAGGAGGCTGGCTTAGGAGGCCTGCCCGATGCCACCACCGACGCGCTCACCGGAGCTCGAGGTGCGAGCGTGGCAGGAGTGCGAGTGCATTCGGTGCGGTTGCCTGGTCTGGTGGCGCATCAGGAGGTGCTGCTGGGCTCGGACGGGCAGACGCTGACGTTGCGACACGACTCGTTTGACCGGGAGGCGTTTATGCCGGGTGTTTTGCTGGCTATTCGCAAAGTCGTGTCCCTGCCTGGGTTGACTGTGGGCTTGGAAGACCTGCTCGACTAATCTCTGTGTCGGTTATCCACGTACCGCGTCAACGCCGTCGATCTCGAAGCTGATTTTGTCGACGTAACACCACCACCATGCTTGGCCGGGCTCATATGAGCGCATGAGCGGATGATGACTTTGGTGAAAATGCGCGGTGGCGTGCTTTCCAGGTGAACTGTTGCAGCAGCCGACGTGGCCACAACTCATGCAGATACGCAGGTGCACCCAACGCTGTCCCGTTTCTTGGCATTCCCCGCAGCCGTCACCGCTGGGCGTAACATCGCGAGCTTCAGCGAGATGCATGCATGGTTCGCTCATGTGTAGTGATCTTTCGCGCCACACGGGGGTTCAAACTGTCGCTTCGGCGGTGCTTGCCGTGTCGAGAGTAGCCAACGGGGGAGCTTGACGGATGAAACCGAACAGCCGTCGTGGGTACCGTCTGCTCACGCATGAAATGGGAACTCATATTTGTCGGCCCATGCGCATACGGTTCTGACCTATGGGACGCACGCTCGAATCGTTGTCGCTCGCGCAGGCACGTCGGATTGCGCTCGCGGCGCAGGGTTTCGCCGACAAGCCCCCGAAGGGTCGGCCTGATGCGCGGGCGTTGCAACGAGTATTCAACCGCGTGGGGATTGTTCAGATTGACTCGGTGAATGTGCTGGTGCGGTCCCATTATTTGCCGTTATTTAGTCGACTTGGTTTGTACGCACCGTCGCTGCTGGAACGGGCGGCGTATCGGCGTCCGCAAAGACTCTTCGAATATTGGGCGCATGAGGCGTCACTAGTGCCCGTCAGATTTCATCAATTTTTGCGCTGGCGGATGGCGCGGGCGCGAAATGACGCCTGGGGCCGGATGCGTCAGCTCGCCGAGCAAAGGCCCGAGTTTCTACAGCGGGTACTCGAGGTACTCACCGAGAACGGCCCAGCGACGGCGGGCGAGGTAGAGCGTCTGCTCGCTGGTGGCGCCAGTGCTGTCCGCCGCAATGGTCCTTGGTGGGATTGGCGCGAGGCCAAAGTTGCGCTGGAATTTTTGTTTTGGTCGGGCGAGGTCACGGCGGCTCACCGTCGTGGGTTCGAGCGTGTCTACGACCTGACCGAGCGTGTCATCCCCTCAACGGTATTAGCCACGCCCACGCCCGACCCGGTAGCCGCCCGACGTGAGCTCGTTCGGCTCTCTGCCCAAGCATTGGGGGTCGGCACTGAGGCAGATCTTCGTGACTATTTCCGGCTTAAGCCCGCACAGGCGCGTGATGCGCTCCACGAGTTGGTCGAGGCAGGGGACCTCACGCCAGTGTCGGTCGAGGGTTGGCGGGGGGTTTCGTACCTAGCGGTGGGCGCCCGAGTTCCCCGAGGAGTCGACGTCAGCGCGTTATTGTCACCGTTCGATTCGCTGGTCTGGTTTCGTCCGCGCGTCGAGCGGCTATGGAATTTCCGTTACCGGCTCGAGATTTACACGCCCGCGCACAAACGCGTGCATGGCTACTATGTGTTGCCGTTTCTGTGGGGAGACCGCCTGGTAGCGCGCGTCGATCTCAAGGCAGACAGACGCAATGGTGTCCTCGTCACCCATGCGGCACACGCAGAGGAGGGCTACGCCGCCGCGGGCCCCGCTGCCCTTATCGCCGAGCCTGTGGCGCTCCAATTGCGGGGTTTAGCAAGCTGGCTAGGGCTGTCAGGAGTCGTGGGACCACGCGCGGGTGACCTCGCACCAGCCGTTTGTGCCGCACTCGCGTCGGGATAGTTGGCGTTGTGTTGGGCAATGAGTTGTACCGTGGGCGGGTGATCGTTCACTCAACTACCGGCCAGCATGGCAACGATCTAGGTAGCCCAGCGGCTCATGGTCATGCGCGGGATGCCGCTCCGGCCGCGCCGATCTACGTGCGAAACCGATTTGAGGAATGGATTCTGCGTCTGTGGCAGCGGCCGCGTTGGCTGGCGCCGTTAGCGATTTTTGGTTGTGTCGCGGCTGCGTGCACGTATGTGCTCACCAATAACCCCACCGATGACCGGCCCGATCTCTTGGGGCCGTGTGCTTTCAAGACGTTGACTGGTTACGACTGTCCGGGCTGTGGCGGAACGCGCATGGTCTGGTATGTGTTGCACGGCAACCTTTTGCAAGCAGCACGCCACCATTTAGTGGCGTTTGTGGCGATACCAGTGGTGATCTATGCGTACGTGGTCCTGGTCGCCGATCGTATTTTTCGGGTTAAGTTGCCGACCACACGTATTCCATGGGGGGTGTGCATCGGCTATGTGTTGGTATGGCTCATGTTCGCGGTCGCGCGCGATTTGCCGTGGCAGCCGTTCCACACGTTCTTTGTGTAGTCGGCAGCTTGGAGCGGCGAGGCGGGCTAACTAGCGACTACCCAATTTTGTCGGACCACCTCACTAGCCTAAGTTCGTCGAGGCGCTAGCCCGTGATGTAGTCGCGAAACCGCGAAGTCGTACCTTCTATAGCCTGTTGAGGCTTGTCCAACCGTAAGGGGATGCCGTGCCACAGATTGTGCCGCCCGTAGTTCAGCTCGTAGCCTGGACAAACTTTCACACACCCGACGATGTCCCGTGGAGCACTGACGCCGAGGGTGGTCAGGCGTTAGCGGAGTTCGCCGGACGCGCCTGCTACCAGTCGTGGCGTAAACCCAATCCGGCGACGGCCACGAATGCCGGCTACCTCCGCCACATACTCGAGGTGGGACACCTGTCGGTGTTGGAGCACGGTGTAGTCAGTTTCTACATCTCCGGCATCTCTCGGTCGCTTACACATGAGCTCATTCGGCATCGTCATTTTTCTTATAGCCAGCTCTCTCAACGCTATGTGCCCGAGCGGGACGCCAGCATGGTCGAGCCGGACATCATCGCCAACGACCCCGAGTTGCACGCAAAGTTTGTTGCCGCCGCAGATGCCTCCCTCGCCGCGTACACCGAACTGCTCGAGGGGCTGGAAAAGAAATGTGCGGCTGCTGGCGATGGTGCCAGCGGCACGATGATCAAGAAGCAGGCTCGGCAAGCTGCTCGGTCGGTTCTTCCTAATGCGACTGAGACTCGCATCGTGGTCACTGGGAACTACCGAGCGTGGCGTCATTTCATAGCGATGCGCGCCACTGAGCATGCGGATGTGGAGATTCGGGCTTTGGCTATCTCCTGCTTGCGGGAACTGCAGAAAGCTGCTGGCAATGTTTTTGCTGACTTTGTCATCAGTGAGCTCCCAGATGGCACCGAGGTGGCAAGCAGTCCTTTGGTCGCAGAAGGCTGAGTACAGTTCACCTCATCGGCACGGCGGAGACTCCACCGCCTTACGTGTAACGCTGTGTAAAGAAGGAGCGATTCACATGGCAGAGACCCCGTTACGTTCCGGACCTCCGACCGGTGCGTCTCGGGGTCCAGCTGTACCACCCTCTACACCTCCATTGGGCAGGGTGCTGACGGCGATGGTTACACCCTTCGCGCCAGACGGATCGCTTGATCTACACGGGGCGGCACGACTCGCGACGCACTTGGTAGATGTCGGTGGCAACGATGGGCTGGTGGTCAGTGGCACCACCGGAGAATCACCCACGACCAGCGACCGAGAAAAGAACGATCTCCTGCGGGTGGTCGTTGATGCGGTGGGCGACCGTGCCACTGTGATTGCCGGGGTCGGCACTAACGACACTGCCCACACCATCGAGTTGGCGCAAGCGGCGCAACAGTCAGGAGCGCATGGGCTATTAGTGGTATCGCCGTATTACAGCAAGCCCCCACAGGCAGCATTGCTACAGCATTTCGGAGCAGTGGCGGATGCGGTTGAGCGACCGATTATGCTCTACGACATCCCAGGTCGCACTGGTGTACCTATTGAGACAGAGACGTTGGTGCGGCTGGCGGAACATCCGAATATTCAGGCGGTCAAAGATGCTAAAGGCGATCTAGCGGCGTCATCGTGGGTAATGGCTCGGAGCGGCATCGCTTACTACTCGGGTGACGACATGATGAACCTGCCGTTGCTCTCGGTTGGCGCGGTTGGATTCGTAAGCGTGGTCGCCCACTTTGTGGGAGCGCGGCTTCGAGAGATGCTCGATGCTTATGGTGGTGGTCACACCGCCCACGCATTGGATGTCCATCGCGCACTACTGCCTGTCTACACCGGACTATTCCGCACACAAGGCGTCATTTTGACCAAGGCCGCGCTGAACGCACTGGGTTTGCCGGCCGGTCCATTGCGACCCCCTCTCATAGAGGCAAGTTCGCAGCAGCTTGCCCAACTGGCCGACGATCTCGCGGCCGGCGGCGTAATTTCAGGTGCGGCCGGTTTCGGTGAGCACACTCACGAAAGGAGCGCGACGAGCGCATGGTGACCAGTTCTATCGAATCGGCCCCACCCCTGCCCGAGCTAGTTGAGGGCGGCCTGAGGGTTACTCCGCTGGGGGGGCTGGGTGCGATCGGTCGCAACATGACGCTCTTCGAGTACGGCCAGCGCCTGCTGATTGTCGATTGTGGTGTGTTGTTCCCTGAACCAGAGCAGCGCGGCGTCGACCTTATCCTGCCCGATTTCACGCCCCTCGCGGATCGCCTGCACGACGTTGAGGCGATCGTCCTTACCCACGGTCACGAGGACCATATCGGTGCCGTGCCCTATCTACTGCGGCTAAAGCCGGACATCCCTGTGGTGGGTTCGCAGTTCACACTCGCCTTGGTGGAGGCCAAGCTCGCCGAGCACAACATCGAGCCGTTTAGCATGACTGTGCGTGAAGGCCAGCGCGAGCAGCTCGGGCCGTTCGCCTGTGAGTTTTTTGCCGTCAATCACTCCATTCCAGACGCGTTGGCGGTAGCGATCACTACGGGTGCGGGCACGGTTTTGCATACCGGCGATTTCAAAATGGACCAGCTTCCACTTGACGGGCGCCTCACCGACTTGGGCGGGTTCGCTCGGCTGGGGAACGAGGGTGTCGATCTACTCCTCGCCGACTCAACCAATGCGGAAGTCCCTGGTTTTGTCACGCCAGAGCGGGAGATCGGCCCTGTCATCGACGAGCTGTTTCGCACCGCACGTCGCCGGATTATTGTTGCGAGCTTCGCTTCCCATGTGCACCGAGTGCAGCAGGTACTCGATGCCGCGAGTGCGCATGGCCGCAAGGTCACGTTTGTGGGGCGCTCGATGGTTCGCAATATGGCGATAGCGGGGCAGTTAGAACTGTTGAATATCCCGGATGGGTTGCTTGTCTCGTTAGATGAGGCCGCAGAGCTCCCACCGGAGCAGGTCGTCTTCATGAGTACTGGTTCGCAGGGCGAGCCGATGAGTGCGCTGGGCCGGATGGCATCTGGCGAGCATCGGCACATCATCATTGACCCAGACGACACCATCATTCTGGCGTCCAGTTTGGTGCCGGGTAACGAAACAGCGGTTTATCGGGTCATCAATGCGCTCTCTCGTTTGGGTGCCACGGTGATTCATAAAGAGGTCGCCAAGGTGCATGTGTCAGGTCACGCGCCCGCGGGAGAATTGCTGTATCTGCTCAATGCGACAAAACCCCGTAACTTCATGCCGGTGCATGGCGAATGGCGCCATCTTCGGGCACACGCGGATCTTGCGCGGCTGACGGGGGTCGATCCGGCACAAATCATCCTTGCCGCGGATGGAGACGTAGTCGACTTGGTGGATGGACGTGCCCGCGTGGTGGGGCATGTCGATAACCGATACGTCTATGTGGACGGTCTCGCCGTGGGCGATGTGGGCGAGACATCGCTGACGGAGCGCCGCATCCTGGGTGACGAGGGCTTTATCGCGGCCACGGTAGTCATCGATGAGGCAACCGGCAAGGTGGTTAAGGGCCCATTTGTTGCGGGGCGGGGTTTTTCCGACGAGCCGGCCGCTTTCGATGAGGTGGCGCCGTTGGTGGAAGCCGCCGTGGTCGCGGCTACCTCTGAGGGGGTCTCGGATACGCACCAGCTTCAGCAGCGGGTGCGGAGAACTGTGGGGCGGTGGGTGAGCGCTCGCTACCGCCGGCGTCCCATGATTGTGCCGATTATTTTGCATGTCTAGGCCGTTTATGCCGGCGATTACGGCGAAAGGCGTGGCGGTGCGGCATGTGCGCTCAGCGGCGCGATACCTTCTGCCACATGGCTGGCCGCAGTATGTCCAAGACACGTAACACCGCCGCCCGCCGTCGTCCTTCGTCTTCGCCCCGTAGACCTAGCGCGTCACGGTCGCCGGCGCGTCGTGGAGTGGTGAGCCGTGCGGTGGGTGGGGCATGGATGCTCGTTGCGCGAGGTATCGGTGGGGTTGCGCGTGCGATTGGCAGAAAGGCGGCGACGGCGCGTGACCTAGATCCGGCGCACCGTCGCGATGGCTTGGCGTTGGCTTTGTTGGCGTTGGCGATCTTGTCCGCAGTGGCCATCTGGTTTAACCAGGCCGCAGCCGTAGGCGAGGCGTTGCAGCTGGGATTACGGTTCCTCATTGGCTCGGCGTCGATGGCCATTCCCATTATTTTGACGATTGTCGCGATTCGTCTTATGCGGAATGTTCCTGATGAGTCCCATGGCGGACGGGTAATGGTGGGCGCCAGTTGCCTTGGCGTCGGGCTGTTGGGTCTCTTGCATGTGATCCGTTCACAACCGGTGGATCCAGATGGCTGGTCCTACGCCGGGGGGGCTGTGGGGCGGTTTGCCGCGGGTGGGCTTATCGATCTGGTGTCAGTGTGGGTCACCGTGCCGGTGTTGTTGCTTGTGGTTTTTTTCGGATTTCTGGTGGTCACCGCTACCCCTATCAATACTGTTCCCGCCAAATTAGCCCGCGCGCGCGATGTGGCGCTGGGGCGTGTTCGCGCGGGGCGTCGCGACGACGACATGACCGAGCAAGAATCGTCCTATCAGGACGATTCGCCCGACGGCGCTGCTGCGGAGGAAAGCAAGTCGGTACGACTTCGCCGCGTCGCTCGCCGTCGGCAAGCTACTTTCGCTGACGAGGCCGATCCGGAGTGGGACGACTACTTCGAGGGCGACTTACTCGAGAACGGCCCCGCGCCGAGCAAACAAGCACCGCGTGGTCGCCGGGGAAGTCAGGCTACGGAAGACGCGGCACCCAGCAAAAATGAAGCTTTAGCGCCGCCTGAACATACACTTGCGCCAAGTCGTGCCGAGCAGTTGGCGTTGAGCGCTTCCGAAGGTGACTACCGACTTCCGCCTGCCAAAATGCTGTCGTCAGGTCCGCCTGCTCGGTCCCGTAGTAAAGCCAACGATGCGGTTATTGACGCGTTGACAAAGGTCTTTGACCAGTTCGATGTGGATGCGGCTGTCACTGGTTTTACTCGTGGTCCGACGGTTACTCGATATGAGATCGAGTTAGGGCCAGCGGTCAAAGTGGAGCGCATCACGGCGCTTTCGCGCAACATCGCTTATGCGGTGAAGAGCCCAGATGTGCGCATCATTAGCCCCATTCCGGGCAAGAGTGCGGTCGGTGTGGAAATCCCCAATACGGACAGGGAGAACGTCTCCTTAGGTGACGTGCTCCGCTCGACGATAGCCACCCAGGATCATCACCCGATGTCGGTGGGCTTAGGGAAAGACATCGAGGGCGGCTATGTGGTCGCAAATTTGGCCAAGATGCCGCACATACTCATCGCTGGTGCCACGGGCGCCGGAAAATCGAGCTGTATCAACACCTTGCTTGTCTCCATTTTGTCCCGTGCCACGCCGGACGAGGTGCGGATGGTGCTGGTCGATCCTAAGCGGGTGGAGCTGACCTTGTATGAGGGCGTTCCACACTTGGTGACGCCGATCATTACTAATCCCAAAAAGGCTGCCGACGCACTGCAATGGGTGGTGCGCGAGATGGACATGCGCTACGAAGACCTTGCTGCTGCCGGTGTGCGTCACATCGACGATTTCAATCGCAGGGTGCGCACGGGCGAAATCAAGGCGCCACCTGGTAGCGAGCGTGTGTATAAGCCTTACCCCTATCTTCTGGTCATCGTGGACGAGCTCGCCGACCTGATGATGGTGGCGCCGCGCGATGTTGAGGATGCGGTGGTGCGTATTACCCAGCTTGCTCGTGCGGCCGGGATTCACTTGGTGCTCGCCACGCAGCGCCCGAGCGTCGATGTAGTGACTGGCCTGATCAAGGCAAATGTGCCCAGCCGTCTTGCTTTTGCTACGTCGTCGTTAGCGGATTCCCGGGTCATTTTGGACCAGCCTGGCGCCGAGAAATTGATCGGCAAGGGCGATGGCTTGTTCTTGCCGATGGGTGCGAGTAAGCCGATGCGCATCCAGGGTGCTTGGGTAACCGAGCCGGAGATCGCCGAGATTGTGAAGTTCTGCAAGGACCAACGCGATCCGGAATTCCGGAGCGACGTCACGGCCGCGGCGACCACTAAGAAACAGGTCGATGAAGACATCGGCGACGACCTTGATGTGCTACGTCAAGCAATTGAGCTTGTGGTAACGAGCCAGTTTGGATCGACGTCGATGCTGCAACGAAAGTTGCGGGTTGGCTTTGCTAAGGCCGGCCGGCTCGTCGACTTGATGGAGACGCGCGGAATCGTGGGGCCAAGCGAGGGCTCCAAAGCTCGGGATGTGCTGGTGAAGCCAGACGAGTTAGAGAGTGTGTTGGCCACGCTCGGCGAATGACACCGAGCCTCCCTACGCTATTCTCGTTCGCCCAGTATTGTGCCGACTATGCCCGCATCCTTCAGCCATCAAACCCACGGCCGGGCTACCGCACCGTCCAATTGGAACATTGCCAATGCGCTCACGATGGCGCGGATTTGTTTAGTGCCGATCTTCATTGTTGAGTTGGCTATCTCGCATGCTGAACGAACCGGGTGGTTGATCGCAGCCGCAGTGACCTTTGCGGTGGCTGCCTGGACCGACTATTGCGACGGTGCCTTGGCGCGCTCGCGTAACCTCGTCACTTCGTTTGGAAAACTGGCTGACCCGATCGCCGACAAGGCGCTCACCGGGAGTGCCCTGATAGGACTGTCGCTGTTCGGTTGGGTTTTTTGGTGGGTCACGGCGGTCATTTTGACTCGAGAGATAGGCATCACGTTGCTGCGCTTCGTGGTGGCCCGAAGGGGAATAATCGCCGCGAGTAAGGGTGGCAAGCTTAAGACCGCCCTGCAGCTGCTCGCGATTACCTGGTATCTGTGGCCCTGGTCGGAAGTGGGTGCCTGGATGGACCGACTGTGGGGTTGGCATGGGCTTGCCTCTGTCGGCGATGCGGTAGCGCTGGTGGCGCCAGTACTGATGGCGGCCGCACTAGTGACGACCGTTGCCACCGGCTTCGATTATGTTTTGCGCGCGCGGCGTCTCTATCGCGAGAAACCGAGCGTGTAATGACGACGAACCATGGCGGCGCTATGGATTCCGGGGAGCAGGATCCATCGGGTATTGCCGCACAGGTACTTCACCGGCTACGCGGTCGCGGTGAAACGTTGGCCACGGCCGAGTCGTTGACGGGTGGGTTGGTGGCCGCGGCGTTCGTAGACATTCCCGGTGCCAGCATGGTGTTTCGTGGTGGACTCGTGCCCTACGCGACGAGCCTCAAAGCTACGTTGGTGGGGGTGGATGAGGAGCTGTTGGCTCAGTACGGTCCGGTAAGTCGGCAGGTTGCGGAGGGTCTCGCAGAGGGAGCGCGAGAAAAGTGTGGTGCGGACTGGGGGGTCAGTACCACGGGTGTTGCTGGACCTGATCGACAAGATGACCAGCCGGTGGGCACAGTGTTCATCGGTGTGGCGAGAAGTGGCGGAGCGAGAACGAAAGTGAACGACACGTACGGTTTCCAGTTCGCCGGCGACCGGGGCGAAATCCGTCGTCAGGCGGTAACCACCGCACTGCGGGTGCTAGTAACCGCAATCAATGCGTACAGTTCACCGGGTGAGTGAGCGGGTGGTTGTGGTCGGCATCCGACAGCGGACAGTTATGGTGTGCTGCCGATAGGATGGCCGCTTCGGGGTACGGTGGCAGAAAGCTTCCGTAGTATGGGCGAGCTATAGATCGCGCAAGATCACAGAAAATTCGGGCCAAGGGGTGCAAGACATGGTGCTGCTGCGACAGATTTTGGGCGAGGTGTTGCGGCGGCAACGGCTCACGCAGCGGCTTACTTTGCGTCAAGTCTCGGAGGCGGCCAAGGTCAGTCTTGGTTACCTCTCGGAGATCGAGCGGGGGCAAAAAGAAGCTTCTTCTGAGCTACTCGCAGCCATTTGTGAGGCCCTGGGCGTGCGCTTGTCAGATCTTTTGCGCCTGGTGGGTGAGGCGGTGGCGTTCGCGGAGCTCGATCTCGCCATGAGGACAGAGCTTCCATCCGGTGTGACCCCGTTGCGGAAGCCTCAAGCACAGCTGGCTGGTGCCCGCCGAGCCGCTTAACAGGTGAGCGCTCTGATCATCGGGGCGCGCATGACAGATTTGCCCGAGTACCCTAGCTGCCGTGAAATACACAGAGTTTTGGCGGCGTATGGACACTCGATTTGGGGCCGCATATTCGCATTCGGTAGCGGCAGACCAGGTACTGTCCGAATTGGACAGCAGAACGGTGGATCAGGCACTGGCGCAAGGCGAAGACCTTAAGCGGATATGGCGCGCGGTGTGCAATGCCTACGAAATCCCGGAAGCGCACCGGTGAACTATGGAGGACGTCGTCATCGACTTGGTGTTGCAAGAACGAGTGTGGTGATATCGCTGGGTGCGCTGCTTTTCGTGCCCACTGGTTGTATGAAAATCAACTACGACGTGCACGTAAATAAAGACGATTCCCTTTCGGGCACTGCCGTCATGGTGTTTGACGGAGACACGTTAGCTGCGCTGGGCATGAGCCCAGAAAAAGCGGTGGATCGAATGCTAGTTGGTGCACAAAAGAACAGTGATCAAGATTTGCTGGGATTCAAGAAATCCGATGATGGAAATATTCGGATCGAGCGTTATGCGACTAAACAGTATTCTGGAATTAAATACGTTTTTAGTCGGCTTCCTTTAGGAAACTTCAACAGGTTGATGCGGTTCGCCCGCGTTGGCCATGGATTGCGCTCGCTGTCGCTGTCCATGCCGCGATGATCATGCTCGTGTGGCTGGTTGTCCGTCGTCGTGGGCGTGGTGGCGTGGCGCGCTTGGCTTAGATCACCCATGCGGTATCCTTCGAACAGGTGTTCGGATAAAAGCTATCCACAGCGCGTTAGTTATCCACAGATCTCGGGTCGGACAAAAGATCTGTCGTAGGTATCGCCTAGCGTCACGGGAGAGCTACAGGCATCGTATTGGCGTGGGTTTGGGGTCTTCGAGATTCTGAGATCTCTGGAGTTCGCACCCGGTTTCAAGTGAGGCGGCAGGTTGTTATGGCGGGTCTAGATCGCGACAAGGCGCTCGATGTTGCGCTGGCGCAGATCGACAAGCAATTCGGCAGGGGCTCCATCATGCGTCTTGGCGACGAAGATCGTCCGCCAGTCGCGGTTATTCCCACGGGGTCGATCGCGTTAGATGCGGCTTTGGGCATCGGTGGGCTCCCACGCGGTCGTGTCATCGAGATTTTTGGACCAGAATCCTCCGGTAAAACAACAGTGGCACTGCATGCGGTAGCTAGTGCGCAAGCCGCTGGGGGAATAGCGGCTTTCATCGATGCCGAACATGCCCTTGACCCCGAGTACGCAAAGGTGCTGGGTGTCGACACCGATGCGTTGCTGGTATCTCAACCCGATACTGGCGAGCAAGCGCTAGAGATCGCCGACATGCTCATCCGCTCAGGGGCATTGGATGTGTTGGTTATTGACTCGGTTGCTGCACTCGTGCCTCGTGCCGAGATCGAAGGCGACATGGGCGACAGCCACGTGGGTCTGCAAGCGCGGCTTATGAGCCAAGCGCTACGTAAGCTCACGGGCGCGCTGCACAACGCCAATACGACCGCGATCTTCATCAATCAGTTGCGCGAGAAGGTCGGGGTGATGTTCGGCTGCTTTAGCTACTCGACGCGAGTCACGCTGGCAGATGGCACACAAGAAAAGATTGGCAAAATTGTTAACAATCGTATGGATGTCGAGGTTCTTTCCTACGATTCGAATGCTGATCAAATAGTTCCTCGGCGAATTACCAACTGGTTTAATAACGGTCCGGCTGAGCGTTTTTTGCAGTTCACAGTGGAAAAATCCGCCAAGAATGGCAAATCGCAGTTTGCGGCGACCGAGAATCACCTTATTCGAACTCCTGGTGGTTGGCGGCCGGCTGGTGAGCTTATGGAGGGTGACCGGGTCCTATCGGCAGCTACCAAACACCTAAGCGATCAACAGTTTCAGGTAGTGCTCGGTTCGCTCATGGGTGATGGAAATTTGTCCCCAAACCCGCATGGCCGACGTGGCGTGCGGTTCCGGCTTGGCCATGGCATTAAGCAGGTCGACTATCTCGACTGGAAAACGTCTCTCCTTGGCAACATTGGTCATACGCCTACTACTAACGCAAAAGGCACTGCCTTTATCGACTTTACTCCCTTGCCGGAGCTTTTCGAGCTGCGCGAAGCTGTCTACTTTGGAGGGAAGAAGAAGCATCTGACCTGGGAATGTCTCAAGGCGCTCACACCGCTAGCTCTAGCAATCTGGTATATGGACGATGGCTGTTTTACTACGCGTTCCGAAGGTGTGCAAGCGCGGACAGCAGGAGGTTCTGGGCGTATCGAAATCTGCGTAGAAGCAATGAGTGAGGGTTCTCGTCAACGCTTGGTCGAGTATCTCTCCGATACATACGGACTCAATATCACGTTGCGAGCTGCTGGTGTGCGAGGCAAAGCAGTCTTGCGGTTTAGTACAGAGTCTTCAGCGCAGTTCCAAAAATTGGTGGCGCCTTATGTGCACCCAAGTATGGAATACAAGTTGTTGCCTAAGTTCCGAGGCCAGTTCGCAGTGAAACCAGAGTTCGTTGAACCGACTCAAGTACTTACTCCAGCGAAGATCGTCAATATTCAGGTGAAGCCAAAGACCCGTTCTATGAATCGCTTCGATATCGAGGTAGAAGGAAATCACAATTATTTCGTCGATGGCGTGATGGTTCATAACAGCCCAGAGACGACGACGGGAGGCAAAGCGCTCAAGTTCTACTCATCCGTGCGGCTCGATGTCCGTCGCATTGAGACTCTCAAAGATGGTACAGATGCGGTAGGTAACCGAACCCGAGTCAAGGTAGTCAAGAACAAAGTCGCGCCACCGTTTAAGCAGGCCGAGTTCGACATCATTTACGGCCATGGCATTAGCCGTGAAGGTTCGCTGATAGATGTCGGTGTAGAAAACGGCATCATCCGTAAGTCAGGTGCGTGGTACACCTACGACGGCGACCAGCTAGGGCAAGGTAAGGAAAACGTCCGGAAGTTCTTGCGGGACAACCCCGACCTCACCAATGAGATCGAGAAAAAGGTAAAGGAAAAGCTCGGCATTAACCGGATTGTGGAAGACGATGCCACCTCCACGCCTACCGAATTCTGAGCCCAGCAAGGCAGGTAGAACTCGTCAGGGTGTCAGCGTGCACGCAACGTCAGGTGATGAGCTGGAGGCGGATCCGTTCGTTTTCGCACGGCGCATCTGTCTCCAGTCATTGGAGCGACGGGCTCGGAGCAGAGTTGAGCTAGCGGATACTTTGCGCAAGAAGCAAGTGCCCGCCGATATTGCCGAGCAGGTGCTGGATCGCTTAACCGAAGTAGGGCTTATCGACGATGCTGCCTACGCGGAAAGGCTAGTGGAGTCACAGCGTCGCCAACGCGGCCTTGCCAGGAGAGCACTGATGAGTGAGCTTCGACGACACGGGATAGCGGCGGAGCTGGCACACGATGCGGTGGGCGGCATTTCGACTGAGTCCGAAGAGGACGTCGCGCGTTCGTGGGCGCAGCGTCGTCTGCGGGCAGTGGCTCATCTCGATGCATCGGTGCGGGTCCGCCGACTCGTGGGGATGCTTGCCCGCAAGGGCTACCCCCCTGAGTTGGCGTATCGCGTGGTGCGGGAGCTTGTGTCGGATGCTTCCGAGGTTCATGAGCGCTAGCACGTGCCACGGACTTTTTCGCCCGCCGATAGGGTGGCTTGCCAGCACTGCCGCTGGCAACGAGAAAGGCCAAGCCATTGTCCCCTACGCTTGCCCTCGTCGTAGCGGGGCTCGCCTTGGTCATTTCCGCCTGTTTAGTGGGCGGAACCATGTGGCAGCTGTTGCGTCGGATCAATCAGCACCGCGGTGAGGTCGCAACAACGCGGGCTGAGGCAGAGCGCGTTTCCCAAGAGACCATTGCGGAAGCAAAAAGCGAAGCAAAACGAATCATTGAGCAGGCGCAGCTCCAGGCAACAAAAGACAGTGCGCAGACCATCACTAATACTCGTCAGCAGTGTCATGACACCAAAGTTGCGATGATGACGGAGATGCGCTGTCGCCAGGCCGAGCTGAGAGAAGAAGCGACCGTAACCCGCCGGCGCACCAAAGAGCTCGACCTCCGTCACGAAGAGCTAAAACGTCGGGAAGCTCACATACACGCCATTGAGTCGAGTGTGGAGCGACGGCAAGCAGCTCTGGCGTCTGCTGATGAAGAACATCGTCTCGAATTAGAACGCATTGCCCACCTCTCCGCTGAGTCGGCTCGAGCGGAGGTGGTGACCGCCATTGAGCATGAAGCTAAACGAGAAGCAGCGGTCATTGTGCGCAATATTGAAGCCGAGGCCCGAGCTGAAGGCGAGAAACGCGCCCGGGAAATCGTGGTGGACGCCATTGCGCGGGTGGCCAGCGAGCAAACGTCGGAGAGCGTCGTCAGTGTCGTTCAGCTGCCCAATGACGACATGAAGGGCCGGATCATCGGCCGCGAAGGGCGCAATATCCGCACTTTCGAATCTGTGACTGGTGTCAACGTGATCATCGACGACACCCCGGAAGCGGCACTACTGTCGTGTTTCGACCCCATTCGGCGGGAAGTAGCCCGGGTCACTTTGGACAAGTTGGTCTTCGACGGTCGAATCCACCCTCAGCGTATTGAGGACATATACGAGCAAAGCAAATCTCGCGTCGAGCAGCTGTGCTTGCGTGCCGGAGAAGACGCGCTTATCGAGGTGGGCATCGCTGATCTCCATCCCACACTCATTCCGCTCATCGGCAAACTCCGCTACCGCACCTCATATGGGCAGAATGTGCTCAAGCATCTGATCGAGTCAGCGCATATCGCCGGAATCATGGCCGCTGAATTGCGGCTCGATGTTCCGTTGATCAAGCGCTGTGCTTTTCTGCACGACATCGGCAAGGCGCTCACCCACGAGGTGGAGGGCAGCCATGCCATCATCGGCGCGGATTTGGCTCGACGGTATGGCGAGCACCCCGAGGTGGTGCATGCCATTGAGGCGCACCATAACGAGGTCCCACCGGAGACGGTGGCGGCGGTGCTTACGCAGGCGGCGGATTGCTGCTCGGGCGGTCGCCCTGGTGCCCGGCGCGAAAACCTCGAGGCATACGTCAAACGGTTGGAGCGCATCGAGCAGATCGCCAACGACCTGCCGGGGGTAGACAAAGTATTTGCGATGCAGGCCGGGCGGGAAGTGCGAGTGATGGTGTCACCGGAGGAGATCGACGACCTCGGTGCGCAGATGATCGCCCGCGATGTTGTCAAGCAAATCGAAAAAGAACTCGTCTACCCCGGACAAATCCGAGTCACCGTGGTCAGAGAATCTCGCGCGACTGAGATCGCACACTGAGTCGCGGACCAGCAGTCGCGATGGCAACTAACGCCCCATGCGGTTTGTTGTTGGACGCTGGTTACCCTTTTTGTCCAACTTCTTATCATGTCGCTTCGTCCGCATTGCCTTCCTGACTCGCGCTTGACGCAACCCGCCCGTTATCCGTTGCCGCGCTGCCCGCACTACGCCCCTTGGCGTAAACGTTTCGCGCCTTACTTCCGGTGGAGTCCGTGGCAGACCACAAGCTTTTAGATCCTCATCAAGCCCTTCTGCTTTTCCGGCGCTAGGTCCTACGGCGCGGTACATCAAGCCATTCTCTTTGTATATCGACGTCATGTCGCTGTTAGATAGCTCGGGAACGCCACGCATTTCTTTCAAATGGTCTTTGGTTGATGTACCTACACTGGTGGCAGTTTGTGGATCTTGTATATCGACAATTGTTTGCTTGCCATAAGGGGAGTTTAATCTTAGGGAGATTAGCCTACCGGCATCCGCGGGCGAAGAAATTGCTGAGACTATTTTTACCGTAGAAAAGTCGTCAGTAGGTGGATCAAAGTCGCTAGCCCGAGGAAGCTCATTTCGTGACGTGCCATCTATTATAAGCTTGTCAGATTTAAGCGCATCAGGATCGGAGCTATACGCCAGGCGCAACCGAAGGTCTGTCGAGTCCGTCGTGCAGGGATATATGTCTAGAAGGTGTAGCCCTTCTGGGATTCGTCTTTTAAGGTCGTCTACTGTCGCATGATCGGGAAAGCGTCCTAATAGAGCGTTAATTAATTCCTTGGTTTGTAGAGCGGTTTGATCGTCCCATTCGTAAGAGTGGGGCGACTTCAACACGGCATCCACGCGTCTATTAATTTCTTGAAGCATCCTTAACTGAGCTTCTAAAATGTTTTCTTTTCGTTGCTCCGGGGTGAGCTCAGACTTTCCTACTCCGGTCACGGGCGAACTGGGATTTTCATTAGTGGGGTTACCGTCAATAATAGGCATTGTGTCCTCGTTTATTTAACTGCGCGACGCGTTTGATCAGGCATACAGATGTTTGCTCACTGCGCAGGCTCTAGGGCAGTATTTCACGCCTCAGCCAGCACCAGGCGGATCGCGGAAGAAGTAAGGCCGTACCCTGGAGCCGTTATGACTGCCTCGCTTACCTCCACCGCCGAAGTCATTGCGGCCACCAACAGCGCCGCGAGTCCGCGCACATATCAGGTGCGCACCTACGGCTGCCAGATGAACGTGCACGACTCCGAACGTCTTGCGGGTCTGCTCGAGTCAGCTGGCTACCGGCTGGCCCCCACCGACGAGACCGCTGACGTGGTGGTGTTTAACACCTGCGCGGTGCGCGAAAACGCTGACAACCGGCTGTACGGCAATTTGGGGCAGCTACTGCCGGCCAAGAAAGCCAAACCAGGAATGCAGATCGCGGTGGGTGGCTGCTTAGCGCAGAAAGATCGCGGCGAGATCGTGCGCCGAGCCCCATCGGTCGATGTGGTGTTCGGCACGCACAACATCGGCTCCCTGCCGGTACTGCTGGAGCGAGCTCGTCACAACCAGCAAGCTGAAGTCGAGATTGTGGAGTCACTGGAGACTTTTCCGTCCAATCTTCCCTCCAAACGCGACTCTCGCTATGCCGCGTGGGTGTCCGTCTCGGTGGGCTGCAACAACACCTGCACGTTTTGCATTGTGCCGGCGTTGCGTGGCAAAGAAAAAGATCGCCGCCCAGGGGAGATCCTGTCCGAAGTCCAAGCACTCGTCACCGACGGTGTGCTTGAGATCACCTTGCTGGGCCAGAACGTCAATGCTTATGGCGCAGAGTTTGGTGACAAGCTGGCGTTTTCTAAGTTGCTCCGAGCTTGTGGCGAGATCGACGGACTCGAGCGGCTCCGATTCACGTCACCGCACCCCAAAGATTTCACCGACGACGTAATCGCTGCCATGGCTGAGACGCCGGCGGTGTGCCACCAATTGCACATGCCACTGCAGTCCGGTTCGGACAGTGTGCTCAAGGCCATGCGCCGGTCGTACCGACAACAGCGTTTCTTGGGAATTGTCGATCGTGTGCGGCAAGCAATGCCGGATGCGGCCATCACCACCGACATCATCGTCGGATTTCCGGGCGAGACGGAGACAGACTTCCAGCAGACCCTGGCGGTGGTGCGGGAGGCGCGATTCGCGAGTGCCTTCACGTTCCAATACTCGAAGCGCCCTGGCACCCCGGCAGCGCGGATGCCAGACCAGGTACCGAAAGAAGTTGTGCAGGAGCGGTATGAGCGCCTCGTGGCTCTTCAAGAAGAGATCTCGTGGAAAGAAAACAAAAAGCTCGTTGGCCGCACAGTCGAGGTGTTGCTTGCTGACGGTGCCGGCCGCAAAGACGCTGGCACGGGGCGAATGTCGGGTAGAGCCCGTGACGGTCGACTGGTGCACGTGTCGACAAACAATGGCGCTAACAAACCCGTGCGTCCTGGCGATGTCGTACACAGTGTGATTACCCACGCTGCGCCCTACCATCTAGTGGCCGGTGGCGCGCTGATCGCGCATCGGCAAACCCGTGCCGGCGACGCTTGGGCCGCCGACAACGCACCCACCCCAACGGGGGTGATGCTGGGTTTGCCTTCCATTGGCGCTCCGCCCACTGCCGCCGCTCACTCGGCTTCGGCAGCGGGCGGTTGCGCCTGCGAGGAGTAGCGGAAACTAACGCCTGGAAGTGACTCTTCCTCGGCCTTCCCGGCCCATGAATCCCGCTACCAGGGCTACGGCGATGATCGCAAGGACCACCTGAATAAGGAGCCTGATCCAGTCAACTCCGTTGGTGTCGCCAACTCCAAGCCAGGTGGCGATGACACCACCCACGAATGCGGCGACCATTCCCGCACCGATCGTGGCCCACCACGGAATATTCTGCCGGCCTGGCAAGATAAGACGGGCGATCACACCCAGAACTGCGCCGGCAATTATCGCCCCAATGAGAGCACTAATCACGTCTTCCTCCTTTCCTCTGCATTCGTCCATCATCGTCGACTTTTGCAGGGAAAAGAAAGGCTAGCTGGCATCGAATTCGCATCAGAGGCTATGCGGGCCGTCAGGCGTCTCAATCGAATGCGATCACGCCAGCAAGACGGCTCATGTTGGCTAGGCGGAGCGTTCCGCAAGCTCCAAGAATTGACGCTTGGAGTCCAGCGCTTTCTGGGCGGCGGCGATTCGTGAGGAGTCGCCGCCGGCTTTTGCTCGCTCTAGCTGCTGACTCGCGCGGTCAACTTGTTCTCGCATTTGTGTCAGAAGCGGATTTTCGGCCGCGTGTTCGCGCCGCCACTGTTCGTTGGCCGCGCCTCGGACGTTGTCTTCTAGCTCCCGCAGGCGGCGCTCCAAGCTGTGACTCGCATTTCTGGGAACGTGACCGAGCGTGTCCCAACGAGCGTGGACGTCCCGCAACTTTGCTTGGGCCGCGTGCTTGTCCGAACTGGGGTCGATTTTTTCAGCGTCAGCCAGTAGTTTTTCTTTTTTCCGCAGGTTCTCGGTGAGCTCAGCGTCACGCGCCGCGAACGCCTCGCTGCGGTGGCTGAAGAAGTGGTCTTGGGCGGCGCGAAAACGCTTCCACAGTTTTTCCTCGGCCTCTCGGCCCGCGCGTCCGGCTGCTTTCCAGTCAAGCATCAGCTGTTTGAGCCGCGCCGCGGTATGTTGCCAGTCAGTGGAGTCGGCGAGTTTTTCGGCTTCGGCGATGAGCTGCTCTTTGTGGCCTTGGGTTTTTTTGCGTTCCGCGGTGAGCTGTGCAAAGTGCTCACGTCGCCGCGCGTTAAAGGTATTTCTGGCAGCGGCAAATTGCTGCCAGAGTGCGGCGTCGGTCTTCCGATCTACACCGTGAATGGTTTTCCAGGTGTCAACGATGGCCTGAAGGTGCTCGCCGGCGGTTTTCCATTGGGTGCTGTCGGCGAGTTTTTCGGCTTCGGATACCAACGCAGACTTTGCGGCAATCGCTTGTTCACGTGCTTCCTGCCTTGCCGCTTTTGCCTCGGTGGCCGATTTTTCTGCTTGACGTTCGACCTCGTCTAGCTGGCTCTCTAGCGCCGTAAGGTCGCCCACTGCCGCCACGCTGTCTAGCGAGCTACGCAGTTTGCGCGCGCTTGCTGCTGTGTGTTGCGGATCGGCGGCTCCGCTCGCGAGACGTGCCTGGAGTAAAGAGACTTCCGTGGCAAGGTCGTCATAGCGGCGCGCGAAGTGGGCGAGGCCTTCTTCGGCCGAACCTGCCTGCCAGGATCCGACCGCGCGTTCTCCCGAAGCGGTGCGCACATACACCGTGCCGTCAGCGTCGATGCGTCCGAAACTGGTGCTGGTGCGATCGGTCTCGCTCATGGGTTTCTATCCTTGTTCTGCCGACTGCGCCTGCTTACCCAACACCTCGTATTCTCACAGGTTCGCAGACTGAATGCCGATAGGGGTTGGTGTTGTCGCCATGGCTAGAGACGCAGCAGAGGAGCGCTCAATGGCGTCGTCCCTGGTTGTTGCCGTGGTGGGGCCGACCGCGACCGGAAAATCCGCATTGGCCATCGAGCTGGCTCGGCGCTGCGGGGGCGAAGTAATAAACGCCGATGCGATGCAGCTTTATCGAGGTATGGATATCGGCACCGCGAAGCTGACCGGTGTGGAACGTGAAGGCGTTCCTCATCATGTGTTTGACATTTGGGAGGTCGCCGAGGCGGCCAGCGTGGCCGAATATCAGCGAATAGCGCGTGGTGTTGTCACCGAGCTCCACACCGCCAGCAGGGTTCCGATTGTGGCTGGTGGCTCCGGACTATATGTGCACGCTGTTCTCGAGCAGATGGAAGTTCCCGGGACCGACCAAGCCGTTCGCGACAAATGGAATGCCGAACTGGAACGTCTCGGGTCAGACAGGCTGCATCGCCGCTTGGCTGAGGTCGACCCTGCCGCCGCATCGGCGATCTTGCCCAGCAATAGCCGGCGCATCGTGCGTGCGCTGGAGGTTATCGACCTGACGGGGCGCCCTTTCCCGGCCAGGTCGACGAATTTGAAGCCATTCTTTCGTTCTGTCTACATAGGACTCGATGCCCCTACCGAACAACTCGATGCCGCGATCGACCGCCGTGTGCTGCGCATGTGGGAACTGGGGTTAGTCGACGAGGTGCGCGCGCTCCTTTCCGATGGGCTCGCTGACAGCCCTACCGCGAGTCGCGCTCTGGGTTATGCGCAGGTCTTGCGGATGCTCAAGGGCGAGATCACCGAGGCGGAGGCTATTGCGCACACCCAACAAGCAACCCGACGTTTCGTGCGACGGCAGCGGTCGTGGTTCCGTCGTGACAAACGAGTGCGGTGGTTCTCTACCGAGGATCCGCAGCTGGTGGCACGGGCTGTGGAGAGCGTGACGGCCGCTGCTGGGTTATCCACAGATTGACGTGGTCAGCGTCGCAACGTCTTCTGGCCTCTAAGCTAAAGGTGTGAGTATCGCATTCGCCAAAGGGCATGGCACTGAAAACGACTTCGTGATAGTTCCGGATCCCGATGGTGTGGTACCCCTATCGGCGGAACAGGTCCGTGCGTTGTGTCACAGGCGGACGGGCATCGGTGGAGATGGCGTGCTGCGGGTCGTGCGTGCTGCCAAAGACCCAGACGCGGTGGCGCAAGCCGCTGAGGCGGAATGGTTTATGGATTATCGCAATGCCGACGGCTCCGTCGCGGAAATGTGTGGCAATGGGGTGCGTGTATTCGCCCGCTATCTCATGCGGTTTGGTTTTGCTGAGCCCGGTGAGTTCGACATCGCCACCCGCGATGGAGTGAAGCGATTGCGGTCCACCCCAGACGGATCTATCACTGTCGATATGGGACGTCCCCAGCTGTTGGGGCGGTCGAGGGCGCGCATTGGCGATGAGACGTTTACTGGCATCGCGGTGGAAGCCGCTGGCACACCACATTTAGTGTGTGTAGCGGAGGGCGAGGTCGACGAGGTGGACCTCACGGCTCCGCCTAGTATCGACAACACTGTTTTTCCGCACGGCGCCAACGTCGAATTTGTCAACGTGTTGGCCGGCGATGGGTCGTCATCATGGGAGGAGCGCCCCTCGCTGTCGTTGAGCGTCCGTATGCGAGTACATGAACGTGGCGCGGGCGAGACACGGTCGTGTGGGACCGGAGCGGTTGCGGCCGCGGCCGCAGCATTGTCTTCCGAGACGACGGCGCACGTGGCAGCAGGTGTTGGGGGCACGCGGCCGGGCACGGTGATGGTCCAGGTGCCCGGTGGGCGATTGACGGTGTCGATCGATGAAGCCACCAGTTATTTGACAGGTCCTGCCGTAATCTCCGCGACGGGAGAATGGACCCCGTGATGGGGGAGCTCGCGGAGCTTGCTCGTATCGCAGAAGGCGTCTTGCGCGAGGCGGTGCCGTTGTTCCGACGCAGTCTCGGCGCAGAGATTGAAATCGCGAAGGCGCCTGATGACTACGCAACTACTGCCGACCTAGCACTTGAACGACAGATCGCTGGGGCGCTTGTGGAGCGCACCGGCATTGAGGTGCACGGTGAAGAGCTGGGAGGTGCCGATCTCCAAGCGGCGTCGGAGAATAGGCGGTTCGTTTGGGTGCTTGATCCCATCGACGGCACCGCGAACTTCTTACAGCGGATTCCACTCACCGGAATCAACCTTGCGTTGTTGCACGGAAGTGAACCGGTGATCGGGATGACGTGGCTTCCATTCTTGGAAGACAGATACCTCGCGATCGACACTACGACCACCACAGGTGAGGGCGTAACTCTTCACCGCAATGGGGTGCCAATCCCACAGCTACGTCCTTCGTCCCTGGCCGATGTCACTGTGGGGTTGGGAAACCTGAAGAATGCCAGGGGCAGCGCGTTTCCGCCCGAGTACCGCATGGCGGTGCTGAGCGCGCTGGTGGAGCGGTCGTTTCGAGTGCGGATGGTGGGCTCGTCGGCTCTCGATCTGGCATGGGTCGCACATGGACGGTTTGGTGCCTGCGTCAATTTCGGCGGCCAGATATGGGACAACGCACCCGGTCTATGTTTGGTCCGGGCAGCTGGTGGAGAGGTTTTGAATTTTTCCGGTGAGCCGTATCGCTTTTCGGACAATTCCATTGTGGCCGGTGCTCCGGGAGTCATCGCCGAATTGTCCGAAGTCTTTGCTGAGCTTAATCGCGTACACAACTGATACGTGCCTGTTCTCAAGCATCTATGTGCGTCGTTTCAATGGGAGAATGTTCGATCACTCCGAGCCGCCCATAATGGATTTCTTGTCGCAGCTATTCTCCGGCGAGCTCGGAGTCTTTGTGGGGAACGACGCCGCTGGTTCGAGCTGCTTCCTTGACCGCGTTTGCGACAGCGGGTGCCACGCTGGGGTCGAAAACGCTGGGGACAATCACGCTGGCGTTCAGTTTTTCCTCGCCGACGGCATCGGCGATTGCACGGGCCGCCGCGAGCGCCATTTCTTCGGTAAAACTGTGCGCTTGGGCATCGAGCATGCCACGGAAGACGCCAGGAAACGCCAGTACATTGTTGATCTGGTTTGGCTCATCGGACCGCCCGGTGGCCACGATGGCCGCATGCTCGCGGGCTTCGCGTGGGTCCACTTCCGGGTCGGGATTGGCCAGCGCGAAGACAATGGATTTTGGCGCCATTCCGGCTATATCATCGCTGGTCAGCACGTTCGGGGCGCTGACCCCGATGAAGACGTCCGCACCCTGCACCGCGCCCGCGAGGTCGCCGGCATATCCGGCTTTGTTGGTGTTGTCGGCCAGCCACTGCATCGCCGGGTTGAGGGCTGGCATGCCGGCATGCAGAGCACCCATCCGGTCGCAGGCCACGATGTCGCCTACTCCTTGGGCTAGCAGCAATTTAATGATCGCGGTGCCTGCGGCACCTGCGCCGGAGAGCACCACGCGCACGTCACCTAGTTTTTTGCCGACAACCCGCAGTGCATTGGTGAGCGCTGCCAAGACCACTATCGCGGTTCCATGCTGATCGTCGTGGAAGACCGGGATGTCGAGTTCTGCGCGGAGCCGCTGTTCGATCTCGAAGCATCGAGGCGCGGCGATGTCTTCGAGGTTGATTCCGCCATAGGCGGGGGCGATCGCTTTGACGATGGAGACGATCTCGTCGGTGTCTTGGGTATCCAGAACGACGGGCCAAGCATCTACTTGTGCAAACCGTTTGAACAGTGCTGCTTTGCCCTCCATGACGGGTAGCGCAGCGGCAGGGCCGATGTTGCCTAAGCCCAGCACAGCGGTGCCGTCGCTGACGACAGCTACGGTGTTGCGCTTTATGGTGAGGCGCCGGGCATCGTCGGGGTTATTGGCGATGGCCATGCATACCCGGGCGACCCCCGGGGTGTAGGCGCGGGAAAGCTCATCGCGGGTGCGGAGGGAAACCTTGGGAGTTACTTCGATCTTGCCGCCAAGGTGCAGCAAGAAGGTGCGGTCGCTTACCTTCCGAACCTCGGCGTTGTCGAGCTCCCGCAGGGATGCGACTACGCGGTCGGCGTGGGCGCCATCGGCGGCGTCGCAGGTGAGGTCGAGGACTACGCGCTCATGGTCAGAGTCAACGATGTCCAATGCGGTGACGACCGCTCCCGCATGGCCGACCGCGGTGGTGAGTCTGCCCACCGCTGATGGATCGGCGGGTACCGACATCCGGACGGTGATGGAAAAACCGGCGCTGGGCATCCGGGCAGCCACGACGAGGCTCCTTCTCTGCGGCTATGCCGCGGTGGTAAATCGCTCTTACTTGCCTTTATCCTTTCAGGCTGCGCCAACGCCGGGCAGCCCAGGTCGACCTCACTGTCTGCTGTGCCACAGTGCATGCCACGTAGTGCGGCCGGGCATCTGGTAAGACCACTGACCGCGGTCCTAATTCACGTGCGTTTTGTGGCGTCGCGTGACACTATCGGCAGCGATATGACTAACGGTTCTGGGCGTTTCGCCCTGTCTCACATTTCCCCTGTAGGTGCTGAGCTCCCAGGCGCCGACACCGATGAGTTCGACGGCGAGCAGTTTGACGCGGCGGAGCGCCATGCGCTTCGTCGAGTACCGGGGCTTTCCACAGAACTAGCCGACGTGTCCGAGGTTGAATATCGCCAACTTCGGCTCGAGCGGGTGGTGCTCGTTGGTGTATGGACCGAAGGCACCTTGGTTGAGGCAGAACGGTCTTTGGTGGAGTTGGCGGCACTCGCGGAGACGGCAGGTTCGCAGGTCCTCGACGGCTTGACGCAGCGCCGTCATCGCCCAGATCCGGCTACCTACCTCGGGACCGGAAAAGCGAACGAGTTGCGCGACCTAGTGCTCTCGTATGGCGCGGATACCGTGATCTGTGACGGTGAGCTCTCGCCGAGCCAACTTCGGCAGCTCGAGCAGGTGGTCAAAGTAAAAGTCATCGATCGGGTCGCGCTTATTCTCGACATCTTCGCCCAGCACGCCCGGTCACGAGAGGGCAAGGCTCAGGTTGAGCTCGCGCAACTGTCCTATTTGTTGCCGCGATTGCGTGGTTGGGGCGAGACGCTTTCCCGGCAGGCTGGTGGACGTGTTGCCGGGGGTGGCGGTATCGGTACTCGTGGCCCTGGTGAGACCAAAATCGAGACCGACCGGCGCCGAATACGCACTAGAATCGCCAAGCTGCGGAGAGAAATCGCCGCGATGGCTACTGCCCGCACCACGCAACGGCATTCCCGCCGTCGCAATAGGATCCCGGCAGTGGCGATCGTCGGCTATACCAACGCGGGAAAGTCTAGTTTGCTTAATCGCCTCACCCGTGCGGGCGTGCTGGTTGAAGACGCTCTCTTCGCCACCTTGGACCCCACAGTAAGGAGGACGCACACCGCCGACGGCCGCGAGTACACCTTGACGGACACCGTCGGGTTTGTGCGGCATCTCCCGCACCAGTTGGTCGAGGCCTTTCGGTCCACTTTGGAAGAAGTAGCAGAGGCAGACCTGCTCATACATGTAGTCGATGGATCACACCCAGACCCGATGGCGCAGATCGCCGCTGTCCGTGAGGTGTTGGCTGACATTGACGCCGCAGACGTGCCCGAGATGATGGTGGTCAATAAGGCGGACACAATGACGCCCGACGGCCAGCTCCAATTGCGGCATGCTCTTCCCTCGTCGCTGTTCGTCTCCGCCCGAACCGGGGAGGGGCTGAGTGGGCTACGCACGGCGACGGAGGCGGCGTTGCCACGGCCGGAGGTGGAGATCACCGCACGTGTGCCGTTTGATCGCGGAGATTTGATTAATCGTGTACATAGCGAGGGCGAGGTCTTGCGACACTCGGCACGATCCCGAGGGGACGGAGCTGCACGCTCGGGTCTCGCCTGGTCTTGCCAAGGTACTTATGCCTTATTGCGCATGACGTGTCAGCGCGCGCCGCGTGCGCGATGAAATCCGGATCGTGCAGTATTCCTCGATACATGGGTGCGTGGCGGGGGCACGGTGACCGACGGGTGGGGTCTGCAAGACTGGGGTGGTGCGATCCTTCCCAACGAAGCGCCTCAAGCTGCTGCGTGCATGGGTAGCGCTCGCGATTGTCGGGGCGGCCTGTGCGACATTCAGCGGAACACATCCCGCTGTCGCGGCACCAACCACTGCCTGCACGATGTCAGACAGCCGAATCAATACCCCTAGTGGCATGGTTGCCACAGACAAAGGCTTCGACGTCGTTAACGCGAGTATTGGTGGCGGTGAGCTGCTCGTCTTTCAGCTCTCCAGCAAATGTTCGGTTGTCGGTGTCGCGCAATACGATGGCGCCCCCCGTGATGTGGAGGACCTTGCGCAAACGTCCGACGGAAACCTCTGGGCCGCAGATGTGGGCGATCCAGACCTAAGCCGCCCCACCGCTGCGGTCTGGTTCTTGAACCCAGACGCTGACCCAATTCTGTTTCGCCTGGAGTACCCGGATGGTCCGCACGACGCGGCGGCGCTGCTGGTAACAAGCGATGCCACGCCTGTCATCGTCACCAAAAGCTCCAATGGGGTAGCGGGATTGTATGTCCCGACAGAGCAGTTAACGGGTGGTGCTCGCACGGTTTCGCTGCGAAGCGCCGGAACGCTCACGATCAAGCATTCGGGCACGACGGGCGGCCCACCGGGGGGTCAATCCAACCAGGTAGAAGTGACGGGTGGCGCTGTCTCCCCAGACGGGAAAAAAGTGGTGTTGCGCACCTACACCGACGCATATGAGTGGGACATCTCCAGTAAGGGCATCGCATCGACGCTCACTTCCAGCCAACCTCGGCGTACCGCATTGGCAGGCGAACCCCGGGGCGAGGCCATTTCGTACAACCGTGACGGCAGCAAATTCTTGACAGCATCGAAAGAACGCGGTTCGCCTATTCATGAGTGGACGCCGGCCAAGCCCGGTGCGGCTAAGCCTAGCGGCAAACCCGACAAGGCGGGCGCGGCGGCTTTTCGTTGAGCAAGCTCAGCCTGGACGATGTCATGCACATCGTCATCGTTGTAGGAACGCTCGGCCTCGTGCTGCTAGCCGCCGGAATCGTGGGCATTGTCCGTTTCAGGCGAAATGCCACAGCGGAATCTGATGCTGAGAATCGCGCTCGTTCAGGCGACGACATCGATTTCGATGACGAAGGGTCGCGCTCGCCGGCACTGGGGCGGCTAGCGACGCCTCCGCGACGTGCGCAGCTTCCGCCTGGGTCGTCGGCAGTCGGTGCGCCTCGGCCATCCGCGGGCGACCCACCGACCGAGTTAATACGGCCACGCGGCACGGTATATGGCGGCGGTGACGCGAAGTCGCAACGCGACAATGGCCTGGGCGGTAGGGGAGTGCGGCCGCCTCGTCGGAAGCCACCGCTCGATGCCACGGTGATCCGCAATCGAACACCTGACGATCCGTACTAGGACATTGCGTCCACGTGTTCTCCGGCGCTTTCACTTTGCGTTTCTCGCTTAGCATGTCGGCACGCTCAGTAGGAACCAATCCGCCCGGCCTCTCGCCGAGTGCCGAGCGTTTAGATGCGACGCATGACGCTGACGACCCGTCCAAGGATTGTGACGTCATCGGCGAGAATCGCGGAGTAAGCCGGGTTTCGCGGCACAAGCCAGGCATGCTCGGTGTCTCGTTGAAACGCTTTACTGTCGCCTCATCGTCGATCAGTGCCGCAACGATGTCTCCGTTATTAGCCGTAGGTTGCTGCCGAACCGCAACCCAGTCGCCGTCGCAGATCGCTGCCTCGACCATGGAGTCTCCGACGACTTTGAGCAGGAAAACGTCGCCTTCGCCCGTGAGCTGCTTGGGCAGCGGAAAAATATCTTCGACCATCTCGGTGGCGAGAACGGGCTGGCCTGCTGCGATCTGACCCACAAGCGGTACAAAACGTGGAGCGGGAAGCGGATGGCCAAAATCTGAGCTCGGCGAGGCTGCGTCTGGAGCGTACGTGCGGCTACTGCCGTCATCTGCCAAGGTTCTGACATCCACCGCGCGAGGACGATGCGGTGTTTTGCGTAGAGCTCCCTTTTTTTGCAAGCTCGCGAGCTGATAGGAGACGCTCGAGGGAGACGCCAAGCCCACGGCTTCGCCGATCTCACGCACGCTGGGTGGATATCCTCGCGTGGATACCGATTCTTGAATGACCGCCACAATGTGCTGTTGTCTGGGCGTGAGCCTCGCCAGTAGCTCATCCGCATGCTCTGAAAGCTCGGGGCCATCCGCGGTGTCCGTTTTTTGTGCCGGTTTTTTCCTGCGGGTGGGGGCTTTCCGCTGTGCCGATGGGGGTCTCGCGTGGGGAGTGCTCATACGCGGTCTCCATCCTCGTCGCGCGGTGAGTAAGGCTGTCGCCCACTTGTCGCGACTATCGCCACAAGCCGTCCACGATGGGCGCTGCGGGTCGACTCAACAACATATCGTACAGGTGTTCGACATGTTGTGTGATTCAGGACGTACTATGTGGACTGTCGCGGATGCTCCTCGGTCTTTGCGCGCACTTGCATGCCGATTGTGAGCACAATAGTCTGCATTGCACGGCTTCTGACCACAACATCTTGTGGTTGGGCAAGAAGTTTAGCCCTGCGGAGGCTAGCTGGACCGACCCCAGAATGGGCGGGCTCAGCTCTGGTGCGATCGCTCGCTGCGACTGGAGATGCCTCGGTGAAGTGCCCATACTGCCGTTACCCCGATTCCCGAGTTGTCGATTCACGGGAGGCGGACGACGGCAAGATGATTCGTCGTCGGCGCGCGTGCCAGGAGTGCGGCCGGCGATTCACTACCGTGGAAGAAGCGATTCTTGCGGTGGTCAAACGCAGCGGGGCGAGTGAGCCGTTTAGCCGCTCCAAAGTGATCGCGGGCGTGCGTAAAGCCTGCCAGGGCCGCCCTGTCGACGACGATGCACTGGCTGTGTTGGCGCAGCGAGTGGAGGAGAGTATTCGGGCGACCGGCTCGGCGGAGGTGCCCTCGCATCAGGTGGGGCTTGCGATCCTGGAGCCATTGCGTGAACTCGACGAAGTCGCCTATTTGCGTTTCGCCAGCGTTTACCATGCGTTCGCCTCCCTCAGCGATTTTGAGGACGAAATTGCGTCATTGCGAGCGTCTCAAGAGCGGCCAGAGTCGACCCTGAGCGCAAGCGAACCGGCAACGTGAGCAGCGGTGCCGTGTGCGCGAAGAATTAGCACGCCGCGCAGCGACAACATCGTCGGTGGGTATCCGCGGCTTGTGAGTCGATGACCCCCGCCAGTAACTCGGTCAGTGGCGACACCGGAGCGCGCATAATGTCGGGTGCTTCGAGCATGGCGCCCCATAGTGCGCTGGCGATCGGGTAACGCATATGCGAAACGCTGCGGATTGATCGATGTTCGAGGAACAACGTGCGCAACATGTTCTCGCGAGAAGACAATGTGTCGCTGTGTGGGTCGAGCATGGTCGTGCTCACGTCGATAAGACCGTGGTGCCACCGGAACACTAGCGTGGTATCAGCTTGTGCGGGTGGTAGCCAGCCAGGTGGCCCCACTAAGACCGCGGGTATCTCTGGCTGTTGCCATGAGTAGCGCGTTGCTCGGAGCTGACCACCAGTGGCAAGTGGTGCCCCCCTCGCCAGGATGGGGCCGAACGCCGCGAGGTCGTACCTTGGCCATAGATCGGCGCGGTTTTTTGTCGGGCTACGCACGACATGCGTAGCAACCACTCCGTCCAGAAAACGGTGTGGTGATGTCCAACGCCGATCCGGCAGAGAGATCGCGGTGGGCATCGCTGTGAGTGCGTTGCGTACGACGGCTGCTAGGTCGCGCGCTTTGCTCAGGTTCTCGTGCCGGAGTCGTTGCACAAGCGTCTCGAATGTGACGGGTCCTTCGCATGCCAGCACATGCTCCAGAAAGCCAAGGATCGTTGTCATGGCGGTAGTGTCCGAGGCGCCCACGACACTCACTCTTCGCTATCCACAGCATGAAGAAATCCACAGCCGAACGCGCAGCTGGGGCATGAAGAGAATTCTGAGCTAAGATTCGTGGCTCGTTGCTGGGCGATCGTCTCGGACATAAACCAGCGTATCTCCACTTTGGAGCCGCTCTTCCTTGTCGCCAGCGAGCTGGACGATCTGTCCCCGTCTGACGACCGCAATGACGACGTCGTCGAGGGAGCGCACGGGCCGATCTAGCTCTGCTCGAGTCACGGAGCGCACAGCCAATGCCATGCCTTCGCCAGGGCTCAGCAGGTCTTCTACCACGTCAATGACGGGTGGGGCAGTAGTGGACAAACCCAAAAGGCGGCCGGCGGTCGATGCTGAGACGATCACCTGATGTGCGCCGCTCTGTTTAAGCAGCGGCGCGTTCTCGGACTCTCTCGCGGCGGCAATGATTCGGGCTCGCCCGTTGGTGAGTTGGCGTGCGGTCAATGTGATGAGGACCGCGGTGTCGTCGGCATGGGGCGCGACGATGACCGCTTGAGCTCGTGTGATTTGGGCTTGTTCTAGCACCGTCGACCGGGCGGCATCGCCCTCGATGACGGTGAGCCCGGCAGCTTCTGCCTGCTGAGCTGCTCGGCGTTCGCGTTCCACAATCACAATGCGCTCGATGGGGATTCCCTCCTCGATGAGGGCGCCCACCGCGCTGCGGCCTTTGGTGCCGTAGCCACACACGATCACGTGATCTTTCACGCGTCTCCTCCACCGGTTGATTTGAGTGCTCTTTCGGTACTGATCCGTGAGTACCTCGAGAGTTGTTCCGACCAAAATGATCAAGAAAAGCAGCCTGGCAGGGGTAATGATCAAGACGTTGACGAGCCGGGCGCCCGGGGAAACTGGAGTGATGTCTCCGTACCCGGTTGTGGAGAGGGTGACCACGGCGTAGTAGCTGGCGTCAAGCAAGCTCAAGGAGCCGCCAGTAGTGTCGCGATATCCGCTGCGGCCGAGATACACGACCATGACGACGATGGCGACGAGTGAGACAGCCGCGAGTAACCGGGTCGCCAATGCTCGAAGGGGCCCGGATCGTTTATGTGCCACGTGTACTACTGCGGAGCTCAGCGGTCGTGGCGGTGGTAAGGATCGTGAACGGATGGCGATCGACACCACCACACCGTAGCGATCGCAGAGAAATTTAGCCGAAGGGCTCACGTTTCGTCGCCGAGCGAGCTGTGGCGGTGGTGAGAGGTGAGTGCCGCGCCGATCCGCCTGGTCGCCTCTCGGCAAGTGGCCGCTCGCAGCGGCTTAGATTGGTCCCGGGGGCCAGCTAACGAACCGGCGCGGCCGTTGTAGCTTACTGACTTGTTGCGGCGATCGCGAGAGGACGCACCGCGACCAACTACTGGCTCGCTCAGGGCTGACCTGCGGTGTTTGTCGGGCGCGCGGCGGTTACGCTGGTAGACGTGCCTGCATCGCAGCACCCGGACCGTCCGGTGCGTACCCCCAACATCGACGCGTTCTCCATCGAGGGAGCGTCAGACACTACCGAGCGATTAGAGCTCGCCTATGCCACGGCTTCGAAGGCTATCGCCGCTGGCCGGGGCGAAGGTTCGGATGCTGACCTGATCCGTCTCGCGGAGACCGTTGGTTTAGAGACCCTAGCGGAGCTGTGGCGCCATGCGCCTTTGGACAGCCTTCCAGGTGCGCTGTGGTGTTTGTACCTGGTGCGTGTGTGGTGCGCGAGCCATGGCGAGGAGGTTGCCCGGTTTTATCGAGCTGGTCGCGGGTTGGCTCCTGTCGATGAGGTTGTTGCCGGGGCACAGGACCAGGTTGACCCCGCCGCGATGGGGGTGTTGGCAGATGCGGTGTTGCGAGGTGTGTACCGCGGCGATCTGGCCGTCGCGCTCGAGCGAGCCGCTTCGTTTTTTCGAGTTGTCGCCGAAGGCAGGGCAGCGATAGCTCATGACGGTGACGAGACAGAGCACAAGCGCGCAGCGCGTAACCGCGGGTGCGCTGAGTCCCTCCAGCGTGCTGCCGCCGCGTGGCGCGCGGGCACACTTACCGAATAGTGATTGTGAGGCATACATGCGAGCACGTATACGCAGACCAGTCGTATTGATACTTGCCGCAGCCTTAGGGCTCGGCGCCACCGCTGGCTGTGGGGAGCTCGATCACAAACGAGGCGATGCCAAGGCATCGTCCTCAGATACTGGGAAGAGCAGCAACTCCGCGCCTAAAACGCCGTCACCCTCGTTGGGCAAAGTGGTACCGCCAGCGGCGGACGCAGGGGGCTTGTGTAAGTCGCTCGATTACCAAACGATCCATGACACGGTGGGTCTAGATTTCGACGTCGCAGCGCCAAGCCAATCCAATGGCACACAAGCATGCGCGGTGCAAAGCACATCATCTGAGCTGCCAAGCTTGACGCTTAGCGCCATCACCACTCAGGTGAGCGCCAAAGACTTCACCGACACCTTTCAGCCGCAGGATGGCAAAAAGCTGGACGGCGTAGGCGAAGCCGCTTATAGCAAAATAAATGGCGCCGGTAATGGCGCGGGGCCGAGCATCGAGATTGGATGGTCGACCGGAAAGCAGATTTACACGTTGGCGTTATTGACCAAGCAGGGCACCAGCGACGGAGACGCGAACGGGTATATCGCAAAACTGGCTGAATTAGGCAAAAAGATTAAGTAACCAACAAGTCACGGCCGGATGTCCGAACAAGGGGCGAGCGTTGATCTACTGCAGACTTCTCTGGCTAATTCTCTGAAACGAAAACCAGGTTGGCTAGCGACTCCGGCAGGGTGACATGGGTGCCGTTGTGCTGTAGCTCGATGTCAGACTCTCCACGAATCACCATGACGGTCGCACCCGGCTCGATGCCAGCGTCGTGCAGCTGGTGAATGACCGCCAGGTCTTTCTGCAGCTGCTCCGAGATCCGACGCACCACCACCTTGTTGTCTGTGATCACGTCAATAAGGGGGACGACGGCATCGTTGTCCGGGGTCTCCGCGTTCGCCTCACTAAGGGTTTCGTCGAGCTCCGCTAGCCCGGGAATGCGGTTGCCATAGGGGGATACCTGGGGTTTCTGGAGCAGCTGGTAGACCTTCTGCTCCACATGGTCGCTCATGACGTGTTCCCAGCGACATGCCTCGGTGTGAGCGACCTCATATTCCAACCCGATGACGTTGACCAGGAGTAACTCCGCGAGGCGATGCTTACGCATTACTGAGACGGCGCGGTGTCGTCCTGTGTCGGTGAGTTCGAGATGTCGATCGCCTTCTACGGTGACCAGCCCATCTCGTTCCATCCGGCTTACGGTTTGGCTCACGGTAGGTCCACTTTGGTGCAGGCGCTCAGCGATGCGCGCCCGTAGCGGCACCACGCCTTCTTCCTCAAGCTCAAGCACGGTGCGGAGGTACATCTCGGTGGTGTCAATCAGGTCGCTCACGCTGGCTCCTCTCAGCGGAGATCGTACCCGGTGTCGTTGTCTTCTCAGCCCCACACGTGTTGCTGCAAACGCGCGACCCGCTGTGGATCCTGAAGCTTAGACATGGATGACTTTTCGATCTGCCGGATGCGCTCCCGCGACAGGCCGAACTCTTGGCCTATCTCTTCTAGAGTGCGCTGGCGGCCATCGTCAATGCCAAACCGTAGGCGAATGACTTGCTGTTCGCGTTCGGTAAGAGTGTCGAGCACGGATGCGACTTCTTTGCGTAGCAGTGCGTAGGAGACATTGTCGGTGTCAGAGAATAGCTCGCTCGCCGCGTCGGGGGAGGTGAATGCGTCGGCGACGAAATCACCCAACTGGCTGTTGCCTTCGTCCCCCACCGATTGGTCGAGGCTTACCGGCTCGCGGTCGTAGCCGAGCATCTCGATGACACGCTCTGTGGGCACCTCAGCTAGGTCACCAATCTCAGCGGCGGAAGGTTCGCGGCCAAGCTCCACGGTGAGGTCGCGCCGAGCACGGTGGAGCCGATTAATCTGCTCGACTAGGTGAACAGGGAGTCGAATGGTCCGGGATTGGTCCGCTAATGCGCGGCTGACCGCTTGTCGAATCCACCAGGTCGCGTAGGTGGAGAACTTGTAACCCTTGGCGTAGTCAAATTTTTCGACGGCGCGAATCAGCCCGAGGTTTCCTTCTTGCACGAGGTCCAGCAAAGCCATGCCTCGGCCGGAGTAGCGCTTCGCCAACGACACCACCAGACGCAGGTTTGCTTCGAGTAGGTGGGTTTTGGCCGCGTGTCCGTCAGTGACGATCTCCACCAAGTCTGCGCGCATCTCCGCATCGATTACCTGGTCCCGAAATACCCCGGTATCGAGGACTTCCTCGGCGAAGAGTCCCGCTTCGATGCGCCGAGCGAGATCGACCTCTTGCGCGGCTGTGAGAAGCTTCGTTCGTCCGATTCCGTTGAGATACGTACGCACCAAGTCGGTGGACAGGCCATAGGTCGTTTCCGCGTTACGGCGAGACGCTGGTTTGCTTGCCCACTCTGTTTCGTGGGGGGGCCTTGCGGCTGGCACCGTCATAGTCATAGCTGCACACATCGCCAGTCGCCTCCTGTGCGTTGTGGAGGAAAGCCCTCCAAGGATGTTTGGTGTTCGTGACTAATGTGCTTCATGAGCCGTGAAGAGCCGGTGAGGTAGATGTGTGATCGATGTGAAGTTTGGCAATTGCTTTTAGTACAAATAGGAGCTATTCGGGAGAAACGATGTCCCCGCTCCGCGCGAAGCCGCCTTATCTACACTGCGTAGAATTGCCATAGTGACGTTGAGGAGGCGCTATGGCCCGGTTGGGCGAGCTTGAGCGGGCAATCATGGACGTGTTGTGGGCGGCGGATAAACCGCTGACGGCGCGTGAGATCGCCGATGGTTTGCTCCACCGTGAGCTGGCAAAGACCACGGTGCTTACCGTGTTGTCGCGATTAGAAGACAAAGGCCAGGTGACACGGTGCCGGGACGCATGGGCCCATACCTATCGCCCCACCGCAAGTCGCGCTGAGTACGTCGCGCAGTTGATGCACGAAGCCCTCGGTTCCACTGACGATCGCACCGCTGCCCTCGCCCGTTTTGCTGGGCAGGTCAGTGCGGATGAGGCGAGAGCATTGCAAGCGGCATTGGTACATGCGCTAACCCCACATACACCAGTGCGATAACGATTCCAGGCTGAGCTGGAGAGAGGACCCATGCTCGCAGTCGCCGGTGTGCTAACGGCGCTCGCGGTTGTCCTCATGGGACCCGCGGCGTCAGCTTTATCACGGGCAACGTGGCCATCTATCGAGCCACGCGCCGGCCTTGTGCTCTGGCAGGCGATTGGCCTAGCCAGTGGGCTGGCCGTGGTGGGCGCGCTCTTGGCGGTGGCTGTCTCCCCACTGTCAGGTTCGATGTGGGGAGCGCTTAGCGCCTTCTTCGCGAACGCACACGATGGTGCCCCACTCCGCCACCTTGACTTGCCGCACGCGTCCTCGCTGGTAGTTGCGTTTGTGTTGTGGGTGTGGTTGAGCGGCGTTACTGTCGCCAGCGTTGTACGCACGTGGCGCTCACGGAGCCGCCACCGGGTAATTCTCGACTTGGTGGGGACCCCTATGCCCGCAGGAGAACGCTCGGTGCCCGTGCGGATCCTCGAACACTCGGCGGTGGCCGCATATTGCTTACCTGGTTTGCGCGCCCGAGTGGTCCTGACGACTGGGGCGGTGGCTTTGCTCAGTGAGGCGGAGCTTGCGGCGGTGTTGGCACACGAACAGGCACATGTTGTGGAACACCACGATTTAGTCACCCTGCCGTTCTCGGCGTGGGAAGCGGCGCTGCCGTGGCTTGCGGGCGCTCGCAGGGCCAAAGCCGCAGTGGGGCAGCTCATTGAAATGGTTGCGGATGATCGAGCATGCCATCGCTACGATCGGCGAGTATTGGCGTCGGCATTGGCGCGAGTAGGGCTCTCGTCTGCTAGCGCTGGTACGGCACCCAACGGGGCGTTGGCGGTTGCTGAGGGCGCGGTATTGGCGCGAGTAGAGCGGCTGCTAGCAGGGCCATCTTCGGCTCCATATGCGCGAAGGCTGGCATATTCGGGCGCCGTTGCGCTGCTGCTGGTCCCTACCGTGTTGCTGTGGCTAGCCGGTTGATCTCTCGTGTCGAGAAGGCGTGCATGGCAGTCTAGATGTATGCCTAGTTTGCACATTAGTCAGCGGGTTGATGCCGACCGATTGTTGTCTATTGATCCGTTCGCCCTTTTGGTGGGTATGGTGCTGGACCAACAGATACCCATAGAGAGGGCTTTTGCCGCGCCCTTCCAATTGACGCAGCGGTTGGGTGTCACCACGTTGGACGCCTCCTCGCTTGCGGCCACAGATTCCGCGCAGCTCCGTGAGGCATTCGCGACAAAGCCGGCGCTACATCGCTTTCCGGGCGCAATGGCGGACCGAGTGCATGAGCTCGCCACGGTAATCCACAAGGAATACGACGGTGATGCGGCAAACATATGGCGAGGAGTTACCTCTGCGGACGAGTTGTATGCGCGGTTGCGTGTGTTGCCCGGTTTTGGCGAACGCAAAGCAAAGATTTTTGTGGCCTTCCTGGGAAAACAGCTCCGGGTGCGGCCGGTCGGTTGGAGAGAAGCTGCCGGAAATTATGGCGAGGTGGACGTTTTTTACTCTGTCGCTGACGTGACTGGCCCCGAGTCGTTGAAGCGGCTCCGTGAATACAAGCGAACGTTGAGAATGGCCTCGGCCAAGAACCCAGGGCGACCATGATGACGAACAATCCGTTCTCCGAAGCCGGACGTCACGAAGATGTTCCGCTCATTACGGACGCCTCTGAGAGCCAAGAAGTCCAATTTAGACGCCGCAGACGGCAGTACTTGGTCATGATGAGTGCCCGAATCGTGTGCTTGGTGGTGGCTGCCGTGGTGGTGGGAGCGCAGGTGCCCTACGCGCTGGTGTGGGCAGGCGTGTGTATCGCCGGCATGGTCTCGCTGCCGTGGATCGCGGTCTTGGTCGCGAACGATCGGCCCCCACGAAAGCGAACGGAGCGTCAAGCACTATGGCGGGAGGCGCAAGCTGGGCATGAGCTGCCCACAGGTTCAGAGGCAAGTGGCCAATCGGCCGAGGGACGGAAGTCGACCGTACTCGACGCAGACACCCCCGATAATCCGAAGGATCGCTGATCGGTCAGGACGGCAGGTTCACCTTTTCCGCTATTTATTTGGTGCAGAAGGCATATTTGGCTCTCAGGGGCTGGGGTATGCCCGCACCTTCTCGGTAGGTTTTGGCAAACTTGGGGCAAGCGATCCCTCGTGAGGAGCAGAACGTGAGCAGTCAGACGCTAGAACGGCCAGAGGTTCGTGAGGCCGACACGGGACCAGAGGTTTTCCACTACGTGCGCAAGGATCAAATCGCGGAGAGCGCCGTGATGGGCACAACAGTGATCGCATTGTGTGGCGAAAAGTTCTCGGTCACTAAATCCCCCAAGCCCGGCTCGCCGGTGTGCCCGGCCTGTAAGGAGATATACGAATCCCTCCCTCACGGAGAATAAGACCTCTGCCCGCAGCGCTCGGTGTCGTAGCAGTCGATCTCTGCTAGCCAGGTAGAGTGATCGAGCCCTCGTCGCCTGAGTGCGGCGGGGGCATTAGCGTGCGCACCCCAGATTTACACTCGGTAATCGCGGCGCTGCGCCGTTCGATTCTGGGAGGGTTGTATGGCCGCGGAGACGCTCCCGACGGCAGCGCCCACTCTCCGCACTTGGCAGCGGCGTGCGCTGGTGCAGTATCTCAGTAGTCGGCCGCGTGATTTCCTTGCTGTGGCTACACCGGGCGCGGGAAAAACAACCTTCGCGCTGCGCATCGCCTCCGAACTCCTCGCCGACGGGACGGTAGAGGCTGTCACCGTCGTCGCACCTACCGAACACCTAAAAAATCAGTGGGCCAGGGCGGCATCGACGGTGGGCATTCACCTCGACCCCACGTTTAGCAACGCCGCTGTCGTTACCTCTCGCGACTTTCATGGGGCAGTGGTTACCTATGCGCAGGTAGGTGCTCATCCGGCCGTTCACCGTCGGCACGTGCTGGCGCGGCGAACGCTGGTGATTCTTGACGAGATTCACCATGCTGGCGACTCGCGCACATGGGGCGAGGGAATCCGTATCGCCTTCAACGAAGCAGAGCGACGACTCGCCCTCACCGGGACGCCGTTTAGGAGCGACACCAACCCCATCCCGTTCGTCACCTATGAGCGTGATCGGAGCGGCCTCACACGGTCTCGGTCCGACTGTTCCTACGGTTATGCCGACGCGCTGCGGGACGGCGTGGTCAGGCCGGTGATGTTCTTGGCATATTCCGGCGAGGCTCGCTGGCGTACGAGTGCTGGTGAGGAGCTGTCCGCGCGGCTGGGTGAGCCCCTCACCACCGAACAGACGGCTCAAGCATGGCGAACGGCACTGGATCCGGCCGGTGACTGGATGCCGCAAGTGCTGCGGGCCGCGGATGCGCGGCTTTCAGCGATCCGCAATGCGGGGATGACAGACGCCGCAGGGCTGGTGATCGCGTCCGACCACGCCAATGCTCGGGCATACGCTCGGTTGTTGGCTGCCTGCACCGGAGAACAACCTGTCGTGGTGCTCTCAGACGACCGAACGGCGAGCGACAAAATTGCCGCTTTCGCTACGGCCGACAGCCGATGGTTGGTTGCGGTACGCATGGTCAGCGAGGGTGTGGATATCCCTCGGCTTGCGGTGGGTGTGTACGGGACGAGCGTGCAGACACCGTTGTACTTCGCGCAAGCGATCGGACGGTTCGTGAGAGCTCGTCAGTCAGGTGAGACCGCGAGCGTGTTTGTGCCCAGCGTCCCGGTACTGCTCGAATTGGCGGCAGACCTTGAGGTGCAGCGTGATCACGTACTAGAGCGACCACATCGGGATGAGCTCTTCGACGATGCCGCACTTGCTGCGGCAAATCGCGAAGCCAACGAACCCGGTGATGAAGAAAAGAGATTTCAAGCGCTGAGCGCATCGGCGCATTTGGATCAAGTGATTTATGACGGGGCGTCGTTTGGCACGGGCGCAGCTGCAGGAACACCCGAAGAGGAAGAATTCTTGGGTCTTCCGGGATTACTGACTCCCGATCAAGTAGCGGCTCTGCTGGCTAAACGTCAGCACATGCAGACCACCGAACAACAGCGTGGACGGACAAGCGTCGCGGAGGAGGAGCCCAGTAGTCGCGCGGTGGCAGCGGGGGAGCTGTCGTTATTTGCCCGACGTTCTAAGCTGCGGCGGCAGCTCAATACTTTGGTCGCGGCACATCACCAGCAAACTGGCCGGCCACACGGACAAATCCATGCTGAATTGCGACGACTATGCGGTGGGCCACCCAGCGCTCAAGCCACTATCGATCAGTTGGAACAACGCGTAGCCGCAATTCGTAGTTGGTAAATCTGCGCAAGGCCATGGTGTGATTGGTGTGGTCTCGGATATTTCGCAGCATCCGAGACCACACCGTCTCTTACTCGTCTTCGGAGCGATAGATGATCGCTACTTTCTCGAGTTTGGTGGCGTATTGCTTGGCGTGGTGACCACAGAACACCAGTTCTCCGCCTCCACTCAGCACTGCACGTACCCTGGCCGCAGCGCCACAACGGTCGCAGCGTTCGCCAGCGGATGGTGCCGCCGTCTCGGGGGGCGGGGTGAGGGTTGGGGTCATGTCCTCCTCCTCTGCTCTCTCCGGGCGTGTCCGCCGGATATGTTCTTCGTGCTACGGACTGCTTCGTTTTCAGCTAACACGCGCTGTGCCAGTTGTCTTCCCGAACTGAAGAATTAGCCGATAGCGGTGTGCATTTGTTAGTGGAGATGGGGTCAACATGGTGGAACTGTGCACTCCTCTCGAAACCATGTGACTGAAAGTACACGGCCGCCTCCCGATAGTGAGAACAATTCGTCAGATTGCCTCGGAGATCTGCGCCCTACCACTTCAGTGTTCACCCTGGGTCAGACGAAACGCTAGTCCAAATAATCGCGCAATACCTGCGATCGTGACGGGTGCCGTAGCTTGCTCATGGTCTTGGACTCAATTTGCCGAATGCGTTCGCGGGTAACCCCATAGACCTGCCCGATCTCGTCTAGCGTGCGAGGTTGGCCATCGGCGAGCCCAAAGCGCAATCGCACCACCCCTGCCTCGCGCTCAGAAAGAGTCTGCAGCACCGACTGCAGCTGATCTTGCAGCAAGGTGAAACTGACGGCGTCGACGGCGACTACAGCCTCTGAGTCTTCAATGAAGTCGCCGAGCTGGCTGTCGCCTTCGTCACCGATGGTTTGGTCCAGAGAGATGGGCTCACGCGCGTACTGCTGTATCTCCAGAACCTTTTCTGGGGAGATGTCCATCTCTTTGGCGAGTTCTTCTGGCGTTGGCTCGCGGCCGAGGTCCTGTAAGAGCTCCCGCTGTATGCGGCCGAGCTTGTTGATGACCTCCACCATATGCACCGGAATACGAATGGTGCGCGCCTGATCTGCCATGGCCCGGGTAATCGCTTGGCGAATCCACCAAGTGGCGTAAGTCGAGAATTTGTAGCCCTTGGTGTAGTCGAATTTCTCGACCGCGCGGATAAGACCGAGGTTGCCTTCTTGGATGAGGTCGAGGAACGCCATGCCGCGTCCCGTGTACCGCTTGGCCAACGAAACAACAAGGCGCAGGTTGGCTTCGAGGAGATGGTTTTTGGCTCGCTCACCGTCCCGCATGACCCAATTGAGATCACGGCGATCTTGGCGGGGTAGCTCAATGCCATCGTCCAGCGCTTGCCGCAGCTGCTCGGCCGCGTATAGCCCTGCCTCAATGCGTTTGGCGAGCTCCACCTCCTCCTCAGCATTAAGCAGCGGGACCTTGCCGATTTGCTTGAGATAGGCGCGTACCGAGTCGGCCGAAGCCGTCATCTCCGCGTCTTTACGTGCCTGACGCAGCGCTTCGGAGTCCTCGTCGTCCCAGTCGAAGTCTTCGTTGTCGGAGAGCTCGATCTCCTCATCGACGGCGATATTCGCCGACTCTTCGGCCTCACTCGGCTCGCCGCCGCCGGTGGATTCGTCAGTCTTCGAGGTTTTCTCGCCCTTTTTGGTGGTCTTCTTGGCCGCGGCCTTTTTCTTAGGCCGCTGGGTGGCAACAGCTACGTCCGACTCGGACTCGGGCACCGCTGCCACCGATTCGACAGGGGCTGATTTCTGGAGAGTGGTCTTGCCGGCGCTCTTTTTTGACGTGGCTTTGGCCGTGGCGGCCTTTGCCGCGGGGGTGGTCGCCGACCGCGCGGCAGACACCTTTCTGCGACTGACGTTGCCGGTGTCGTCTACCACGACGGTAACGCCGATCTCGGCGAGTCCTTTAAGGACTTTTTTACCTTGAGCGGGGGTGATGTCTGCCTCACTAAGGACCTTGGCTAGCTCACCAGATGCGATGCTGCCAGCTGGTTGAGCTCGAGCACTCAACGTGTCCACCAGTGTGCTGATGATGTCGGATCGAGCAGGGGTGCGGTCAGCGGCTGTCACGAATGACCTTCCGAATAGGCGCGGCAATCGGCGCGGGCGCACGGGAAATTTGTCGGTTTTTGACACCGGTCGGGTTTAACTAACGATGTCGGGCTGCCACCGGATCGAGGTGATGCGGTAGCTGGCAACGAATTGTAGCTCCGAGTTCGACAAACCCGACCCCCCGGCACCCGTGGGTTGCAAGGTTAACGCCTGGCTATGGACCTCTTTGGACTAGTGCCGGGGGCTAAACGGTCGGCAGGTGTGTCGGCTGTTCGCACATTTCCGGCGTTCGCGCGTAGTCAATGGCATGAGTCGAACCGGTCCTAGGAATTCTAGGAGGTGACCGCTTGTTCCACACAACCCGTGCTGGCCAAAGCGGGCTTACCTAGATGTTTGAGTGTCTTGGCGACCTGATTTGTGGGAGTCAAAGACTCAAACTTCGGACCCAGGATCAATTCGACGACGTCGCTGGTGATGTCGTCCGGCAATGACTGGGCATGGGGGACCTGTGCTTGTACTAGCTGCGCGGCTCCAGATACTTTTGGTCCGAAGTGGACTTCCGCCACTCCCTCAATAGAGGTGTCAGAGTTGTCGACACCCACCACGTTGAAGCCGCGTTGTACTAGCTGATCTTTGATCGAGGACGCTAAATTGGGGCGGTCCGTGGCGTTCAGTACCCTCACTTTGATGTGCTGCGGTGCTGGAATAGCGGCCGCCTTCTTCGCGGACACCGCGCAGTTTGCATTATTGGAGGCACCCTCCTGCGAATCACGCGTGATTGTCCAGATAATCATCGTGATCGCGGCGACCGCGAGAACGCTCATGACCACCAAGGCGCGAAGCCGAGAGATACTCATCTGGCACTCCACCAAAAATGCATGTCCGGAACCCTATCGGGTAGTGGGTTGGTGTCTTTTGGATCACATCAGGAATACATTCGGCGCCGCATGCGTCTATGCGGCACCGGGCGCGGTAAGGTTGCGCGCTCGTCAGGGCTGATGGCTTCGGTGTCGTTGTGATACCGACAATGATGACCCGACGATTCGATTCAACATAGGAGAGACACGCACGATGGCCACCGATTACGACGCCCCGCGTCGCTCGGACGACTCGGACCTGAACGAAGACAGCCTCGAAGAGTTGAAGGCTCGACGAACTGAGGCGCAGTCTGGCAGTGTCGATGTCGATGAAGCCGAGGTCGCGGAGGGCTTTGAACTTCCAGGAGCCGACCTGTCAGGTGAAGAGCTGACAGTCAAGGTTCTACCGATGCAAAACGACGAGTTCCGCTGTGCTCGGTGTTTCCTGGTGCATCACCGCAGCCAGTTGGCATCGAGCCGTAACGGAGAATTGATCTGTCGCGAATGTGCTGCGTAGTGACAGCGTTGTGGGCGCCTATTGCTGGTAGGCGCCCCACAGTGCACATCGCGGACGTCCCTGGAGTTTGTCGTGACGACCACGGCAGGCGGGGCCACACATGAGCGACGTTGACGTACTCCTGCTGCGACTTGATCCGGATTTGCCGGTTCCGGCCTATTCGCTCGCTGGGGATGCTGGAGCTGACCTCTACAGCGCTCGCACCGTCACATTGGCGCCAGGTGAGCGAGCATTAGTGGGGACAGGGGTAGCTATTGCCCTTCCGGAAGGGCACGCGGGATTCATACACCCTCGATCTGGCCTAGCTGCCAAATATGGGGTGTCGATGGTCAACGCGCCTGGCACCATCGATTGTGGGTACCGCGGTGAGATCAAAGTGAACGTCATCAATCTCGATCCGCGCGAAGCAGTAACCCTCACTCGAGGCAATCGCATCGCGCAGCTGGTAGTACAGCGGGTAGAACGTGCGGTGTTTCGCATTGTCGAGGAGCTTCCTCCTTCGGAGCGAGGCGCAAGTGGTCACGGCTCCACCGGGGGACACGAAGGTCTGTCGACCATAGTCGGGGCCGACTCACGTCGACCCGTTGAGTTAACCCGCTAAGGCGTACATCCCGTTTAGGAGGCACCGTGTTTTTCCGCCGTCGAAAGAGTAAAGATGCAGCGACATCGGTGGAGGTTGAGGTCGAGTCTGACGAGATCGCCATCCCCATAGCGGACATTGCTACAGAGCCCTCGGGCCCCTACGACCTCGACGAGGATCGTGAGCGCTGGAACGATGGAGTGGTCCGTCTTGACTTTGGCTCGCTACGGGTGCCCGTCTTGCCGGGAGTCCAGCTTCAATTCAGTGCAAATGAGGCGGGCGCATTGACTGGCATTTCGGCCAGTGACGGGCGAAGTCAACTGGAGCTCAACGCCTTTGCCGCACCACGGAACGAAAGCCTTTGGCACCAGGTGCGCGCGGAGATGACTCATCAGTGGCAGCAACAAGGCGCCAGCGTTAAGGAGCAGGAGGGCGAGTTCGGGCCTGAGCTTTGGGTGCGGGTGTCGGGAGAGCAAGGTCCGGACACGGCCCGGTGTGTGGGGATTACAGGTCCGCGATGGTTGTTGCGAGCCGTATTTACCGGCGTGGCCGGTCGGGGCGCGGATGTAGCGCCAGTACTGGTTGAGGTGTTGCGGCGTACGGTTGTGGTCCGCGGCAGTGACCCTCGGCCAGTCAAAGGAGCATCTTCCGCTCACCATTCCAGATGAGATCACCGTCGGGAGCGAGGAGCCCGCATCCGAGGCGATTAGCAGAGGACGGGGTCACCGAGTCGGTAGAGACGCGCATGTCGTTGCCCGAGCGGCAGCAGCAGATCAGCGAGCTGCGCTAGATATCGAAGCGCGGTGCGAGAGGAGGGTGCGGCGATGGTACGACAAGCAGTCGCCCCGTCGCACATATCGTTGTGGCAACGCTTTGTTAAGCGAATAGCTGCCTCCGACACCGAGCTTGATGCGGAGGATCTGCGGGAAGCCAGCGCCCAAGCGGGCGCGACGCCAGTGAAGGCCTGTGGGCAGGGCGACAAAGTCTCCATTAGTGGACGACTTACGTCGGTCTGCTATATGCCCCGGTGTAATATGCCCACCCTTGAGGCAGAGCTGTTCGACGGCACGGGCCGAGTGTCGTTGGTGTGGCTAGGTCGGCGTCGAATTGTGGGGATCACACCGGGACAGAGCGTCACTGTCTATGGGCGTGTTGCAACTCGGAATGATCAACCCGTCATCTACAACCCGTACTACACCCTGGAGCCGGATTTCTTGTGACAACTGGCGAGCAGACAAACGAGTCTGAGCAGGCGCCATCAGCGGAGATGGACGATGCGATGGACCAAAAAAAATCCAGCCCGGGCGAGGCGCCGCACAATGCCGAGTTGCGCAAGGCGGTGACCGATCAAATCGGTGGCGTTCGCGGCATGCTGGAGACCACCGTGCCGGTGGTGGTGTTTGTCGCCATCAATATTGTTGCTGGCCTCAAGCCGGCGTTGTGGGCTGCGGTGGGTGCCGCCGTGGTTATTGCGGCGATTCGGCTGCTGCAACGTGACTCGATCCGGCATGCGGTGACCGGGCTGTTTGGGGTGGTGATCGCAGCCATCTTCGCGGCGAAGACGGGACGGGCACAGGATTTTTACCTGCCCGGCATCGCATTGAATTTCGTTTATGCGACGGCATTTGGGATCTCCGCGGCGATTCGTCGACCGCTGGTGGGCTATGCCTGGTCGCTGGTTACCGGAGCCGACGGCGACTGGCAGCAGCGACCACGACTAATGCGGGCATTTACCTGGCTATCGATCATGTGGGCGGCGATGTTTGTGTTGCGTGGCGGCGTACAACTTGTTTTCTATCTGTTGAGTATGCCGATCGGACTGGGAATTGCGCGCATCGTGGGCATCGCGCCATATGCCGCCGCGCTAGCCGTCACCGTCTGGTGTGGACGACGAGTGGTGTTCGCCGATAATGCGGCCAAGAACAGTGAAACGCTATAGTCCGCGCTATGCCTGCCACCATCTTGGACCCCCACACCGCATTGGTGCTCATCGACATGCAACGCGGAATTGTCGAGTTACCGCACGTCGACCCGGTGGAGCACGTGGTCGGCAATGTCGCGCGACTTGCTGCCGCATTTCGCGCTGCCCAGCAACCAGTGGTTCTGGTGCGCGTTGCTTTCTCTGCTGACGGCGCTGACCGCCTGCGGCCGCGAGCGCAGCCGCAGCCGCAGCCCACCGGGACACCGAGGGAAGATTTCGCTGAGCTCATCGCGGAGCTCGATCAGCAACCGTCCGATGTAGTCATCACCAAACGTCAATGGGGTGCTTTTTACGGAACCGAACTAGATCTGCAGTTACGACGTCGTGGGGTGACCGGGATCGTGCTGGCTGGAATCTCCACGAGTGTGGGGGTCGAGTCGACGGCGCGCGCCGCTTTTGAACACGGATATAACCTCACGTTCGCCAGTGACGCGATGACCGACAGCAATCGGGAGGCGCAAGAGCGGGCGCTAGTCACCATATTTCCGCGCATGGGAGAAGTCGACACCACCGAAAGCATTCTGCGTCTGTTGTAGACCGTCCGCGTAAGAGAGTCCGCGTAGCTTATACGGCGTTTAGGATGCTCGCTCTATGGCGCTGGCGACGAGAACAGCGCTTGCAGCTGTGGTTCTACGCTTGCCTGGCACAGGAACATGAGCTCATCGCCGGCCTCTACCGGATCGTCTAGTGACGGAGTGAGGACCCTAGCCCCGCGAACGATCGCCACCAACGATGCATCTCGAGGCAGCGACAGATCGCGGACCGCCGTTCCCACCTGGGGAGCGTTCTCGGTCAAGGTCATCTCGACGAGGTTCGCAGCCCCTTGCCGAAACGACATCAGACGCACGAGTTCGCCGACGCTGACGGCCTCTTCGACCAGCGCGGCGATGACCCGTGGCTTACTCACAGGGACATCTACCCCCCATTGCTCAGTAAAGAGCCACTCATTTTCGGCCCGGTTAACCCGTGCCACGACTCGCTCTATGGCGAACTCGGTCTTCGCGAGGAGCGACACCACTAAGTTGACCTTGTCATCACCCGTCGCTGCCACCATGACGTCGCAACGCGCCGCGCCCGCTTCCTCCAAAGAGGACAATTCACAAGCGTCCGCGAGTACCCAGCGCGCCTCAGGAGCCAGAGCTGGAGAAATAGCTGAAGGCTCTTTTTCCAGAAGTAAAATTTCGTGGCCGTGTTCGGTGAGCTCATTGGCGATGGAACAACCAACGTTCCCAGCTCCGGCAATCGCGACCTTCATCCCGCGCCCCCATCGCTTGCCTCGCCGCCACTCGGCGCGCTGCCGCTTGTCGTCATGATGTGTCCGGTCAACTCATCAGTAGTGAGCACAAATATCTGATCGCCCTCTTGTACGACCAGTGACGGAGTGGGCAAGGTTGCCAGTCCAAATCGGGTCAAATACGCAACCCGTACACCGATAGCATCCTCCAAAGAGGAGATGCGCCGTCCTATCCAGCCGGGATGTATGGGCGCTTCGAGTATCGCCACAGAGCTCGTGGGGTCTCGCCACACCTCACGATCTTCGTCTGGCGAGAGCTCTCCCAAGATGCGTTTGGCGGTCCATCGGGCAGTGGCAACCGTCGGGATGCCGAGCCGTTCGTAGACCTCCGCTCGACCAGGATCGTAAATGCGGGCTACCACCTTGTGGACGTCAAAATTTTCCCGAGCAACGCGAGCAGAGATGATGTTGGAATTGTCGCCGTTGCTGACGGCTGCGAACGCGTCGGCGTGCTCGATTCCCGCCGCGATGAGGACAGCACGATCGAAGCCATTTCCGGTGACAGTCTCGCCAGTGAACTCAGTGGAAAGGCGACGAAACGCGCTTTCTTCCTGATCGATGACGGCGACCGAATGACCTCGCTGTTCCAGTGCGGTGGCGAGCGTTGCCCCCACTCGCCCGCAGCCCATGATCACCACATGCACGTTGTTCCCTTTGCTGCTTTTGCTTTTTTGCGGATTGCCCGCAATTTTGGCACAAAATAGTGCGGGTAATCCGCTAAAAGTGGGCGAGTTACGGGAAGCCGTCCCCCGCATGGTGAATAAATCCGGTTGGATGGGCTCGTGCCATCGCCGATCGGTTTGTTAAAGCGCATGATGGTGGGCCGTCCATTCCGGAGCGACCGCCTGAGCGAAACCCTGTTGCCTAAGCGCATTGCCCTGCCCGTGTTTGCCTCGGACGCGCTGTCCTCAGTCGCGTATGCGCCGGCTGAAATCTTCGCGACTCTGAGTGTGGCTGGGCTCTCGGTGTATCAGCTTTCACCGTGGATCGCACTGGCAATCGCGGTGGTATTCCTGGCCGTGGTGGCCTCGAATCGGCAAAATGTACGTGCCTACCCGTCCGGTGGCGGAGATTTTGAGGTGACCACCACCAATTTGGGCCCCAGATTGGGCATGGTCGTGGCTAGCGCACTGCTCGTTGACTACGTATTGACGGTCGCGGTTTCTGTGGCTTCTGGGGTAGAAAATGCTGGCTCGGCCATTCCGTGGCTAAACGCCCACAAGGTGGGCATGTCACTGGTGATTGTCGCGTTATTGACCGCCGCAAACCTTCGTGGTGTGCGAGAGTCTGGATTGGCATTCGCTATTCCAAGTTATGCGTTCATGATTTCTATTTTGGGAATGGTTGGCTATGGGTTCTTTCGCATTGTTATCTTAAATAATGATGTACAAGCTGAAAGCGCCGGTTTTGAATTACGAGGCAAGGGGAGTTTTGTTGGCATAGCGTTAGTCTTCTTGATGATGCGTGCCTTTTCTTCTGGGTCAGCCGCGCTTACGGGTGTGGAGGCAATTAGCAACGGTGTTCCGGCTTTCCGGAAACCGAAGAGTAAGAATGCGGCTACTACTTTAGCGTTGCTCGGCGCGCTTGCTATTTCGATGATGATGGGAATCGTGCTGCTTGCTGGAAGAGTTGGTCTTAAGTATGCGGACGATCCCGCCAAGCAATTAGGCGGAATGCCCCATGGTTATCAACAAAAAACAGTAGTCGGGCAGCTTGCCGAAGCGGTTTTCGGAAGCTTTCACTTGGCGTTCTACGTAGTTATCGCATGTACGGCATTGATTTTGCTCTTGGCTGCCAATACCGCCTTTAATGGGTTTCCGGTTTTAGGATCAATCTTGGCGCAGCGCAGGTACCTGCCGAGACAATTACACACCAGAGGTGACCGGCTGGCGTTTTCAAATGGAATTCTCTTCCTCGCTATTTTAGCGTGTGCGCTGCTAGTTGGCTTTCATGCGAGCGCGAGTGCACTCGTGCATCTATATATCGTTGGGGTCTTTGTTGCGTTTACTTTCAGTCAAATGGGGATGGTTCGCCATTGGGCGAGGAAATTGAAGACCGAACGCGATGTTCGGCGTAGACGTAGTATGAAAAGATCGCAAGCGATAAACCTTTTCGGTTTTTGTATGACAGCCACAGTCCTCTTAATTGTTATTTTGACGAAATTCTTGCAAGGAGCATGGATCGCAATTTTCGCCATGGCGATTATTTATCTCATCATGGTGGGCATTCGCCGCCACTACGACCGAGTAAGTACCGAACTTACGTCGACCGAACAGCGTCCTATGCTGCCGGCACGAAACCATGCCGTGGTGTTGGTGTCTATTCTGCATTTGCCGGCAATGAGGGCATTGGCATATGCGCGAGCGACGCATCCTGACACCCTCACCGCGATTACGGTGAGCGTGGATCGCGCCGATACTGAAGAACTGCAAAGGGAATGGGATGAACGGGGAATTCCTATTACCCTCACTGTCGTTGATTCGCCGTATCGGGAAATAACAAGGCCCATTATTGAATACGTCAAAAATATTCGTCGCCGAAGCCCTCGGGATGTTGTCACAGTTTTTATCCCGGAATACGTGGTCGGCCGATGGTGGGAGAATCTGCTCCACAATCAAAGCGCGCTACGGCTAAAAACTAGACTGCGATTTGTGCCGGGGATAATGGTCACGAGTGTTCCTTGGCAACTCCGCTCCAGCGAGCGCCGCCAGAGTGTGTCTCCTTGGGAACCGCCTGGAGATGTGCGTCGCGGTGTTGACCGAACCGAGCGTGAACCTTCCGCTAACGAAGATGCGACGCGGGACAGGCAAACCCGGACCTCATAGGACCGATGGGTTGGGCGCGGAGTGTCAGCCCGGTGATCTCGCACAGAACGCCGGCGTCACGAGCATGAACAAGTAGCCGTTACATTGCTGGTTACTGTTGAGCATGGCGATGCCGCAACGAGTCCGTATGCATTGAAATTGGGGCGATAGTGACTAAGGGAGCACGGCTGGAGCTAGACGTGGGCGCGATTGCCCACGGCGGGCATTGCGTGGCACGGCATGAGGGACGGGTCGTATTTGTGCGGCATGCGATCCCCGGTGAGCGGGTGATCGCCGAAATTACCGATGATCGAGGCGGGTCATATTGCCGCGCCGATGCGGTGGAGATAGTGCGGGCGTCACCGGACCGGGTGGCACCGCCGTGTAGCTATGCCGGTCCCGGAGGCTGTGGCGGCTGCGATTTTCAGCACATAAGCGGGCCACGTCAGCAAGGGCTAAAGGCAGAGGTTGTGCGGGATCAGCTCCTCCGCCTTGGCAAGCTTTCCGCTGCCGAAGTCGATGGCTTAAACATTGCGGTGCGGCCGTTAACGCCACCGGGGGACGGTCTGGGATGGCGCACTAGGGTGCAATTTACTGCCGACGGGCAGGGGCGCTTGGGGTTCCGACGGCATCGTTCGCACCAGGTAGTCGCGGTGGAGAGCTGCGCGATCGCGGATACGCGGATTAACGATGCCCAGTTAATGACTCAGTTGTGGCAGCCTGGCTCCGATGTGGAGGTGGCGGTCTCGAGCACTGACCAAATCGGAGTGCTTTCCGCAGCACCATCAGGCGATGCACATTCGCCACGCGGCGCCCGAAAGCATGTGGCTGTAGCGGGTGCACGGCGGTTGACCGAGGTTGCCATTGGGCGTCGCTGGCGGGTGCACGCGGGCGGTTTTTGGCAGGTACACCCGTTGGCTGCCGCGACATTTGCGACAACAGTCATGGAGTTTCTGCGGCCACAACCCGGAGAGACCGCATTCGATTTGTATAGCGGTGTGGGTCTGTTTGCTGGCGCTTTGGCTGAACCTGTAGGCGAAACTGGCTCAGTCATTGCCGTAGAAGCGGATAAGGCAGCCCACGCTGATGCGCGCAGAAACGTGGGTGACCTTCCGTGGGTGCATTTGCATGAGGGCAAGGTGGATCACGTCCTCACTAAGCTTCCGCTCGAGCCCGTCGATCTTGTGGTGCTGGACCCTCCTCGGGCTGGGGCGGGCAAGGCTGTCGTTGACCATATTGTTGCTCGTAGTCCGCGTGCAATCGCTTACGTGGCCTGCGATCCGGCGGCACTCGCGCGTGATGTCGCGTTCTTTCGGGAACGGAGCTATCGACTCAGTGCGCTGCGCGCCTTAGACGCGTTTCCCATGACGCATCATGTCGAATGTGTGGCATTGCTAGAGCGAAGGGAATGAAGAAGCGATAGCCTCGGATAGTTTTTGTGTGCGCACGGCGAGGAAGGTGTGAGAGTGACTGGCAACGTGACTAACAGCGAGATGATGAGCGACAAATCGTCACCGTTCACATTGTCTGACATCGACACTCCGGAGCGACTCAAGCTAGTTCCGCCGGCGCTGCTCTCACGGTTGGCAGCACAGATCCGTGATCTCTTGGTAGAGAAAGTATCCCGGACGGGTGGGCATCTTGGCCCCAACTTAGGCATGGTTGAGCTGACGATTGCCTTGCATCGTGTTTTCGATTCGCCTAAAGATCCGCTGCTTTTTGATGTGGGCCATCAGGCGTATGTGCACAAGATGTTGACAGGCAGACAAAGCCATTTTGATCACCTCCGGCAGCGCGGAGGCCTGTCCGGTTATCCCAGTCGTGCGGAGTCGTTGCACGACGTGATCGAAAACTCGCATGCATCGACGGCGTTGTCCTACGCTGATGGCCTGGCCAAGGCCTACGAGTTGCGAAATGAGCGAGACCGCACCGTTGTCGCGGTAGTGGGTGATGGCGCTCTCACCGGCGGAATGTGCTGGGAGGCGCTCAATAACATCGCGGATGCGCGGGACCGCCCCGTCGTCATCGTTGTGAACGACAATGGACGCTCGTACTCGCCCACCATCGGTGGGCTCGCCAACCACTTGGCGTCGTTGCGTCTAAATCCCGGTTATGAGCGGGTCATCCGGGTAGTGCGGTCAGCGCTTGCTCGCATTCCTCTGATTGGCAAGCCGCTGCGAGATGCGCTCGGTGGCATTCGCCGAGGTCTCAAGGATGTGTTGGCGCCGCAGGCGATGTTCGAAGATTTAGGACTCAAATACGTGGGGCCGGTTGATGGGCACAACATCGCCGCTTTAGAGACCGCGCTGCGCCGCGCCAAGAAATATCGACACCCGGTTATCGTGCATGCGGTTACCCGTAAGGGCTACGGCTATACGCCGGCCGAGTGCGATGAGGACGACTGCATGCACGGTCCACCGGCATTCGATCCGGCCACCGGCAAACCGACCAGCGCCTCCACGGTGAAATGGACGGGAGTGTTCGCCGACGAGCTGGTTGCGTTGGCCAGTGAACGTCCCGAACTGGTAGGCATTACCGCGGCCATGGCGAAGCCGACCGGCATCAGCAAATTGGCGCAGGTGTATCCCAACCGGGTGTTCGACGTGGGCATCGCCGAACAGCACGCGGTCACCTCGGCGGCTGGCCTTGCGATTGGTGGCATGCACCCCGTCGTCGCTGTTTATTCGACGTTTATGAATCGAGCCTTTGATCAGGTATTGCTAGATGTCGGATTGCACAAGCTTCCAGTGACGTTTGTGTTGGATCGCGCTGGCATCACCGGGCCTGATGGACCTAGCCACTACGGAATTTGGGATCTCGCGACTTTTAGCGTGGTGCCGGGTATTCGCATCGCCGCGCCACGCGACGGTTCTCGCCTCCGCGAGACGCTGTGTGCCGCCGTCGACGTGGTTGATGGCCCCACCATGCTGCGGTTCCCCAGCGGTTCGATCAGCGGAGATATTCCGGCGGTGGAGCGCATCAATGATGTCGACGTATTGAGCCGTTCGTATCAAAAGGACGTGCTCATTGTCGCAGTGGGACCTCTCGCCGAAATGGCCCTGGACGTCGCCAAGCGCGCGGGCGAAGAAGGCATTGGAGTAACCGTTATCGATCCACGGTGGGTCATCCCGGTGCCCGACCAATTGGCAGAGATGGCACGCGAGTTCCAGCTGGTGATCACTATGGAGGACGGTGTGCGCACCGGGGGGGTCGGCAGCGCGGTGGCGCAAAAGCTGGCTGATTCTGGTGTCAATGTGCCGACTCGGCAGTTCGGTGTGCCGCAGGAGTATCACCCCCATGGATCGCGGAGCGAGATCCTCGCAGATCTGGGACTCACTAGCCAACACATCGCCCGCCAGCTGATCGAATTGATCGCTCGGGCGCAGACTCCCTCGGTGGCTCTTGAGATGCGGTGACGCGGCTGACAAGCTGGCTCTTGATGAATTGTGGTGGCTGACGCCTAAGGCGAAGCCATGGCCGAAGTCGGCGGTCTTAGACTTCTAGCGAACCGATAGATCACCCCCAGGCGTCAGTGAGCTGTAAGGATATTCGGTGCGAATACTCATCGTGGAAGACGAGCGGACCATTGCTGACGCGGTGGCCCGTGGGTTGCGGCGCGAGGGCATGGCCGTTGACGTTGCCTACGAGGGCAATAGTGGTCACGAAATGGCGCTGGTAACGCGGTACGACGTGGTCGTCCTCGATCGGGACCTCCCCGGTGTGCATGGCGACAAAATCTGTGAAGACTTAGTGCGTTCAGGTGCGTTAACCCGGGTGCTTATGCTCACGGCGAGCGGCACCGTCGCAGATCGGGTGGATGGGTTATCCATTGGTGCCGACGACTATCTGGCCAAGCCGTTTGCTTTTGAGGAACTGGTAGCGCGGGTGCGCGCTCTCGGTCGGCGTGCGACCCCGCCGGCCCCACCAGTGTTGCGAGCTGGCGATATTGAGCTCGACCCCGCGCGTCGCTTGGTAAGCAGAGCGGGACAGACCCTGGACTTGACGCGCAAAGAATTCGGCATGTTGGAAGTGCTGTTGTCGGCTCATGGTGCGGTGATCTCAAGCGAGGAACTACTGGAACGGGTGTGGGACGCCAACGCCGACCCTTTTACGACCACGGTGAGGGTCACCATGATGACCCTCCGCAAAAAGCTGGGGGAACCGTCGTTAATCGAGACGGTCGTCGGGGTGGGGTATCGAATCCCGCTCGCGGCCCGGTGATGGTGTTCCATGACTTTCTACGTGGCTGAAGAAACCACTTCGGGTTCTCTCGATCAAAACGATGGCGGGCCGAGGTCGACGCTTCGATTGCGGGTGGCGGCTTGGACCGCGTTGTTGGTGGCCAGTGCGGTTGCCGTCACCGTCGGGGCGTGGATGGTGACCGCTAGCGCAGTGCGTCCGGGAACAGTCGCATTGGCGCTTGGAGCGTGGGTCGGAACGACCGCCGCCGGGTTCTTAGGCGGATACGTGGTTGCTCGCCGAGTGTTAGCGCCTCTGCACGATGTGACGGTGGCAGCGCACAAGCTTTCTACCGAGACCTTGGATCACCGGCTTAATTACGTTGGCCCCGATGACGAGGTGAAAGAACTCGCTGACACCTTCGATCAGATGTTGGATCGTCTCGCTGCGGCTTTCGATAGCCAGAAACGTTTTGTCGCCAATGCAAGTCACGAATTGCGCACGCCTTTGGCGGTGATGCGCACGGAGATCGACGTCACCTTGGCCGATTCCGAGGCGTCCGTCGAGGAGCTACGGCGTATGGGGCGAGTGGTGCGCGATGCTTCTCAGCGCGCCAACGAACTTATTGAAGCCTTACTGCTGCTGGCCAGGACGGAAGCACAGGCGGGCCGTCGGTTGAATCGTCAGATACCTGTCGATTTGGGGGTCGGTGTGCCGGCCACCCTCAAAGCGGTTAATACTGAGCTGAAGCGGCTGAATGTGCATGTGAGCACCCAGTTTTCACCCGCACCAGTGTTGGGAGACCCCAGCTTGCTGGAGCGTTTGGCCGGCAATCTGATCGAGAATGCGGTGCGATACAACGTCCATCATGGACAGTTGCATGTGCGCACCTTCAGCAACGAGACTCATGCGGTCTTGGCGGTGTCTAACACCGGCCCAGAATTGGACGCAAGCGAGGTGCCTGGGCTGTTCGAACCATTCCGACGCGGGGGTGTGGAACGCACGGGCACTCGTGGAGCGGGGTTAGGACTCTCGATTGTCCGCGCGGTGGTGGATGCCCATGGTGGGTACGTTCATGCGACAGCCCGGCCGGGTGGAGGTATGGAGGTCGCGATCTTTTTGCCACTCGCGGTGGCCCCTCATTCGCCTACGCCGGGTGCCGTGACCGCCAGGGCGGTCGGTGCCGCGCGGGTGCGGTAGCTTCTGCGCTCGCCGACCCAACCGGTAGGGCGATTTCGCGCTTGTCGTATCCTTTCTGGCATGGTCCTCGGTCTATCGATTCTGGTGGTTGTCACCAGTTTGCTGTTGGTGCTGTTCATTCTGTTGCACCGAGGCAAAGGCGGCGGTCTGTCGAGCATGTTCGGTGGCGGGGTAAGCACGAGCCTTGCCGGCTCGTCTATCGCGGAGCGCAACCTAGACCGTTTTACCGTCGCCGTCTCTATCGTCTGGCTTGCTGGTGTGGTGGGTCTGGGTTTGTTGCTGAAGGGTACTGGCGCGTAGTGGCGGGCCATTCTGCTATTGCCTTTGGCTGGCAACATTAAGCACAGCTAACTTTTTAGAGTTCATGGTGAGTTGGTTGGTGCTAACGCCGACAGAAGCCAAATCCACACGAGCTCTGGAATGCTCTACATAGGAATACCCTCTAACCCCATAGGAGTGCGACAGTGGCTGGTGGCACCGCGATACGCGGCACGCGAGTAGGCGCAGGGCCCATGGGCGAGAGAGAGCGTGGTGAGTCTGCTCCTCGTCGTCATTTGGCTTTTCATTGCGCAAACGGACACGTGACCCGGATTTCGTTCGCCGCAGATGCATCAGAGCCAACAGGCTGGGACTGCCCTCGTTGCGGTTTGCCCGCTGGTCTGGATGCCGAGAACCCACCGCCGATACCGCGGAACGAGCCGTACAAGACGCACCTTGCCTATGTGCGTGAACGCCGGAGCGATGCCGACGGTGCCGCAATTTTGCAAGAGGCGCTCGCTAAGTTGCGGGAAAAGCGCGGCAACTAAGAGCGGCTTCTAAACGTTCGCCAGCACAGCACAGGTGTATCTAGTCAGGTGTTCGGGTGGATTGGTCTGTGCCAAGGCCGCAGGAGCCGCCGTGTACAAACGTGGTATACAAGGCGACGAGAACGCTGGCAGGGGCCTATCCACCCGAACCCTTAGCTTTGCCACTGCTGCGCTGCTGCCTTGTCCAATAGCCAGAGGGTCGCTTGAGTGCCATAGGCGCCAGCGGCGGGCAGCCGTAGCGGATTCGCGCCGTGTAGCGCCTGGTCGATAATGGGTGCTTTTTCTGAGCCCGCCGCGATCATCCACACCTCGGCCGCGGAACGAAGCGCGGAAAATGTCAAGCTGACTCGAATGGGTGGCGGCTTTGGACAGTCTCTGACCGCAACCACGCTGCCCTCGGCGTGGGCCGCTGGCGAGTCGGGGAAGATCGACGCGATGTGACCCTCCGGGCCAAGGCCAAGCAGTAGCACGTCGAAGTAGGGCACCATCTGCCCGTTGTGGGCGTGGCTGGCGAGCTCGGTGGCGTACCGCTGCGCCGCTTGCTCGGGTGTAGAGGCCACATCCGCTGCGGGCATGGGATGCACTTTTGTGGGGTTCACCGGAACAAAGTCCAGCAACGCTTCACGCGCACGCAGCTCGTTTCGGTCGCTATCGCTGGAGGGGACGAATCGCTCGTCCCCCCACCAAATCTCGAGATTACTCCAGTCGATCGCAGCGCGGGCCGGACTCTCGCGTATCTCGCGCAGCATCGAGATACCGATGCCGCCACCAGTAAGCACGACAGACGCGCTGCCACGGTGCGCTTGAACGTCGGCGAGCCGGGTGATGAGGCGGGCCGCGCTCGCGGCCGCCAGCACACTAGCGTCTCGATGCACGATGACCTGACATGTATCGTCCATTGTCGACCTTTCGCCCGGAGTCGTGAGGAGCCGTAGTTCATAGAGGACTGACGATGACGATTAACTATGCAGTGCTGGGTCGTGCCACTTGTGCACACGTTGCGGCAGGCGGTGGTCTAGACCGTCGATGCCAGTGGCTGCGGACAAAGAGGCCCCATATAGTTCATCGGGGTCGAGATGCCGTAGCTCCTCGGCAAGTTCTTCCCCAATGTCTCGTCGACGTAGCGGCAGGGTTTTGTCCGCCAAGCCATGGCGACGTAGTACCGCCGAGACGCCGTCGGGCCGGTCGATTACGAATTCGCCGTTGTCTTCGAGACCGAGCCGAACGCTGGTGATCCCGGGACCGTCGGAGTCGACTTTGGAGGGCACAACCCCAGTGCGGTCGGCGATCCACCCGCTGAGCAGTGCAGCCGTGGGGTTATGCGGTTCTGCGGCGATAGTCACCTCGACGGTCTTCGCCGTGAGTGTGTCGAATGCGTCGGCGATCAGCGAACGCCACGGTGTGGCGCGGGACCACGCGAGGTCGGTGTCGCCCGGCGCGTAGTCGACGGCGCGTTGGTGCAAGGCGGCGATGGGATCAGTGGAGCGGGCGGAGTCGGTGACGCGCCGGTCGGCGAATACTCCCAGCGGGTCTTCGGCGATGTGGTCCGGGGGCTCGCCGTTCCACCAGGTGACCACGGGTACATCTGGGGCGAGCAGCGGCAAGGTTACCGACTCGGCGTGCAGCCCGAGCCGGCCATACATCCGCATCACCACGGCCTCGACCGGACCCAGCCGGCCACCCACGGCGATGTCGGCGTCCAATCTGGACCGAGAATCGGTCACATTCCGTCGCACGACAATGAGTAGTCGACAAGGATGTGCTGCGGCGGCGACGCAGGCATCGCTGAGAGCCTCTGAGACGTGATGTTCATCTGCCACCACCACGAGAGTGAGCGCTAGTCCAGAGGTCACCCCGCCAGCACTGCGCCGCGCGGTCGAAAGCGCTTTGATGAGATCTGCGCCGGTGGTGTCCCACAGGGTGGTCATGGACGCCTCCACTGCCGGCCGTCACGCGCCAGCATTTCGTCGGATTCGCGGGGACCCCAGTAGCCGGCCCGGTAAGTGTAGGGCTTCGTGTCGGCCCAGTATTGCTCAAGCGGGTCAATGACGCGCCAGCTCGCCTCCACCTCTTCCGCGTGCGGGAATAGTGTGGAGTCGCCGAGCAGCACATCCAGTACCAAACGTTCGTAGGCCTCCGGAGATGCCTCGGTGAAGGCTTCGCCGTAGAGGAAGTCCATCGCGACGTCGCGGACCTCCATCTGCGTTCCGGGTACTTTGGAGCCAAACTTTAAAGTGACGCCCTCGTCTGGTTGGACGCGAATGACAAGCTGGTTTTGCCCTAGCTGATCGGTGTCGGTCTTGTGGAACGGCAGGTGGGGTGCTTTTTTGAAGGACACGGCGATCTCAGTGACTCGTCGTGGCAAACGCTTGCCGGTGCGGAGGTAAAACGGCACGCCAGCCCACCGTCGCGTTTGGACCTCCAGCTTGACCGCCGCGTAGGTCTCGGTGGTGGAGTCGGCGGGGATCTTCTCTTCGTCCAAATAGCCCTTGACGCGTTGGCCCGCGCACCACCCTTGCTGATACTGCCCACGAACCGCGTACACCGCGAGGTTGTCGGGGAGTGCGATAGCTCGCAGAATTTTGAGCTTCTCCGTCCGGATCGCCTCAGCGGAGAAGCTCACCGGTTCTTCCATGGCGCTCATCGCCAACAGCTGCAGCAAATGGTTCTGCAGCACATCGCGGGCAGCGCCAGCCTTGTCGTAGAAACCGGCACGAGTGCCGATGCCGCCATCTTCGGCCATGGTGATCTGCACCGAGTCGACGTAGTTGGAGTTCCATACTGGCTCAAACAAGGTATTGGCAAAACGCAACGCTAACAGGTTCTGAACGGTCTCTTTGCCCAAGTAGTGATCGATACGGAACACGTCTTGTGCGGTAAAGACTTGGTCGACCAGGTTATTGAGCTCCCGCGAGCTGGCGAGATCTGAGCCAAACGGCTTTTCGACCACGACCCGCCGCCAACCCCCGGAACTTTCGTTGTCGGCGAGCTTGGTGCGCTCCAATTGCTTGAGCACGGTGGGAAAAGCAGCCGGAGGTATGGCGAGATAGAAGGCCGCGTTGCCTACGATTCCGTGTGAGGCGCGGAGCTCGTCCAATGTGGATGCAAGAGTGTCGAAAGCCGTATCGTCCTCAAAGGATCCGGGAACAAACCGGATGCTGTCCGCGAGACGTTGCCATACCTCTTCCCGCCAGGTTGTGCGGGCGTAGGCCTTCGCCGACTTGTGGGCAAGATCGATGAAGTCGCCGTCGCCCCAATCACGCCTGGCAAAACCCACCATGACAAATCCGGGGGGCAGTAGCCCGCGATTAGCGAGGTCGTATACGGCGGGTATGAGTTTGTGTCGGGCTAAGTCGCCGGTGACGCCAAAGATCACCAACGCGCACGGCTCGGGGATGCGGGGAATACGACGATCGCGCGGATCACGGAAAGGGTTGGGCTGGGGAGCGGTTGTGATCTCGATGGTCACCGCAGCGCCTCCAGAAGCTGTTCGAGTCCAGCTTTTCTATCCGTCAAATGCAACCGAAGCACCGCATTGGGGCCGCGAGTGGTGAAAGCCTGACGGTCGCCGGTGGCCTGAGCCGCCTGCAATTGACCAAAACTGTATTCCTTGCCCGGCACGGGCAGATCGTCGGTCACCGCGCCCGTAATTTGCAAAAAGCGCCCCACTCGCGGCCCGCCCTTGTGGTATTGGCCGGTGGAGTGCAAAAAGCGGGGCCCCCAGCCGAAGGTCACCGGGTGTTCGGTGCGCCGCGCGAGAAGCGGTCGCAGCTCGGCCGCGCTCGCGTCGGATATTCGGTCCAGGTATGCCATGACCGCCAAGTATCCGTGCCGATCGATGCTTCCCAGAAGAGCCGCCACCGATGACGTCAAAGTGCTTGCCTCGCCCAGTAGTTCTGGAGAGCCGTAGACATCGATGGCACCCTCGGTGAAGGTCGGTCGCTCCGTGGGTGCGCCGTGCTCCAAAATACGAGCGGTGTTTTCTTTGCTCTCGGTCACATTGGGTTGGTCGAACGGATTGATCTCGATAATGCGGCCAGCGACGGCGGTTGCGTATTCCCACGCCATGAACTGCGCGCCCAACGGCCCGTTAACCGTGACGTCTGCTTTCGCGCCACCGCCGGGGACTTGATTCGCCCGCAAAGAGCCGCCGATAAGCGCAAACACCGTGTCCTCGCCACGCGTACCCGGTGCCTGGGGAGTCTCTACCACCACGGGCAAAATGCCCTTGCCGTGCTTGCCGGTTGACTCTGCGATGAGCTGCTCGGCCCAGTCGCTCAGCCCCACCACGCCGGAGCCGTCTTCGGAGAGTACGAGTTTATCGCGGCCGGCCTTGGCCGCGGCCCCCAATGCCGCTCCCAGAGCCAACGCCGGACCGCCATCGGCCACAGTGGACAAAAGCGCCGACGCCTGGTCGAGGAGCTCGGCCACGTTGACGCCAGCCAATGCCGCAGGAACGAGGCCGAAAGCGGACAGGGCGCTATAGCGACCGCCTACCTGGGGATCCGCGAGGAAGATCTTGCGCACACCCCATTCGATGGCGGCGGTTTCGAGAGGTGACCCTGGATCAGTCACCACCACAAACCGTTTGCCGGTCTCCTCCTCAGTCATGCCAGCATCGCGGAACGCCTGCCAGAATGCGCGACGATGGCTATCCGTCTCAATCGTGGAGCCAGATTTACTAGAGACGACCACGACCGTGTGATCGAGATCGTCAGATAGCGCGGCACGCACCTGCTGGGGATCAGTGGTATCCAGCACGGTGAGTGGCACACCAAGGGTGCGAGTAATGACTTCGGGCGCGAGCGAAGAGCCACCCATGCCAGCGAGGACAACGCGATCCAGTCCTTCGCTGGCCAGCTCTTTGGTGAGGGCCTCCAGCTCGGGGAGGAGATCCCGTGAGGTGCGCGGAAGGTCGAGCCAGCCCAGCCGAATGCTCGCTTCCGACTCAGCCTCTGGACCCCACAAGGTGGGATCTTTGCTGGTGAGCTGGCCGGGGACCCGCTCGGCTTTCAGCTGCTTTACCGTCTCGAGCGCGTCAGGGATCTCATCGGTGCCGCCCACGGCGACACCGCCCCCCAACGAGAAGCCCTTCCCCAACGGGGCATCTGCCCCGAGCACAAACGCACGCGGCCGGTCGTTGCCGTGACTGGACTCTTCTGTGCTCATCGAGTGGCCTCCGAGCTTGCCGCATCGGTGTTGAGTTGCTGTTGGACAGTGTCGCGTAGCTGATGCCACGAGTCTTCAAATTTCTGCACGCCTTCGCGTTCTAGCACCGTGACTACATCGTCGTAGTCGATGCCGAACGTAGCAAGCTGATCAATGGTGGCCTGTGCCTGTCGGTAGGTGCCTTGGATGGTGTTGCCGCGCAACGTCCCGTGATCTTCGACAGCATCGAGAGTGGCCTCTGGCATGGTGTTGACCGTGTCGGGTGCCACCAACTCTATGACGTAGCGAGTGTCGTCATAGGACGGATCTTTGACCCCGGTGGATGCCCAGAGTGGACGCTGTGGGCGCGCGCCCGCTTCCGCAAGAGCCTTCCAGCGGTCGCCAGCGAGCATGCGTTCGTATTCCTGGTACGCCAGAACCGCATTAGCGATAGCGGACTTGCCGCGTGCCTGGGCAGCTGCGGGGGCGCTGAGCTTGTCGAGCCGCTTGTCGACCTCCGTATCGACCCGACTTACAAAGAAAGAGGCCACAGACGCGATGCTGGCAAGGTCGTGCCCCGCTGCGCGAGCCCGCTCCAGTCCGTCAAGAAACGCATCGATGACCTCGCGATAACGCCGCAGGCTGAAGATGAGTGTCACATTGACGCTGATGCCTGCCGCAAGCGTGGCGGTGATGGCTGGTAGACCTTCAACGGTTGCCGGGATCTTGATGAAGAGGTTGGGCCGATCAACGAGCCACCATAGCTCTCGAGCCTCGGCGATAGTGCCTTCCGTGTCGTGCGCCAGCCGGGGATCTACCTCTATCGATACCCGGCCATCTGTGCCGTTGGAGGAGTCATAGGCCGGCCGCATGACGTCGCAGCCCCATCGCACGTCGGTGGTGGTGATCGAGCGCACCGCTTCTTCCAAGCCCACATTGCGGACGGACAACTCGCGAATTTGGTCGTCGTACTCGCTTCCCTCCGACAGTGCCTTCGCAAAGATCGTCGGGTTGCTCGTCACACCTACGACGTGCTTGTTCTGGCGGAGCGCCTCGAGGCCTCCGCTGGCGAGCCGGGTGCGGGATATGTCGTCGAGCCACACCGCCACACCGGCCTCAGACAGCTGTTGCAGTACGTCGGTCATTTTTCCCCCGGGTCTCTGAATATGTTGGCGGTCGAATGCGCATCTGACCAATGCGGGCCTATGCGAGAGGTTAGGTTCCGGTCGTTGTCCCCGACACCGCTCCGACTTTGCTCAGGCTTGCATGTACTGCGGCCACTACTCGATCGGGCGTAAATCCAAACTGCTCATACAACACTTGATAAGCGGCGCTGGCCCCAAAATGTTCCAGGCTTACGGCCTCACCAGCGTCACCCAGGAATTTCCACCAGGACTGGGCGATCCCCGCCTCGACGCTGACCCGTGCGCGCACCCCGCTAGGCAGTACTTCCTCGCGATATGCGCGCTCCTGCTCGTCGAACCATTCCACACACGGCATGGAAACCACCCGGGTTGGGGTGCCCTCGGCTTGCAGACGTTCCCGCGCGGCCAATGCGATCGCCACCTCGCTACCGGTGGCGATGATGATCGCGGCTGGCTCGGTGGGTGTGGCATCTGAAGTCGCGTCGACGAGGACGTATCCACCCCGGACCACGCCCTCTGCGCTCGCATGAGTGTTGCGGTCCACAATGGGCAGTGGCTGCCGTGTGAGCGCCAGCGCCGTGGGTCCGTCGATACGGTTGAGCGCCGTGCGCCAGGCAACCGCGGTCTCGTTGGCATCGGCGGGACGCACCACATGCAATCCGGGAATAGCTCGAAGTGCCGAGAGATGTTCCACCGGCTGATGAGTTGGCCCGTCTTCGCCGAGCCCGATGGAGTCGTGCGTCCACACATAGGTGACCGGCAGGCCCATGAGGGCAGCGAGCCGGACGGCCGGACGCATGTAGTCGGAGAACACCAAGAACGTGCCGCCGTAGGGGCGGGTACCACCGTGCAGCGCGATTCCATTAAGGACAGAGCCCATCGCGTGCTCGCGAACACCAAAGTGGAGGGTGCGGCCATAAGGGCCACCAGGAAACTCCTTGGTCTGGTGCTCAGCCGGGATAAACGACGGTTGCCCCGCCATCGTGGTGTTGTTGGAATCGGCCAGATCTGCGGAACCACCCCACAGCTCCGGCAGGACGTCGGCCAACGCCCCCAGTACCTTGCCGGACGCCGCGCGAGTAGCGAGCCCTTTCGCGTCTGGCGCGAACGACGGAATAGCCGACTCCCATCCGGCAGGCAGCTCGTGCCGAGACATTCTTTCCCACAGCGCTTTGCGGTCCGGATTGGCTGCGGCCCAGGCGTCGAAAGTCTTTTGCCAAGCCTGGTGTGCTGCTATGCCGCGATCGCGAACCTGACGGGCATGCTCATGCGCGGCCTGATCGACCTGAAAATGTGCCCCCGGGTCGAAGCCGAGCAGCTTCTTGGTGGCGGCGACTTCGTCAGCGCCCAATGCTGAACCGTGCGCCTTGCCGGTGTTCTGTTTATTGGGCGCTGGCCAGCCGATGATGGTGCGCAGAGCGATGAACGAGGGACGGCCGGTCTCTTTTCTCGCCGCATCGAATGCGGCATGGAGCGCGGCCACGTTTTCGTGATATTTGCCGTTGGCAAGCCAATTGACGGTCTGGACGTGCCAGCCGTACGCCGTGTACCGAGCGGCGATGTCTTCGCTTAATGCGATCTGGGTGTCGTCCTCGATGGAGATGTGGTTGTTGTCCCACAGCAAGCACAGATTGCCCAAGCGCTGATGAGCGGCCAATGAGGAGGCTTCGCTCGATACGCCTTCTTCTAGATCGCCGTCAGAGGCGAATGCCCAAATCATGTGATCGAAGGGGCTAGTGCCGGCCTCCGCGTCCGGGTCGAATAGGCCGCGTTCCCGCCGCGCCGCGATCGCCATACCCACGGCGTTGCCCACGCCCTGCCCCAACGGACCGGTGGTGGTCTCTACACCGGGCGTGTGACCGTGCTCAGGGTGACCGGGCGTTTGGCTACCCCACTGACGGAGTTGCCGCAGATCGTTCAGCGTCATCGGATAGCCCGACAAGAAGAGCTGAAGGTAGAGCGTCAAGCTGGAGTGTCCACAAGAGAGCACGAACCGGTCGCGCCCGGCCCAGTGAGGGTCTGCCGGATCGTGACGCAGGAAGTGTTGAAAAAGGAGATACGCGGCAGGCGCGAGGCTCATAGCGGTGCCGGGGTGACCGTTGCCCGCCGCCTCTACCGCATCCATGGCCAAGACGCGAACATTGTCGACTGCCCGCTTATCTAGATCGGACCAGCTGAATTTGGAGACTGGCTCTTTGGCGGACCGCTTGGCGCCCACATTTTTCTTAGCCACGGCTTCGGCTACTCCTTCGCCCACTTTGGTGTCTACCCGCATGACCCTATCGACTTACCCATCTGGGGTCTTGTGACTACCTGCACTGTTGCTCTGACGTCTGCTCCGGCGTCCTAGACAGTTAACCGAATGGCGCAGCGGAGGCCTAGCTGCGGGCGGTCGTCGACGCAACGTCGACGGCAAGTAGCATGACGATGTTTAGTCCCCCGATCGTGAGACGAAGCCGCCGCAGTTGGTCTGCCAACTATCGGGCGTGCCACTTTCCAGGCTGAGAGGTAGCTCGTGTCGTGACCTCGCTCCTCGACGTATCCACGTCTGCCAACCCCGGCACTTCGGTGGAAGCCGACGCTCCTACCCCCGGTGCACAAGGGGACGAGCCAGCACCCAAGGCCATCCCGCGCAGACGACCTGCTCGCTCTTTCTTGGGAGTGGTGCGTGCCTATGTGGCACTGACGAAACCGCGCATTATCGAGCTGCTGCTCATCAGCACGGTGCCCACCATGTTTTTGGCGGCCCGGGGAATGCCCTCTCCCATGCTGGTGCTCGCGACCCTGCTGGGCGGAGCGCTCGCGGCAGGTAGCGCGAATTCGCTCAATTGCTATCTCGACCGCGATATAGACCAGGTAATGAGCCGCACCGCTCGGCGCCCGCTACCGCGGCACTCGGTGACGCCGGTCGCCGCACTGATATTCGGGTCGGTGCTGGGCGTCATCGCGGTGTCGTTTTTATGGCTGACCACCAATGTGCTTGCCGCGTTGCTTGCGTTGGCAGCAATCGCGTTTTACGTCGTGGTATACACGATGATCCTTAAGCGTCGCACGTCACAAAACATTGTGTGGGGAGGCGCGGCCGGCTGTATGCCGGTGCTGATCGGATGGTCGGCGGTCACTGACACCGTGCAATGGCCGGCGCTAGCGCTGTTCGCGGTCATCTTTTTCTGGACGCCCCCGCACTATTGGCCGCTAGCGATGAAGTTCAAGGACGACTACGCACGGGCCGGTGTCCCGATGCTGCCTGTGGTAGCAACCTCGCTCACGGTGGCGCGTCAGGTGGTCATGTACTCCTGGCTGATGGTGGCGAGTTCGCTTGCGCTGTGGCCATTGGCCACGAGCTGGATCTATGGCGTCAGTGCGATCTCCCTGGGTGTGTGGTTTCTCGCGAGCGCGCACCGTCTGCATTGGAATGTGCGACTGCGGCCGCGCGATTAAGCCGATGCGGCTGTTCCATTTGTCGATTACCTATTTGACGCTGCTGTTCGCCGCTGTTGCGGTGGATGCGTTGCTGTAGCAAGGTCGCCGACGGTATACCGGCACTCCCCGGCGCCGCCCGCGAATGGTCTGATGCTTGGCCCGTGTGCTGATGGCGGCTAACGTGGCCGCTGTGCCACTGAACCAGTCCTACTCTGCTGACGCAGTTCGACTCGTCGCCCGATTCGCCATTAACCATGGTGGTTTCGCGAGCGCGGTGATCGAACGCTTGGGCCATCGTGGGGCCAGGATCGTCTTGATTGGAGCGGACGGCCATTGGGGTGACCACGTCGTGGACAACGTGGAGATCGCCCGGTCCGCGTGCCAGACCGCTGGGGTGGAGATCGTAGAGAGCTGGAGCCGGGAGCTTACCGCGCAGATGCGGCCGTCATGGTCGCACAACAAGAGCGAGACACAGCAGCGGCAAGCGTGACGAGTTTTGTCGCCCTTTATTGCGCCGCTGCTGTTGCCATTGGCCGGTGGCTGATCGAGTTCTGGGGACGCCCCGACACCTCATTGCTCCGTGTACGCAGTAGAAACAGGACTCGTAGCATGGCGAGCCAGACGCAGGTCGCACCGAGCAGATGGGCCGCCACCAGCGCGACCGGGAGCTGGGTGAAGTACTGCACGAATCCGATTGTTCCTTGCCCAAGCTCCACCATGAGTAGGACAACAACTGCATTTCTCACCACGCGAGGGTTCGCGCTGATCTGAAATATCAGCACCGCGCCAAGAGTGAGCCCGACGAGCAGGAACACCGCGTCGGTATGTAATTGCGTGACCGCTTGAGGGTCGAACCCGGTACGAGCCGCCGCTTTGCGGTCGCCAGCGTGCGGACCGCTGCCGGTGACAATGGTGCCGATGAGAAGAGCCAAGGCTGTCGAAGCCGTCATGGCACGCACTAACCACACCAGCGGAGTCGCGACCACAAATTCGCGCCGACCGTCTCCCTCGCGGGTGCGTTGCCACAACGCGTAGGCGCCGTAGAGCAGGACCATGGACATCAAGAAATGACCAGCGACGGTCCACGGGTTAAGCCCGGTGAGCACGGTGATTCCGCCGAGAACGGCTTGGCCGACAAACCCTAAAAATTGGGCCGCCGCGAGCCACACCACGGGCCGGCGTCGATGTCGTTGGACAAGTGCGGCGAGCACCGCGAGTCCAATAAGTATGCCCAGCACCGCACCCAATACCCGGTTGCCGAACTCGATGTATCCGTGAATGCCGGCAGCGGGAGTGTTGTGGTAACTGGCATCGGTGCACCGTGGCCAGGTGGGACAGCCAAGGCCGGAGTCGGTGAGTCTGACCGCCCCTCCAGTTACCACCAAGAGAGCGTTGACGATCAGAATGCCGAGGCTGAGCCGTTGCACCAGTGTGGGTGTATGCCGAAGGCGCCTCCACCGTCCGACCTTGTGCCCACCCGCACGACCGGTGGAATTACCGGTGTTTCCCCGAGGATCTGACCGGTCAGAAGTGATGGAAACAGGGGTAGTGGCGGGGGCGGACATGCGTTCGAGTGTAGAGCTGTGGCGAATGCCGGCTAGGTGGCACCCAACCCAGGTCTAGGCTCACAACTCATGACAAAAAGCGCAGATCACGCTATGAGTAACAAACTAAGCGCCACCTCGCAGATGGTGCTCACACTGTCCTGTGTGGACAAGCCAGGGATTGTGCACGCGGTGGCCGAGTATTTGCATGGCGCGGGATGCAACATCGTCGACAGTCAACAATTTGCCGACAGCCATGGAGATCGATTCTTCATGCGGGTACATGCCGTAGCCGATGAGTCGGTGGCCATTAACGACGTTGGTGCGGGATTTATCGCGATAGCCGAGCGATTCGGTATGGAATGGCAATTGCGGGACTGGGCAAAACGTGCGCGGGTGTTGATCATGGTTTCGCAGTATGGGCATTGCCTCAACGACTTACTCTTTCGTGCCGAGACCGGCAATTTAGATATCGAGGTAGCCGCTGTCGTGAGCAATCACTCAGACTTTGCCGGACTCTCACGGTGGCACGGCACCGAATTCCATCACATCCCGGTGTCACAAGAAAACAGGCAAGACGCAGAGCAGAAACTACTCACGCTTATTAAGCAGCTCGACATCGACGTCGTGATTCTCGCTCGTTATATGCAGATCCTGTCTGACTCGTTGTGTGCGGAGTTAGCGGGCCGAGCGATCAATATTCATCACTCGTTCTTGCCCAGCTTTAAAGGAGCCCGCCCCTATCACCAGGCGTACGAGCGGGGCGTCAAATTAATCGGCGCTACCGCACATTACGTCACGGCTGATCTCGATGAGGGGCCGATCATCGAGCAAGAAGTGCAGCGAGTGGACCACTCGGTGATCCCGTCAGAATTGGCGGCGATGGGGCGAGATGTGGAATGCCTGGCGCTCGCTCGGGCCGTGCGGTGGCACGTGCAGCATCGAGTGTTGCGTAACGGTTCTCGGACGGTGATCTTTCGTTAGGTGACCCTTCGTGAGGCACCTCACCATCGTCCGGTTGGCCAGTGCTACTGAAATACGTCACACTGTTGTTGTGAAAACCACGGCGACCTCAACTGTGCCCCCGACGCGGGGCACAGCACAAGGCGCTGCTCTAGAGGACGACACCGCAGCCGACACACGAACGAGGGATCACGTGGTGCGGCTGCTACTCGAGAACAAGTCCATGACCGCGAGCGATATAGCCCGATGTCTTCATCTCACCGCCGCGGGCATCCGTCGTCATCTGGATGTGTTGCTGCATCAGGGCCGAGCGGTGATAGACGAGCCACCGGCGTCAGCAGGCAAACGTGGCCGCGGCCGTCCAGCAAAGACATTTGCGCTCACCGAGGCCGGTCGAGCGCAATTTCCGCACGCCTACGACGATCTGGCGGCGTCAGCAGTACGACAGTTGGCGCGGCTTGGTGGAGAAGCAGCCGTGACGCAATTCGCCACCGAGCAGGTAGCCGCATTGGAGTCACGATGCCGGGAGGCGCTAGAGGATGCCGGTGACGATCCACTTGCCCGGGCCGAGGCTCTTGCGGTCGCGCTGTCCCGCGAGGGATACGCTGCCGGTGCCTCTGTGATCGCGAGTGGTGGACAGCTGTGTCAGCATCATTGTCCGGTTGCCCATGTGGCAGCCGAGTTTCCGCAGCTGTGCGAGGCGGAGACGCGGGCTATTGGCCGGCTGGTGGGCAGCCACGTGCAACGGCTGGCAACCATCGCACATGGCGATGGGGTGTGCACCACCCACATTCCGGGCAATCGCGTCGCACCCGCGCCGCCGATGACTACGACTACGACTACGACGGATATGACCACTAAGGAAAGGACCTCGGCATGACAGCCACCGTGCCCGAGCCAGGCCTGGGCCAAGCAACGGGTCAGCCCCTCTCTCAGGAAGAGCAGCTCGCGACGCTGGGTAACTACGGTTATGGCTGGGCAGACTCCGATGCTGCGGGAGAGGCGGCAAAGCGTGGGCTCTCCGAGGAGGTTGTACGAGACATCTCGGCTAAAAAAGGCGAGCCAGAGTGGATGCTGCGGCGTCGGCTAAAAGCGCTGAAGCTCTTTTATAAAAAGCCGATGCCTCACTGGGGCGCAGATCTGTCCACAATCGACTTTGACAACATCAAATACTTTGTTCGGTCGACCGAAAAGCAGGCCGCCAGCTGGGAAGAGCTACCAGCCGACATTAAAAACACCTACGACAAGCTTGGTATCCCCGAGGCAGAGAAGCAACGCCTGGTAGCCGGCGTCGCCGCTCAATACGAGTCCGAAGTGGTGTACCACAAGATTCGGGACGATCTCGAGGCGCAAGGTGTCATTTTCTTGGACACTGATACCGGCCTTAGAGAACATGAAGACCTCTTCAAGGAATACTTCGGTTCGGTCATTCCGAGCGGTGACAACAAATTCGCTGCGCTCAACACTGCGGTCTGGTCTGGTGGCAGTTTTATTTACGTGCCCAAGGGCGTGCATGTCGAGATTCCGCTACAGGCCTATTTCCGGATCAACACCGAGAACATGGGCCAATTCGAGCGGACCCTCATCCTCGCCGACGAAGACTCCTATGTGCACTATGTGGAGGGCTGTCTGCCGGCAGGCGAATTGATTGAGATGGCCGACGGTGATTGGCGTGCGATAGACGCCGTCAAAGTGGGCGATCATGTGCTGGGCCACGATGGCAAACCGCACCGGGTTACTGCCATACAGATGCGTGACTACAACGGTCCGCTGTATACGTTCCAGCCAATGTCACCGGCGAACGCATTTTCGGTGACCGAAGAACACCCGTTGCTGGTGGTGCCGCGCAGCGAGGTGCTGGTCAAACGTCAGCCGCGCAACAGTTGGAAGCCGGAGGTCGACACCGCCAAGCTCATCGCCACAACTCCACACTGGACGCCAGCAAAGGACGTGCAGGAGGGCGACTTCCTGGTGTTCCCCAAGCCGAAGCCCGAGCCAGCACGTGTACCAATGCCCATCGAGTTCGCTCGGCTCGCCGGGTACTACTTGGCCGAAGGCTCGGCCACGCTGACCAACGGGTGCAAGTCGCTGGCGTTCTCGTTCCACATCGACGAGGTAGAAGAAGTCGAGGAAGTACAGCGTCTGTGTAAGGAGCTGTACGGCGCGGCAGGTTCGGTACTGCTGAACGACGTCAAGCACGAGTCCCGGGTGCTGGTCTACACCAATGCTGGCTACGAGGCGATGAAGCAACACATTGGCGACCGGTCTCATACCAAGCAACTTTCGCCAGAGCTCATGGGTCAAGACAAGGAGTTTCTGCACAACCTGGTCGAGACCTATGTGCGTGGTGATGGCAATGTCAATGAGCGCGGTGGTGCACAGTGGACTCGCATCCACACCACCTCACGCACACTGGCATTGCAGCTGCAGGCAATTCAGGCGCAGTTCGGCGTCTACGCCACAGTGGAGCTGCGGCGCCCCGGAGGATCCGGGGAGATCCTTGGACGGCAAGTAACACGTCACGATCTCTACCAGGTGCAGTGGACGGATGGCGTGGGGCCGAGACAGGCGCGTGATGCTGGCGACTACTTCTTGGTGCCGCTTAAGAAGCGCCTCGAACGCCAGGCAAGCGAACCGGTCTTCAACATCGATGTCGAAGAGCCGGACAGCTACCTGGCTTCGGGTTTTGCGGTGCACAACTGCACTGCTCCTGTATATTCGTCCGATTCATTGCATTCTGCCGTGGTGGAGATTGTGGTCAAGAAAGGCGCTCGCTGCCGATACACCACTATCCAGAACTGGTCGAACAACGTCTTCAACTTGGTGACCAAACGAGCAGTAGCGCACCAAGGCGCCACCATGGAATGGATCGACGGCAACCTGGGCTGCCTGGCTGAAGGCTCACCGGTCACGGCCCGCAGCGGTCCGAAGCCCATCGAGCAGGTAACGCCAGGCGAAGAGATCCTCGCATTCGACAGTGACGCTGGTCAGTTGGTGTGGCGTCGAGTGCTCGCCAAGAAATACTCAGGCGAGCAGCAGGTGCGCGAGGTCAAACTCGGTGAGCGAAAGCTACGCGTGACCGATAACCATCCGTTCCTTTCGTATACCTACGACCCCGATCGTGCCCGCAAGCTGGGCCGGTACGAATTGGCGTACATCCGAGCCGATCATTTGAGTCACGCCATCGTTCCGGTGACGTCTATTGATTGGGGCATCCCACATAAATTGCAGAAGCCGGTGTTGGCAACTGAGTTCGTTGGTGCAAATCAATACGCTGATGAGTACTCGGTAACGCGCACGAGAGCACAACGGCTTCAAGTACCCGACGAGACCACAGTGGACCTCGCATGGCTCTTCGGGATGTTTGTCGGTGACGGTTCTATAGATGTTTCTCGTGCAGCCAATGGCGGAATGCGTTTTGCGAAAGTGACGTTCTCGGTACCAACGCAAGACCGGGCTCGCGAGCGCCTTGAGCGCATCATGGGCGAGTTGATGCCTGCCCTGCGGCCCACAGAACGACGAGACGGTATCGCTGTAACCTGGAACAGTGTCGAATTGGCACAGTTGCTGCAGGAGAACGGCTTCACATCCGGCGCAATGGAGAAGCGACTTCCAGATTGGGTAGTCCACCTCCCAGAAGAGCAACGACTGGCATTCATCGCTGGCTACTTGGATTCGGATGGCTGTGCGCCGAAAGGCCGTCGTGGTCTGTCGATCAAATCTGTAAACGCGGAGTTGCTGCACGACACTGCACGTGTGCTCACCTCGCTGGGTTACATCACACGGTTCTGGACGGAGAGCGCAGAGGAACACCCCGTTACCGTGATGGGGTATGAAGCTACGTGCCGAGGTGCTCACAGAGTCGAATTCGTGCCGGATGAGCGCATTCTCCAGCATGTTTCGCCGCGGCTTTGTGATGCAGTTCGGCTTCAGCCGTTGCCTGTGAAGGAGTATTTCCGTCGTGTGGGTCGCTCGACGATCGAGCTGCCTGAGACTGTCCAAGTGAGACAGGTTGAGGTGACCGAGCATCTCGGTGTGGTGCCAACGTGGGACATTGAAGTAGAGGGCACGGGGAACTTTGTCTCAGAAGGGTTCATCGTGCACAACTCCAAGGTCACGATGAAGTATCCGTCGGTGTTTATGACGGGTGAACACGCTAAGGGCGAGGTGCTATCGGTGGCGTTCGCCGGCGAAAACCAGCATCAGGACGCGGGCGCAAAGATGGTCCATGCCGCGCCGAACACGTCGTCGACGATCGTGAGTAAGTCGGTGGCGCGGGGTGGTGGCCGGACCAGTTACCGCGGTTTGGTTCAGGTGCTAGAGGGCGCGAACGGTTCAAAGTCGACGGTCAAATGCGATGCTTTGCTGGTCGACACCATTAGTCGTTCCGACACCTACCCGTATGTAGATGTGCGCGAGGATGACGTCCACATGGGACACGAGGCTACGGTCTCCAAGGTCAGCGAGGATCAGCTGTTCTATCTCATGAGTAGAGGGCTCACCGAAGACGAAGCGATGGCGATGATCGTCCGCGGGTTCGTCGAGCCGATCGCCCGGGAGCTTCCCATGGAATATGCGTTGGAACTCAACCGGCTTATCGAGCTGCAAATGGAAGGGGCCGTGGGCTAACCACCATGACATCCACTACTTCAGCGCCGCCTATCGTGGCGCGCGAGCATTCTCACGGCGCCGGTACCCCGGCGACTACGCGGGCTGCCCAGCTCCGGTCTTTTAATGTTGCTGACTTCCCGATTGTGAAAGGCCGGGAAGAGGAGTGGCGGTTTACCCCGCTGCGTCAGCTGCATGGGCTCACCGGAGATGGCTTTGCCGTGGCCACCGCAGGTATTCGTCATGATTACGACGAGCTGCCTTCTGGCGTCACGGTTTCCCAGGTGACGAAAGACGATGCCCGCGTCGGCAGTGTGTTAGTGCCGTTCGATCGACCCAGCGCGCAGGCACACAGTCAGGTTTCTACCGCGCTCGTGCTCTCCGTCGCGGCAAATGCTGTGGTGGAGGAGCCAGTAACCCTGCGGGTGCAAGGCCAAGGCGCCGACGGCGTCTCGTTTGGACACACGATCATCGAGATCGGCGAGTCGGCTCAGGCAACGATTGTTCTCGAGCATGTGGGTAGCACAGCGCTAGCCGACAACGTCGAGATCCGGGTCGGAGCCAATGCCGGCTTGAAGCTGATCTCTATCGCCGACTGGAGCGACGACGCGGTGCAACTGCAGCACCAAGCGGCCAAGCTGGAGCGGGATGCGCGGCTGACGCACATCGCGGTGTCGCTCGGTGGTGCAGTGGTGCGGCAGCATACCTCGGTAGCGTTTGCCGACCGAGGCGCTGAGGTGCAGGCATATGGCGTCTATTTCGCCAATGCTGGGCAGCATCTTGAGCACCGGTTGTTTGTCGACCACGCCGTGCCGGATTGCCGTAGTCACGTCACATATCGTGGCGCGTTGCAAGGCGAAGACGCGCACACGGTGTGGGTGGGCGACGTGCTGATTCGCGCAGAGGCTACCGGCACCGACACCTACGAGATCAACCGCAATTTGGTGCTCACTGATGGCGCTCGGGCGGACTCGGTGCCCAATCTGGAGATCGAGACCGGAGAAATCATCGGTGCGGGGCACGCCTCGACGACCGGTCGTTTCGACGACGAGCAGTTGTTCTACCTGCAGTCACGGGGGATCCCCGCGGATGAGGCTCGCCGGTTGGTGGTTCGGGGTTTCTTTGCGGAGCTGACGGCCAAGATCGGCGTTCCCCAGGTTCAAGAGCGCCTCAGTGATGCGATCGATCAACGTCTGGCCAAGGCGGGTGCCTAATGACGCGGGTAGCTGGTTTTCAACGAGTGTGCGCGGTCTCTGAGCTCGCCGATGGCGAGATACGCGCCGTCGAGCTTGACGGTGTTCCGGTGGCAGTGGTGCATACCCAGGGCGATGTTTTCGCTATCGAAAACGTGTGCTCCCACGAGGAGGTGCCGCTCTCGGAAGGCGATGTTGAGGATTGCACGCTCGAGTGCTGGCTGCATGGTTCTCGCTTCGACCTGCGTACCGGCGAGCCCACTGGTCTGCCTGCCACAGAGCCAGTCCCCGTCTACCCCGTCCGCATCGACGGCGGGGATGTATATGTGTCGGTAAATACCCAGGAGTCAATATCGTGAGCGTTTTAGAGATTCGTGATCTGCACGTTTCCGTGAATACCGGAGACGAGGAAAAGCCCATTCTGCGGGGGGTGGACCTCACCGTAAGTGCGGGGGAGACCCACGCGATTATGGGTCCTAACGGCTCTGGCAAGTCGACGCTTGCCTATTCGATCGCGGGTCACCCCAAGTACACCGTGACCCAGGGCTCAGTAACTCTGGATGGCCAAGATGTTCTGGCTATGACGGTAGACGAGCGGGCCCGGGCGGGGCTTTTCTTGGCTATGCAGTACCCGGTTGAGGTTGCCGGTGTGAGTGTTTCTAACTTTCTGCGGACGGCTGCCACGTCCATTCGTGGCGAAGCGCCCAAGGTGCGCACCTGGGTTAAAGAAGTCAAAGAAGCGATGGAGCATCTCGACATCGACCCAGCGTTTGCGGAACGTAACGTCAACGAGGGTTTTTCGGGTGGCGAAAAAAAGCGCCACGAGATTCTGCAGATGGAGCTACTCCGGCCCAAGATCGCGATCCTGGACGAGACCGATTCTGGTTTGGACATTGACGCGCTCAAAGTTGTTTCTGAGGGCGTGAACCGGGTCGGCGCCAGTGGCGAGGTGGGAACCCTGCTCATCACGCACTACACCCGCATTTTGCGATACGTACAACCAGACTTTGTGCACGTGTTTGTGGCCGGTCGGGTAGTGGAGGAAGGCGGCCCAGAACTGGCAGAGCAGCTGGAGTCTGAAGGCTATGAGCGCTTTGTCTCGGCGGCGAAGGCGAGCGCGCTTTCATGATGGATCAGACGTTGCCCCATGGGCAGGGCTTCGATGTGGAACGGGCTCGGAAAGATTTTCCGATCCTGACTCGGGCGTTGCCCAATGGGGCGCCGTTGATCTATCTGGACTCGTCGAACACCTCGCAAAAGCCCCGCCAGGTTATTGATGCGCTGTCTGGACATTACGAGTTATCGAACGCCAATGTGGCACGGGCGGTGCATCAGCTCGGCACCGAGTCCACAGTGGCCTATGAGGGCGCTCGGGACAAGATCGCGTCGTTTATCAATGCTGCCGACCGAGGCGAGGTGGTGTTCACCAAGAATTCCACCGAGGCGATTAATCTGCTCGCCTACGCGATGGGTTCGGCTCGGGGCTGGTCTGCTGAGGCGGAGCGGTTGTTTGCGTTGGGTCCTGGCGATGAGATCGTTATCTCCGAGATGGAGCACCACTCCAATATTGTTCCGTGGCAGTTGCTGTGCCAGCGCACGGGAGCAACCTTGCGCTGGTTTGGTTTGACCGACGATGGACGGCTCGATCTGTCCACAATGGATACGCTCGTGAACGAGCGCACCAAGTTGGTGTCGGTGGTGCACCAATCGAATATGTTGGGCACGATCAACCCGGTCGAACAGATTGTGCGGCGCGCTCATCAGGTGGGCGCACTGGTCATGTTGGATGCGTCGCAGTCGGTGCCACACATGCCGGTGGATGTACAGGCGTTGGGCGCTGATTTTCTCGTCTTTACCGGCCACAAGATGTGCGGGCCAACCGGCATCGGCGTGTTATGGGGGCGACGCGAGTTGCTCGACGTTCTGCCGCCGTTTCTCGGTGGCGGCGAGATGATCGAGACCGTCTCCATGGCCAGTTCCACCTACGCTGAGGTGCCACACAAGTTTGAGGCCGGGACCCCGCCCATCGCAGAGACCATCGCGCTGGGGGTTGCGGTCGATTATTTGTCGGCTGTGGGCATGGCGCGGATTCATGCGCATGAGGAGATGCTTGTTGCGCACGCACTCGAGGTGCTTCCCACCGTGCCCGGATTGCGCATCATTGGTCCACAAACGACCGAGGCTCGAGGCGGGGCGATCTCGTTCGTGCTGGAGGGAGACTTCCCGGTTCACCCACACGACGTGGGGCAGTTGCTCGACGAGCAAGGCATCGCGGTGCGGGTGGGGCATCATTGCGCACGTCCGACGTGTGTCCGTTTTGGAGTCCCCGCTACTACCCGGGTGTCCTTTTACCTCTACAACACGGTGGAGGAGATCGACGCGCTGGTAAAGGGACTCCACGGCGTGCTTAAGGTTTTCGCATGAACCTCGGGGAGTCTCTGTATCAAGAGATCATTCTTGACCACTACAAGCACCCGCACGGACGGGGGTTGCGTGAGCCGACGGAGTCGGCCAGTGGCCACACCGCTGATGCGCATCACGTGAACCCCACCTGCGGGGACGAGATCACGGTCAGAGTGCACATCGACGGCGACGATGACCAGGCCACGGTGGTCGATATTTCGTATGACGGTCAAGGTTGTTCCATTAGCCAAGCGTCCGCTTCGGTGCTTTACGACCAGCTGAATAGCGTGTCGGTAACCAGTGCTCTGGCGACGGTGGCGGAATTCGTCCAATTGATGCATAGCAAAGGCGAGCACGAGCCCGATGAAGACGTCTTGGGCGATGGGATTGCCTTTGCGGGCGTGTCGAAGTATCCGGCGCGGGTCAAGTGTGCGCTGCTGTCATGGATGGCTTTTAAGGATGCTCTCGCTCAAGCAATCCAGCGGTGACGGCAGGTTGGGCCCCGAGTTGTGGTCGCGGCATTAGTCAACACAGCCGATAGACTGGCCACAGGCCAGAAGGAGTGAATGCGCGTGAGTGAACCAACGGTGTCAGAGTCAGCCCCAGTCGCGGCCACTGAGGCAGCTGTGGGCAGTGTGGCAGCTGTTGACGACGTGGAGGAGGCCATGCGTGATGTGGTCGACCCCGAGCTGGGCATCAACGTGGTCGACCTCGGTTTGGTGTATGGCGTTCATGTCGACGAGGCCAACGTGGCCACCTTGGACATGACCCTCACCTCGGCGGCGTGTCCGCTTACTGACGTCATCGAAGAGCAAACGCGTGCCGCACTCACGACGGGCCCCACTGGCGGCTTGTGCAGCGACGTTCGCATCAACTGGGTGTGGATGCCGCCGTGGGGCCCAGACAAGATCACTGACGAGGGCCGGGAGCAGCTGCGTTCGCTCGGGTTCCGGGTGTAAGTGCGAATCGGGGCGGGTCGGTCGCTAGACATCCCGGCGCCGCGACTGGCGGGCTGGCTGGAACGATTTCATGCCAGCCATGTGGTGACATCCACTCATTATCTTGACGGCACCTCGGTTGTCTTTGAGGCAGCTGACGGTGTTGTTGCGGAGTGCACAGTCCCGCTAGGTCCAATCGGCGTAGCCAGTCGGTTCGCGGGGATGAAAGCAGCACCGCTGTTGTCGCATGTGACGCGCCCGGTCAGTGCCGGTGTTCTGCTGGTGCGTTTGGGCGGCTACGCGGTGGGCATGTTCGGATCCGATGATCGACTCATCGCCTCCAAAGTGGATTCGCGTCTGGTTCATGGGCGCCAACGCAATGGCGGTTCTTCGCAGGCACGGTATACCCGGCGACGCGAGAACGAGGTGCGCGATCAGCTACGTGCGGCCGCCGATACCGCAGCGCGGGTGCTGAGGCCTTTCGTGGCGCAGATGGAGGTCTTCGTAGTGGGCGGAGACAAAACGGCGGTGGCGGGGACTCTTGCCGATCGTCGGCTAGCGCCGTTGGTGGCGTTGCGTACCGAGCCGTTTTTGACCGTGCCAGACCCCAAGCGCGCCGTGTTGGATAGCGCGCCATCGCTCTACCGAAGCACCCGGATTCGGGTTCATGAGAAGCGCAATGCATAGCCCTGTCGGGATGCACGAGGACAATTACGGCTCGCGGAACACCACGATGTCACGCGTATCGGACTCTCAACAGGTAGTCTTCGGAGACTAGGTGGGAATGCCCCAATAATTGGTGGTTCCGTAATAGTCAAGAGGTAGCCCTTGACGGACGAAATCGTGCGTTACAGACTTAAAGTATGACGGTTTCGGTCATGTACGACCCTTTGGACCAACGAATAATTGCAGCACTCTACGTTAATGGGCGGGCGTCGTGGCGCACCATCGCCCGGGTGCTGGGCGCAAATGAGACCACCGTCGCCCGGCATGGTCAACGGCTCATCGAAGAGGGCGCGGCGCAAATCGTCGGCGTTCTGGACGTGCTGCGCAGCCGGCTGGGTGTTCCAGTGATGACGAGAATTCGTTGTCAGCCACGTCAAATCGAACGCGTGGCCAGTGAATTGGCCGCGTTGGATGAGAGTCGCTTCGTCACCTTGGTGACCGGCACTACCGACTGCGTCGTAGAGCTGGTGGCTCAGGACCAGCTCGCATTGCGCCGGCTCCTGCTGCAGACGCTGGCCAGAACCCCCGGAGTGGTCACTTGCGATACGCAGGCAGTGCTACGCACATTTATCTCCGCTTATGACTGGGATCCCGGCTTGCTGTCCCCAAAGATTGCGAGCGAGTTGCGGCCACAACGTGCCAACGCACGGGTAGGCGAACCGGAGGAAAACAACCGCGAATTGACGAAACTAGAACGTGGCCTCGCCGAGGCTTTTCGGCATGACGGGCGCAGGTCCTTTACTGATGTGGCGAAAGAGCTTGATGTGAGCGAGTCCACAGTGGTGCGGCGGGTGGAGTCGCTGGTGTCACGGGGGCGGCTTCGTTTTCGAACATTGGTCGACTTGAACGTATTCGGCTTTGAGCAGGCGGCGATGGTGTGGTTGCAGGTCGCGCCGGGCTATTTGGATGCGATTGGTCGTCAATTGCTCGCCGATCACCGAGTCATGTATTTGGCGGCCACCTCGGGAACGTTCCAGATTATTGGGGAAGTCGCCCTACGTCGCCACGAAGAGTTGTATGACTTTGTGGAAGACACCCTCGGAAAACTTGAGGGTGTCCAAGGTGTCGATGCCACCTTGGAATTTCAAACAATCAAGCGTGCGGGCGTGGTTCGAGACTCAGCGGAATTGCCGGGAATTACGTGGAAAGAGGCCATGATATGAGCAGCACTTTGCGTTCTTCTTCACATAGCCCGTCTTTCACGGTGTCCCGGCGAGATGTGTTGAAAACCACGGCTGGCGTGTCTTTGGTGGGGATACTCGCGGCCTGTGGATTGGGAAATAGTAAAAGTACTTTGACTACTTCTGCGTTTGGCGGAAACACTCAGGACGTTTTCCAAAAGATTGCGTTTACCCCATATGGCGATCAAGAGAACATCAAAATTACCCAGGTGACGCTGCAATCAGCTGACGCGTTGTCCAGGATGCGTTCGGAAAAAAACAATCCTCAGATCGACATGTACCAATTTTCTGGCGGCCAAGAACTAGCGGCAACCGACGAAGGTTTGACGCACACGATCAACAATATTTCCAATGCCGTGGATGTGCCTAAGGAGTTTAAGTCACCAAAGAAAGACTGGATTGCCATCGCGGTCATTCCGGAAGGAATTGTTTATAACACTGACAAAATAAAGCAGCCACCCACCAGCTATAAAGATTTCTTCAAGCCGGAATATCAAGGCCATGTGGCGTTTCCGACCATTACCAATGGCTACGGAGCAGATTTTCTTGTCATGGTTGCTCGTACGTACGGTGGTGGCGAGAACAATATTGACCCCGGGTTCACTCAATTGCGAAAAATTGCGGATAGGGCAACTATTTTCAAAGCCGCGGACGAGGTTCCTACTTTGTTTAGTAAAGGCGATATTTGGATTATGCCCTACGATCTGTCCAATGCGTTCCGCGCAAAGGACGCGGGCTTGCCAGTGGGATTTGTCTTTCCGAAGGAAGGCGCTCCGGCGTCTATTGTTACTATTTGCATCGCAAAGAAATCGAAGCATGTCGACGATGCTGAAGGTGCGATCAACTACATTCTCAAGCCGTCGGTCCAAGCGAAAATAGCGGAGAATCTCTTCTGGACCCCAGTTAACACTAAGACCACATTGCCGAAAAGCATCGCGGACCGTATTCCGACCGGAACTGAAGGACTTAAGCGCCTCACGATCCTCGATCGCACCACCATCAACAAAAATATTGGTGCCTGGACCGATCAGTGGAATAGGGAAATCGCCGGATAAGTCGAGCCATGTCGGTCGTTTCCCGTACTCCCGAGGCAGCCCAGCCAAAGCGACGGTGGCTGGGATCGACGCTGTTGCTGGTGCCGATCGTGGTGACCTTTGTCGTGCTGTTTGGCGCCCCCATGGTGCTTGAGCTCAACAGCAGCCTGCATCCGAGCGGTGCGCAAGGGCTCAGTCTTGATAACTATCGAGCCTTTCTGACGGACGCCTATTACCTCAAAGTTCTGGGGAGAACTCTCCTCATTGGGCTCGCGACCACCGTCTTCACGCTGTTGCTGGGCTATCCGCTGGCGTATCGGATGGCGCGTACCGGGTCGCTCCGGCGGGCGCTGGCGACAGTGGTCGTTATCTTCCCGTTGTTGGTCAGCGCGGTGGTGCGGACGTTCGGTTGGCAAGTGCTCTTCTACCGACAAGGTCCGATTGCCGCACTGCTGGCTCATCTTGGCCTAGGCGATGTGGTGCTCCAAGGAACCGCGACAGGCGTGGTCATCGCATTGACGGAAGTCTTGCTGCCGTTCATGGTGTTGACGTTGTTGCCGGTCATGCAACAGATCAACCCGCAGTGGGAGGAAGCGGCCCACGATCTAGGGGCGGGTCCATTTAGGACATTTATGCGCGTCACTATGCCGTTGTCGGTGGGTGGGATTCTCGGCGGCTCATTGCTGGTTTTTGCGCTATCGATCTCTAGCTTTGTCACGCCTAGCTTGTTGGGGGGCGACCGGGTGCAGGTCATGGCTACCGCTATCTATCAGCAAAGCCAGGTTCCCAATACGCCCTTTGCTTCGGCCATGGCGATCATCCTGCTGGCGGTGGTATTGATACTGACTATCGGATACTCCCGGCTGCTCGGCGGAGCCAGGAGGCGGTCATCGTGAGAACGCGTCGCCCGCGTCTAGGTCATTGGCTACTGACGACCTTTAACCTGCTGGTATTCGCATTTCTGCTGGCGCCTGTGGTCGTCGTGGTCGCGAGTGCGTTTGGGCGGTCTTACTACCTGACCTTCCCCCCGTATGGCTTCACGCTACAAGCCTTCAAGAACGCCCTCGCCGACACCGATTATCGCGACGCGTTCTCGATGAGTATTGAAGTGGGCATCGGCGCCGCCCTGCTGGCCACTGTGATCGGTGGATTGGCCGCCATTAGCCTTGCTCGTGGCCGGCTTCCGGGAAAAAACCTTATGACCAGCTTGTTTATGTCGCCGCTGGTGGTGCCGACATTGGTGCTTGCGGTGGCGATGTTGACTCTGGCCAGCGACCTTGGCATCGGTCCTACTGGCTACCGCCTCATCGTTAGCCACGTGATCATCACCGTTCCATACGTACTGAGAGTGGTTCTGCCGGCGATGGAGAGAATGGATCCGGCGCTGGTCGAGGCCGCGAAAGACCTTGGCGCTTCACCGTGGCGAGCTTTTTGGCGAGTGACCTTTCCTCTTGTGCGGTCTTCGTGGATAGTCGGAGCGGTCTTCGCGTTCATGATCAGCTTTGACGAGTTGGTGATGTCACTCTTTCTGGCACCGCCGGCGAGCCCAACCTTGCCCGTCAAACTGTATTCGGCTTTGGAGTTTGGTCTCGACCCCAAGGTTGCTGCCATCTCGGCAATGTTGATCGTGGTTACGGGAGTGGTCACCGTGGTGGGGCAACTTATCGCTGACCTGCGCAAGGTTGCGTGAGGAGAATGGCGATGGATGCGGAGCTCGAACTGGACAGCCTAGTCAAACGCTACGGCAAGACGGTGGCCGTCGACGGAGTGAGCTTGAGCGTCCCTAAAGGACAGTTGCTCAGCCTGCTGGGTCCGTCTGGCTGCGGCAAGACCACTACGCTTCGGATGATCGGGGGGTTTATCGAACCCACCAGCGGTCGAGTCAGACTGCGTGGCAGAGATGTGACCGACGTTGCGCCCTACCATCGCGACACCGCCATGGTGTTTCAGAGCTATGCCCTGTTTCCTCATCTGTCGGCGGCTGACAATATCGCCTTTGGCCTGCGGGAACGTCGCTTGTCGCGTCAAAACACCGCAGAGCGCGTGCGTCGCTACTTGGCATTGTTGGGGCTAGAGGAGCTCGGCAAGAGAATGCCGAGGGAGCTCTCCGGCGGACAACAACAGCGAGTGGCCGTTGCTCGCGCGTTGGCGCTAGAGCCGGCTGTGCTCTTGATGGATGAGCCATTCTCCAATTTGGACGCGGCGTTGCGTGAGTCCACCCGGGTGGAGCTGCGCCGCATCCAGCAAGAGTTGAGCACGACCACGATCGTGGTCACGCACGATCAAGAAGAGGCCCTCGCGATCTCCGATCAGATCGCCGTGATGAACCGTGGCCGGATCGAGCAAATTGGGGTGGGTACCGAGATCTACCAGCATCCCCACACGCCGTTTGTCGCGTCCTTTGTCGGCGCCGCGAATATTTTCACTGGCGAGGTTTGGCCAGTCACAGATGGATCGACTTTGCTGACAAACGACGCCCGTTTGGTGGCAGCGACACGGTTGGGCATACCGGGGAGCTCAGCGTCAGCGGCGGTGCGGGCAGAAAATATTCGTGCCGAACTCGTGAGTCCAGAAAACACCACCACCATCGACAACAGCTGCGTCGGGCGAATAGAGGTCTCTTCCTATCTCGGGGTGAGCACCCGGCTTGTGGTGGCATTGCCCTCGGGGAAAAAGCTCACCGTTCGGGGCGGCGTCTCGATAGCCGAAGAGCTCGCAGTGGGCGCATGGGTGCGGTTGCGCTGGGACCCGAGTGCGGTGCTGTCGTTGGCCACGAACGTGGTTGACGACGTCGACGGTAAGGAGAACGGGCATGTCTGAGGTAGCCATCCACGATGTCACAGTTTTTACCGGAGACGGGCCGGTGCTGGAGGGCGCCTCTGTGGTGGTCCGGGATGGCCGCATCGCCGACGTCGCTGACCATGGCGGACCGATATCTGTCGGGCCTGATGCTGTTCATGTGGATGGCGCTCGGGGCTTTCTGATGCCGGGGCTCATCGATGCGCATACTCACCTCACGTTGCATCGTGGTCCGGAGGTCCCCGAGCCACAGCCGCAGACTCCGTTTTTGTCCGCCTGGGCCGCGGGTCGAAAGCTCATTTCTGGGGTGACGACAGCTCGCGATGTCGGCGGTCATGGACACGTCAACATCGCTTTGGCGCGAGCAACGGCAGCTAGGCTCGTTCCTGGCCCTCGGATCGTGGCTGCCGGGCAAGCGATCTCGGCGACAGGTGGGCATATTCACTATTTTTGCCGACAAGCAGATGGACCTATCGAGATCACCAAGGCGGTACGCGAGCAAATTCGTGCGGGTGCCGGTGTCATAAAAATCATGGTGACGGGTGGCTCTGCCAACGACGACGAAGATCCCGAGCGGTTGCAGTTGCAGCCGGACGAGATCGCCGCCGCCGTGCGAGAGGCGACGGAGGCAAAATTGCCGGTGGCCGCGCACGCGGTCACGGATCGAGCGGCGCGGTTGTGCGCCCAAATCGGCACCGCATCGGTCGAGCATGGCGGCGAGTTGACGGAGCAGACGCTGGAGCTGTTGAAGTCAACGGGCACCGTTCTGGTGCCGACCGTGGCGGTATACCGACGTATGGTGGCCGACATCGATGGCTGGGGCCAACAACGCGCGGCTGATGTAGCGGAGTTTACCCAGCAGAAGGAACCGTCACTGCGACAGGCGATTGCGCTAGGCGTCACTATTGGCGTGGGCACTGATTGCGGCCGGCACTTCCCGCACGACGCCATCGCCGACGAGATGATCACGTTGCATGAGCTCGGGATGAGCACCGAAGCGGTTCTGCTCGCCGCCACCCGAACCAACGCCGCACTGTTGGGCTGGCAACACGAGATAGGCACTGTCCAAATCGGAAAGCGAGCGGATCTGGTGCTCTTCGGGGGTAATCCTTTGGACGACCTCACTGCGCTGCGCGCGGTGCAGCGTGTTTTCGTCGACGGCCAGCAACGTTTTCGGCCGACAGCTGACAACTGACAGCGAGTGACAAGTCGCGTCATTAGATTGTTGCGGCTAGTTAGGCGGCACGGCTTTCGTCGAAGACGCGGCGAGCGATGGCCTCTACTTTTTGTTCGGTCAAGACAGGTACGGGATTGTCCGAAAGGGAGTCGGTTAAGTACGCGGCGGGCATAAGCCGACACCGATATACCAGTTGCTGCGGCACGCCGTTTCACCGCTTCTGCGAGGTCGGTAGGGATGCGCACGGATAGGGCGGCCGCTTTGTCGCTGATCTCTTCATGGGCAGCCGCTTCTTCCAGAGTCCACTCGACCAGCAGGTTTTGGGCCCCCCGATAACGATCTGAGCGCATGCCGACGTGATCTGCGCCCTTATTGTCCCACCACAGACCTTGCGCCATACATACAACCAGTCGGCTGATGTGCGCCATGCGCGGCCGTACCCTCGACGATCTTGACTTGGACTGGCTCGTTTAGCATGGACGCCGTGTGTTCCTAGACGCCTGTGGCCGTTCCTGGCCCATCTTTGGCTTATGAAGAAGCACGCGTCTACGAGGAGTTTTGGTGATCACCACACAATCCCTGGAATTGCGCGCAGGGGCGCGGATCCTCATTGGCGAAGCCACGCTGCGAATCCAGCCAGGGGACCGTATTGGCTTGGTGGGGCGCAACGGTGCTGGCAAGACCACCACCATGAAAGTACTGGCTGGTGAGGGGCTTCCCTATGCCGGTACCGCGCATCGGAGCGGTCCGCTGGGATACCTGCCCCAAGATCCTCGCACCGGCGACCTGGAGGTGCTGGCGCGCGACCGGGTGTTGTCCGCCCGTGGCTTGGATGCCTTGCTACACAACATGGCCAATGCCCAGATCGCGATGGCCGAGACCGCCGACGATGCACAGCGCGACCGGCTTGTGCGGAAGTATGGGCGGCTAGAAGACCAGTTCGCGACACTCGGCGGCTATGCGGCTGAGAGCGAAGCGGCCCGTATCTGCGCCAACTTGGGGCTGGCCGACCGTGTGTTGGCACAACCGCTGCACACGCTGTCTGGCGGACAGCGACGTCGAGTCGAACTGGCGCGCATCTTGTTTAGCGACCCTGGCGACGGCACTGGCATTTTGCTGCTTGACGAGCCCACCAACCATTTGGATGCCGACTCGATCGCCTGGTTGCGCGACTACCTCAAGGCGCACAAGGGCGGTCTTGTTGTTATCTCGCATGACGGCAACTTGCTGGAGGCCGTCGTCAACAAGGTGTGGTATTTGGACGCGCAGCGCGCGGTCATTGATGTGTACAACTTGGGGTGGAAGAAATACCTCGAGCAAAGAGAGACCGACGAACATCGCCGCAAGCGCGAGCGCACTAATGCGGAAAAGAAGATATCCGCTTTGACGAGTCAAGCCGACAAGATGCGCGCCAAAGCCACGAAAGCTAAGGCCGCGCAGGACATGCTGCGGCGTGCTAACCGCCTGGCCGAAAACATGGCTGAGGATCGCGTGGCGGACAAAGTGGCCAAACTACGATTGCCGACGCCGGCGCCGTGTGGCAAAACCCCGCTCATGGCAACAGGTCTGTCCAAATCGTACGGATCGTTGGAGATCTTCACCGACGTCGATCTTGCTGTAGATCGAGGCGCCCGGGTGGTGGTGCTCGGGCTTAATGGTGCCGGCAAAACCACGTTGCTGCGAATTTTGGCTGGGGTGGACCCGGCAGACACTGGGTCTGTCCAACCGGGACACGGATTGCGGCTCGGGTATTACGCACAGGAGCACGAGACGCTCGATGTCAACGCTACGGTGCTCGACACCATGCGCAACGCGGCGCCGAACACTACTGACGGCGATCTCCGTCGCATCCTGGGGGCATTTTTGTTCAGCGGCGATACGGTGAGCCAGCGGGTCGGAACGTTGTCGGGTGGCGAGAAGACCCGGTTGGCGCTGGCTGGTCTGGTGTGTTCGGCGGCGAATGTGTTGCTGCTGGACGAGCCGACGAACAACCTGGACCCGGCGAGTCGGGAGCAGATTCTTGATGCCATCGATCGCTACACAGGTGCCATTGTGTTGGTCACGCACGACCCGGGTGCGGTGGCGGCGCTGCGGCCCGACAAAGTGATCCTATTGCCTGACGGGGTCGAAGATCAGTGGAGCGAAGACCTCGCTGATCTGGTGCAGCTGGCTTAGTCGTGCGGTTTTTTGCTGGGGTAACCGGTGGTGCTCCGGAGCAACATTCCGGAACACCACCGGTTACCCCAGTGGCTGTTACTCTGCGTCCACTTTGACCCATTGACGTAAATGTGCGTCTAAAATCGCGACTGCTTTTTTTCGGGATAATCCTGTGGGGTCGGTAAGAAGATGCAGTAGCAAGCCGTCAATGAGCACGACGGTGCTGGCCGCCGCGAGCTCAGGATCGAAGTCTGTGGGCGCTTCGCCAATGTGCTGCGCGTGCCGAAGAGCGTCGGCGCAGTGTGAGCGCAAAGAATTAAGCGTGCGATGCAGTACGTGGCCAAGCTGCGGAACGACCACCGCGCGGGCAAGGAACGCGAGGTAGACCCGTGATTCCGCAGTGCTTACGGTGTGAAGTGGCAATAACTCGCTGAGCCAGCTGTGCATCCTTGCGCCCACCGAGTTGCCAGGGGCAACGTTTTGGGAGCGGTCTGTTATTTGCGTGACGACGCGTTCGAAGGCCATGACGAGCATTTCATCTTTGCTGCGGCAGTAATACTGGACGGACCCAATGGAGACGCCGGCCCCAGCGGCCACCTCGCGGATACTCACTTCGTCGAGACCCCGTTCCGCTGCGATTGCGAATAGGGCATCAATGATGCGATCCGACGTTTTTCGTGTTGTCATGAGCTTCGTCATGCCTGGGATCTTATAAGTTTTCATACGAACGTACTATACGGTTGTATGAAAAACTGAGAGATGATTTCTATGCCAGCTTGAAGGGACAATCATGACGATTTCAAAGACACCGACTGATGCGAGCCAAAAGGCTCCACCGAAAAAGTCTTGGTGGCGCTCGCTCATTTCACAGCGCAGTGTGCAACTGTTTATCGCCGCATGGATATTAGTAAATGTCCTGATTGTGCTTATTGCGCATGGGCATTTGCCATTTGATAGGCCATTGCTGCAGCACCTGTCATATAGCGACAAAATCGTCACGGCGAATCAGGGCATGCTAGAAGTATTTGTCTTGATGATCATCGTGCAACTACTCACCCGTCGACGCACTCCGGACGTGGCGGCACAAGTTCCCGACAGGTCGCGGGCACGGCGTGAGGTTGCGGGCGCCCTCGCATATGCGGTGGTCGGCGAGGTTGTAGGCATGTTGTTGGGGCGGGCGTTGGGATGGCATGCGTTTGGCTTTCACGTCATGGGAACGTTGTTCGGAACGCACCAAATGGTGACGCGCCCCGAGGTGTTCTGTTGGCTCATTTATAACTTCGTACTATTCGCGGTTGTGCCCTATTTCTACTTCCGCAAACGGGGCTATACGAATAAGCAGCTGCTGTTGCGCTCCACGAATAGAAAAAATGATGCCCTTGTCATCTTTGTTGTGTTGGCGATCGAAGCAACGCTACAGCTCGCGTTCGTGAGTTCCGCAATATTTAAACTAAGTCCACATCAGATTTTGCTGGGTGCGCCGCTTACGTTTGTGCTGTATTTCTTTGGCACTGTTTTGCCCACAATGATCTTCGTTTATGCGATTTTGCTGCCGAGGTATCTCAAATTGACCGGATCGACCGCAACGGCGGTTATCTTAGGTGGTTTGACGTACATGCTGATGCATTTCTTCGATGGCTGGACCAACTTCCACTCATTGTCGGACACCATCCTCTCGATCATGTTCCTGCTGCTGTTGTACGTCGGGCCGGGGATGTTCAAGGCCTTTGTGACGCTTCGCACTGGCAATGCATGGGTGCACGTGTGGTCGTATCACGCGATTGCGCCACATACGCTCATCGATACCCCGCACATGGTGGAGATCTTCCAGATCAAGTAGTACCCCCATGCCTCCCGGGCTGCCCTGCTCCTCGTCGCTTAGGGCAGCCCGGGACACCTAAGAACCCTTGCGTACGGTTCCTTCAATCAAATCCAAGACTGGCGTGAGATGGTCGGCGCTTAGGCCCATTGCCAAGTGCAACACCAGACCATCAAGGGCAAGTTCCAAAAATCGCTGCATCACCGCGATGTCAATATCGTGGCGCAGACTGCCGACGGCGCGTTGACGTTCCAGCCGCTCCCGGGTGGCCCGGGAGATCGCCGCCGATCGCGCCGCCCACCGCGCGGCAAACCGCGGATCGGTCCGCACTCGGCGCGATACCTCCAGCTGTGTTCCGAGCCACCCAGCTTGCTCAGAGCCCCCGTCGTTGTGCAGCAAATTACGCATGACTTGCACCAGGCCGTGCTCGGCAACGACCTGCACCATTGCCGCCGCATCCGCCTCGGCCACTGCCAAAAACAGCGCCTCCTTGTCCGCGAAATGATGAAAGATCGCTCCGCGTGAAAGCCCCGTGGCTTGCTCCAGCAGTCGTACTGTTGCCCCTTCGTAGCCATGTTCGGCAAAGCAGCGGCGCGCGTCGTCGATGATTCCGCGACGACGCGCATCCAGCCGCTCGTCCGAGACCCGGGGCATGGCGAACGTCCGCTGTCAGGATTTGTTCGCGAGCGAGCGCAGCACAAACCGCAAGATGCCACCGTGCCGGTAGTACTCGGCTTCCCCTGGGGTATCGATGCGCACCACCGCATCGAACTCCACTGTGGACGCATCCTTCCCGGTGGAGCTTTCGTCTCGCCGTGCGGTCACATGCACGGTCTGGGGAATCTCGCCGTCATTGAGCTGGCCCACTCCGGAGATGGAGAAGGTTTCTTCACCGGTGAGCCCCAGCGACTCGGCCGTCTCGCCTTCGGGGTATTGCAGCGGCAGCACACCCATCCCGATCAGGTTGGAGCGGTGGATCCGCTCCAACGATTCAGCGATCACCGCCCGCACGCCGAGCAGGGCAGCACCCTTAGCGGCCCAGTCGCGGGAGGAGCCCGATCCGTATTCCTTGCCAGCCAGCACCACCAGCGGCACGTCAGCATCCTGATAGGACACTGCTGCGTCGTAGATGGTGTCTTGCTCGCCGGTCAGGAAATTCTTGGTAAATCCGCCTTCGACGCCTGGCACCAACTGGTTACGCAGCCGAATGTTGGCGAACGTGCCGCGGATCATGACCTCGTGATTGCCCCGGCGGGAACCGTAGGAGTTGAAGTCGCGGCGGGCGACTCCATGCTCGGCCAGGTATTTTCCCGCGGGGGAGTCGGTCTTGATGGAACCGGCTGGCGAGATGTGGTCGGTGGTCACCGAGTCGCCCAGCATTGCCAGCACCCGAGCACCGTCGATATCGGACACTGGCTCCGGCGTGACGGGCATGTCCTCGAAGTACGGCGGTTTGCGCACGTAGGTGGATTCGGAATCCCACTCAAAAGTGTCGCCGGTGGGTGTGGGCAGTGAGGTCCACCGCTCGTCGCCAGCGAAGACGCTGGCATATTCGTGCGTGAACATCTCTGCGGAGATCGCATGATCGATCACGTTCTGGATCTCTGCCTCGGATGGCCACAGGTCCCGCAAAAAGATCGGCCTGCCGTCAGCGGACTCGCCGAGCGGCTCTTGAGTGAGGTCAATATCCATCGTGCCGGCCAATGCGTAGGCGACCACGAGCGGCGGCGAGGCAAGGTAGTTCAGTTTGACGTCTGGGTTAATTCTTCCCTCGAAATTGCGGTTGCCTGAAAGCACCGCCACGGCCGCCAGATCGGCCTCATTGACAGCGGCCGACACTTCCTCCAGCAACGGTCCGGAGTTGCCGATGCAAGTGGTACAGCCATATCCGACGAGATTGAAGCCCAACTTTTCCAGATATGGCGTCAGCCCTGCGCGGTCGTAGTAGTCAGTGACCACTTTGGACCCTGGCGCGAGGCTGGTCTTCACCCACGGCTTGCGGTTGAGCCCCAGCTCCACCGCCTTCTTCGCCACCAGTGCGGCGCCGATCATCACCTGAGGGTTCGAGGTGTTGGTGCACGAGGTAATCGCGGCGATGACCACCGACCCATGGTCCAGCTCGAACGGTGTGCCGTCGGCCAGTTTGACGGGGGTGGGTTTGCTTGCCCGGTCGACGAGTTCCAGGTAGTGACCATTCTCCGGACCGTCCGACGCGCTGCTGTGGCCGATGGCAGGGGAGTCGCTCGCGGGGAAGGACTCGTCGGATGATTCGTCGGTGTAGCCCTTCGCTACTGACGCGCTCGTGACGGGGTCGGCATAGTCGCGCAGGGAAATGCGGAACTTGGCCTGGGCTTCGGCCAGTGCCACTCGGTCCTGCGGCCGCTTTGGTCCGGCTATCGACGGCACCACAGTGGACAGATCTAGCTCGATGCGTTCCGAATAGGACGCTTCAACGGATGGGTCATGCCACATCCCCTGCTCTTTGGCATAGGCCTCAACCAGCGCCAACTGTTGTTCATTGCGGCCAGTGAACGTCAAATAGTTCAGCGTTTCGGCGTCAATGGGAAAGATCGCTGAGGTGCAGCCGAACTCGGGGCTCATATTGCCGATGGTGGCCCGGTTAGCCACCGGAATCGCGGCCACACCATCGCCGTAAAACTCCACAAACGTGCCGACCACACCATGCTTGCGGAGCATCTCGGTGATCGTCAGCACCAGGTCGGTGGCGGTGGCGCCCTCAGGTAGTTCGCCGCTCAGTTTGAAGCCGACCACGCGTGGAATCAGCATGCTGACGGGCTGGCCTAGCATCGCCGCTTCCGCCTCGATGCCGCCGACGCCCCAGCCAAGCACGCCCAACCCGTTGACCATGGTGGTGTGCGAGTCGGTGCCGACCACCGTGTCGGGATAAGCCTGACCATTGCGGGCCATCACTACTCGGGCGAGGTGCTCGATGTTGACCTGGTGCACGATGCCGGTCCCGGGAGGTACAACTTTGAACTCATCGAAGGCGCTTTGCCCCCAGCGTAGGAATTGGTACCGCTCGTGGTTGCGCTGGTATTCCAGCTCCACATTGCGCTCGAAAGCGTCGGCAGTGCCGAAAATGTCGGCGATGACCGAGTGATCGATGACGAGCTCGGCGGGGGCGAGCGGGTTGATTTTGGTGGGGTCGCCACCCAGCTCGACCATGGCTTCGCGCATGGTCGCGAGGTCGACGGTGCACGGCACGCCGGTGAAGTCCTGCATAATCACCCGGGCTGGGGTGAACTGAATCTCAATGCTTGGTTTGGCTTTAGCATCCCATGTGGACAGTGCCTGAATGTGTTCGTCAGTGACGTTGGTGCCATCCTCAGTGCGCAGCAGGTTCTCGAGTAGCACCTTGAGGCTGAACGGCAGTCGCTCGGAACCGGAGACCGCATCGAGCCGGAACATCTTGTACGACTCTTTGCCAGCGCGGAGCTCACCTGCACTGCCGAAACTGTCGATGCGCTGCTGCTGTGTAGTCACTGCGTTGACCCCCTGTTGGTCGCCCGAGCGTGCCACCTACGTGTGGTTGCTGATTGCTGTCTGAGTTCTTGCCCACGACAACTCTGCCGCACACTAAAACCGTACGCTTGTCCTGTTAGCCGCGGCAAATGGGGTGGCTCGTTGGAGTGCTGGGACCGTCCGGACGCTGAGATCTGTGCGGCTCGCAGTGCGGTCTCCATATCTTTAGCTGCGGCACCTGACAGGAGGTTGAGCGCGACGAATGACGCGTTCCCGTCCAACTTTTTGTGGACTAGAGCGCCGACCTTTTGTGGATTAGAACCAGGAATTTTTGTGGATTAACTGTTCGACTTTTTGTGGATTAGCCTGATAGCTTTACCTCATGAGTGGCACTAGTGACCTGGTAAAACGGCGGTTAAGTTCGGTGCTTGAAGAACGCATCGGTGAGAGCCCTGTCGTGCTCATCGAAGGACCGCGCTCGGTGGGTAAATCCACGCTCTTGAGGCAAGTAGCCGCTCAGCACAATGCAGACGTTCTCGACCTTGATCGAGAAGACATACGCACCGCCGCCTCGCGCGATCCTGAGGGTTTTATCTCCTCAGATTCTCTGGTGTGTATCGATGAATATCAGAAAGCCCCCCTTTTACTCGATGCCATCAAAGCGCGCCTGAATGCGGATGGGCGGTTCGGTCAGTTTCTTCTTGCTGGTTCAACTCGGCACGAAGCGTTGCCTCCCGGCGCGCAGGCACTTACCGGTCGCTTGCAGCGTTTGCCGATTTATCCGCTATCCCAAGGCGAACTGATGGGGAAGTCGGAAGTTTTTCTGAAAAATGCTTTTGAGAATCCGGAACAGTTGGCGAATCAGGGCAGTTCGCATACGTCTCGTGATGAATACATTGACCGAATCGTGGCGGGTGGATTCCCTATTACTAATAAGCTGAATTCGATACCCGCTAGAAATCGTTGGTTCAGGGAATATGTTTCGTTGAGTTTGACGCGAGATGTAGGAGATATTAGCAATATTCGTAGGGCGCCCCTATTGCCGACAGTGCTACAGAAATTAGCGTCCCAGAATGCGCAAGTTCTCAACGTCACGCGTATGGCAGAAAGCGCAGCCATAGATCGCGCCACTGCTACTGATTACATCCACCTTTTGGAAGATTTATTTCTCATTCGACAATTGCAACCGTGGGGAACGACGTCGACGCAGCGCGTGGCCGGTCGCCCTAAAATTCATGTGCTTGATTCTGGTGTGGCTGCGTGGCTTCTGCGTTTATCTGCAAAGAAGCTTTCATTACGAGACCCTTCAGTACTCACCGAATTTGGGCACCTCGTGGAATCATTTGCGGTAATGGAGTTACTCAAACAAGCATCGTGGATGGAGGAAGAGATATCTTCCGGCCATTGGCGGACAAAAGGCGGCGACGATGAGGTCGATATTGTTTTAGAACGTCATGATGGTGCAGTGGTCGCGGTAGAAATTAAAGCCGGTACGAGAATAACCGGGGACGATCTTGCGCCAATGGCTAAACTTCGTGATCGGCTCGGCAAAGCATTTTCCGCAGGAATTGCTTTCTATTTAGGAGAAAGATCCTACCGTTACGACGACCGCCTTTTCGTCCTACCGCTTGATCGACTTTGGTTGAGTTGATGGTCGCATCAAATTTCCTTTTGGAAAGGAAATTTGGGCGCATACGAGCACTTAGAGGCTGCATGGTTCGCTGCCTTACCGTCTGGTTCCCTTATGGCGCCTGGTTTGTCCAGCTTCACGAAGAATCGAGTGTGGATCGCGGCCAATAGCGCATGCCACATGCTCCGTAAAACAAGCACCCGGTAGTGCTGCCATATTGAAACAGGTCTCATGGATGGACGAAGAAATATCCTTTGGTCATTGGCGGACCAAAGGTGGCGATGATGAGGTCGATATCGTTTTGGAACGCCATGATGGTGCAGTGATAGCGGTGGAAGTGAAAGCCGGTACGAGAATAACCGGGGCTGATCTCGCTCCCATGGCTAAACTTCGCGATCGGCTTGGCAAAGCGTTTACTGCCGGAGTCGCATTCTATTTAGGAGAAAGACCCTACCGGTACGACGACCGCCTTTTCGTCCTATGGGTAGCACGTCTGTCGTACGCTGCGGGTATGATCCGATCTGGTACTAGTTCTGAGCCCCGTGATGAGTCGAAAGCCCCCAATGCAACCCTTTACATAGGGGATTTGCCACGCCCGGCTGTCCTTCAAGCGCTCTGCAACACGGCTGTGTACAAGACGAACGAGGATCCTCAGCGACCCGGTGAAGGGCTCACTGAGGAGGAAAAAGGGAGAAGAAGGCTTACGGCGAGAGAGTCCCGGCAGAGAGTTCAAGCGTGTATGCAATGTAGTGACACGAGTGGATTGTATTTCGCGATAGTTAGGAAGTGGGTCGGACACGGAAGCAGTCGCTATCTCGCAGAAACTCGCCTGGGGGTAAATATCGGACCCGCGGAACTCGACCCCACGGAATTCGACGATTTGTATGGAGACGGTGCAGCAGAAGGCGCAATGAATGATCTGCGCATATGGCTTTCTCAATCGCAACTCGAGCGATTGATTGGTACATATGTAGGCGGTAGTTCATTCGGCGGCTCCATGGGGAGCCCTCTTTTTCCTGGCCGAGTAATGGACCGCGTTCGCAGATCTCTTAGCGACAATCGTCGTTAAGAGGAAATGTTCACCAGCAAAGCGGTTATCGGCCAAAGAGCTGGTTGAGTTTGTCTCATCTCAAGACGAACGTGCATGGGGTTGTCTAAGCTGCCAGAGGCTCGTTTCGAAGAACGAAGACTTTCGAATATCTGTAAAGGATTTTCACCGTGACTGTTGATTTCTATATACCTGCTTCCAGAGACCGGAAATATGTTGAGCGAACGATTAACGGTGTACTAAATCAAAGGAGTGAAGATTGGACACTTACCATCGTAGATGGGAGTGATCCCGAAAAACGAGCAGAGCTAAAAGCGTTAGTAGAAGACGTTAAGAGAGGAAATCCCGAAAAGGCAGGAAGGATTTCTTATTGCTCTGCGGATGGAACTCCAAGCCTTGTAAATAGCTACAACACCATATTCGAAATGGTGAGCGACAAGAGAAAAAAGAACCCAGCTTCTGGTGACCTAGTCAATATCCTAGGTGATGATGATCGTCCGTTGCCAAATTTCGTAGATGTAGTAACAAAAGCTCACAAAGAAAATCCTGATGTCTCATTAATTCAACCAAGTGTTATTACTGTTAATGAAGATGGAAATAAAGTAAATAGCATTGGTGATAGAGTAAAAAAATCTGGCTCCCATAGCTCATAAAGGGAAAGTGCGATCTGGTGAAACTCTTCTAGAAGATCTTGGGCGAGCGAATTCGTTCTACTTTTCTGCATGTACTTTTAAACCAGAAGCGCTCGACGGAAAAAAACTTGAAGGCGACGACTATCCAGCAGATTATAGGCTTCTCATTCAATGTGCCGCTGAAGGACGGAAAGCTCTTAAATTGAAAGATGTGGCCCTAGAATATGGCCGCTATTCTGACAGTTTGACTGTCGGCTCTGGTGACGAGATCTCTCAAGATTTCGGCTCAAAGAACAGACGAACTACAAACGCTGCTGTAGCAGCACTGCAACCTTTTGCTACCTAAAGCTAGCTCGAAGCGTTATGGCACGCCGTGCTTATCCCACGCATGAATTGTGTAATGACGGGCGGCGCAGCTTGGCCTTACAGGCGATTTTACGTCTGCTATTGGAGCTGCAAAGATCGGAGCTAGTCCAGCGAATCCGACAGTGGCTGGTTATGGAAGCGGACTCGAGCCCTTTGTAGAAAGAACTCGCGCCGCCGCTAAGCACGCTGCTGAGACAGGAGCGATTGAGCCGCGACGGAGGCGTGGAATAAATGGGCGTTCGCCCGGTGGAAGCACTTTAGCTGCATGATTTGCAGCGTAGCCTTAGTGGCTAATCAGTTACGGCGAGGGGTCATCACCCATCTATGTCCGATAGATATCGGCGCGGTGAGCGATCTCGAGAATGTGGATTGTCTTGGTTTCGTCGTTGATCCGGTAGACAACTCGATAAGTACCTCGACGGGCACAGCGGCACCCTGCTAGAGGTCCTGATAAAGGTTTTCCGACGCGCTGAGGATTCTCGGCCAGTGCACCGGCGCAGAATTCCACAAAAGCAGCCGCGACTGACTCAGGAAGTTTAGTGGAAATCGCTCGTCTCGCGGGAGGCATAAACCGAACTTCGTACATAGTAGACAGAGCTTAGTGTTTGCCTGTCGCGCGGCGCCGGGCGAGATCAGCACGAATCGTCGCTAGGTCTACGCCTTCTTCGCCCCGCGCCAAATCGGCGAGGCTTTCCGTGATACGGGTGACTGTGTCTTTTTCCGACAGAATCTCGAGCGTCATCTCCAAGCCCTCAAGGTCTTCCACAGAGAGCAAGATAACTTCAGGTTCACCATTGCGGGTGAGTTCGATACGCTCGTGTTCCTGGCGGGCCCGACGGGCCAGCTCAGAGAGATGAGTCTTTGCCTCAGACAGTGGTACTACCGTCGCACTCGTCATGGTTGCAAAGATAGACCAGTTTGGTCTAAATATCAACCAACTTCTAGCCTGGGTTAATACCCGGCGCATCGCTGTGCCGGACAGATCGCTGCGACACAGACTGCTTTGTCCAACGCCAGTAACGTAGCTCCATCTCATCCCGGCGGCCGCACGTCCTCGCGCCGCAGGCGGGTCATCCAGGCTTCGACGTCGTCGGCCTGGGATGGCAGGGCCGACGACAGCACGCGGCAGCCGTCCTCGGTCACGAGCACGTCGTCTTCGATACGGACGCCGATGCCGCGCAGTTCTTCCGGCACGAGCAAGTCGTCGGGCTGAAAGTAGAGCCCCGGTTCGACCGTGAGTACATACCCGGGTTTGAGCGCGCCACCTCGGTAGATCTCGTTGCGGGCGTGGGCGCAGTCGTGCACATCAAGCCCGAGCATGTGAATTTGTCTTCGGTCATCTTTGATTCGGCAGCAACTCGATAAGTACCTAGGCGGGCACCATGGCACCTTGCGATGGCTCCAGGTAGCGGCTTCCCATTTGGTTGGGCCGGAGCGTCATTTCCAAGCCCTCGAAGTCTTTCTACTGGACGAAAGGACTTCGGCTCATTTTGACGGCTGCACTAATGCGCATGGAGCGCTTCGTAGACAGCGGTTTGCACTTCGTCGTGGATGAGTGAACGCAAACGCTCTTCATTCGTGCTCGTGGTTGATCCACTAAGCCTTTCTTTGATCCATGAACGCACCAACGTCGCAGCTGGTATGTGTGCCGCCGCAGCTTCGCGCTGTACTGCGTTAACTTCTTCCGCACTTAGCCGTACGGAGTACACAGTGGACCGTAGAGCATTACGCCTTTCAAATACGGCGCCTTCGGGATAGGGGTCGTCTTTTGTTGCATCAGCATGGGTAGCCTCAGCTGCGACTAGTGCCGCTATGTCTTTGTTTTTTTTCATGGGGTCTCCCTATAAGCTCTTTTATCCGTACTGTTTGCCTTCCATGCGTTAACTCCAATCCAAAATTTTGGATCCTCGCTGTGTAGCAAAATCACTGTCAACACTGCTCCGGCGCTGCTTGAGTAGCCGATCACTCGAATGCTTTGCCCCGAGTTGCTTTTAGGGTCGGGGTCAGCCCACGCCGCGTTTAAGTCTTCAACAGCTTCGTCTGCCCATTCCGGTTTTATGCGATGGCGCTCCCACATGTGTTCTGCGCCATACTGCCAATCAACAGATTCCATCCCCGTCAATGTACTTCAATGAAGTACATTGACGCAAACAAATTATGTTTCGCAGGGCTAGCACTGCTCTTTGCGTTATTGGACATTAGGCCGATGTTTTCTACATTTGAATGAACGTCGCCAACCCGTGAAGGTCATGAGTGAGCTGGCTGTTGATCTCCCCACCTCATCCCGGCAGCCGCACGTCCTCGCGCCGCAGGCGGGTCATCCAGGCTTCGACGTCGTCGGCCTGGGATGGCAGGGCCGACGACAGCACGCGGCAGCCGTCCTCGGTCACGAGCACGTCGTCTTCGATGCGGACGCCGATGCCGCGCAGTTCTTCCGGCACGAGCAAGTCGTCGGGCTGAAAGTAGAGCCCCGGTTCGACCGTGAGTACATACCCGGGTTTGAGCGCGCCACCTCGGTAGATCTCGTTGCGGGCGTGGGCGCAGTCGTGCACATCAAGCCCGAGCATGTGCCCGAAGCCATGCAGCGTCCATCGACGGTACAGCTCGCTGTCTTCGGCCAGCACCTCGTCGGCATCGACCGAGAGCACCCCGAGCTCGACCAAGCCATCGACCAATACCCGCATGCACGCCAAGTGCACGTCTTTCCAGGTCACACCGGGCCGGACGGCCGCGAAACCAGCCTGTTGGGCGCGATACACGATGTCGTACACCGTCCGCTGTAGCGGAGAGAACCGGCCGTTTACCGGCAGAGTCCGAGTGATGTCGGCGGTGTAGTAATGCACGTTTTCGACGCCAGCGTCCAACAGCAGCAACTCGCCAGGCTGTGTTTGACCGTCATTGCGGACCCAGTGCAGGGTGCACGCATGCGCACCGGCCGCGGCGATGGTTCCGTATCCGACAAAGTTGCCGTCGTGGCGAGCCCGCATCCCAAATACGCCGTCGACAAGCCGTTCTGACGCTGGCCGATCTGCCGGCAAAGCCCGCACCACGTCTTCGAAACCGCGAATGGTGGCGGCCACCGCGTCTTCCAGCTGCTCAATCTCCCAGTCGTCTTTGACAAGACGCAGTTCGGAGAGCACTTCAGCGAGCTCAGCGTCTCGTTTGCCGGCATCGGTGACCGCCACTGCTGCGTCTACGTCGACGTCGAAGCCGCGCAATACCCGAGTGCTGGCAGGGTCGAGTGCGGCGAGGGCGCTAGGCAGCGTCGCATTGTCCACACAGGACACACCGAGCTGGGCGGTGGAGGCACGCAAAGTCGGGCGGGGACCGGTCCATAGCTCTCCGTTGCGGCTGGAGAAGAACTCCGGTGACTGTCGCGAAGCCCGTGGACGAATGAACAACCGGGCCTGGTGATGGGGGAGGTCCCCGTCGCCATTCTCGACCGGGAAAAGAAGCAGCACTGCTTCGTCGTCATAAAAACCCGTGAGATACGCGAACTCCGTGCCAGGGCGAAAGTCGTAGTCAGTGTCGTTGCTACGAACTGTCAGCTTGCCGGTCGGCACCACCACCGCTTCGCCCGGAAACCGCGCCGACAGCTGCGCCCGCCGTGCCGCATGATTGCTGGCGTGAGGATGCGGTTGGGCGTCGGCAGAGTCACCCCAGCCGTCGTCCCAGCCCGTTTTCATGAATGACAGCAGCGCGTCAGACATGCCACCTTTACGCGTGCCTGCACCGGCACCGGTCTCGTCGGTGACCTCGTTCGCTTTTTGTTCGGTCATCACGTCCGCCTCGTGTTCGCCGTTTGGTGTTTTAACGGTAGCTTTCTTAACTATGAGCGATGTCCCCCAGGTTGCCGCACATCTCGCTGAAGCCGAGAAGATCACCGTGCTCACTGGCGCCGGCATCAGCACCGACAGTGGCGTTCCTGATTTTCGCGGCCCGAACGGATTGTGGACGGTGGATCCCGCGGCTCAGCGGTTGTTTACCCTTCGGGATTATCTAACTGATCCCGACATTCGTCGCGACGCCTGGCGGATTCGTCGCGAACACGCGACGTGGAAGGCCCGACCCAACGCGGGTCACGACGCCTTGGTGGATCTGGAGAGCACCGGCCTCCTGCACGCGATCATCACCCAAAACATCGACGGATTACACCAGCTGGCCGGCAGCTCGGAAGCCCTCGTCATTGAAACGCACGGCTCGTTGTATGAGGTGGAGTGCCTGTCATGCGGCACGCGGAGTGCCATGTCCGACACGTTGGAGCGGGTGGCTGAGGGAGAAGAAGACCCAGCCTGCCTGCGCTGTGGGGGGATCCTCAAGGCCGGAACCATCTCCTTTGGGCAGCCATTGACCCCGGGGGTATTGGAACAAGCCCGAGCCGCAGCCGCTGATTGCGATGTGCTTTTCGCGGTGGGGACTTCCATGACAGCCCGCCCGGTCTCAGAGCTCGTCGATGGGGCGATGCGGCGTGGCGCCAAGCTCGTGGTCGTCAACGCCGAACCCACCCGTTATGACGCGGTAGCTGCCGCTCATATCACCGGTCCGATCAGTGAGCTGTTGCCAACGATCGTGCAGAGCATCGCCAAGGAAGTCGGCAGCGACGAACAGGCGCAACGCCCTGCTAGCTAGCGGCCGTCATGGGTGCATGGCGTCGTCTGGTCATGAGGCGAAAGCCGCCGGCTGGGCTTGGTGACTAGACCGTTAGACTTTGCGGCCATGACCACCACCAACGATCTCAAGAATGGCATGACCCTCAACCTCGACGGACAGCTTTGGAACGTCGTCGAGTTTCAACATGTAAAGCCGGGCAAAGGCGGCGCGTTTGTGCGAACCACGCTCAAGAACGTGCTCACCGGCAAGGTGGTCGATAAAACTTTTAACGCCGGTGTCAAAGTCGAGACAGCGAATGTCGACAAGCGCGACATGACCTACCTCTATCGCGAAGGCGAAGATTTCGTCTTTATGGACGCCGAAACATACGACCAAATCCATGTGCCGGAGGGCACGGTGGGTGACGGCGCTAACTATCTCCTGGACAACGCAACGGCCACGGTGGCACTGCATGACGCCACCCCGTTGTATGTCGAGCTTCCGGCCAGCGTGGAGGTACTCATCTCCCAGACCGATCCAGGCTTGCAGGGCGACCGCTCCACCGGTGGCACGAAACCAGCCACGTTAGAGACCGGAGCCACCGTGCAGGTGCCGCTGTTCGTCAATACTGGCGACAAGGTCAAAGTGGACACTCGCGATGGCCGTTATATCGGCCGGGTTAACTGGTCCTGTGATGTCTACTGTGGATTCTGATAAAGCCCCGCACCGGCGTTCCGCGAGACGCAAGGCACGTAAGCGTGCCCTCGACATTCTGTTCGAGGCAGATGTACGGCGAGAAGACCCCGCCACCATCTTGCGGGCACGGCAAGCTCTTGCCGAGCCGCCCGTGCCGGAGTACACGGTCGTCCTGATCAACGGGGTGGCCGCCCAGCGAGAGCGCATTGATGAGCTGCTCAGTACGTACTCTGAAGGCTGGACGCTCGAACGCATGCCTACCGTCGACCGCAACATCTTGCGGGTAGCCATTTTTGAGCTGCTGTACTGCGACGACGTACCCGACCCGGTGGCGATCGACGAGGGCGTGGCACTGGCGCGCGAGTTGTCGACCGACGATTCACCGAAGTTCGTGAATGGTCTGCTAGGCCGGCTGCAGATCGTCAAAGAGTAAGAGTCCGCGTGGATTAACCTGTGCCGGTGTTCTCGTCGCCTTGTTCCTCGCTGCGCTCTAAAACGAAGCCTGAGTCTTGCAATTTAAGTCTTAAGTTCGGGCAGATTGGTCTGTGCCAAGGCCGCAGGAGCCGCCGGCTACAGCGGCAGCCAAGGCGACGAGAACGCCGGCAAAGGCCAATCTGCCCGAACTCTCAGTTACGCCATGGTGGGACGGTAGATAACACCCCACGCTTCAAGCTTGTCGACCAGGGATGCCGGTGACATGTCGTAGACGATCGCCATGGAGCGCAGGTCGTCACCTCGAATAGACAGCACTTTGCCGTTGTAGTCACCACGTTGCTGCTGGATGCTGCGGGCAAGCCGAATAAGGGGGCCGACGTTTTCGTGCTGTTGTAGCTGTGTGAGGGCTTCAAGATCGATGACGACTTTGGCGGCGCCTTCTAGCCGGGTGGGGCCGTCGCCGGGCAGGAGCTCGGAGATGGGGACCCGGTAAAAGTCAGCGAGCTCGTTCAGCCGTGCCACCGTGACGGCTCGGTCGCCGCGCTCGTAAGAACCGACCACGACCGCTTTCCATCTTCCGGCGGACTTTTCCTCTACGCCTTGCAACGAGAGCCCTTGTTGCTGCCGGATGGAGCGCAGCCGTGCTCCTAACTTTTTGGCGTAGTCGGAACCTGGTTCGGTCTGTTGAGTCATGCCCACTCCGCGTTATCTAGCGCCTCAATGATGGCTCGGTCAAAGATGAGGTAGGACCGCTCCGCTTAACGCGGAACACCCTCTAGTTTCTACTAAGGGTAATCACTACGCAGAGTGACCGTAGGGGGTGGCTTTCCCTTAGGTCAAGCGGAACTACGACGCGTAATTGGAACGTAACCGGTAGCCGACAATGCGGCCGTGTTTTCGCAGCTGATAAAGTTAACCCAGCTAATCCTTTAAGGCCCGTCCCGTGAGGCGGGGAAGGAGTGTGGCACGACTATGCCATCTGCCCATGCGCGGATAATTCTCGACGCAGCCGCGATTACGCGGACCATCGACCGCATTGCGCATCAAATTCTTGAAAAAACCGACGGTGCGGCCGAGACCCTATTGCTCGGTATTCCCACCCGAGGCATCTACCTCGCGCAGCGTCTTGCTTCCCGGATCAAAGCGTTCAGCGAACGTGCGGTGCCGGTGGGAGTTCTTGACGTCACTCTCTATCGAGACGATCTTCGTTTCCGTGGTGGTCGCGCTTTCGCGAAGACGGAGATTCCAGGCCCGGGCATCGATGGGCAGCGGGTCATTCTGGTGGACGATGTGTTGTTTTCCGGGCGAACAGTGCGGTCAGCGCTCGATGCACTGAACGATATTGGCCGCCCCAGTGCGGTGCAGCTTGCGGTACTGGTGGACCGCGGACACCGCGAGCTGCCTATCCGCGCTGACTATGTCGGCAAAAACCTGCCCACGGCCCGCAGCGAAGCGGTGCGGGTTCATTTGTCCGAAGTGGATGCCAATGACGCGGTGTTGTTGGCTCAGCCCAATGCAGACGAAGTATCCAATCACGGTGGCCGTTCTCAGCGAGTGGAGACCACCCGATGATCCCGCACCTTCTATCCGTCGACGACCTGGATTCAGCCACCGCCATCGCCATTCTGGATACAGCCGCGGAGATGTCAACGGTGGGTCAACGAGAGGTCAAAAAACTGCCCACATTGCGCGGGCGGACCGTCGTCAACCTGTTTTATGAGGACTCCACCCGGACCCGGGTCTCCTTCGAGGTAGCCGCTAAGCGCCTATCGGCCGACGTCATCAATTTTTCCGCCAAGGGTTCCAGCGTGTCCAAAGGCGAGAGTCTCAAGGACACCGCGATGACGTTGCAGGCCATGGGCGCGGACGCGGTGGTGGTGCGACACTCGGCCTCGGGTGCGCCACACCAGCTAGCCGGCTGGCTCGATGGAGTAGTGGTCAATGCCGGTGATGGCACCCATGAGCATCCCACCCAAGCATTACTCGATGCGTTCACGATGCGCTCGCGGTTGGGGCGATTGGCTGGCTTGCGGGTCGTCATCGTTGGTGACGTGTTGCATAGCCGAGTAGCGCGTTCGAACGTATTTTTGCTGCACACGCTGGGCGCACATGTCACGTTGGTGGCACCACCCACGTTGTTGCCGGTGGGGGTTGAGGCCTGGCCGTGTCAGGTGAGTTTTGACTTCGATACCGCACTAGCTGACACCGACGTCTGCATGATGCTGCGAGTGCAACGCGAGCGGTTGATCTCCGCGACGAACACTATGAGCGCGGCGTATTTTCCCACCGAGCGCGAGTACTCCCGGCGATACGGGCTCGACGCGCGGCGGTTGGCGCTGCTATCCGAACACGCGATCGTGATGCATCCCGGTCCGATGGTCAGAGGCATGGAGATCGCGGCTGCGGTCGCCGATAGCAAGCGCGCCACCATTACCGAGCAGGTCGCCCATGGCGTCAGCGTGCGGATGGCGGTGCTCTACCTGCTGCTGAGCGGTGAGCGCCACACCTTTCCCCAGACACTGATTCGTAATACTGAGCAGGGAGCTGATAGTGACCACAGTGGACCATCCGACAACGTGGCTAATCCAAGGAGCGGCCCCGTATGGCGAAAAGCCGGTGGAACTGCTGATCCACGAGGGGCGCATCGTCGAGATAGGCCAGAGGCTTAGCGCTCCCCACGCCACCACCATTGATGCCAGTGGCCTCATCGCGTTGCCCGGTTTGGTTGATCTGCACACCCATCTGCGAGAGCCAGGCAGGGAAGACGCAGAGACCGTCCACAGTGGATCGCAAGCTGCAGCGCTCGGCGGCTACACCGCCGTATGTGCCATGCCCAATACCAATCCGGTAGCCGACACGGCCGGGGCGGTCGAGCAGGTGCAACGGCTGGGCCAAGAGGCAGGCCTTGTCGATGTGCAGCCGATCGGGGCCGTGACGGTGGGGCAGGCCGGCGAGCGGCTCGCCGAGCTCGGGACCATGGCCGACTCGGCCGCCCAGGTGCGAGTCTTTTCTGACGACGGCCATTGTGTGGCCGACCCGGTGGTAATGCGGCGGGCATTGGAGTATGTGCGCGCCTTCGACGGGGTGATAGCCCAGCATGCTGAGGACCCCCGTTTAACCGCTGGTGCGCAGATGAACGAAGGTGTCACGTCGGCGCGGTTGGGGCTTACCGGATGGCCGGCGGTGGCCGAAGAGGCGATCGTCGCTCGTGACGTGCTGCTCGCCGCGCATGTCGACTCCCGGTTGCATATTTGTCACGTGTCGACAGCCGGTTCCGTCGAGATTATTCGCTGGGCGAAAGCCAAAGGCTGGAAGGTCACCGCTGAAGTCACCCCGCATCATTTGCTGCTCACGGATGAGCTGGCCGCCGGCTATGACCCTGTCTTTAAGGTCAATCCGCCGCTGCGCACTGACGAAGACGTTCAAGCGCTACGGGCTGCCCTCGCTGACGGCACGATCGACGCCGTTGCCACCGACCACGCCCCGCATGCCGCACAAGACAAAGAATGCGAATGGGCGGCGGCGCGGCCCGGCATGCTTGGGCTAGAAACCGCTCTAAGCGTGGTAGCACACACGATGGTCCACAGTGGACTTTTAGACTGGCGTGGCGTGGCAGAACGAATGAGCGCGGCACCCGCCCGGATCGCGGGCCTCGACACCGCACATGGGCACGAGATCGCCGTGGGCGCGCCAGCGAATCTGGTGCTGGTCGATCCAGCCGTCGAGCGGGAAATCCGCGCTGATGCGATGGCCAGCTTGAGCCGCAACACCCCCTACGCGGGCATGCGTCTGCCCTTGCGGGTAGTGGCTACCTTCCTGCGTGGTACCCCCACGGTGCTGGCAGGTGCCCTTTTCGACGACCGGTCAAATACCGGGGAAAACGCCGATTATTTCACCGGTCAAACGAAGGAGGCGGGACGATGACCGTTCATCATCCGGCGATGTTGATGTTGGAAGACGGACGTGTGTTTCATGGCGAGTCTTATGGCGCGGTCGGCGAGACCTTTGGCGAGATGGTCTTCTCCACGGGCATGACCGGCTACCAAGAGACGTTGACCGATCCCTCGTATCACCGCCAAATCGTGGCGATGACGGCGCCGCATATCGGCAATACTGGCGTCAACGACGATGACGACGAGTCTGATCGCATCTGGGTCGCCGGCTATGTGGTGCGGGATCCGGCGCGGAGCGCCTCCAACTGGCGTGCTGAGCGGGAACTCTCCGAAGAGCTTGCGGCACAACAGGTAGTGGGAATCTCTGGTGTGGATACTCGCGCGCTCACCAGGCACCTGCGTGAACGCGGTGCGATGCGCGCGGGAATATCCAGTGTGGAGTCCGATCCGGACGCGCTACTGGCGCGAGTGCTGGGTAGTCCCTCCATGGAGGGCGCCGACTTGTGCGGCGAGGTTTCTACGGCAAAGCCCTACGTGGTGCGGGCTTTGGGGGCGTTCGCGGGTGCGCCGCGGTTCCGGGTCGCCGCGATCGACTTGGGTATTAAACGAAATACCCCACGCCGTCTGGCCGAGCGCGGCATTGAAACGCATGTGCTTCCAGCAAATTCCACTATGGACGAGGTACTGGCGGTTCGCCCCGACGGAATTTTTCTGTCCAATGGACCCGGCGACCCCGCCACCGCAGACCATTCGGTCGCCTTGGCGCAAGAGGCGTTGCGCCGCAAGATTCCGCTGTTCGGTATCTGTTTCGGCAATCAAGTGCTGGGACGGGCGTTGGGTTTCAGTACTTACAAGCTTCGCTACGGCCACCGTGGCGTCAACCAGCCGGTACTCGACCACGCCACTGGCCGCGTAGCCATCACGGCCCACAATCACGGCTTCGCGGTAGCGGTAGCTGGCCGCGAGCATGGGCGGGGTGCGGTAGCGGTAGCTGGCCGCGAACATGGGCGGGGTGCGGTAGCGGTAGCTGGCCGCGAACATGGGCGGGGTGCGGTGGGCGTGCCCGGCCGAGAGCATGAACACGCTACTGATGTGAGTCCTCCGGTGGAGACGGAGTTCGGCCGGGCAGTGGTCAGCCACACCTGCCTAAACGACAATGTGATTGAGGGACTGTCCTGTATGGATGCTCCTGCTTTTTCGGTGCAGTACCACCCGGAGGCGGCTGCGGGTCCCCATGACGCTGACTATCTCTTTGACCGTTTTGTTGACCTGATGAAAGGCGCCCGCTGATGCCAAAAAGACCAGATCTCCAGCATGTATTGGTCATCGGCTCGGGTCCGATCGTGATCGGACAGGCGTGCGAGTTTGACTATTCCGGAACCCAAGCATGCCGGGTGTTGCGTGCGGAGGGGCTGCGGGTCAGCTTGGTTAACTCCAACCCGGCGACGATCATGACCGATCCGGAGATCGCCGATGCGACCTACATTGAGCCGATCACGCCGGAGTTCGTCGAGCAGGTCATAGCGGTAGAGCGTCCGGACGCGATCCTGGCCACCTTGGGTGGACAGACGGCGCTCAACACCGCGGTGGCGTTGCACGAGCGCGGGGTGTTGGAGAAATACGGCGTGGAGCTGATTGGGGCCAACGTCGACGCCATTCAGCGTGGTGAGGATCGGCAGCGCTTTAAAGATATTGTGCGTTCGGTGGGCGCGGAGGTTCCCCGTTCCGCGGTGTGCCACTCCATGGACGAGGTTCTGTCCACTGTGGAAGAGCTGCATTACCCGGTGGTCATTCGGCCGAGCTTCACCATGGGTGGACTGGGTTCGGGCATGGCGCACAACCGTGAGCAGCTGGATCGGATCGCCGGCGCGGGTTTGACGGAAAGCCCGGTGCACGAGGTGCTCATTGAAGAGAGCGTGCTCGGCTGGAAGGAATACGAGCTCGAGCTCATGCGGGACCGTAACGACAACGTGGTCGTGGTGTGTTCGATCGAGAACATCGACCCCATGGGTGTGCACACGGGCGACTCGGTCACGGTGGCACCGGCCATGACACTGACCGACCGGGAATATCAGCAGATGCGTGACGTCGGCATCGCGGTGTTGCGCGAGGTCGGGGTGGACACCGGCGGCTGCAACATCCAGTTCGCGGTGCATCCGGAGTCTGGTCGTCTGGTCGTCATTGAAATGAACCCGCGGGTATCGCGGTCTAGTGCTCTTGCCTCGAAAGCGACGGGCTTCCCGATCGCGAAGATCGCGGCCAAGCTCGCCATTGGGTATACCTTGGACGAGATTCGCAACGACATCACCGGCGAGACTCCAGCTAGTTTCGAGCCGAGTCTCGACTACGTCGTGGTGAAGATCCCCCGGTTCGCGTTTGAGAAGTTTTCCGGTGCGGATGCTGAGCTGACCACCACCATGAAGTCGGTGGGGGAGGCGATGAGCCTGGGCAGGTCCTTCGGCGAGGCGCTCCAAAAGGCGATGCGTTCTATGGAGACCAAAGCGGCCGGTTTCTGGACCCAGCCCGATCCTGAGGGCGTCACTGTCGAGTCCACATTGGATGCATTAAGAACACCCCACGACGGACGCCTGTACACAGTGGAGCGTGCTTTGCGTTTGGGCGCGAGTGTTGCCCAAGTGACCGAAGCGTCGGGTATCGACCCGTGGTTTGTGGACCAGATAGCGGCGTTGACCGCGTTGCGCCAGGCTGTGGCCGAGGCGTCGGTGCTCGACAAGCCATTGTTGTCGCGCGCGAAAAGGGCTGGCTTCTCGGATCGTCAGCTCGCCGCGTTGCGCCAGGAGTTCGCCGGCGAGGATGGCGTGCGAACCTTGCGTCAGCGGTTAGGCGTCCGTCCGGTCTATAAGACGGTGGACACCTGCGCGGCTGAGTTCGCGGCCACGACGCCCTATCACTACTCGTCCTATGACGAGGAGACCGAAGTAGCGCCTAGCGATCAACCGAAGGTGTTAATTTTGGGTTCTGGTCCTAACAGGATCGGCCAGGGTATTGAGTTCGATTACTCCTGCGTACACGCGGCGATGGCTTTGCGCGGACAATTTGAGACCGTCATGGTCAACTGCAATCCTGAGACGGTCTCCACCGACTACGACACCTCAGACCGGTTGTATTTCGAGCCGTTGACGTTTGAGGATGTGCTTGAGGTCTATCACGTCGAGCACATGTCCGGGCTGGCCGCTGGTGGCCCCGGTGTGGTCGGGGTGATCGTGCAGCTGGGCGGTCAGACCCCGTTGGGGCTGGCGCAGCGGCTCGCCGATGCGGGGGTACCCATCGTGGGCACTCCGCCTGAGGCGATTCATCGGGCTGAGGACCGTGGCGCCTTTGGGCAGGTGCTCGCACAAGCAGACCTTCCGGCGCCCGCGCATGGCACCGCAACCTCCTATGTGGAGGCTAAGCGCATCGCGGACGAGATTGGCTACCCGGTACTCGTCCGGCCGTCCTATGTGCTCGGTGGTCGCGGCATGGAGATCGTCTACGACGACGCCACCCTCGAGGCGTACATTCGCCGCGCTACTGACATCAACCCGCAGCATCCGGTGTTGGTAGATCGATTCCTCGACGACGCGATCGAGATCGACGTGGACGCCCTGTGCGATGGTGAGCAGCTGTATCTCGGCGGGGTCATGGAGCACATCGAGGAAGCCGGAATCCACTCCGGGGATTCCTCCTGCGCGTTGCCGCCGATCACGTTGGGCCGGGAGACCATGGAGATGGTCCGTCGCTTCACCGAGGCGATCGCGTTTGGGTTGGGCGTGAAGGGCTTGCTCAACGTCCAGTACGCCCTTAAAGACGACCTCCTCTACGTGTTGGAGGCAAACCCGAGGGCGAGCCGCACAGTGCCGTTCGTCTCCAAGGCCACGGCGGTGCCGCTTGCGAAAGCCGCGGCCCGAATCATGTTGGGTGCCACGATCGCTGAGCTCCGTGAGGAGAAGCTGCTGCCATCGGTCGGCGATGGTGGACAACTGGGCGACAAAGCGCCGATCGCGGTCAAAGAGGCGGTGCTGCCCTTTAAACGCTTCCGGACGCTCGAAGGTCAGGGCATCGAGAGCCTGCTCGGGCCGGAAATGAAGTCCACTGGCGAGGTCATGGGCATCGATGTCGACTTTGGACAGGCGTTCGCTAAAAGCCAGACGGCGGCCTATGGTTCGTTGCCCACGAGCGGAACAGTCTTTGTCTCGGTGGCCAATCGGGATAAGCGCTCCATGATCTTCCCGATCCAACGCCTGGCCGATATGGGATTCGACATCCTGGCCACCTCGGGCACGGCCGAGTCGTTGCGTCGTCACGGTATTGCCGCACAGGTGGTCGGCAAGCATTCGGAGCGTGACGCTGGCGAAGGACCCGACATTGTCCGGCTTATTAAGGCTGGCACGGTCGATCTCGTTTTCAATACGCCGTACGGCAATTCTGGTCCTCGGATCGACGGCTACGAGATCCGCAGCGCGGCTGTCACCGCCGATGTCCCATGTATTACGACGGTGCAGGGAGCGACCGCTGCGGTCATGGGGATTGAGGCGCAGCTCCGGGGTGAGCTCAAGGTGCGTTCGCTGCAGCAGTCGCACGCGGCATTACGCCCGTAGCGTTCGCGCGACGCACGTGACTGATTAGTGGGTAGCGACCGTCTTAGCCGAGCACAGAACTCCGAGCAAGAGCTCATCGTTGTCAGAGGAGAAAAGACATGCCCTTAGAGCCATTTGGCGCACGGCTCCACGCTGCGATGCGGGCACGCGGTCCGCTCTGTGTAGGGATCGATCCCCATCCGTCCTTGCTGGACGCCTGGGGTCTTTCTGACAACGTGAGCGGCCTAGAGACGTTTAGCCGTACGGTGGTGGAGGCGCTCGCGGATCGCGTCGCGGTGCTCAAGCCGCAGTCCGCTTTTTTTGAGCGGTTTGGCAGTGCCGGTATCGCGGTGTTGGAACGCGCCATCGCTGAGTCCCGGCAGGCGGGCGCTGTGGTGATCTCCGATGTAAAGCGGGGCGACATCGGGAGTACGGCGGCCGCATATGCCCAGGCTTATGTGGACAGTTCTAGCCCCCTCTTCTCGGATGCCATGACCGCGAGCCCGTATCTGGGGGTGGGTGCGCTTAGCCCGCTTATCCAGACCGCTTTGGCCCATGGTGCGGGTGTGTTCGTGCTGGCGCTGACCTCGAACCCGGAGGGCGCACGGGTGCAGCACGCACGCACCCAGCCCGACGGCGCCACCGTGGCGCAGACGGTGCTGGACGAATTGTCGGTGTTGAACCGGGGAGTAGAGCCGTTGGGGTCGATAGGAGCGGTGATCGGCGCAACGATAGGTGACACGGGCCACACACTGTCCACAGTAAACGGTCCGCTATTGGCGCCTGGGCTAGGGTCGCAGGGTGCCGTTGCGGAGGACCTCCGTGTGGTGTTTGGTGCCGCGTTGCCCATGGTTTTGCCGTCGGTATCGCGTGCGGTTCTGCGAGCAGGACCTGGTATCGATCAATTGCGCGAGGCTGCCGACAGAGAGCTAGAGGCATGTCGTACGGTGCTAACCGACGCTAACGACGGGCGAAATCCTTAAAATAAAAGGGATTTCCGCCAATCAACGGCTGTTACGCATTGCTTTTGGACCCTATTCCTCGCTAGTTTCAGCCGCGCCGGGAATCGTCCAACCAATCAACGACTGTCGAGGTGACCTGTGGCTCTTCCATCCCTGAGTCCAGAGCAGCGCGCCGCCGCTCTGGAAAAAGCCGCCGCCGCACGTAAGGCGCGCGCCGAAGTAAAAGACAAGCTCAAGCATGGGGGGCTTTGCCTTTCCGAGCTGTTCAGTGCGGCCAATGACGACGATGTGGTCGGCAAGATGAAGGTCTCCGCGGTTCTCGAGGCATTGCCGGGCATCGGCAAGGTTCGGGCGCAACAGCTGCTGGAGAAGTTCAAGATCGCGGAAAGCCGGAGGGTGCGTGGTTTGGGCGAAAACCAGAAGCGCGCATTGCTGGAGGAGTTCAGCGCGGCCACCGGTGGTCGCTGACACTCCGCCGCCCGTCGTCCACGCTATTACGGCTAGACAAAGTGCCGGTCTAACGGTGCTGTCCGGTCCATCTGGTGTTGGCAAAGGCAGCGTCGTCGCCGTCGTGAGTCGTACCTACCCCTCGGTGTGGCTTTCGGTTTCGGTGACGACGCGCCCGCCGCGCCCAGGCGAGGTTGATGGCGCGCATTACCACTTCGTGAGTAACGCCGAATTCGATCGGATGATCGCTGCTGGCGAACTTCTGGAGTGGGCTGAGTACACAGACAGGCGTTACGGCACGCCCCGTGCGCCTGTCGAAGAAAAGCTCATCGCGGGTGTTCCGGTCTTGCTCGAAATCGAGCTACGTGGGGCCCATCAGGTCAAACGGAGCATGCCGGGTGCACGTTTTGTGTTCTTGAAGCCGCCGAGTTGGGAAGAGCTGGAACGCAGGCTGATCGGTCGTGGCACCGAGAGCCCCGAGGTTATCGCCGCTCGGTTGCGTCAAGGCAAAGTGGAGATGGCCGCCGAGGCGGAGTTTGACCATACGATCATTAATCATGCTGATGCGGTCGAAGCCGCGGCGGCCGAGTTGGTAGAGTTCGTTCAGTCCGTTGATCATGTTCGGCGCTAACCAACAACATTGAGCGGCTCAGCTAACCGCACTGGGCAGCAGCATGGTGTGGCGTTTACTTGACGACCAGCTCTAGGCTCATGATGGTTTTAAGGTAGCTAACGTGATCATCTAGTCCTTAGAGTTCGTGTGGCCTATCCGCGCAAACTCATTACTTGTGTATTGGTGAGGTCGAACCTCCGTGTCTGGAACTATTGCTGCCCCTGAGGGCATCACCAACCCGCCTATCGACGAGCTGTTGGAGCGCGCGAGCTCTAAGTACGCCCTCGTCATTATTGGGGCGAAGCGCGCTCGGCAGATCAACGCCTACTACAGCCAGCTCAACGAGGGCCTGCTGGAGTACGTTGGCCCGCTGGTCGAGACTCGGCCGCAAGAGAAGCCGCTGTCTATCGCGTTGCGAGAGCTTAACGACAACATGCTCAGCACCGAGCTGGTAGAGCCGGTATCCGCGTAGTTGCCACGGGTGGGCGGCCATGACGGCGATCAGTCGGTGAGGGCTGTCCACCTCCTGTACCGGACGGCGATGGCCTGAGCAAAGTCCCGTAGGCTTGTTAGCAATGAACATTGTGCTTGGAGTCGCGGGCGGCATCGCTGCCTATAAGGCAGTGGAAGTGCTTCGCCTGCTTACTGAGGCTGGTCATTCGGTCCAGGTAATGCCGACGCGCAATGCGCTTCGTTTCGTGGGTAAGCCAACCTGGGAGGCGCTCTCAGGCCGGCCAGTCAGTGCCGATGTGTTTGACGAGGCCGCCGACGTAAACCATGTTGTGTGGGGTCAGAAGGCGGATCTCGCGTTGGTCGTTCCGGCAACAGCGGATCTGCTTGCTAGAGCGGCGCACGGCATCGCAGACGACCTACTGACAAATTTCCTGCTCATGACCCGTGCTCCGGTGCTCTATGCACCAGCGATGCACACGGAGATGTGGGAGCACCTCGCCACGCAGTCCAATGTGGACATTCTGCGGCGGCGCGGTGCGGTGGTGTTAGAGCCAGCCGTCGGACGTTTGACGGGTGCGGATTCCGGTAAGGGCCGGTTGCCCGATCCCTCCGAGATCGCCTTCGTCGCACAACGGGTATTGCGGCGTAGTAGTGCGGTGACGCAGATGCGGCCGGCCGACCTCGCTGGCAAACACGTTGTTGTCACTGCCGGTGGCACCCGCGAGTATCTCGATCCTGTCCGGTTTGTGGGGAACCGGTCGTCAGGTCGGCAGGGTTATGCCCTGGCGCGGACGGCGGTAGCACGCGGCGCTCGGGTCACGTTGATCGCTGCTAACACGCAGCTGCCCGATCCCGCTGGGGCAGATGTCACCAAAGTGGTGAGTGCTGCCGATCTTCAGAGCGCTGCGTTGGAGGCGGCGTTGCGCGCTGACGCCGTGGTGATGGCAGCCGCGCCGGCAGATTTCCGTCCCGTCAAGCGCGCCGAGCACAAGATCAAGAAGTCGATGGACGGATCGGCGCCGGTATTGGAGCAAACGCAGAATCCGGATATTTTGCGCGAGCTGGTGGCACAGCGGGCTGGCGGTGGCGCCAATTATCCGACGCCGCAAGTGATTGTGGGTTTCGCGGCAGAGACAGGCGACGAGCATGCCAGCGCGCTCGAGTATGCCCAACGCAAACTGGCGGTCAAAGGTTGCGATTTGCTGGTCGTCAATGAGGTGGGCGACGGAAAGGCGTTTGAGCGTGCGGACAATGCGGCACGCATTCTCGACCAGGCGGGGGTAGCGGCAGACGTTCCGCTGGGTCCTAAGGAAGACCTCGCTGATGCGGTGTGGGATGTAGTCGGCCGATGTTGGAGCAGCAGTCGCTAGTGTCCCGTGTTGAATTGGACTAAGCAGAATTCAGTGCCACGAGAAAATAGGAACCACAATGTCGCGAAGCTTGTTTACCTCTGAGTCAGTGACCGAGGGCCATCCGGACAAAATCGCCGACCAAATCAGTGACGGCATCCTCGATGCTTTACTCGAGCAAGATCCATCGAGCCGAGTAGCCGTGGAAACCCTGGTCACCACGGGCTTGGTCCATGTCGCCGGTGAGGTCACTACCCGAGGTTGGGCGGACATTCCGGCGATCGTGCGCGAGACCATTCTGGGCATTGGTTACGACTCGTCTAAAAAGGGCTTTGACGGAGCCTCGTGTGGGATCAGCGTGTCGATCGGCTCCCAGTCTCCCGACATTGCCCAGGGCGTCGACGTGGCCTACGAGGCGCGTAGCGGTGTGACCGACGATGACCTTGACCGGCAGGGGGCTGGCGACCAGGGCATGATGTTCGGCTACGCCTGCGACGACACACCAGAACTCATGCCGATTCCGATCTCGCTCGCGCATCGGCTGGCGCGGCGGTTGGCGGAGGTGCGCAAGGACGGCACAGTCCCGTATCTGCGCCCTGATGGCAAGACGCAGGTCACGATTGAATACGAGGGCGACAAGCCGATCCGGCTCGACACGGTGGTGATTTCTAGTCAGCATGCGTCCGACATCTCGCTCGAAAGCTTGCTTACCCCGGACGTCGCCGAATTTGTAGTCAAGCCAGAGCTCGCGGCGCTCTCGCTCGATGCGGAGAACTACCGGCTACTGGTTAACCCGACGGGGCGGTTCGAGATTGGTGGACCGATGGGTGACGCCGGCCTCACTGGTCGCAAAATCATTGTGGACAGTTACGGCGGCATGGCCCGTCATGGTGGGGGAGCGTTTTCTGGAAAAGATCCGTCCAAAGTAGACCGGTCTGCTGCCTATGCCATGCGTTGGGTGGCCAAGAACGTGGTGGCGGCTGGCCTGGCGCGTCGGTGTGAGGTGCAGGTCGCATACGCGATCGGTAAAGCAGCTCCGTTGGGACTCTTGGTGGAGACATTCGGTACGGAGACCGTGGATCCGGCGGCCATCGCGCGCGCGATCGAGACGGTGTTCGATCTGCGTCCGGCGGCGCTGATCCGCGATCTACAGCTGCTACGTCCGATCTATCAGCAGACCGCTGCGTATGGACACTTTGGACGCGAACTGCCCGAGTTTACTTGGGAGCGCACGGATCGTGCCATCGCCCTCAAAGACGCCATTACCGCGTGACCCGCGAGCCGTCGCCGCCTATCTGCGGTCCTGTCCTAGGCAGGTGGTAAACCGGTTCCGTGAGTTCTCCCGCGCCGCGTAGTAAGCGTTCAGAAAAAGAGACGCGTGCTGGTTCCGCCGAGCCAGCGGCCGTGCTGCCCGTTGCCCGCGTTTGCATCGATAGCCCACTGCCGCACCTTGATCGGGCGTTTGACTACCTGGTGCCCACAGAGATGGATCCGCTGGTTGTCGCGGGTAGTCAGGTGCGGGTTCGTTTTTCCGGAAGGCTCATCGATGGATTTGTGCTGGAACGGGCGGCCACCAGCGAACATGTTGGGCGGTTGGCGTTTATCACTCGCGCCTTTTCTTCCCAGCCGGTTGTTTCCGCCGAGATAGCCGAGTTGGCTCGTGAGCTCGCGGACCGATATGCCGGCACCCTGAGCGATGTATTGCGGTTAGCCATCCCGCCCCGACATGCGGCGGCGGGGAAAAGCGTCCAGAAGGTAGTGGCGGCCCAAAAGGATCAAGAGGGTGCTGGTTCGGGCGCGGTGTCATTAGCGGTTGATTCGCCCTCCGAACGTTTTGGCGGGCCGGCACAGTCCACTAGCGATCATCCGCTCGCTGGCTGGAGTACTTATCAAGCTGGCGCAGCATTTGTGCGAGCCGTATCGGAGTGCAAGCCCGCGAGAGCGGTGTGGAACGCTCTCCCGCGCGAAGACTGGCCTAGGCGGATGGCGGAGTTGGCGCTGGCGGCGATGACCGCTGGTCGTGGGGTAGTGCTGGTGGTGCCCGATGCTCGCGATGTGGCATTGCTCGATGCCGCTGTGAGCTCTGTGCTGGGGGCAGACAAACACGTGGTGTTGACGGCCGCGCTTGGCCCGCAAGAGCGGTATCGGCGGTGGCTACTGGTTCGACATGGCGTGGTGCGTTGTGTCATCGGCACCCGCGCTGCGGCGTTTGCGCCGGTGGTCGAGCTAGGGCTCGTGGGTATTTGGGACGATGGCGACAATTCGCATGCTGAGCCACGAGCTCCTTACTGTCATGCCCGCGAGATACTGCTGACGCGGGCGCAGCAGACCGAAGCTGCGGTGTTGGTAGGCGGTTTTGGGCACACCGCAGAGGCGCAGCTGCTGGTGGAGAGCGGTTGGGCGCGGCCACTTACGGCCAGTCGCGAGGTAGTACGGCAACGAGCACCTCGGGTCACGGCGCTGGATGAAGACAGTCAACTCGCCCGAGACGCCGCTGCGGCTAGCGCCCGGCTACCCAGCGTGGCGTGGCAGGTCGCCCGAGAAGCTTTGGCCGTGGACACTCCAGTGCTGATCCAAGTACCGCGCCGTGGGTATGTGCCGAGTTTGTTGTGTCAGCAGTGCCGGACCTCTGCGCGATGTGGAGCGTGTGCCGGTCCACTGATGATCGCGGACCGGCACACTGTCCCAAGCTGCCGTTGGTGTGGTCGCCCGCATGCGCACTGGCACTGTGAGTCTTGCGGGAGCAGAAACGTGAAGGCCGCGGTAGTGGGCGCACGCCGTACTGCTGAAGAACTGGGTCGGGCGTTTCCGCATGTCCCGGTGGTTACCTCCGGTCGAGAGTCCATTGTGGACAGAGTCGGTGCTGGTGCGGCATTGGTGGTGTCAACCCCCGGCGCCGAGCCCGCCGCAGCGGGAGGCTATGGGGCGGCGCTGCTGCTCGACACCTGGGCACTGCTAACGAGGGCAGACTTGCGCGCTGGCGAAGAAGCCTTGCGGCGGTGGCTTAACGCCGCGGCCTTGGTGCGATCCGCGCAAGAAGGCGGACGAGTCGTGATCACCGCCGACGGTGGCCTGTCGGTGGTGCAGGCGTTCGTGCGGTGGGACCCGTCATGGCACGCGTCGCGCGAGCTGGCCGAACGGGGTGAGGTCGGGTTTCCGCCGGCGAGTCGGATGGCCAAACTGGTCGGCTCGGCAGGGGCGCTTGCCGAGTTAACGAAGTCGGCGCATCTGCCGTCAAGTGCGGAACTGTTGGGCCCAGTGCCGTGTGAGGCGTGGGCGATGCCAGCGGCATGGGCATCAACTCAGGAAGGCGCGGTACAAGAGCAGCTGCTCATTCGGGTGCCGAGGAGAGACGGCCGCGAATTGGCCGTGGCATTGCGGGCCGCGGTCGCGGTGCGTAGCGCACGCAAAGGCGAGGAGATCGTCCGAGTTCAGATAGATCCGCACCAGCTCACATAGGCTTGGTGTGTTTGGGTTTCCACAGGCTGGGTTGTGAGCCCCCCGCGACACGGGCGATGTGGTTACTCTGCCGGGTTGTGAGTGATATCTGGAGTCGGGTTCGGCGGTCTCAGGTAGTTGGCTTGGTGGTGGCGTTAGTAGTAGCCACGGCAATCATCGTGGCGCTCGTCGTCACTTGGCCGTCCAAAGACGACGGTGGTGCCGGCCGCTATACGGAGTCGTTACCCAGTAGTAGTGCCTTGGCGACTAGCCCGACCCCGAGCCCGCCGGTCATGCCCGAGGCTGCCAAGCAAAACACCGTGGACGGCGCCAAGGCGTTTGTTTATTACTTCTTCGACGTTTTGAATTATTCGAATATGATTGTTGATCCTGCTCCGCTCCAAGAGCTATATAGCCAAGACTGTGAAGCCTGTAAAGCGATTTCGCAGACTATCGCTGATAGTAATAAAAATAATGAAAGGCTATATAAAGGGAAATACGCCATTAAGGAAACGGAACTCGCTGCTACTGGCGTACAAAACGATTACGTTGGGCCGGTAGTTTATGACAGGCAAGAAGCTGGGATCATCAATAAAAATGGTGAAATAGTTGGAAAGAATAGCGCACCCAAAACCAATCAGCGAGCAAATATAGGTGTCAGGTGGGTGAATTCCCAATTCGCCGTAGAGTATATTGGAACATGATCGTGAAGGTAGCACATTTACTGAGCTTTTTCGGGTTTCGGGTTTGAGCTGCGGGAGTGTGACCACATAGGACAGGGCTCCTGGTAGAACAAGCGATGTCTAGTCACCCGTTCTGCCCCAGGAGCCCCGTTGATCACCTATCCTGCCATTCTTGACGTGCCGACGCGACTGGTTGACCGCCTGGAACGTTGGCTACTACGGCGGTCTCGCCGCACGAACCGGCGTTTGTCGGCACGGCAACAAGCGATCATGACCCTGGTCTACCTGCGTAAAGGTGAAACGTTCACCGCGCTAGCCGCCGGGTTCGGTATCGCAGCCTCGACAGCTCACGGCTACGTCAACGAAGCTGTTGACGTGCTACGTCGGCATCGCCGCCCGCTACGGCAAGCCCTAGACACCCAGAGGGCCCGGGATCACATTCTGGTGTTGGATGGCACCATCGTGCCTACAAACCGGCTGTGGCATCGCCGTGGCACCACCAGCGGTTTCTACTCCGGTAAACACCACTGCTACGGACTCAACGTCCAAGCGATCACCACCATAGGAGGGCAGCTGATCTGGTTGTCCGACCCGCTACCCGGGGCTGTTCATGACACCAAAGCCGCCCGTTACCATCGCATTCCCGAACACCTCGACCACCGTTATCTCGTGGCCGACCTGGGATATCTCGGGCTCGACCACCACGTGTTGACCGGATACCGCCGGCCCTATGCAAACCAAGTACAAGCCGACGTCACCGCCGATATCGCCCACCGTCGGGCACCTGCAGAGAAAGTCTTCGCCACCCTCAAAAACTGGCGATCACTGACCAAACTACGCATCAGTCCCAACCATGCATGGCGCTACCTCGCCGCTATCAGCGTCTGCATCCTTACCTAGAAACCCGAAAAAGCTCACTGTTGACGGTGGTAATAACGCTCTCTTCCCATTGGGTAATGCCTACGGGTGATGCCAACTTCGAGGGAAGTATAAAAGATGATCAAATAGCGGTGGGAGGCAGCAAGCATGGTGTAGATACGGATCCTCTAGCGACAAGTGCGTCCGCTGATTATCCACGGACATTCACCGTTACAAGTCCGGTGTGCTCCCAAAAGAGTGATTCGGTTGGCCCTATTACATGTGGCGCTGGTTTATGTAAGGCTAATCAAGAATGGTCGTCGATTAACACGTACACCGTAGATAGCAATAATACACCCGAGCGACTGTCATCAATCGATTTTAAGTGCATCAACATAAACGACCAGACCGCTTCTATTCGCGCACAGATGACATCAGAATTTCGGCGAGTTCAGCCTGCTATTAACGCGCCAAAGACGCAGCCAAAAAATTCTGCTATAGTAAATTTCGACGAAATTTACTATAGCGACCTTCAAACGCAAGATATCCCATTAACTGTTCTCGGCGAACCGGTAGTGCTACGAGTCATTCCGACACGTTTTGAATGGAACTTTGGTGACGGCGCCAATTTAGTAACTAGTGATCCCGGAAAACCGCATCCGCATCAAACAGTTACGCACAAGTATCGCAAGTCCGGTAATGCGATGGTGTCCGTGGCCGTGACGTATTCCGGACAATATTCCGTTAGTGGCGGAGCATTCCAACTCATTGACGGCGCCGTAAGCCGTACCAGTCCTAGCACGTCGATTCACATTTTCGAGGCGCGCGCTGAGCTCGTCGATCCCGAAACCCGATAGAACTCCTTTTTTTTGCGGATTGCCCGCAATATTTGCACCAAATATTGCGGGCAATCCGCAAAAAAACGAGCATGCCCGCCGGACGCGACCTGCCGCCCTGGCTGCCAGACCACCCCGCGATGCCCCCATAGACTGGGGGACGTCTGACCACATCCCTCAGGAGCGTACGTGTCCTCTTCACTCAAGCTCGTATTTGCGGGCACCCCGGCCCCTGCGGTGCCCGCACTAGAGCGGCTACTCGCGTCCCGGCACGAGGTAGTAGCTGTTGTCACCAGGCCGGATGCGCCGGCCGGTAGGGGCCGTCAGCTGCAGCCGTCGCCGGTAAAAGAAGTCGCTGCAGCGCACAACCTGGAAGTGCTCACACCAGCCAAGGCATCCGACCCGGAGTTCCAGGCTCGCCTCAGCCAACTCGCACCAGACTGCTGTCCGGTGGTTGCTTATGGCGCGCTCCTGCCGAAGTCCGTTTTGGACATTCCGCGTTACGGCTGGGCCAATCTGCATTTCTCGCTATTGCCGGCTTGGCGTGGAGCCGCCCCAGTGCAGCACGCGATCGCCAACGGCGACGACCTCACCGGCGCGTCTGTTTTTCGCATTGAAGAAGGCCTCGACACGGGTCCGATCTATGGCACCCTCACCGAGCCAATCTTGCCCACCGACACCTCCGGCGCATTGTTGAACAGATTGTCCGTCTCGGGCGCAGAGCTCCTCGTTCGCTGCCTCGACGCCGTAGCGGACGGCACCGTGCATGCGGTGCCCCAGTCGGTGGATGGTGTCAGCATGGCGCCTAAAATCACTGTGCACGATGCGCGACTCGACTGGCACCGCCCCGCCTATGCGATAGATAGAGCAATCCGCGCCTACACTCCGAGCCCGGGCGCCTGGAGCGTTTTTCGGGATGTGCGGGTCAAGCTTGAGCCCGTCACACTGGAGCCGTCCATCAGCGACCTTGCGCCGGGCGAATTGCGGGCTGAGCGGCGCAGGGTGCTGGTCGGAACCGCCACTCATGCGGTGGCTCTCGGCACTGTCCAACAGCACGGAAAAAAGGCTATGCCCGCCACCGACTGGGCACGTGGCGTCCACCCCCAATCAGGAGAGAGTTTCGCGTGAGCGACCGACAGCATTCAGGTAAGCCACATCGATCTTCGGGTCCTCGACGTTCGGGTGCGGCCTCGAACCGCGGGGGGAGCCAAGGGTCGTCGTCTTCGTCGTCATCACGGTCGGCGGGGCGTCATAGCTCTGGTTCGGTGCATCGGGCTGCTTCTGGCTCTAGTCGACGCAGACGAGACCCGGACCCTGTTCGGCGGACTGCTTTCGACGTGCTCGTCGCTGTCACCGCGCGCGACGCCTATGCCAATTTGCTGCTTCCTGGCTTGTTGCGCGAGCGCCGGCTGACGGGTCGAGATGCGGCTCTTGCTACCGAACTCACCTATGGCACGTTGCGAGCCCGGGGTACCCTTGATGCGATCGTGGCGGCCGCAAGCGATCGTGCCGCCGACGAAACTGATCCCCGAGTCCGTGACCTGCTGCGGCTTGGCGCGTATCAGTTGCTGTATTTGCGCATCCCGCCGCACGCCGCGGTGAGCGAAACGGTCGCCTTGGCCAAGGTGGCGCTGACTGATGGTCCGGCTCGGTTCGCCAACGCGGTCCTTCGGCAAGTTGCCGAGCGGGAGCTCGCTGCCTGGCTGGAGGCACTCGCCCCCGATCGAGACTCTGACCCTGTCGGCTACCTTGAGATGCACTATTCCCATCCACAGTGGATGATTCGGGCCGTATCAGACGCGCTGGGCGACTCGGGCGCTCTCACCGAGACCGAACAGGCACTTGCAGCAAACAACGCCCGGCCCGAGGTTCATCTGGCCGCCCGCCCGGGGCGTATTGAGCGCGACGAGTTAGTCACCCAAGCGAGTGGCGAGCCTGGACGGTTCTCGCCGTTTGCCGTGCGTATGACCAGCGGGGGCGACCCGGGCCAGCTTTCCGCAGTGCGGGACGGTTTGGCAGGTGTGCAAGACGAAGGCAGCCAACTGGTCGCGTGGGCGCTTTCCCAGGTCGCGGTGGATGGTTCCGACAAAAATTGGCTCGACATGTGCGCTGGCCCTGGTGGTAAAGCGGCGTTGTTGGGAGCGTTGGCAGAGCAGCGCAATGCCCATCTGACTGCGGTGGAGGTGGGGGAGAAGCGCGCCGAGCTGGTGCGGACCGCTGTTGCCGGCATGCCTGTCACTGTCCTGCACACCGACGCGACGTCAGTCGGTGAAGACCCACAACTTCCCGCCGATCACTTCGACCGGGTGCTGCTCGATGCGCCATGTACCGGATTGGGTGCTCTACGTCGCCGTCCGGAGGCGCGCTGGCGGCGGCAGCCGTCTGATATTCCTCCACTCACCAAGCTGCAGCGGCAATTGTTGACGGCGGCGGCGCGGGCCGTGCGCCCCGGTGGTGTCATCGGCTTCGCAACCTGTTCGCCGCATGTGGCCGAGACCCGCGTGCAGGTGGCGGAGGCGGCACGCAAGCTCGGACTAGAGCTCGTCGACGTGCGGCCGTATTTGCCTGGAGTTCCCGATCTTGGTGCTGGGCCGTCGGTCCAGCTGTGGCCACATCGACACGGCACCGACGCGATGTTCCTCGCCATCCTGAGACGGGTGTAGCGGTCGATGTGTGAAAGCTCAGCTATCGGTCGTAATGCTTTGAACATGTGAGCAAACGTTTGCGGCCGTCGGGAAGCCGTTCGAAAGTCGACCCGCAAACTGCTGGTAGCTGACGCGGACCATGATCCAGCCCGGTCCCCTTCCAGTTTGTGCACTCGCAAGGAACGGTGCTGCTCGTTGTTGTCTAGCAGGCGCAGTGCTTTCAAGATCGCCTTGCGGTCGGCGGCGCTGAAATCCCGTGCAGCAAAGGTTTCTAAGAAAGTGGCAGTGAAGTCCAGGGTTGCATACTCACGGCTCACGAAGCATCGCCCAACGACGACAGCTCATCCTCGGTCAACTGGTGAACACGGCCCTCGTCGGAATCGGCGTGAGCGCGTGCTAGCAGCGCACGGTGTTTGGTTGTGTAGGCCCAGGCATCCTCACGCCGCAGCACGGCTGCAGGCCGAAAAATGAAGGCGTCTTGTTCTGGGGTCGCCTCTACCTCAAACGTTTGATCCGCTGGTACACCCAAGGCATGACGCAGCTCAGCCGGCACTGTGAGCCGGCCGCCATTCATCTTCACAATGGTCGACATGGCAAAAAGACTATCTGCCAATTCGCCAGACCGCCAGGGGGTTCTTCGGGTAACACACGTATGGCAAATTGTCTTTGGTCAGTAGACCCTTTACATCTGGAGCACCCGCCAAGGCATGGGGCAAATCGGCATGAGTGTTGAACAAATCTATTTCGCGTCCATCAGACAGCTTGACCTTGACCTTCTGCGCGTGCCAGCTTGCTGGTTCATTCCCCGCTTCTCCGATGACGGCTGAGATGAGCCTGGCCGAGTAACAGTGGCCAGGGTCTGAATCCGCACTATCCTCACGGCCCCCATCACGGCCGCCCTATTCCAGATCTCGGCGATGTTGAGCCAGGAGCCGTGTTTGGGGGTGTGGTGGATCTCCAGCCGTTGGGCGAGTGCTCGGGCCTTGGCCGGTTCGAAGGCCTCGTAGAGCGATCCGGTGGTGTGGGTGTTGAGGTTGTCCATCACCAGCACGACTTTTTCGGCGTCGGGGTAGTCGAGGGTCAGCAGGTGCTCGACCTCGTGTGCCCAGTCGATCCGGGTGCGCTGTGGGCGGGCGATGACGCGCCGCCTGCCGGCCAGGGGCTCGACCCACACGAAGATCGAGCAGGTCCCGTGCCGCACGTACTCGGAGTCTTCCTTGCGGTCCCGGCCCGGTGTGGCTGGGATCGGGTCGCGGGCATGCGGAGGAGCTGGTAGGGCGTCTCGGCCATGCAACCAATGGTATGCCGAATCATGGGGACGGGCGTAGACGTCCAGAACGTCCTCCATCCGGGCGGCGAACTCGCCGTTGGCGTTCGGTGGGATGGTCCAGCACTTCTTCAGATGAGGGCGAAGTTCCGTTTTTTTAACACCCGGCCGATAGTGGAATGGTCCAGGTCGGGGATGCCGTCGATCAAGGCGACCTTCTTCTCCAGCAGCCGCAGGCTCCACCGGGCGTGCCCGGCCGGCGGAACCGAGCACGCCAACGCGATCAGCCGGGCCTCAACCTCACCAGTTACCGGAGAAGGCACCGGCGGCTGCGCACGCTGCTTGCGGCCGACCGTGGCCCAGATATCGCCGCCAGACTCGGCGAACCGCTTGGCGACCAGCCTCAGCGTCTCGCCCGAGACCCCGAGCCGGGCAGCGATCACCTCCTTGGGGTCAACCTCGCCCATCGAGGTGTCCAAAGCGAGCAGCACATGTGCCCGCCTGATCATCGAGGCCGGATGCACCCCGGTCGTGCTCACCCGGACCAGCTGTTCACGATCGGCCGCGGTCAAGGTACCGGCCGCTTCTTCTGCGACGGCATGAGCGTCCTGACTGGCAGAGGGAAGGAGGATCTGCCGAAACCACCCTCCCAACCAGACACACAAGAACTAAGCAGCGACACGCTACTAGTAGCGCCGCAAACACGGTAACACGCAGCACAATCCTCAGGTGCGGAACTTCGCAAGTGACAACGCTGCCGGCGTGCACCCAGACGTGATGGCCGCGTTAGCAACGGCCAACGGTGGCCACCAACCCAGCTACGGCGACGACGTCTACACCCAACGGTTGGCGTCGGTGGTGGCCGGCCATTTCGGGGAGCAGGCGTTGACGTTCCCGGTCTTTAACGGCACCGCCGCAAACGTGATTGCTCTTACGGCGATGACGGAACGATGGGATGCGGTCATCACTACCGACACCGCGCACATCAACACCGACGAATGTGGCGCGTTGGAGCGATTCGCCGGGCGTGAAAATCCTGGCGACGCCCTCGCAGGCCGGAAAATTGACTCCGGATCTCGTCGCTTCACAGGCCCATAACTTTGACAATCCACATCGGAGGCGCCCACGGGTTGTCTCCATTACCCAGAGCACCGAGCTCGGCACGTGTTACTCCATTGCGGAGGTCGCTGCGCTATGTGAGCAGGCACATGACCTTGGCATGACTGTCCACATGGATGGCGCGCGGGTCGCGAACGCGGCGGCGGCGTTAGGGACGCCGCTTCAGGCGTTCACTACTGACGTGGGTGTTGATGTGTTGTCGTTCGGCGGCACCAAAAATGGTCTGATGTTCGGCGACTTGGTGGTGGTGCTGAAACCGAACGCGATTCGGGGGAGCGCGGGGCAGGACGCTAGTGCGCCTGCCGGTGCGCCTGGAGGGGTGGAGTACCTGCGCAAGATGTCGATGCAGTTGGCGTCGAAGATGCGGTTTATTTCGGTGCAGTTCGAGGCGCTGCTGTCGGGGGAGCTGTGGCTTACAAACGCGGCGCATGCGAACGCGATGGCCCGTGCGTTAGCTGCCGCTGTGAGTGGGATTCCTGGCGTTGAGGTGCTCTATCCGGTCGACACCAATGCGGTATTTGCGCGACTGTCCGAAGAGGCCATCGGCCGGTTACATGAGCGGAAGTTTCAGTTTTATGTGGACGAACCAACCTGCGTCGCGCGGTGGATGACCGCATTCGACACTACCGACAACGATGTACGCGAATTCGCCACCGCTATCGCTGAAGCTGTGGCCTAATATTTAGTGGCCACGAGCCGAGGTGACGGGTCTTCGGCTCGTGGCAGCTTGGGGGTGGTTCATTTCCATTCAAAGTCCAGATAGCTCACTGGCGGATCTCAACTCAATTCACGTCGGGACGCTACGTCGTCTGCTTGTCCATGCCGATAGGGCTCGCAGGGCCATAAGGCTCCGCATTCGGAACATGCCCGGTCGGACTGGGGGGTGGGTTGGTGCTGCTCTATTAAGTGCCACGCTTGTTGCCACAGCGGCACGTTGTGTACGTCGGAAGGCGATGTTGACTGACCCCAGCCGAGGAGCTTGGACATGGCATCGAATCCCTTCACTGCGGGCGATGTGTGGCCACTTATGTACTTTGCGGCAATCTGTTTTCTTGCCGAAAAGGCTTGGTAGCCGTTTCTCGCGATCAGAGTAGCGGAGAGACGTGACTTTGGCTTCAGTTTCCGGAGGGGTGCTTCAGTATGCTGTCAGTATGCTGAGAGCGAGTCCCAGAAGTTCGATAAAAGATGAGGAGAAATGATCTAAGTGCCTCAAAAGATTACTTTCGCTCACATGCTGCAACAATTAATGACCGAGCGTTATAGGAGAAATCGTGCGGCACTCGCCGAGGCTGCCCATATTTCACCTTCTGCGCTGTCGCAGTACGTCCGTGGGAAGGCCACGCCAAGCTTGGATGTCTTGGCGCATTTGGCGGACGCGCTCGATGTCAGTCTCGACTACTTAGTCTTTGGTCAAGAGCGCATAGCCCCACCGCCGGAGCTTGGCTATTTGACGGGACACATTGAGGCCCACGTCCGCGGCGCCCAGGTTCAAGCAGAAGCGCTACATGACCTCATCGCTCGCATCGGGGCTCAAGCTAGCGCCCAGATGCCTGCGCTCGTTCGCTCGGTAGCGCAGGCCTTGATCGCGGACGGCGCCAGTCTGGCGGGAACTCTAAGCCCTGAAGAAATTGTCGCAATCGAACGTTGTGACGTTTCTACGACAATTGTGACGTCCGATCTCAGTAACGAAATCCTGGTCCTGGAGCAGGAAGGCAACGAAGACGCGGCAGCCCCCGGTTTTTTTGCTCAAGTCGTCACGGAGAACATTGCAGCAGGAAACCATTATGAATACCTAGTTCCTCACAGACCGAACATGCGGCATGCAGGAAGTTTGTTGCGGGAACAGCTCGCTAGGTTGAGCAGACTGGAGCCGTCTACTTTAGATCGGAGATTCCGGATCGCTTATGTTCCTAATGCTTGCGTGCCGGGTTTCGTGGTGCACCATGTGGTTATGGAGCGACTTCTTCAGCGCGCTGCCCACTTGGAAGAACAGATAGCTCGATTCGTCTATCCAGACCCTGATAATAAGAAGCTGGGTTTACTAGCTATAGTGACGCCTGCAAGCCCTAGCTACCAGCGTTACTGTCTGGTAGACAGGCAAGATATTCCGTACCTCATGGATGAAATCCATGCTATGCGAAAGGGCGCCATTCCATGAGCCCTAAGAGAATTAGTCAGTGAGTCGACGAGCACATGACACTGACCGCTGTCGAACAGCACCTTCAGACGCTCTATCGCGCCTTCGGCCCGTCTAAACCTATGGGGTCATCGGCTCCAAGTAAAGACCGGCCACACTTTTTTTTGCATCGCAACTTTCTTGGAGAGCAGGATCTGGTGATTCTGTTCAATACCAAGCGTTGTAGCTACCAATGCAAGTTCTGTGCTCTGCCATTCAAGTCTTCTCGTGAGTGGGTAGGAGAGGAAGATGTCCTCGCACAGTTTTGCTATGTGATCAATGAAGCTAAGCATGGATTAGGAGTCATCGAACGCTTCACTATCGCCAACGAGGGTTCAGTATTTGATGAGACCACCTACCCAGCTGGTGCGCTAACCCAAATCGTGTCCGCCTTTCGCCTGTTGCCGCGCATACGCAAGTTGGTCCTTGAGACTCGGTTGGAGTTCGTCCGTGAGCCGAGGCTGCGAGAAATACGTGAGCTTAGTGGCAAACGACTCGACATATTGACTGGCTTCGAGACCCGTGACCCAGATCTAAGGGAGAGGGTTCTCGGCAAGCGGGAGCCGTTAGAGGTTTTCGAAGCGGGTCTTGATGCTCTGGCGGCGGTGGGTGCTGAGCTAACGACTTACGTCCTATATAAGCCGGACCCAGAAATGGACGATAACGCTGCATGGGCGGAGGCTGAGAGCTCCATTGATTATGTGCGTAACTCATGTCTACAGCGTGGTATTCCACTAACGATCAGGCTTAATCCGATGTATGTCGCTCAGGGGACGCCGTGGGCTCGACGAGTCGAAAAGCTCGAGAATTACCAACCTCCTCGACTGTCCGATATTGTGGCCCTGGCTGAGAAAAAGCGAGCAGAGGGCTTGCCTGTCTACCTAGGCCTCACCTCTGAAGGACTGTCCGATGAGGACAAGACCTATCGGGGCCGCGAAGACTTCGACTCTGGATTACTCAAGCAGGCTATCGTCATGAACGGTGACAAGGGTTAGTCCCATATTAATTGGCTTTTATATGCACGCAGCGGCCGTTAGTGGTGTGGTTCACTTGTCCGCACCGCGAATCGTCGGGGGACAATGAGCAGCAAGGTTGCACCAGTCAGCACGGCCACGAGGGCGAGCGCAAGATAGATGTGGTGCGTGGAGGCATTGAGAGCATGGCGGAGGTAGTCCGCTGCTTGGTTACTGAGATTGTGCTTGCCGTCGAGAGCGTCGCTGATCTCATTCACATCTGTGGGCAGAGCATTGCCGAGAGAACTGGGGGCGTCCGCCAGCTGGGCGTGCAGGGTGGCGTTGGCAACAGCGCCATATACTGCCGCGCCAATGCTTTGCCCTAGGAATCGGGAAAACATGCTGGCACCAGTGACAACGCCGCGCCGGGACCAGTCCACAGTGGACTGAACGCCCACGATGGTGGAGGTCGAGATAAGACCGAAGCCAGCACCCATCACAAGGGTGATCGCCACCACCTGCCACACCGGGGCAGCAAAACGCAGCAGCAAGAAACTACTTGCCGCTACAAAACACAAGGCGACGCCTATCACCGCAGTGTCGCGAAAGCCGATTCGCAGATACAACTTGCTGGACAAAGCAGCCGCTATGGGCCAGCTGATGCTGGTCGTCGCGAGCACCAAACCCGCTGCGATAGGCCCCAGCCCTAGCACGGTCTGTGCATATGTCGGCAAAAACGTGCTGGGTCCGATGAAAAGCAGCCCCAGACCGGCCATCGCCAAGCTTGATCCGGCGAGCACGCGACTACGCCAAATCCACGGTGGCAAAACCGGCTCGACCGCTCGTCGTTCCACCAGGACCGCGGCGCCAATGAGAGCTGCGCAGAGAACAAAGGTGACGGTGCTCGGCGCCGACCACCATGGCCACGCCGTGCCGCCCTGTAGTAGTCCGAAAATCAGCGCACCAGCTCCTGCCAGGATGAGCGCGGCCCCGGCGTAGTCGATCCGATGCTTTGTGCGCTGCACGTTCTCATGCAGGTAGTGGGATAGCAGGGTCAGCGCGACCGCGCCGATCGGCAGATTGACCAAGAAAATCCAACGCCACGATGCGTATTCGGCGAACGAGCCACCCAGAGTGGGGAATCGTCACGGTCTGCGTCAGTAGATAGGTGGAGAACACCCAGCTGAAGAGCGAGAATCCGCCCAGATCGCCCACGATCTGCGGGATCGCAGTGGACACAATGGTGGTATCCATCGCCGCGAGCGCCGTCGTCGCCATGAGCGCGAACAGAATGGGCCGGCGGTGTTGTGGGGGGACCCGCGCCGCGTTCGATGCAGGCTCCGGCGCTACTTGGGTCACCGGCATAGCTTAAGGGCCTTGATGTGTGGCGACTCTATTTGCTAGCCGGCACACCGCTATCGCGCATCGCTGGGAGGTGCTACTGATTTGGTCTATCTACTGAGCCCTTTTTTGGGCTGCGCTAGCCGAGCAAGAGCTGTGGGAGTTCTCGGCTTATGCGTGTTATGCGTGCGCCTAGGATCACGGTCGCGTAATTGGCGAGCGAGATCATTGTTATCTGGATTTTCGGCGGCAAGTAGCCGGACTTCGCACTTAGGTCCTCCGAGTTCTTTCCATACGTCCTCTACATTGCGGCCGCCATCAACTTGCTTTATAAGTTTTCTCCAAAGGTTCAACATATTTTCTTTGGCTTGTGCGGCCTCTTCTGCCCTCTTGAAAAAGTCTTTATGTAGAAAACGCCCTTGAAAGGACTGATTATGCTCCCCCTTCGTCTCACGTAGGGCGACCTCATGTGGGTTCAGTGCACTCATATCTGGATGGTGGTCGCCATCTATAAAGTCAGACAGTCGCGCCCCATTCGTCACATGCTTTTGCGCGAAAGAGAACATTCTTTCTGTTAAAGCAGTTTGTAGGAATTCGCACGCTTGGTCGGCTGCCTTTTTGCCAAACTTCCGATTTATGGCTTCCTTATGAGAGGAAACGGCATCGATGGCTGTTTGCATCTGAGTAAGTTCAGTCACTTCTCGAGACCAAGGACTAAGCATGGCCGCCGCTTTGTTGTGGATCTCGTGCAAGCCTGGGGAAAGATTCCGAATAGGTTTTTCACTTGTTACGTCAGAGGGTGATGTGTTGGGAACCGTCGCCCGGCCCGTCGGTGTTGGCTCTGCGTCAAAATCCGTTTTTGCTTCAACAAATTCTTGACCCCATTGCACGCCTTGGGGAAGCGACTCTATCCCGTAACGGAGTTTTGGTGTTGGTGTCCATGTAGTTGCTTTTGGATCTGTATCATCTGGATCTTTAAGATATTGTGGATTCCATACTTCCGGTTCTCGTTTGTCTAATGTGATGCAGAAGTCTTTCCATGCCTGCAGAACAGCCCTTATGGCACCGGGATCCTTTTCAGCCTGTGCTCCCATGAGGAGAGCTCTAAAGGATGTAAGAATGCCGCTAGCGGTGTCGGACATAATTGGCTCCTGCAGATCTATCGGCGTGTACCTTGGCATTTTTGCGGTAGTTGTCAAGAAATACAGATTGAAGTCTTCTGGTTGCGCTAGGTTAATTAGTTTTTCATGTTTAGGCGCCAAAGCGGATAGTGAATTCGGATTGCGCCGCATGGGCTGTTTGGCCTTGCCTATTGGGGCTTTGTGGCCGTCTGCTGCGGTATTTTTCGGTCTACGCCTAGACTCAGCTGCCGTGGAGTCACTGGAGTCACTCATCGCACCGAGCATCTTGTCCGCCGACTTTGCTCGGCTGGCCGACGAAGTGGCCATCGTCCACACCGGACACCAATCGGCGGGTGCCGACAGCACGGTTGCGAGCCGGGGCGCGGACTGGCTTCATGTCGACGTCATGGACAACCATTTTGTCCCCAATTTGACGTTAGGCCCGCCAGTCGTGCGGGCGGTGCGAGCCGTCACGGACCTGCCGCTGGATTGTCACCTGATGATCGAGCAGCCAGAGCGATGGGCGCCGGAGTATGCGGAACTAGGCGCGTACAACGTCACCATTCATGCGGAGGCAACCGCCGATCCCACTGCGGTGGGGCGCGACATTCGGGCCGCTGGCGCACTGGCCGGGCTCGCTATCAAACCGGGGACCCGGCTGGATGCGTACGAAGAAATACTTCCCGCCTTCGACACCCTGCTGATTATGACGGTCGAACCGGGTTTCGGAGGCCAACAGTTCATCACTGATGTTCTGCCCAAAATACGACGCGCCCGGCAATTGATCCATAGTGGACATCTACAGTTGCACATCGAGGTCGACGGCGGCATTAATGCCGATACCATTGCCCTGGCCGCGCAGGCGGGTGCGGATGTATTTGTTGCCGGTTCCGCCGTGTACGGCGCATCCGACCCCATAAAAGCCATTACGGCGTTACGTGACCAAGCAGATCAGGCCCGAGGAGCGCGATGAGTCGACGACATGCGACAGACGACGCTGCCTCGACTCCGTCAGAAAACTCCCGGTCTTTCCGGCATATAGATGCCCAAGGCAGCCAGCTCGAGACAGGCAAAGTACGGCGGCTTGGTGCGATGGAAGACAGCGCGGCCGCTGAGACCGGGCACGTGCTCATTGTGGATGACGACGCCGATGTGGCCCGGTTCATCGAGATGAACCTGACGTTCGAGGGGTTCGAAGTCACAGTCGCGAGGCAAGCGCACCAGGCCATCGACGACGTCGCCATACATCGGCCCGACCTCATCTTGCTCGACGTCATGATGCCGCACATGGACGGCGTCGAGTTCTGTCGGCGTTTACGGGCTAACCCCATGACGACCGGCATCGCGGTCATCATGCTCACCGCCAAAGCGCTCTCCGTCGACAAAGTAGTAGGGCTCACCGCCGGCGCTGACGACTACATCATTAAGCCGTTCGACACCTTGGAGCTGGTAGCTCGGGTGCGCTCCACCTTGCGGCGCAATCGGGAGATGCGCGATGTCTCTCCGCTGACGGGTCTGCCAGGAAATAACCGCATCATGGCTGAGATCGAGCACCGCGTGGCAGACAAGCTCGCTCACGACGACGACTACGCCGTCTGCTACCTCGACTTAGACAACTTCAAAGCTGTCAACGACGCTTACGGTTTCCTACGGGGAGACCAGCTCATCGCACTTCTCGCCGAAACGCTGCTCGGTGCGGCGATCGCGCTGGACGGTCCAACCCCTTTCGTCGGACATGTGGGGGGAGACGACTTCGTGTTGGTATGCCACCCCGATCAGGTGGAGCAATGTGCCTCAGCCGTCATCGCTGAGTTCGAGCACAAGAGCCCCATGCTCTACGACGAAGAAGACCGCGAGCGCGCCTACCTGGAGGTCTTGGATAGGCAAGGCGTCGCGCGCACTTATGCGTTGCCGACGATATCTGTGGGCGTAGTCACCAGTGTGCGGCGTCGGTTCAGCGACTATCGAGAGGTGGTGGCGATCGCCAGCGAGATGAAGCAACTCGCCAAGCGGACCCCAGGATCTGTGGTGGCAGCGGATCGCCGAGGCGAAGAGACGTCCCGCACTGGGCCGTGGACCCGCCATCACGAAGAGGCTGCCGTGGTTCTGTCGGCCGAGTCCGCACGAGAAGCTGGCCGACATGCAGTGGAGTCCTGACATTCTCACCGCTATGCGCCGCGCTGTTGAGCTTGCGCGCAATGGCTTAGGCAAGACCAGCCCTAACCCTGTGGTGGGCTGTGTAATTCTCGATTCCTCAGGGGTGGTTGTCGGCGAAGGCTGGCACGAAAAAGCTGGCCAGCCGCATGCCGAAGTCATGGCGCTCACACAGGCAGGGGAGCGCGCTCGAGGTGGCACCGTGGTGGTCACGCTGGAGCCCTGCGCGCACAGAGGCCGGACCGGTCCATGTGCACACGCGCTTGTCGAGGCGGGCGTCGCTCAGGTAGTTGCTGCGGTACCAGACCCCACCCCAACGGCCGGGGGCGGAGCCAAGATCCTGCGGTCAGCCGGCGTCAATGTGCGGTTTGGTGCATTAGAAAACGAAGCTCGCGACGTAAATATCGCTTGGCTCACTGCGGTTACGCGGCAGCGCCCGTATCTGCTGTGGAAGTTCGCCGCCACATTAGACGGACGTTCAGCCGCTGCTGATGGAACAAGCCGGTGGATCACGTCCGATCCAGCGCGTCTGGACGTGCACCGCATACGGTCCGAGGTGGACACGGTGCTTGTCGGGGTGGGCACAGTGCTCGCCGATGATCCAGCACTGACGGTTCGGCTCTCTCCCTACACTGGCCCGCAGCCCCGACGGGTCATCGCGGACTCCCAAGGTCGCACCCCTCCCACCGCGACGGTGCTTACAGACCATGCCGCCCCCACCTGGGTCGCCACCTCAGCCGAGGTTGGCGCAGGTGCGGACGACCATCTCGACCTAGTCGCATTGATGAGCGAGCTTTATCGGCAAGGTTCCCGCTCGATCCTCTTGGAAGGCGGCCCCACCTTGGCGGGGGCGGCGCTTCGGCTGGGCCTGGTCGACCGGGTGTGTGCTTACGTTGCGCCCACGCTGCTCGGTGCGGGCCCGGCAGCACTCAGCGAGGCGGGAGTAAGCACAATGAAGGAGGCGTTGTCTCTACATCAGGTCGAGGTAACACAGCTGGGTTCCGACCTGAAAATCGTTGGTGATGTGCACCCACCGAAGCTCCATGCGCGCGAGGACGTCTAGTTTGAGCTGGGCCCGAGTGGGGCTACACGACTGCGGGAGAGAAGCACTGTGTTTACAGGGATCGTGGAAGAGCTAGGCACTGTGGTAGCGATCACCCGGCAGGAGCAGGCGATGCGGCTCACGGTACATGCGCCGGTGATCGGCGACGGTGTGGTGCCGGGCGACTCAGTGTCGATCAATGGTGTGTGTCTCACGGCGGTCTCGGTGGCAGGCGAGCAGTTTGTCTCCGATGTGATGCGGGAGTCGCTCGACCGCTCGAACCTTGGCGCACTTGCGGTGGGCGATCCGGTCAATGTGGAACGCGCGGCAACGTTGCAAACCAGGCTCGGTGGGCACCTGGTTCAGGGCCATGTGGATGCGACAGGAAGGATCATTCGACGCACACCTGCCGAGCATTGGCACGTGGTACGCATCACTGTCCCGGGCAGTGTGGCGCGATACACGGTAGAAAAGGGGTCGATCACGTTAGATGGAGTCTCGCTGACCATCAGCGCGATCGGGCCGGACTGGTGCGAGGTGAGCCTCATCCCGACCACGCTGGCGCGCACCACGTTTGGGAGTAAGGAAGTCGGCGAGTTAGTCAACATTGAGGTCGATGTGGTTGCCAAATATGTAGAACGGCTACTACAGGGCCACACAGCGCCGTTGGAGGCACGATCATGACCACAGTAGACAGTGGATCGGCGGCCGGTTTCGGCACTATTGAGCAGGCGATCGCCGACATCGCCGCCGGCAAAGCAGTGGTGGTTGTCGACGACGAAGACAGAGAAAACGAAGGCGACCTCATCTTCGCCGCGGAGCACGCGACGACCGAACTCTTGGCCTTCACCATTCGTTATTCCTCAGGCGTGCTGTGTGCTCCGGTCACCAATGAAGACGCGGACCGGCTTGAGCTTCCGCCCATGTATCACACCAACCAAGACCGCAAAGGCACCGCGTTTACTGTCTCCATCGATTCTCGCGAGGGCATTAGCACCGGGATCTCCGCTGCGGACCGTGCCCGCACTATTCGATTGCTGGCCGATCCCGCCACCCGCGCTGAGCAGCTGTCGCGTCCAGGGCATGTATTTCCGTTGCGTGCCAAAGAGGGCGGTGTCTTAAGGCGGCCAGGCCACACCGAAGCGGCAGTCGACCTTGCCCGCATGGCCGGGTTGCATCCAGCTGGCGTGGTGGTCGAAGTCGTCAACGATGACGGCTCCATGGCGCGCGTGCCCGAGCTGAAAGACTTCGCCGCTGAGCATCAGCTCACGCTCATCACCATCGCCGATCTCATCGCCTACCGGCGTCGGTTCGAGCAGCAGGTAGAGCAAGTAGTCCGGACGCGTATCCCCACGCGTTATGGCGAGTTTTCCGCTGTTGGTTACCGCAGCACGTTCGACGGCGTCGAGCACGTCGCGCTGGTGCGCGGCGACATTGGCGACGGCGAGAACGTGCTGGTCCGGGTGCACTCCGAGTGTCTGACCGGTGATGTGTTCGGTTCGTTGCGCTGCGACTGTGGTCCACAGCTCGACGGCGCGCTGCGGTGCGTCGCCGAAGAGGGTCGCGGCGTGGTTTTGTATGTGCGGGGTCATGAGGGCCGTGGCATTGGCCTGCTGCACAAACTGCAGGCGTATCAGTTGCAAGACGCTGGTGCGGATACCGTCGATGCCAATCTGGAGCTCGGTCTACCCGCCGATGCGCGTGACTACGGCACCGGCGCGCAAATCTTGGTGGATCTAGGCGTGCGCAGCATGCGGCTACTCACCAACAATCCAGCGAAGCGCGCGGGACTAGAGGGCTACGGCCTCGCGGTAGTCGGCCGGGTTCCGCTGCCCAGTTCGGTGCAGCCAGAGAACCTGCGGTACTTACGCACTAAGCGTGATCGCATGGGCCATCACATCAACAACCTGCCCGAAGAGGTCGCGCAGTAGCGATTTCGTCTAGTGTGGACAGACCCGGCACATCGACAGGAGCGTGCGTGAGCGGCGAGGGAACCCCAACGTTGTCCAAAGTGGATGCGGCGAATATTCGACTTGGCATTGTGGCTACTCGCTGGCACGGCGAGCTCGTAGACGTCATGGTGGCTCGAGCTACGGCAGCGGCGCAAGCATGCGGCGCTGAGCCACCGACAGTGGTGCGGGTGGAGGGCTCCGTCGAGCTGCCAATCGTGGCGCAGACCCTTGCGCGACGCTGCGATGCCGTGGTCGCGCTCGGAGTGGTCATCCGTGGTGGCACGCCGCATTTTGAGTATGTGTGTGACTCGGTCACCGCTGGGCTCACCAGGGTCGCGCTAGACGAGGGTGTACCGGTGGCGCACGGTGTGCTCACCTGCGACACTCTCGAGCAGGCGTGGGATAGAGCGGGTAAGGCGGACAGCAGCGAAGACAAAGGCTGGCACGCGGCGTTTGCGGCGCTCGATACCGCTGTCACCGTGCGCGGTCTGCGGGAAAACGCCTGATGAAAACCTTCGATGAGCTGTTCACCGAACTGTCAAAAAAGATCGCGAACAACACCCCGGACTCGGGCACGGTGGCCGAGGTTCAAGCTGGCGTGCACGCGATTGGAAAAAAAATCGTGGAAGAGGCCGCTGAAGTCTGGATGGCCGCCGAGCACGAGTCCGATGCGCGCGCGGCGGAGGAGATTTCGCAACTGCTGTATCACGTGCAGGCGCTAATGCTGGCGCGCAATCTATCGCTGGAGGACGTCTACACCCATTTGTAGTGTGCGCACCATCGCGGTTTTAGTAGTTACCGGCCGGTGCCACAGTGCTGTCCACATCTGAATGACCGGTCGTATTCCGCGCGACACGCCGCTTGAATGACCGGTCATTCTGTCGGCGTTTTCCCCGGAATACGACCGGTCATCGACTATTCGAGGCGAGTAGGAGCAAAAATGTTGCGCGTCGCGGTACCCAATAAAGGCGGCCTGGCCGAGCCGGCCAGCGCAATGCTCCGAGAAGCCGGGTACCAGCAACGCAGCGATCACAAAGATCTCGTACTTACCGACATAAGCAACGAAGTGGAGTTCTTCTTTTTGCGTCCACGTGACATTGCGGTGTATGTAGGTTCCGGCGATCTAGACGTTGGCGTCACCGGACGCGACCTGCTTCTCGACAGCCATGCGGTCGCGCAAGAGCTGCTGCCGCTGGGCTTCGGCGCCTCGACGTTTCGGTTCGCGGCTTGCCCTGATTCCATCACCACGGTGGATGAGCTGGCCGGAAAAAGAATCGCGAGTGCATTTCCTGGATTGGTCACCAACTTCTTGACCGAGCATGGCATCGACGCGACGGTGATCCGACTCGATGGCGCTGTAGAGACAGCGATTCGGCTGGGTGTGGCCGATGTGATCGCTGATGTTGTCGATACGGGTGCGACACTGCGTCGGCAGGGCTTGTCGATCTTCAGCGAACCTATCTTGACATCGGAAGCCGTGCTCATCGCTAGTAGCCATGCTGACAGAGCCCCCAACTCGCCGCGCATTAAGCAGTTGGTCGGTAGGTTGCAAGGGGTTTTGGTGGCCCGACGTTACGTGATGCTCGCCTACGATGTGCACGCTGAGCGGCTCGACGCCGCCTGCGCGCTGACCCCGGGGATCGAGGCTCCGACAATCTCGCCGTTGCACCGCGAAGGATGGGTGGCCGTACAAGCCATGGTGCCGCGCGGCGATAGCAACCGGATCATGGACGAGTTGTATGAGGTAGGGGCGCGAGCCATCCTGGTTACCGATATCCGTGCCTGCCGTATCTAACGATAGGCGTGAGACAGAAACGTGAGACCGTTGATGCCATCTGACGATGCGTCCCAGCACGAGGGAGCCCCACGGTCAGATCCAGCGGGTGACCCACCCGAGAAGGTGACATTCCGGCCGCAGCGACTGCGGTGGGTCTGTTGGGCGTTGGCGGTGAGCATTCTCGTGGCGTTTTCCGTGGTGGCCACGTTGCTGCGTGGCGGCACGGGAGGTGGCGGCGTATTTCGGGTCGGTGACCAACTCGCCATGGTGGGGCTCGGAATTTTAGGTGCGGCAGCGGTTCTCGTTTTCACTCGGCCGCTGGTCACCGCCGACGCTCACTACATTTACGTCCGCAACATCATTGGCTCACAGCGGTTGCCATGGGCGGTGGTGTTCTCGGTCGAGTTCACGGATCGTTCGCCGTGGGTCACTCTGGAACTCGCCGACGACGACACGCTGGCAGTCATGGCGGTGCAGGTCACCGATGGCCAATACGCCGTCGAGGCTGTGCGCGCGCTACGGCGATTGCTCGCTCAATCGCGCATTGCCCGGGGCGCAACCGAGGAGTAAACCAAGCAGGCCAACACCGGACATGGTTCATGATGGGGCCACGCGACTGATGCTGACCCGCGATTGGCGAGCGGAGCGCTCGCGACGGTGGAACCGTCTCAGCTGCTCAGAAAGAGCCGCCTACGTTGGTGACGAACGAGCCAACCCCTGTGGCTGCGTTCTGTAGGCCGCCGATCGCAGAGTGCACGATGCCGGCAGCGGCCGCCGGTTGGGTGACCACATAAAACACCAATAGGGCCACAAGTCCCCATTTGACGACCTTGCCCATGATGACCCTCCTTCGGGGCGCCATGGCTGATATCAACGAAAAGTCAAAAGAGCGCCCTGCGTCCAATTTTTACCAAGAGTTCCGTTTTTTGAACAAGGGGCGCGCCCGCGATTACAGTGATTACGGCTATTCGTCTTGACCAGTGAGACAAGTGAGCCGATGACGACCTGAAAAACCGTGTTGCGGGTGAGAAAACCTTGAAATTCTTAGCTTTCAGGGGTGTCAGGTTCGAACTGGACTCTTGCAGTGTCGTACGGTTGCATCCGTCCGCTTACCCATGCACGGGAGTACGGCTAATGCTTAGCAATATGATCCAGCATTCTGTCGACATCCTGGCTAAAGACGACACCAACACTACGTTAAACACCTCCGGAATCATCGGTTTCATCGTCTCCAAGATCGTGCCGATTCTTCTCGCGGTGGTGGGTGTCATCATCTTGAGCCGGTCTGGTCGAGGTCGTTGGTCGGAGGCGATCACCACCGGTGGTATCGCAGTGCTGGGCGTCATCTTCATTGCGGGCGCCGGGCTGCTGTTCGCGTTTGGAGAGAGCGTTGCTCACCTTGCGTTTGGTGGTTGACCATGCGGCTGCGGCCTGACGACGACATCTACCGCGTGCGGTTACTGTTCCTAGGTCCTCGCGGATTCACCCTGCCTTTTCACTTACCTTACGTTGCGTATCCGCTCTTTATTGGCATCCTCGCTCTTCTCATGCTGCTTCGTTTCTTGATCACTGGAACGGTCGACATCTTTCCCGCAATCGAGATAGCACTATCCATTGTGGCTCACTTCGTTGATCTTGCGTCAGGTAAGTCCAGATAGGCCGGTCCGCACAGTGCTGCGTACGGCGGCTACAGACTGGCGCAGCGCTCGAGTCGATGGCGAGCGTGGCGTACGGGTTCGTCCCAAGGTGAGAGTCCGGGAGGCACTGCTATGAAGCGCGGTACCGACGATAAGGGCAACTCATCACGACGGCCTTCTCGTCAGGAGCGGTCTGCGCCCAGTACCACAACCGCGACTGACGAAGACCCGTTGGCGATATGGATGCCGCTATTTGGTCAGTCGGGGGAGTTCCCCATGGTGCTGCCCACGTTAATGGAGGACATCGAGAACAAAACGGAGTCGACTCCGACAGCGCCACCCGTCCGTCCCGGCAGGAGCAGGCGTCGCCGCGGTTTGCTGATTCTCCACCTAGTCCACGCGGTCGTCCGATTCGCCGCCCTCGTACACCGGAGCAGGCCGCTCCGGTGTCGGCGCTGCCTCGTCAAGCTCCTACTGAGAAGCTCGCCGAACAACCCACCGAGACACCTATCGAGACCGAGCAAGCTCCGGCTCCGGTGGCGGCGACGCCTGGCAAGGAGCTGTCGCGGTCCCCAGCAAACCTTGTCGTGGACGACAGAGAAAGAACCCGACGAGCCTACGATTTCGGCGGCACAGCAAGAACAGTGCCAAGAGTCATCCAGTTCGGAACCCGCCCCCGAGCCGCCGCACACGTCGTCGTCGGCGCTGCGTGCCGCGCGAGGTGCCCACGGTGCCCGCCACAGTGCCCGTGGTGCCTACGGAACCGAGCAGGCAGGCGCCATCGCAGAAGCCGTCCACGGCGGCGCCCAGAAAGCCCAGCCCGACCGGTCCCACTCTGCTGACGACACCGGTGGTCAGACGTCCAGCTTTTCGCGACCGTGAGCTCACCGCTGAGCTGGAGCTTCGCGAGATAGCAGGTCATCTCGCGTTTACCCGCACTGACGTGACCGCCTGGTACCGCATGCCCGATCTGCAGTGGGCTTTTCGGGCTGACAAAGAGCGGATCGCCATCATCACCAGCGTCGCCGCTCAGTACGCAGCGCTGGCCGGATACCGGCTGCATGTACGCCGCACAAGTCGTCGCTATCCCGCGGAGGTGTGGGCGCAGCGGCTCCACGACCTTACGCCTAACCCGTTGCCAGACGTGCCCGGCGCGCCCACGTGGGGTGAGCACCTCGCGCATGCTCAAGAACGCATTCACACCCACAGCTTGGACGAGGGTGAGGTCTATCTCGGCGTCACTTTTCAGCGGCGCACCATGCGTGAGCAGGCGATAGAGCTGCTCAATTCTCTTCGTCGGCAAGGTATTGGGCAGGCCGAGCGTGCCCGGTTGGCATCGTTGGTACGTCGATTCGACGAAGTGCTGGGCGCGTTTGGCCTCCGGGCTAGGCCCGCGACGCCGCGCGAACTTGAGTGGTTGATTCACCGGTCGGTGGCGCTGTGCATGCCTCCTCCACACCAACTGCCCACGTTCGACAGTCAGCCGTGGGAGCCGGCCGACATCTTGTCATTCACGGAGAACACCCTGCGGTACCGCAGCCCTTACGGGAGCACTGTGCGGCTGGTCAATCGCGACGAAGGACACATAGAGCGCCACGTCGCGGTACTGGCGTTTGGCCGGATGGAAGAGCTGATCATTCCGGAACGGCATGAGCCATGGCTGCATTACCACGAGCAGCTGCCGTGGAGCATGGAGTTGTCGTCACGAGTGGACGTGCTGGGCCAGGGCGATGCGTTGCGCAGCCTCGAACACAAACTTCTCACCATTCGCTCGCAGCAGCGCGACTATCACGAGCATGAGATGGATGCCCCGCCGGAGCTGGAGCGGCTGGCGCAGCGGGCGCTCGATATCTCCGACGAGATGGCCACCGGGCTCGACCTGGAAGCCGCCCGGATCCACGGATGGCATCGCATCGCTGTCTCTGGCGAGACGGAAGAAGAGTGCCTCGCCCGCGTTCGGATTCTCACCGACCACTACGCATCCATGCGCATCACCTTGCAGCACCCTAAGGACCAGCTGCGGTTGCTGGATGAGTTCATACCAGGGCAGCCGATCGCGAATACCGGTTATCTGCGACGCATGCCGGCGAAGTATTTCGCGGCAGCGGTGCCGCAAGCTGCTGCAGCGGTGGGCGATCGGCGCGGCCCCATCATTGGCGAAACCTGCGGGACTAGCCGTCGACCGGTCATGTGGGATCCGCATTTTGCCACCGAGGTCCGGGAGCGGTCTGGGCTCGCCATTGTGGTTGCCGAGCCGGGGGGCGGTAAGTCCACATTGATGGGTGGCATCGCTTACCTGACGGCGCGGCGCGGCATTCCGGTCACGCTGCTCGACCCGTCAGGGCCGTTAGCGCGCCTATGTCAGATGCCTGAGCTTGCTCCCTACAGCAAGGTGTACGACCTCACCCGAGGTGAGCCAGGCACCCTCGCTCCCTATTCGCTGGTGCCAACTCCGAAGCGAGAGCATTTCAGTGCCGACGACGAATGGCAAGCAGCCGTTGCCGCGGCCCGAGCGGACCGCAAAGCGCTCGCCACCGATATCTGCACCATGCTGTTGCCACCGCAGGTGGCAAAGGAGCGGTCGACGCCCATCTTGCTTCAGCGGGCGGCTCGTCAGATTGAGCCAGTCGAATCTGCCATGTTGGACGATCTAGTCACCGCCGTTGCCGAGTTCGGTCAAGAAGGTCACGAACTTGCCGAGACGCTCGGTGATGTGCGAGACATGCCGTTGTCAAGGCTGTTCTTCGGCAAAGCGCCGGAGCGCACAGGCGACGACGAAGCCATATTGACCGTCATCACGATGGCTGGTTTGACGCTGCCAGACCTCACCATCGACCGGGAGTATTGGCAGATCGAGGAGCGCATGGCGTTGCCCATGCTGCATTTGGCCACTGCCTTTACCACGCGGCGTGCGTATGGCTTCGGTATGAGTCAGCGCAAGCTCATTGGCTTGGACGAGACGCATTTCTTGTCCGGTTGGGGTTCGGGCCGCGCCCTGTTTACCCGGTTGGCCCGTGACTCCCGTAAGTGGAACATCGCCGCGTTGGCGGCAAGCCAAAACCCGATCGACATTCTCGGCCTGGATGTGCAGAACTTGGTCTCGACAGTGTTTGTGGGTCGCATCGCCGAGGATCCAGAAATCGCGGCTCAGGCACTGCGCATGGTCGGGGTTGAGCCGGGGATCGGCTACGAGGACACGCTGGCGCGACTCTCGATCTCTGACTCCGCGGACGAAAATCGCTTGGGCTATCGGGAATTCATCATGCGAGACGTGGATGGTCGGGTGCAGAAGTTCCGAGCTAGCCTGTCGTATGTACCGGGCCTACTGGAGCATCTGGATACCACGGCTGGAGGCGATTCTCGATTGCCGGGGTCAGCAGTCGCCACTGCGGGTGAGGAGCTCCGCTGATGACGGACATGCTGGCGCATAGCTGGAAGGCGTTGCTGGTAGCGGTTCTCGCCGGTTTCGCCGTCATCTTCGTCGCCCCTACTCAGCCCGCTAAAGCGGACGACAGCCTGCGGTGTCAAGACGCCATGGAATTGTCTTGGTGGGGACGACAACTCCACATTGGACTGCAAGGACGCGCCGTCAGCATCCCGACCCGACAGCGGGCTCGCGGGGTGGTTCTTGCGGGAACCCAAAAAGCCATCAGGCAAAGACCCCTTCGCCGACAAACCCATCGTCTCCACCTACGACGTCTATGGCTATGCCGGGCTCGACTTTGCTACCTACGACTTGGGTTGTGGCCCGGATGCGGTGCGCAATCCCGCTGCCGTGACTACGAACACCATCGCGAACCTCATTTTCTCACCAGCATTGTGGCTGGTGGCGCTCGACGACAGCGTCCGGGAGTACGCGTACAAGCCAGACTCGATGTGGGGCTGGACGAACGAGCTCGTAGAAAAAGCGAGCAATGCGTTGCGGGATCGCATCTTCACGGTGTGGGGTGCATTGGTACTGGCCATCGTGGGTCTGTGGCTGTTGTGGGGAGCTCGTAACGGCAATATGTCGGCGGCGGTCACCACGGCGGGATGGGCACTGATTGGTGATGGCACTGGTCTCCGCAGTTGCGGCATGGCCGCTCAATGCCTTCACGAGCTGCCGACCACACATTGACAGGTGCGTTAGGACAAGTCGCAGGTCATTGTCGGCGGAAAACCCACACGACAAACGTGATCCTGCGGTCGTGCCTCGGGTGTGCTCACCACCACTGTGCTGTACAACCAATGGCTGCGCGGAAACTTGGGCAGTAACACTCAGCGATGTCGCCAAGAAATACGGCCCGGATTTATACAAGGCACGCGCGATCAGTGGAAAGACGCGAAGAAGATGCGCGAAAGCTCCGATCAGCGCAGTGAGATCTTCAAAGAAAAGGCCGAACTGTGGAAAACCACGGCCGCAAAAGTGAAGGCCTAGATCCAGACGCGTACGACTACCTCACTGGCAAGAAGGGCACCGAGCGGAATTGGCGCTGCCTTCCTTGCGCTGGTGTCGGCTGTGGTCGCCACGCCGTTCGATTTAGTGGCCTCGCTCCTCGTGCTGATCGCGTTCTTGATCATCAGGCTGGCTGTCGTGTTCATGCCCGCGATCGGCACGATCGGGATCTTGCGGCCCGCGTCGGGACCGTTGCGCAGCCTGCTGAGGACAGTGGCGGCTGCAATGGTCAACTGTGTCATCTTCGGTGCTGGTTCAGCCATATTTCTATTGGGCGTGCAGATCATCACCAGTGCGCCGTCGTTGGCGGGCTGGCAGCAGATCTTGTTGATCTGGCTCATGGGGCTCATCTCTTTGGTTGCTCTTGCGCCCGTATCGTACGGTTGACACAACTCACCGGGGTCGACCCGATGAACAAACTGGCTGGCGGGATCAGACGGATGCATCAACGGGTTTTCGGCGACCTGCGACGCTTTTCGGTTACTGCCGCCGGCAGTTACGTCGGCGATTCGGCTGCGTTGGACGCACACGAACGGCGGGCAGCACGGCACACGGACACGTTGTTCCCGGCCGGAGACTTGGAGCCGACATGTGCGGTGGGCAATGACCCAGCCTTGCGTGTCGATCCGGCACGAGAACACGTTGGTGGTCGCCTCCACCCGGGGAGACATGAGTTCGGCCTATGCGGAACGGGACGCACGAGGGAGATGCCGACCGACACGATCGAGGGGCCCATCATCGCCGCGGGGCCAGCGATGTCGGTGGGTCGGTGGCCCCAGCTCCACGTGCAGCGCGCGCACCGCGGGAGCGGTACGTGGTGTTCACACCGGGCAAGCCAGCGCGCACCGAAGCGTCAGCGGGGCTGGTAGCAGAAGAGTCTGCGTCGGAGCGGCCCGAAGGGTTTAGTCGTGCCTGATGGGTCCGGCCAGTGGTTCCCGCAAGCCGGGTTGGCGGTTCGTGGGTTGCCATAGGAGACTCGCCAGCTTATTGGTCGGGAGTGCTGGTCATCGCTCGTTCACGCATAGCGCTGATGACGGTGCACCATCCGATGCCGGAACCTC
>CAVTOA010000002.1:0-455452 GCA_963736285.1 uncultured Acidimicrobiales bacterium
AATAACGGAGATAGTCTTCTAGTTTGGGCGTCCGGGTTGCTACTGGTCCACGTCTAGCTTCTTGGTGAAGCCTGATCCATCTTTCATGTACCTCCTCTCGGGTTTTTCCGTAGATGTATTTCCGTCCACGTTTTCCGTCTGGCTTGGTGACCCATACGTAGGCGGCGAAACCAGTCCGATAGGGAAAGATCGAGCCTTCACCATTTGCACGTATACGTGATCGTGTCATGCTGTTTCTCCACTGACTCGATCGACGTATTCATCGACCCATGTCGGAAGAATGCGGCGATATTTCCCTACTTTAACTGACTGAATTTCTCTGGTAGCAATAAGGAATTTCACTTTCGAAAGCCCAAAATTTAAGATCTCAGCCACCTCTTTTGGTGAATACCATTTCCTCTTGAATTCCATGGCGTCTTCTTTCTACTCGGAAAATATGGATGCGAGTTGGTCTTTGACGACCTGTCGGTGTTCGCGTGCTTTGGCGGCGGCGGTGTTGGCGAGGAGTGCGTCGCCGATGGTCTTCCAGCCGGTGCCTGCGTAGGTGAAGTTGCCGACGATGAGGGTGGTTTCTAGGTCGTGGTGGGCGGACATGTCGGGGTGCGGTCGCGAGCGGGCTGGTCGCGTCGCCAGTTGGCGGCGTGTTTGAGGGCTTTGAGGGTGGTGGAGTACTGGCGGCTCTTGGTGGAGAAGTGGCCGCCGAAGCCGAGCATGTGTGCCCAGCGGCGTAGAGCCGCGGAGTTCCGTTCTTCGCTGGCGTCCGAGTCGCCAGCAGGCGTCGACCAATCGGCCGGCATGGGTGTGCTGGTTGGCGTAGCGGTTGACGGTGGCTGGTGAGGCGTGCCGACGAGTGGCCGGTGGCTTCTGCGCCTTTGGTGGCGTACTTGGCGAGGTACCCGGCAACGGCGGTCTCGGTGATCGCTCCGTCGACGGCGTGCCGACGGGCCGTAGGTCGAGTTGGGTTCCCCACTCGATGAGCCAGCCGTCGGGTTGGTCGGGGTGCGGCAGGGACCGGAACCGGGTGTGCGGCGGCGCGGCGGATGGCGTCGGCGAGCATGGTGAAGGTCGCGGCGCAGGCCGGTGGCGCGATGGGGTGGGGTCGAGGGGGTCGACGCCGTCGAGGCGCATCAGGGCGTGGAAGTGGGCGACTCCCCGTGCTTGCATTTCGGCGACCTTGCCGTAGGACAGCTTGACCGTGGGCGCCGTGCTTCTTGGCTTCGGCTGCGGAGGATGTCCTTGGCGCGGTCCATGGTGCGTCGCCACAGTTCGCCGGACAGGGCGTTCCAGACGACCTGGTGGTCGTGGTCGTAGCAGTCCAGGCAAGGGGGTGGCCCGAGGATCTTCTCGCCGTCGCGGTGGGTCTGGTGGCAGCGCAGGTCGATGCCGTGGGGGCAGACCGGTCGGGTGCGCGGCGGGGTCGGCAGGGCTGGTTGCGTCGGGTTCAGCGGTTCGCCCGCGCCTGGGGCTGACTTGCGGGTGCCGTGGACGGGGCCGAAGGTGGGGGCGGTGAAGGTGACGAACGCGGACGGGTGCTGGAGCGACGGTGGTGGGGATGCCTTTGCCGCCTTGGAGGCCGGCGACACGAGTTGGTAGGTGTCGCCTCGGTAGGTCTCGGCGCAGGACGGGCAGACGGCGGCGCGGCGGTTGCCGCAGGCCTTGTAGATGACGCCGTCTGGCATGTCGTCTGTGTGGCGGGTGGCGAGTACTTCACCAGTATGGGTGTCCACAGTGGAGGATTGACCGATCAACCGAATCGGGCGGGTGCATCCGGCTGCGGAGTGCACATGCGACAGCCAGCGCTGGTAGTCCCCGGCTTGGCCGGCTGCGGCTCGGGCTAAAGCCTGACCAGCTGTGGTTGTGGCTGCTAACCGTGACGTGGGGACCTTTTCGAGCACACTGGTGATGTCTGTATCCCCAGTAATGCTGCGTAGTTCCTCCCACGGAGTCGATCCGGATACAGCGTGTTGCTGTCGTGGAGTTGTTGTTGCATACCTTGAGCTGGTGGAGGCGGCGGTGGGGGTGTTTCCGGCATGCACGGTGGTACCCGAAGTAGAACTCGTCCCGGGTACCACCGTGCGTGTCGGGGTACTCATGCCGCGTTCCGGCGCGTGGTGCGCGCCCATGCGGCGCGTTCGACCAACATGTATATGTCGGCATCGGAGAGGTAGGCGGTTTTGATGCGGCGCGGAACGCCGCCTTCGGTCAACAGGTAGCCGACACCGCGATCTTCGGGTGTGATGGTTTTCGCCGAATAGCCTTCTGTAGCCCAGCCTTGACCCAACACGATGTCGGAGCTGGAATCGGTGCTGCACCGAAATGCCGCCCGGTATCCGAACAAGTCCCGCAGCGAGGTGGCGATGATGTCGGCTGAGGGGCGTTGTGTTGCCGCGACCACGATGATCCCGGCAGCCCGGCCTCGCGCCACGAGGTCGCGTAGTAGTCGGATGAATTCGTCTTGTTCTTCTTTTCTGCCCACAGTGGCCGAGTAGTAGGCGACCTCGTCGATGACGAGCATGATGATGTCCACGCCATCGGAGGCCACGATTTTGCGTCGTTTGACCGCAGCCAACATGTCATAACGGTGGTCCATTTCGTACTGAAGCTGCCGCAGCCGGGCCAAAGCCTCGATGATGTTATTGCCGACGAACACCTCAGCTATCGGAGCCCACAGTCCTAGTTCGACTTGTTTGCCATCCATAAGCCACAGCGCCACATCGTTGGACAAAGCAGCGTGGGCAACAATTTCGTTGAGTGCAACTGATTTGCCTGAGCCCGGTTCCCCGCCCAACAAAATGTTGCGATAGACCAGATCGACATAGATATGCTGGCCGATCTCGTCGATTCCTAGATATATGGGATCGAAAATGGAAAGCGAGCTGACCGGGATTTCCGGTCCGGTCAGCTCAATAACATTGTTAGACATAGTCGCTCACGTCCTCACCATTAGCCGCCTTTACCGGAGTGGTTTTATGGGCGGTTGATTGTGTTGGCGGGTTTTTCTTTCTTTTTTCTGCGATCGCAACAATGCCAATATCGGATTCGGGTTTTGTTTTTTGTGTAGGAATTGCGGTGCTGATATCGACGCGGTTAAAACGTGAAGACACACCGACTAGTGGGCTGTTAATGGGGTGTGGCTGCGAGAGCGGGTCACGACGAACAATGTGGATGGTGACCACGTGGGACATCGGATCGGGATTTTTCGACCCGGAATTCCCGCGCCCAACAACTAGCGGCAATAGTGTTTGCCGCAGCTGCTATCTGGTCTACCGATTGGCCGGCACGCAGAATTACCGTTGCTTTCTCACCGACTGGGGTGGGGCGCACCCACAGAATGAACGGCAAACGACCAGTGCGGTTTTCTGCTTTGAGTTGCACAAAACAGGCCCGCAGCCGGTGCCGAGTGACGCCGCACCACCAGTGACGCACCACAAACCCTCGCGTGGACCCGATAGCGAACAGGGCACCGAAGAAAACCCCTTCGATGGCCAGGCTCCACAACGGACCCACATAGCCGGCCAGACGTGCCCAGACCACGAACACGACAAGCCCCAGGGCGATTTCGGTTCTCCAGCGCCATGCGATCGCAGCGATACGTATCGGAAGGCTCCGTTCGGCTTTAACAATCCAGGCCAGGTGCGGTGCTACCGCGTGAAGAGTTTTCTGCGTTGGTGCCATTACGACCACGTCCAATCGCTGGCCGCACACACAGCCAAGGCACATGTTTTAGACTCAGACATGACTCGTCCTCCCTTATCGAGGTAAATATGAAATGGGGTGGGTTAGAGCGGGGCGCAGAGACAGAAAGGTCGCCAAACTCGAACTGTCTCCTGCGTCCCCTTTTTAGCTTTTGAACAAATAGAAACTATTTAGTGCCGGACACGGCGATGCATTTTTTCGTTTTCCCACAATTGGTATGCCGTGTTATAGGAATCCCATGCCGCGTCGGCATCCCGAACTGTTTTCTCCCACTTGCGGTAGGCATCAATAGATGTTTTCTCTGCGCGGTACCAAAATTGGTATAGGTCTGCTAATTCTTGTGATCTCAGGGTTGTTTGTGCCATGACCTACTCCCTTGGTGCATTACTTCACCGGGAAGGAAACGCCTTAGCTTTTCTGCGGCTGCACGAGTGTGAGTTGTTTAGCGCGGTAGGCCACCCCACTGCGTTCTCCTTGGCTCCAGGGCAGGGCTTCCAATTCGGCTGGGTGCACGATCTGTCCCACGGTCACTTTCGGCATTTCTCCTGCCACGGTGACGTTGAGGACATCGGCCCCGGAGGCATCCAGTGCCATGAGCTGGGTGACCCACAAGGGTGCGCCGGTTCCTCGTTCTAGTTTCGGGCGCCCGTTCTGATCGACTTTCTCCTTAGCTGGCAGTGAAACGGTGAACTGCACCTTGGCGATATCAAGCAACAACTTCACGACGAACTCCTTCAACTCGGAGAGGAAATAACCGGCCAGCTCAAGCTGGACATACTTAATATATTAAGTACACCTCGCATTGTCAACCTCATCAACCTCCCGTTCTCATCTGTGGACATACATGGTTCACTAGGTATGTCAAGAAAGGAGGTGAAGCCATGAGTAGATGGACGGGTAAACCCGCATACCAGTAGATCGCCGATGACTACCGGACGATGATCTTGGATGGGGCTCTGGTGCCAGGCGACAAGCTGCCTTCAGAAACAGAAATATTGAACAACTACGGCGTCTCTCGAATAGTTGCCAAAATGGCAATCAGCGCGTTGCGCAATGAGGGCCTCATCTTTAGCCACCACGGCAAGGGAAGCTTCGTTAAATCCCAAGAACGCATAGTTCGGGATGTCACAAGCCGCTACTCGCGCAAAAAAAGAAGGCTTCACCATTCAAGAATGACGCCACACAATCGGGCCAGCAAAGCGCATGGGAACACCACAGCGAACACACCCGCGCCAACGCGGCCATCGCAACACGGTTGAACATCGCCGAAAGCGACCCAGTCATGAAGACCACATATCGGTATTTCGCAGGTAAGCAACCGATTCAGCTGTCGACCTCGTGGGAGCCCTTGTCGATTATCCGAGGCACGCCGGTGGAGTACCCAGAAGATGGACCGCTGGTGGGTGTGATTCCCAGGATGGACAGCATAGGGCAGCGCATCAGCGAAGTAGTGGAGAAAGTTACTGCGCGAGCCGCAGTGCCCGATGAGACGGAACGACTACAGCTGCGGGCCGACAGCGCCTACGTAATAGCGATCGAGCGCACCTACTTCGCCGGCGAAAAACCAGTAGAGACCTGCGACATTATTTTTCCCGGCGACCGCTACGAACTCACCTACCGCATACCCGTGAAATAAACAGCACTGCGGGGAGGGTCCGCCCTTTAGTTCAGCTTTCGCTGTCGGTCAGTTTGACCACATGTAGGAACAGCCGTGCGAGATGGTGGGCTTCGAGGCGGCCAAGGTCGACACCATGGGCAGCGTCTTCTGCTCCGATCCCACGCGAGGGTGCTTTTCCTCTGGCGGTTGGAGGAGATAGATCGTCAGCCACAACAACGGAAACTGTCCAGAAGTACCATCTGATGTTCTCGAAATTGGCCGTGTAAGGAAGGTACGGAATTCCTCACTTTGATGCGTGTCGTTCTCAGGACCAGCGCTGTCCTCGTGTGCGATCACACACCACTGTGGACAATCAGAGTTTCGCCTCGGCAGAGCAGGCAATGAGTCGCAGTCACCGCTATTGTTTTCCATGGGTCGGGCCTCCTAGTTGGGTTTGATCCACGAGGTCCTGGCGGGGGCAACCGCTGGGGCCTCACCTTAAATCCAAATTATAATATCACCTTATAAGTATGGGGTTCTTTGTCGCTAAACTTGGCGCACATTTCCGAGTCACTAGCGCAGGGGAGAATCTCCGTGGATGAAGACGAGGAGATCAAGAACCTACTGGCGATTCGAGGACCCACTCGGGAGAGCTCGTCGGGCCAACGAACTGGCCGAACAGATGTTTAAAGCGCTACCGCAAATACTCCCGGCTTGTTGCTGAAGAACGCGGTAAAGCGCTTTCCGAAGCGGTCCAAAGTGGTATGACGCACACTCAGATCGCGGACATGCTGGGGATGAGTCAGCCTCGTGTGGCTCAGCTCATTGGGGCGCAACGCAGATCATCGGAAACGTAGTCATGTGGGGAGGATGGTTATGCGTGGGCGGGGTGGGCATAGCGTGCCTGTGCCGCTTGTTTGGAAATACCCAACACTAGGGCGATTTGAGACCAGCTACGGCCATGATTTCGGGCTTCTTGTACTGCCTCAGCAAGTTCGTGTTCGGCGTTGGCCACATCGGTAAGGGCAAGACCGATCCGGCGGAGATCCCGGGGGTCTTCTGCTGGGGGTGGTGGCCGGGTCCAGCGAGTCTAGCCATGCTTCGGCTTCGGCAGCGGCGGCTTCTAGCTGGTGAAGTGATCTGTGGCATTACCCCTCACCTCTTATCTCATAGGTAGTCATAGAATTTTCGCCGCAACGGCATAGCGTGTATTACCGCCGGCTCGTCACTGTCTGGGTCGAGTACCACGATCTCCAATAACCGACCCCGTATGTCTGGTCCGATAATCAATACCCGGTTGTTTCCATGTGCAACGGTCCGAAAAGGAATCTGTATAGCGTGTCGAATATCGGCATCGGCGATGCCGTGTTTACGGGCGCTATCAGCAATCTCCACCCTACGTCCCCCACAATCTGCCGTCAAGGAAAGTTGACGAATGTCAGGCTTGTTTGTGAATGCTGAAAATAGGCAGTGAAACTATCAGCGGCGGTGGTCTCACGCTGTGGCAGTACCGGCGTGGACGCCTGAGTTTGCTTTGTTTAGGTGTCTTGGCTGTTTTGCGGGGTCTTTTCTTGTTCCACTCGATAGTCCCGGGCGGGTTTCCACAGCCGAGTTCTTCCCAGGGTGGCGTCGTCCTCGGCTGGCATGCATTCCCCTGCGCGCCATGCACTGACCGCACACCTACGCCATGCCCACACCCAGGTAGGCAGCAACATCTAAGGTCTGCTCCACCACTCGGCCACTTCAGAAACCACGGAGTAAACCTAGACGAAAAAGCTAAAGTAATAGGTCCCTCTAGCTTCGTGTGCGACCGGGACCTAGCGTTGTTTCCTCAGTACTTGCCTTTGTCGTTCTGGGCAGGATTCGGCTCGGTCGAATTTCTTCCACAGCAGCTCTTCTGTGAAGCTGAGGTCTAGCGTTGCGGGAATCTACGTAATTGCGTGCTGCTGCTTCGCTTTGCACAGGAAGCTGTTCCGGGAAGCTGTTATCTATTTCGATCGGTCGCCCACGACTGGGCAGAGCTAGGGAGAACCCTCGGCCGTTAGCCAACCCCACAGTAGTGAGGTGGTTCGCTCCGCTATCAAATTCTAGTGAAGTCTCTCTTACAGGTTTTGGATCAGACGGGTTGACTACTACATTTTTGTCTTTGCCGAACACGTTACGAAGGGCATAGCCCAGGGCCTTTCCTGCCAATATTCGTCCTTGAGGGTGTGTCACGAAGATATTCAGATATACCTGGCCTGAGTCCTTAGTTGGCTCATTAGCTCGTTGGGCATGCATTGCAAGAGCGCCGTCATGCATGATTACCAAATCTGCGCCAGAGCGCCGCAGTTGCTGCCGCAGATTTTGTAGGGCGGTTATCTGATCTGGATCTATCTTTGGCAAGCGCATACTTGCAGAGTTTCGAGTAACCATGGCGAACGTCTCCCAATAATCAAGGGGCCAGGAATGTAGTTGGCCGCCATCATACTTTTCCAAGTCCACTAAGAGGGCCACGTTGTTAACGGCAGTAAGAAGCAAGAGTCTCAAATGGGCTTCATCAATTCCACCAACATTCGATGGAGTGTCACCCATGTCCCGACAAGGACCTGTCACGCATCTCCTGAGACTCGACAATTGCGCCAGGTGATGGTTGTGATGATTTCTGAACTCGTTTCAAAGGCGGCCCGCTGTGGCGGACCGCGGGGCGCGCCATCCGGTGAGCCCGCCTCTCGCTTTCCGCTCCGGCGGCTCACCGGCACCGCATCCGGCGCGCGCACACAAAAAAGCGGACCCTCCGAAGTAGCGAGAAAAGTTCTCACAACCCCAAAACGACCCGCACTCACAGAACTCTGTCCACTATGGCCTAGCACTTGCGTCACTACAGCACGGACTACCGCCGTTCTGCTCGAGCACCGCTGCCGGCTATCCCGAGGGGGCATCTCCCTCCGGTGCCCATCGTTTCCACGGAGTGTGGTGGGTTGGCAAGGCCGCCCACGCGCGGTAGCTGAGAACTTTCGCCGCTACCCTCGCCGTTACCGCATCCGCGGCGACCCTCACCGTTGTCGGCGAAACTTCTCACCCACCGTCTTCGCGGTGCTCTCACCTTGCCAACCCCCCACACTCCGCAACGCCCAGCACCTACGAGGGAAATGCCCAAAGGCTGCGGGGCGGCCCAGCACAGCCGGGCACTGAAGTACAGCAGTAAATACAGCAACGCATCCACCTGTAAGGAGCGACATTCCCGCCCGGCTGCTTCTCTGAACTTGTAAAACTCCATATTTGGCCGTCGGCGCTGGTTGCTTACAACCGAGCGGTCGGGGGTTCGATCCCCTCTGCGCCCACGAACGAGTGAGCCGAGAAAGAAAAATACGAGCTCGCTCGTGTTTTCCGAGGTGATTGAGTTCGTTGACGAGCGAAGCGCGAGGAATACCAGCGGAAATGCCCCTCCAGACTTGTTTTCTGGAGGGGCATTTCTGGTGTTTGTAGTCAATTTTGTAGTCAGCAGATATTGCAGCTAGCTGTTGTGGGGTTTAAGGGCGTTGACAATGAGTCCGGATATTTTTTCTGCGGCCTCGCGGTCTTGTCCCGTAGATCGGTGTGTGTATATCTGGAATGTGACGTTGAGGTTGGCGTGGCCTATGCGGTCGCTGAGGAGTTTGGGTGTGATGCCGGCGTCCATGGATAGGGTCGCGTAGGTGTGTCGAATGTCGTGTAGTCGTATGCGTGGAACCCCGGCCTTGTCTACGAGCTTGTTGAACCTGCGCGTAATGGTGTCGGGGTGGATGGGACGACCGTCTTCATAGGACATGAGTTTCCCGGATGGAATGTATGCTGGTCCCCATGCGGCCTGCTCTTGCTCGAGCATGGCCATTCACGATCGCAGTGCTGTGATCGTGAATGAGTCCAGCGAAATTGTTCGATTGCTGCTTTTGGTTTTGCCGTCAGAGTCTTCGACTCGTCCACCGACCACCACGCGCGTATTGGCCAGCGCTATTGTGCCGTTTTCTAAATCGAGTGACTCTCGATCAACTCCAGCAAGTTCTGACCGTCGCATACCGGTAGTGGCGGCAAGTACCCACATGCCAGCAAAACGGTCCGTCAATGCCACATTGAGCCATGTACCGAGCTGGTCAAGCGTCCAGGGCTGAGGGCGATTATTTTGCTGGTGGCCAATGCGAGGAAGACTTGCATGCTGCGCCGGGTTGAAAGAGATGTATTGCCACGCGACCGCATCTTTGAAGGCTCGGTGCAGCATCCGATGAATGTTTTTTACACTTTTGGGTGCCAAACCCAGGGCTTTAGGAGTTGGCGTGCGGCCCTGCCGATAGCGTGAAGCTGCTGCACTTGCGGCGTGAATGGTCGTTCCGCATATGGCCGCTAGTTCTTTGGGTGGTGGTCCAAGTCCTCCCCGATCTTCCTGTTTGGACAGCCAGTATTCATACATAAGAGCGTTATTGTCCGGCTTTCGTCGTCCCGTCTTCAATAGCTGTCTATATAGGGCGTTGAGCATGGGGACGGTGATGCCCTGGAGTTTTCGCTGGCCGATGAGAGGCAAGACGTATGATTCGGCGTCAATTCTGTAACACTGATAAGTGGTTTTCTTAATCGAATGCCGAATCGATTCCAACCACTCTGTGAGGAAATCGGCGAGTGTGCGACGTGAGGGTCGCACATGAGTTCCCCGCTCAAGTTCTAGTTTGGCTTGAAGAGCGGCGGTTAACGCTTGCTCGTATTCCCAAAGCCGCCTCGGTACAGTTTTTGTCGTTGACCAGTGAGTAAGTCTTGTCCGGTGTAGATGGTGTATGCCCATTTTTTGCCGCGTGGGTAGATGGTGATGCCGGGGATGTTTGGCCGGTTTCTTTTCTTGTTTCCGTCTTGTGGGGTCATGCCGTCGCCGCCTCGGTGTTGAGGAGTTTGCGGAGTCCGGCGGTGTTGAGATAGACGCGTCCGCCGAGGCGGGTGGTGGGGAGATCTCCGGTCGGCGTAGCGGTAGGCGGAGGCGCGGCTGATACCGAGGATTTTGGCTGCGCGAGGGATGGCGAGGAGCGGTGGCAGGTTGTCGAGGGGTCCTGTTGTTGGTTGTTCAGGATGAGACATGATGGTGGTGCTCCTTTGGTGGAGTGGGCCCCGGTGTTGTGCTTGGCGGTACGCACCGGGGTCGTCTTATGTGGACTATTGGTGTGCGGTTGCTCGATGTGGCTGCTCCTTTCTGTGGTTGTCGGCGACTGTGGTGTCACCAACCGTCAAACCGTCAAAACTGCTGCTCAGAGGGTTGACGGTTTGTTGCGGCTGACGGTTTGAAGTGTCAGCTCGGGCAACGGTTGACGGTTGATCCGTGAACGCTGCGGGAACCGTCAGTGCTTCAAGCTGGGGTTTTGACGCTTTGACGGTGGGTGACGTTTCCCCGCGCGTGTTTTCGCCTTTGCTAGTGGTGAGGTAGCGGTCGAAGATGTCGGAGAAGTCGCTTCGTTGGTAGCCGCGTTTGGTGCCGTTGGATTTCGGGGTGATGCCGAAGTCGCGGAGTCGGTCGGATAGTCCGCGGGGTTTGAGTTTGAGTTCAGCCCAGGGGGCGTCGTCGATGCCGGTGAGTCGTGCGACGAGTTCTGTGCTGGGCACAAATTCGGCGTGATAGGTGTTGAAGGCGTCGCGGATGTCGGCGATGAGTCGTAGTTCTAGTGATTGTTCGCGGTCACCGGCGGCGGCTTGTTGGGTCAGGCGTAGTGCGGCGATACGGGCTCGGTCTGGCCAGGTACCGCCTGCGGTGTCGGCGACGATGATCAGTGGTTCCCAGGTGTCTGCTTCCCGGTCTTCCAGCGGCATTGCCGGCACGAGTTGCTGCATGCGGTCCACATGCGCAGCAGACCAGGCGGCCAGCTGGCTTCGTAACTGACTTAGGCGGGGGCCGTCGCGGCGAGACCGAAACGGTAGGACTGTCTCGTGTGGAGTGCGGCGGCGCATCGTGACGGTGATGGCCCGGTCGGTGATGGTGTCGGGTAGTTTCCCGATTCCGGCGAGTGCTGCAGGAGCGAAGGTGGGGAACTGGACAGGTTTCGACTCCGGACCAACGCAACGCAGGACGGGTTTGCCCCGTTGAAACCCGGCATTCAACAGCGCGCGGAGGTCTTCGTTTTGTTCGCTTTGCCGTTTGGTTCCCCAGATGGTGTCGGCCTCATCGATGATCAGTGTGGGTGGATGGTCGGTGCTCAGGGAGCGATAAATGGCAGCCACGGTGGCATTGACTGATACCAGCGGGTCGTGGCAAATGCCGGTGAGGATGTCGAGTAGTCGGGTTTTGCCGCAGCGTTTCATGGGTGAGCTGATGGCCAGGCGTGGGGCGGCCTCGAATGCCGGGATGGCATGGGTCATGGCCACCCACAGCACGGCCGCATCGGCGACCTCGGGTGAGGGCATCGCCACGTAGCCGGTGAGCACGGCATGCGTTTCATCGAGCAGTGTGGCTCCACTGTCGACGGTTTCGACGCCGGGGTTGGTGGCAGTGTTCATGCCGGGACCTCCCGCGGGGATCGCTCTCCAGCTGCTAGTCCAGAGCGGATGGTCGCCTCGCATTCGGCAGCACTAAGACCGTTTACTTGGCCGGCTTGCGCGAGAGAGTCGGTGACCAGGGTGCGGTCTAGATGGCCGCCAGCGGTGAGTTCGCCGAGCCGCAACGCGGCGATGTAGAGGCGGCGGTTGCGTTGGCCTTCTGGTGCGGTGCGCACCTGGTTGACCTCGTTGGTGAGCGCAGCGGCGAGGTAACGGTCGCGGCGTGTGGCGGTGGACATGGTGGCAGCAAAAACAGGCCGCGGCGTTTGTGTGACCGGTGTCGGCTGCCGCAGACGAGCAGCGAGACATGAAGGAAGTTCGCGCAGCTCATAGTCGCGTTCGACGGTGTAGGGCTTGCCGGCCACCACCGAGCCGGACCCCACTACGTAGCCGCCGCCAGCGCGGGTGTCGATGAGCCAGCCCAAGCGTTGAGTGCTGTTTCGAAACTGAATGCCGCCCGGCGCACGATAGTAGAGATGCTGCCCGCTGCGTCCAGTTCGGACAGTGAACGTCTCGGCCAGTTCGGGCGCTTTTTCATGTCTCGCTATGGCAGCGAACACATCGGCCCCGCATGTTATGTCACGGCCGATGCCGGGAAGCGTGGGTGATTGTTGCCCAGGCTTAGGCATATCAAGGTCGACAATGACCAGCCCTGACGGCCCACAGGCGATACCGATGTTGAACGGCCCGGCATTCCAGCAGCGTTCGATACGTGAGAGATCGGTAGTGGCTCGTTGCTCCCAGTCTCGGATCGCGGGCACTTTGGTTCCGGGGCGCAATGGGAAGATCCGCCAACCGTTTTCGGCCGTGTCAGGGCTGACTTGACGACGTTGTCGATGGTCATGGGTACGTCCTCCTCTCATGTAGACAGACGGGGTGTGGTGTTGGGTGTACAGCTGTTGCGCACACCCCACCGGTGATGACTAGAACGGCGGTTCAGTCGCGGTAGAATCGCCTACGTCTCGGCTGACGCCAGGTTGCTTTTGTGTTTTATGAATCGCAGCAGTGGCAAATCGCAGAGAGGGCCCAATGTCGTCAGCCTCCACCGCAATGCGGGAACGTTTTTCTCCCTGGTCCGTCTCCCAGTGGCGTTGACGAAGCCGACCACTGACCACGACCCGTGCGCCTTTGCTCAGTGATTCGGCGATGTTTTCCGCGAGCTGCCGCCACGCGGTGCACTCCAGATACATCGGCTCGCTGTCGCGCCATTCAGCGCTTTCTCGGTCGTAGGTTCGGGGTGTACTTGCGACAGTGAAAACAACCCGAGCGTCTCCTCCGGCGGTAAAGGTGAGCTCCTGATCTTTGGTCACATTTCCGACGACAGTAAGTGGGGTTTCGTTAGCCATGAGTTATCCCTCTTTCCTTTTTTGACTGGTGCTGACGGCAGCTCGACTTAGTGGTTGTCTTGTTCGGACACGGTGTTTTGTGTCTGATCTAGAGGAACAGGTCCGTGGGAGTCCGACGAGCGGACCATGTCGAACTCGCCAAGGGCTTGTGCGCAGGTCAGGACCGCCTGACTGACCAGGTCCGCATTGACGGGATCTAGTCCAGATAGGCAGTTACACAGGTTGATGCGCGCACAGCCGGCAAGGGAAGCAGCGATCCGCAGAATCCGTTCGGCGCTAGCGGACGCATAAAGGTCGCCACTATCGAGGGCCTGAACGGCGTCCAACCATGAAATCCAGGCCATGAGCTCGCCTCCTGGGTCGTTGCGATCGATTAGGCCCATGACTTCGAGATATTGGGGCCATACGTCGTGTGCGAGCAGAAGTTCGATTGCGGCGACGTGGGGAGCCCACCCAGCTGCTCCGACGCGGAGAGCTTGTGCAAGGTCGCTGTTTTCAATGAACGTGGCGTTGGTGTGCATGGGTTTCCTTCAGTTTTTGGGCACGCTTCGCTCGTGCCGATGCTGTGAGGTAATGGAAGGAGCTCCGCAAAGGAGCGGTCGCCCAAATCAGCCGATGGACGCGATAGGGCAGTCGACGAGCGAACGAAAGTCACGAATCCGGATAGAGGGACGGTCATACATTTCCGCTTCACCGTCGACAGCGCTCAACATGGCGTTGTCTGCGATCGAGATGCGACTGCCGCTCTTTTTTGCGCGGTACATCGCAGCGTCGGCGATGGATAGCGCATCTCCGAGCGAAATGCGTTGCCCGAGTGATGCGATTGCTCCACCGATGCTGGCGCCGACACTTAATTCGAGCCCGCCTATCTCGGCAGGCCGACTCAGTGCGAGATGTAGAACGCGAAGCATTTGCTGAGCCCAATTACTGGGCGCACTACGAAACTGCTCCGGAATGGGAAGCAGGACAGCGAACTCGTCACCACCCAGCCGGGCGACTATGCCGCCTGTGCCAGCGGTTTTCTGTGTGAGCCGGCGGCCCACGGTTGTGAGTATCTGATCGCCCGCATGATGGCCGTTTTGGTCATTGATGGGTTTGAAATCGTCCAGATCGATAAGAGCGACGAGGACCGCGTCATCGGCGAACAGTGATTGGCTTTGCTCGGCTAGACCCGCCCGATTAGCAAGAAGGGTGAGCGGATCATGAGTGGCCTGATGATGGGTTTCGCTGAGGCGTCGATGTAGCGACTTGTGTTCATCGACGAGCCGACGCCGTGTGAATGCCGCTCCGGCGATACAGCCGAGTGCGGTGGTCAATAGGGCAGCGGAAAATGTTTGATGCAACACTAGAACTTCTCCCTTCGGGGAGGGCTTGCCTCGGGGCGCTGTGCTTGGTCGTGCGTGCGCCCCGGGGCTGCGCTCAATCTGCTTTGATTACTGGTGCGGGGTCGTCGGTGCGTGGATCACTGGCGACCCCGTTCGGGTGAGCGCTCGTGCGTGGATCACGAGCGATCGTTACTTGTCTGTGCTGATGCGTTGAACGTGGTGTTCGCGTGCGTAGCGCAAACACAACAGCGCGCCGGTTGCGAGGTCGATGTAGACATCTCCAACAATCGGGTTCCGACAGATTTCGCATGCCTGATGCTGAGCCATGAGTTCACCTCCTTTGTCTGATTACTCTTTGTGGTTTTCCGTGGGTTGAGTTGCGTCGTCTGTCGTGCGTCGTCTGTCTGTAAGGGCGGGTGGCGAGCGTGCGCCGGAGATTTTTGTGCGTCGTGTGTCGCCACGACGGGCGACGAACGACGGATCGTTATGACTCACTGTCACCGCCCGATTGGGTGCCCTGGTGAATGTAGAGGCCAGTTTTAGGGCGGATTACGGTGCCGTTTTTGAGCTCATCGGAGAGCCAGTCGGCGACGGTTTGCCGCACTGTCGGAAAGCCCTCTTGGTTGAGGAGATCAGCGAGAACTTTGGGGCTGGATCCGTGCGGGCCAGCTTGAACGAGAAGTTCGAGCATGCGGGCACGTGGATCGCGGGATGCCGGCTTTGGCCCGGCAGGTGTGGCTTGCGGATCGACTCGGCTATCCCTATTGGTGCGCCAGGTGTTTTTGATCTGTTCTGGACTGGGCCAGGAGTTGATGTCAGACCAGTCGACGACTTCTGCCTGCAAACCGGACACTACGTCGTGGAATTGAGCATCCAGGTCAGCGTCACGGCCGTCCGTTTCAGCCGCGGTGCGACGCAGTCGTTCTTGCGACATGTGGAGGTTGTGTAGGGCTTGTTCGGGGGTAGCAGCAGGTGTGCCGAATAGTAGTTCCTCACCCGATGCCAACGCCGTCTTGTCTGGGTAGCGCACATCGGGCACGTATGTGGTGGAGCTGGTGTGGTCGAGCAGGTCGCCTGTGCGGTCCCAGCGGGTGTAGTAAACAGGTCCCGGCCGCTGACGCTGATGCCGCGTCGAGGCTGGGCCGGCTGTCAGCGACCGCGATGGCTATGTCTTCGATTTGATTGGGGCGCAGCCGGTAGCCCTTGAATGGCCGTGGCGTGTCTTGGCCGAGCATGAGGAATCCGCAGCCTTCATAGGGTGCGTCCTCCGGCGAGGGGGTACGGCCGTTCCATCCAAACAGGAACGCGAGTTCGTCGGCGTCGCTCACACGCATGCCGATACGTAGCTGAGCTTGCTTCTTGACGTTAGAACTGACGATGTCGGCGGTACCCCGCAGGGCGCAGTTCAACACACGGACACCGGCGGCGCGTCCGGTGTTGGAGATGGATTCAAGGTTTTGCTGGACTTTCAAGGGAAGTTCGGCGTATTCATCGGCGACGATGACAATTTCAGGCACATCACGGTCGACAGGGAGCTTGTCGTCGTTGGATGCACGCATCCGTCCCTTGTAGCTCGGCTTTACGGGTTTGGATGATCGCCAAGGCCGCAGAGGTCATGGTCTGTGCTTCGTTGCCCGTGGCAGCGACCCAATCCACTGCGGGACGGCTGGCGTGACCCTCAGCCCAGGGGGTGATCCAGGGAATGGAGATACCGCCGCCGGCGAGGTCGATGTGCCAGACGATGGTGTCAACACAGCGCATAAGTTGGGCGTTAATGACTTGCAGCTGATTGGTTTTTCCCGAACCGGTCTGTCCGACCAGTAGCCCACATATGTATCGCAGGCTCGCTTCCGCCGGGGAGCGTCGCGGTGAATACCGATGGGGAACGGGTTGTTAATGGTGGTTTCGGAGTAGTCGGTGGGGAAGGGCTGCTCTTCGATCAATGCGTTGACGGTGGAGACACGGATAAGGGCAGTGCCACGATGAAAACCGGGACCAACTTCCACACCACAGCCCTCGGGCAGGCGGGCATCAGCGGCAAGTCCATCGGCCCGGGTAGCGATCTGTTTCCAGGTGGTGCCACCTGCGGGAAGTTCGACATCGAGGGTGTAGCCGGTGCCGTGATCCCAGTCCTGGACACCAACAATGTCTGGACGCTGGATGCCGCAGACGCGGGAAAGTCGGTCCTCCCAGTCCGCGGCGACCCGATTACGCCTGGAAGCCACAAACAGCCGGCGACCGTCGGAGTCGTGCTTGCGGTATCGGCTGATACAGACCAATGACAGCAGTCCGCTAAGGACGGTGGCCACGATCAGCACGCACCAAGCTTTTAGCGTCCATGGTGTGGTGGCGACTACCCAGGTCACCCAGGCCCCAGCAGCGATCCAGCAGGCGACCGGGAAGACCAGGACGGCACCGGTGTTGCCGCGCATGACGCCGACTGCCCACAACGCCGCCGCACCCAAGACGGTGAGCGCCACGGGGAAGAAAGGACTGACTCCGAAGGAGTAGCCGAGTGTCCCGACCGCTGCTGAGCCCAAGGCGGCGTTAAACGGACCCAGAATCGGACCGTGACTCATCGGGCCTTCCTGGTCCTGGTCGGTGGTGCTCATCTGATGTCTCCTGTCTTGCATTGACATAGGCCGGGCCGGTTGTGTGGCGCGTAGCTCTTATCGTCTGGGAACGCACCATGGAGTCGTCTGATTTAAAGTTCGTGTGGATTGGTTTCTGCCAAGGCCGCAGGAGCCGCCGTGTACGAAATAGGTACACAAGGCGACGAGAACGCCGGCAGTAGCCAACCCACACGAACCTGTTAGACGTTCCACATGTGTTCGTTGACCCTGGGTGCTTCATGCCGGGCCAGGTCTGCTTCATGCAGCGCGCGGAACGTGGGGATGAGGTCTTCCGCAGCGGCAACAGTGTGGGTTTGCAGCTGGTAGACCTGGCCGATGATCTCGGCGATGTGCGGGTGTAGCGGGAACTCGTTCTGCATCCGTTGCATCGTCACCCGGAGAGCCTGGGCCACATTGGATAGTGCTTCGGGTAGGAGTGTGAGGTCACGTCCGACTTGAGCCATGTCTTCTGGCGCGTATGCGGTGGCTGCGGTATGTAGATCTGCGGTGATTTCGTGGAACCGAAAACCGGCCATGGTGGTGCCTCCTTGGATGGTGGGGGAGTGATCAGCTGTGCTGCTTTTGTTGGTGGACGAGACCAGGTCTGGGACAGCGGCCTGGCGATGACGTGTGGTGGGAGCGTTCGTGCGGACGGCTTTGCGCACGCTGCGTATTGGGGTTGGGGCACTTCGACGTGCAGCCTGGTGTTTGTTCCACCGACTGCGGGCTTTGTTTGCTAAGCCACGCCCGGCGACCCAGCCCGCAGCAATCCCCGCTGCGACGAGACCTGCGACGGTCCGTCCAATACGACCGAGTCGGGTTTTCGCTTTGCCCCGGCCGATGGCATTCCTCGCCGCCTGAGCCGCGGCAGCCGGTGTCTCTTTCACAGTCGCAGCCCGGAGAGCTTGACCATTGCGGGCCACCCCTGCCAACACGCTCTTCCCGCGCTGCCCGGCTTTGCGTGTCGTGCGGACAGTATTGGCGACAGCACCTCGTATGCCGGGTCGCCGACTGAGGCCACCCAGTCGTCCAAATCGGGCAGATGCCGCACGGGACCGACTTGCAGACCGTGGTCCGCTCAGTTGTTTCCCTCCTGTTGTCCGAGGGGTCTTGCCGTGGAATAGCCGCCCGAGCAGAGAATGCAGCTCCGACCGGACCGGTTGTCCCGATCGGACAGCAGCATTGCCGCCGGTCCGACCGCCCAGCAAGCCGGACCGTTTCGCCCCTGCTAGTGCCGACCTAGCGGATTTACTCGATCGCGTCCCCTTAGGACCGGTCGATGTACCCCACAGTCCAATGGACCGGCCAGCCCGGCCGCTCAGTCGTTTCAACCTCTGACCAGTGCCAGCGAGTAGCGAACCTGCCCGGCCACGACGTGTAGCAGCATTGCCAGTCTTTCCACCAATACCGCCGCCCAGGCCACGTGCACCGTTGCTGGCCCGAGCACCGACACCGTGACTACGGGGACGAACAGTTTGGGATCTAGCTGGCAGAAGCCGAGCGGCGCTGCCGCGGTGTTTACGCACCTTGTGCACTACGCCGATAGCTGTAGCACCACCCGCCGCTAAGCCACCCGCGATGAGTCCGGGTACGCCGCCAGCGGCATATAGCGCCGAACCGGCCGTTGCCACACCACTGCCAGCAGCTGCCACTAGCGGACCCAAGCGGACGCGGCCGGTCTGTTTGGTTGGGCTTCTAGAAGACGGACTCTCAGCCGGTTTTCCTGCCGGTGAGGCTATCTCGATGACCTCCACAGGTGCCTGCATTGTTGTCATGACATGACCTCCTGGGCGGTCTTCAGTTGTGCCAGCAAGACACCCGCCCGGTCGGTGCCAATCGAGTGACCGCGGGCTCGTAGCCGACGCACGAGCTCGGACCGGGAGAGTCGTCCGCCCTCGGAGTCGATTTCGGACCGGACCGCCATACCGGCCTGCCACAACTCCGACCCGACCGCGGACAGGTCCTGAGTCCGGTCCGGCTCGACGTTTCGAACCAGCTGCGGACGTGTATAGAGAGTCGGCTCATCGATCGAACTTGCCTTGGACGGAGTGCCGTTCGCTGGCTCCGTTGCCGTGTGCTTAGCCGCTAGGGCGATTCGGAGGCGTCCAAGAATGAACAGAAAAGATGCTCCAGACTCGACGACCACAAGCAGAAGCAGCGTGGGGAGAGAATGCAGCAAGCCACCTACGAGATCGTGGCGCAGCATAGGGTCGATGTCGTTGAGAACCAGACCCACGATCGCTGCGACCCAACGGAGTGCGGTACCCCATTTCGAACGCAGGCCGTGGTCGGCCAACACTCGTCCAGCGACCAATGCGATTGCCACGCCTAGATCGACGCATAGGGGGAGCAGCCATGCTGAGGCGTATGGAAATCCGTGTGCCGATAGTGCTGTGCCAGCATTAATTGTTGATACGGCCAATAGGCCCACAGCAACTATCCATATCCCGACGTTGATTACCCAGGACGTGCGGAGAACCCGGGCGAGCTCGGGACTCATGCCGCAGCACTATCGAGGGCTAGAGCGTGGTCATGGCGATTGTTCATCCGTCGCTCGACTTCGACCTGTTCCGTGTGCGTGAGCGGTACTTCCCAGCCGCAGCAGGCACGATCGACAGCGACCCAGTCCACATAGGTCGGGTCAGTGTCCATTTCGCGTGGCAGGTCGAATTCGACGACTATTCGTTCATCGGCTCGAATCGCCTTTTCCCAACAAGACGCGCATGCAACACCGCCCAATAGCTCCAATGCAGATAGATGGTGCGTGCGAGTGCAGTGCTCACGCGCGATCGCTGCCACTGAATGTGTGTGATCGAAATGCTTTGACCAAACAACGTCGTGGTCGGCATCTTGAGCTCGTGGAGGTGTTGAGACAATGGTCATGGGTCGTAGCTCCTTCATAGTTGCGGCCCAGAGGGCTTGGCGGCAGCATCCGCCGAGCCCTCATTTAATGGCGATGTTTTGCAGGTCTGAAGGTCTGTATACAGACATGCAATGAGGAGAATGTAGAGAACGAACAGGGCGCACGTCAAGCCTGTCTGTATACAAACATGCGGAATCCCGTACGCTAGAAGCATGACCAGCGGACTTACCGACGCTCGACCTCTTCAAGTGCGTGTCGCTGACGACATCCGCGGCAAGATCGAGACGCAGGAATATCAACCAGGACAGCGTCTACCTACACTCGATGAGATTGCTAGTACCTATCGGTGCAGCTTGGCCGTGGCGCGTAAGGCCATTGACCTGCTTAAACAGCAGGGCCTTGCTGTCACAGTGCAGGGCAAGGGCACGTTCGTGCGCGATCGGCCCAATGCTCGACGTCACGGCATAGATCGCTATGCGCGTAGCCGGTGGAAGAGCGGCAAGGCGATCCTGACTGCGGAGGCTGAGCAACAGGGGCATGCGGCAGGCCAGGTAATCCGTGAGTTGGCCGAAGTTCCTGCGCCTGCTCAGGTAGCTGAACGTTTTGGGATAGCACAGGGAACCCCGGTGTGGGTGCGTCGGCGGACGACGCATGTTGATGACCGTCCAAATCAGCTTGCCGATTCTTACTACGAGCTGGACGTGGTGCGTGGCACTCGAATCATGCAAGAAGAGACCGGTCCCGGAGGTGGTTTCGCCCGGCTAGAGGATGCTGGCTATGAGCTAGCTGAGATTTCTGAGGAATGGGCGGTGCGTATGCCCACTGGACCAGAAAGTGTGACTCTGCGTTTGCCGGCAGGCACCCCAGTGGTGGATCTGGTGCGCACGACATTTGATACGTCTGGTCGTGCGGTGGAGGTGATGTTGTCAGTGATCGCCGGTGACATGGTGACGTTGTCCTACCGCTTCCCGATTCCGGACTAGGAGTGTTTTGTGGAGATCGTGTATGCGTCGGTGCCGGCACCGGATGTGTCTAATGAGGACTACGTGGTCACTGGTCCTGGCTGGGTGGTGGTGTTAGACGGTGCTACCCATCGTCCGGGTGTGGACAGTGGTTGTGTGCATACGGTGACGTGGCTGGTGGAGCAGTTGGCGGCGTCGTTAGCGCGGTCATTGACGCTGCCGTCGTCGGTTTCTTTGATTGATGCGGTGGCTACGGCGATCGGTGAAACGCGGGCGGCGCACGAGGGCACGTGTGATGTGTCTAATCCGGATAGTCCTTCTTCGACGGTGGCGATTCTGCGTGAGCGTGCGGATGTGTTTGAGCACTTGGTATTGGGGGATTCGCCGATTCTGTTCGACATCGATGGTGAGGTAAAGCCGGTCTTGGATGAGCGGAGCGCTCATCTGCCGAGTTATACGGCTGAAGGTGTGCGGTCGCATCGGAATCAGCCGCATGGTTTTTGGATTGCCTCGACGAAGCCGGAGGCTGCTCAGCATGCGGTGACGGGTTCGACCCCGAAAGCTGGCGTGCGTCGGGTAGCGGTAATGACGGATGGGGTTTCCCGTTATGTCGAACGCCTTGGTTTGGGGGATTGGGCGGTTCTGCTGGATGCGCTTGATAAGCAGGGCCCGGTTGACGTAATCGATCAGATCCGCGCCGCTGAGCGTGCGCAGCTTCCTGAACTGGGACATGAGCCAAACGGTCGCCGTGTTAAACGCCACGACGACGCCACAGCGGTGATCATCAGATCATGGTGACCCTTAGTTGGGGTGTTATAGCCAGCAGCGTCATGGCCGGGATTGATCGGCCCTCGGCAGAATTTCGTTTACATATGTTGCCGAGTTGCTGCCGCAACAGTCTGTTTTCGCAGCGGCCCCTACATACTTGTCTTGGCTTCGTGTTCGCTTGCGCTTCGTCCTTAAAGTTGTGGCCAGGGTTGCTTAGTTCGTTCCAAGCTGACCTGAGTAGCAGCAGCACGCTTAGGAGATCATTGTGGCGACTTCCAGAGATGAACTGGTAGCGGCGGCGCGTCAGGTTATGGCCGGTTTGGACTTTCACAAGGTGGCCCAAAAAATTTATGAAACTTCTGAAGGCGGATTAACTTTATTGGGAGCACAAGATTTTCTTGAAAGGGTGCTTTCAGACGAAAAAGCAAAGAAAAGGGCTCCCCGATTTAGCAGGGAAGGCCCCATCCGGGCCTCGTCTGCAATTGTCCCATCACTAAGAGGTTCGGAACCAACCTCTCCCGGGCGCCTAGCGCGAGTAAGGCGCATCGCTCGGGAGCTCGCGCAAAGAGCAACCGGTCTTGTTAATGGGGAGTTTCAAGGACTTCCCGCTCAAAAAGCAATAACTTTCACCTATGCGCGCCCGAGTCCAAATGGGCTTCAATCCTGGTTCTCTACTGTTGAGCAAGGTCCATATCTTAGGCTAAGAAGTGGGCCTGAAATTGTAGATCTCATGCGAATCGAGCGCGGCAAGCGGCAAGCGCATTTTGCCGCAGAAGCGGTGGATTGGGGAGATCTCACCGAGGTAGTGGCCAGCGCATACGGGCACGCGCAGGCTTATCGAGGGCAAGATGCTCAAAGCCAAATTGGCGCCTACGAGAAGGTACGTGACCAAGCATTAGACACAATTGACCCTACGGATGAACGGAAAGCAGCTGCTGCTCTTGTGGCTTGCGCCACGGGTTGGGTGGAAGGTAGTGACAGTGCTGAATTATATAAACAGCTGTATGCCAATCCCAGCATGTCTATGGGAATGCCAGCGGATATTCAAGCAATCGTAGATATCGCAAGATTGAATGGGAAAGCTCCCGAATACTTACTGGAAATGGCAAAGAATGAACGCGTGGTCGTAACGATGCCTGCGCCGAATCAGTTAAATATTGAGTTGTTGCCCGAAACGCAGCCGGTCATCCAGATATGTAAGGTGAACCATTCGTCGGACCAATGGTCTGATGTTCTCTCAGGAGAAGAAGTTAGAAAACAGATGAGCGAGCTTAATCAAAGCCCTGGATTATATAAACAAGAAATTGTGAGTGCTGGACTTGTGGCCAGGCAAATAACTCAGGGTCAGGGGAAAGCAAATAACCGCTTTATGTGCGCTCTTAATAAAGAGGTAAGAGCTTGCTACCCACCAATTACAGCGTCCGGCGAAGTGATACGACAGGCGCCTCAAAGAATTTTGGAAATCACACATCCATACGATTTGGACAGCCGTTTGCGAAACGAGCTGATGGTTCTGGCCCGTGCTGCAATAAAAGACCCTAATCAGGCAATCCTTTACACACCCGACGGTGAAAACTATCGTGCGGCCAGTGAGTGTAGCCAAGTGCTTAACACGACCGGCCGCATGAAGTACACGCCCAGAAGTAAATCTACATCAGGTGGGCATGATGCGCTTATAGCAGACGCCCACGCCCGCCAGCTACCTCCACAACTCACACAAAGGGCTTCTCTGGCGGCACTCTCTCCGAATCCGTATTTCCATAGAAAAACTTCATCTGAAGAAGCCCCCTACACCCGATGAGGGGTATTTAGTTTTCCGGACAAGGATGTAATGGTTTTTCTTTGTTGTTCTAACATTAGTTTTCAGATTGTTGAGGAGTAAGATTTTCCAACTCTGAATGAATACGTTAGAGACGACGGCCAGGAGTTCCGCAAGTATTGGCGGGTAAAGATGTTCTCGGTAAGGACACCACGGGCCCGAGTCTTATCCAGTGAGAGCCGTATTGCAGTGAGCGATTTTCAATCGCTGCGTTAGCGATTGCTAAACCGGGTTTCAGACGGGCGCTTTGGTCGCCGCAACCGAGCCATTGATCGAGCGACTTGTATGCATACTTCGAACCGATTTGCACACGCAAATTACTTTGGCGGCGACCAAGGGTTGGCTGTGAGGTGGTGGAATAATGACTGAGTATGTTTCTCCCTATAGTTTCGAAGACGTTGCGCTTATAGAAAAGAACGCACAAAAGGAACTCTCGAGGAAACTAAGGCAAGCGAAAAGGCAAGAATATCTAGGCAAGTTAAACAGACTGCTGAATCGGAAATCGGTTGCCAGCGGTGATAAATGGCAAGAGATCGCGTCACGTCCATCTCTTGAGGTCAATTCCCGAAAAACTGATCTCGCGCGTGCCGCTTACTTCCTCCGCCAATCACTACGGGATCTGGAAAACAAGTCCCGTGAGATCGGAGAGTACAGCTTACGATTGGAGGTTGCCGCGTTCGAATTAGCTCTCAATCCAGACGATGAAGAGCTAAGTGCAGAAGCGGAGCGACTAGAGCCTATCGCCTGGGCAGAGCGAGTCCGGAATTTGGCCAAAAGAGGTTCTGACAAGTATGTGGAGTATTACGAGGCTGAGTTTGTATTGGCGCAAGACCGCACTAGCGCCGCAGCGCAGGCAACGGTCGATCGACTAGAACCTCTCGTGCTTTTGCAGGGAAAACTGGACGCTGCCAAGAGAGCCGGCGCGGACGAAAACGAAATCGGCTACCTAGAAAAAGCACTTCTTTAGGAGAATCATAACAGGAAAACACTGAGCTGCGACGAGAAGTGAAAGAGCTCGAGCCAATCTATGAGGCGGCATATTTTCTACGACGTGCACAGCGAGGAAGAAGCTCACCGGAGCTAGTCGATCTCCTCCAGCGTTGTCTCCAGTGCCGGATCGCTTTACGCAACCCTGATCTGACGCCAGATGAAAGACGTTCCCTCGAACAGAAATCATGGCAACTTCATTGGGGCGCCCATGTGTTGTGGACTGCCGGTCCTGTTCCCAGTAACGAGCCACCTACTCTTGCTGAACGGCTAAAAGGTGCAGCTAGCCGCCTGGCTCATCCCAAGTTGCCAGGACCTGTATCTACGTGACCAGTAGCAAGAGCGATCTCTGAGAAGAGAATGGTCGTCTGACCTAGGTGAGCAATGAGCGTTCTCAAAGGGCTGTGGGGGACGTGCTGAGCTCCCGTTCTGCGAGTGAGGCTGAATATGGTTAGTTTCAAGTCATGGATTAGGCACCCCTTTCTGGCTGCTTCGGTGACGTTGACGGCCCATGAGGGTGGCCGCCGTGCGGGTTACCACGCGGCGGCTATCGCAGGAGGGGTGATAGCCGGCAGCAATATTGCGCATGGCGTCGGTTTGGCTGCAAATAATCCTGACCTGTGGGCTGCGCTAGGCCCGGTAAGACCGGAAACCGGAGGAGTTCTGACCCAGCATCCCTATGCGTCGTCTATAGGACTTGCCGGAGTCTTCGGCGGTGCGGCGCATCTTGTGGATCGGGCGGCGACCAGGTCGGGGCTGCGCAGAGTGGAGACATTTATGCGGCAGGGCGGCGATCTATCTGATTGGCGAAGTAGCCGGCCGGTGTTTCCTTACGTTGTTGGTCTGGGTCTTTTAGCTGTCGCACCGGAGACTGTCCCCGTTGGATTGAAAGCTGCAATGTCTGACTCGATGTCGGGCGTAACGACATTGGGAGCAGTTACGGCCGGTGTATTTGGCGTCACGGGTGCCATTTTTGCGGGCTGGACCGGCGACGTCGCGGCAACGAACCCGTATGCGTCAGATGCGCGTTCGGTCAACCAACAGCTGCACGGCCATCCACACCGGGATTGAGCGCACAAACCCCAGCGTCCGCTTAAGGCACCTCCCGAATGCGATTGTCCGCAGTAGTTCCCATGAGACGTGACGCGATGCGATGCCATGCTCCAGCTCTATGAGGGTTGGTTGCTGTTGGTGTCTATGGATGTGAGGTAGGTCCCAGACTGGGTGAATTGGTCGCGCGCGAGGGGGAGACAGGCAATGCTTTGGCCGTCTGTCTTTCACGCTGGTTCATGGCGAATGTGAGCTAGCGGATTTGGCGGGCCATTCTTGTCAGGGATGCACATCTATCTGGTGCAGGCCGTCTGTGCCGATGAGGGAGACAATTATGGGCAACAGCTAGCCCGAGGGAGCCTCTGAAGAAGCCACGCAAACTGGACCACCTAAGGACAAGAAAGGCCGCGAAATACACAAGGTCACCGTGCGTGATGCGGTAGGCGATATAAAAGGTGCTTGGCAATGGGGTAAGAAAGTCACCCCCAGTCCTGGGCCGCAGGTTGTGACCCCGGATCAAGGCTCAAAAGCCGGTGGGTCCCACAGGAAGTAGGAAGTGTTCCTGTCTTGGACTGGGGTGGGCGCATGCGGATAGCTGTAGTCAAAACTGTAGTAGGGACGCTGGTGAGTAGGCAGGATTGCCGGGAACGGGTGAGACGCTGGGGGAAGTGTTCGTCCTGCTCATTCAGCGTGGTGAGGGACCTAAAAGGACGGTTGAGACGTCTGTTGGCGTGCTTACAACCGAGCGGTCGGGGGTTCGATCCCCTCTGCGCCCACGATATTTGTGCGGGTCAGGGCGCCTCAGGTTCCATTGAGGGCGCGATTCTGGTCCAGTGAGTGACTAATTGAGTAACTATGCTGCTTCTTTTGTTCGGCGAATATTTCATTCATCGCGTTGGCTCCTTGTTCCAGTATGGGTCTGATCTGTTTCCGGTAGACGGTTTCGGTGACACTCGTTCCGCTGTGGCCGACTAGTCGTGACTGAAGTGTCCGCCCAAAAGGGGTCACTTCAACCGGCGCGCTGTTGCCGGATACGGATTGAACGAACTAGCCCGGGACATCGACAACGCGGGCGGAGCTTTCTGCTTTAGGCTAGAGGGCATGAACGCTATGCCCGCTCGGCAAGAACTGCATCAACTTATTGAGCAGTTCAACGAGCCTCAAGCCAAGCGTATTCTTCGCTTGGTCAAATCTGAGTTCTCTGAATCAGCCGAACACGACAACGTCCACACCCAAGAGCGTCCTTGGCCTGCATCCATCGGCGCCGGGCATTCTGGGTTGGGTGATGTGTCCACAAATCCCGAAAAATATTTCACGCAGGGTTTTGGTCTGTGATTGTGTTCGATACCGGGCCTTTAGTGGCCTTGGTGGACACCGACGATGACGCCCACGACAAAACCCTCACCTGGTTTCGCTCAGCCTGGCATCAACCGATGGTGGTGCCTGCTCCTGTACTGGGTGAAGCCTGGTATCTGATTGGGAAAACCTGCGGGGCTGCCGTTGAGGCACAGTTTTTAGCCGATCTTGCTCGCGGCGCCTTCGGCGAGGTCATCACACCAACCCCTCTTGACCTCAGCCGCACGGGCGAACTTGTAGCCCAATACGCCGACTTACCGCTTGGTGGCACCGACGCGTGCGTGATCGCCGTCGCTGAGCGCCTCGGTACTACCACTGTGGCCACACTGGACAGGCGGCACTTCTCCGTCGTTCGACCCAGCCACATCCCAGCCCTCACCTTGTTCCCTGGCTAGAGGGGAACCCCACCGCAAGGCATTCATCTAGGCGACCGATGGAGTAACAGTCCACTCGGACAGCGGCGAGCTTTGACGTGCACATGGGCACTACATCAGCGCGGTGACCGCCATGTTTCGCCCCTCAGGCGGACTCCGGCTTTGTCTACGAGTTTATTAAATTTGCGGGCGATGGTGTCGGGGGTGGATGGGTCGACGTCTCCATAGGACATGAGTTCCCGGATGGAATGTATGTCGATCCGGGCACACGTGAACGACGGGGATATGGGGATTTTGGAAGCCGGGTTTCCGAAATCTCTTGGACCAGCGCCTTTCCATTTACTCTTTGGCACTTTTAGCTGAAATATTTTCTTTATATTTGCCTGTTAACGAGCCGAGCTGCTCTGAACAGCTTCACTCCAGTATGGACAATGATCCGGCTAGGTGTTTGCGCGAAAAGTGGTGAGTCCGATGCCTCCGTCGGCGATGAGGTCGGCGCCGGTGCATGCCATGTTGTGAGCCAGAAACCAGACGGCATCAGCGATTTCATCAGCATCAACCCATCGCTGGATCAGTGCATCTTGGACAAGCTCACGTTCGCGTTCAGGCTCCATGCGCCCCCACACATCGGTTTTCGTCCGACCCGGGGACACCGCATTCACCCGCACCTGCGGCGCCAGTTTGACGGCCAGTAGCTGGGTGAGATGCGACAAGGCGGCTTTGGCCGAGGAATACACCGGACAACGCGCACCCATCAATGGATCGTGAGCGTTAATGGACGAAATGTTGACGATAGAACCGGCATCCATAAGCTCTGCAGCAAGCACCGACAAGGCGTAGGCGGCGAACACATTGACCTGATAGGACTCGGCCATTTCGTTTACGTCACCGCGTTGGAAGGAACGCTCGCCCAAGACCCCGCCGGCATTATTGACCAGGCAGTGCAGCTGCTGACCAGATTGGCGTATCTGTTCTATGATGACAGTCGGCGCGGCGGCATCACGCAAATCGGCGAGTAATAGTTGTGAGGACGCCCCTTGGGTACGCAAGTCCTCCACGAGTTCTGAACCTCGCTTTTTGTCGCGGGCGTGAACAAAAACGTGGTAACCGCCATCAGCGAAACGAGCAGAGACAGCACGGCCGATGCCGGATGTTGCGCCAATGACAAGCACGGCCTTTCCATTGTGGTTCAGGCGATGCACCCTATACCTGGCACATTGCGGGAGAGCCCAGAGATGAAAATTGGACATATGTCCAAATGGGACATAGCGGTATGACGCTCGGAACGAGTTCGTGGAGAAAAGGCCGGGGGACACTGTGATCCCGTTTATCTACGGGGCCGCCAGCCAAGTCTTGCGGAGAGATCGGCGGTTCGCCAGCTAGCATCGTGACCTGTGATTACGGTGGCTACCTGGAATGTGCTGCACCGCATCCACGCCGATAATTGGGGCGAGGACGCGATAAAGAGTTGGCCCGACGAGACCAAGCGGATCGCGGCGATCACGGCCACGGTGGCAGAACGCACCGAGAACGTCATCGCGTTGCAAGAGGTCAGTGGCGATCAGCTGGCTAGCTTGCGCCTCGCGTTTCCTGATCGGGAAATCCACACCTTGCGCTATGAGCGCGTTCCCAGGCCGCATGAGGGTTCTACCGTGCTGTCTGAGCCAGAAGAGTATCTGGTGCTCATCACCGACGAATCTGCCCAAGAAGTGATAGCTGAGTCCTTTCAGGACGACTCGGGCAAGGGTGCGCTCGCCGTAATGACGGCAGGAATCGTGGTGATCGCTACTCATTTAAGTGGCGATCGGCGGCGGGTGCGCCAGCTTGGCAGGTTGGTCGAGTTGACAATCACCGCTCCAAGTAGCGCAGCGGTGTTGCTGGGGGATTTCAACACCGACCGTGCGACCGTAGTGTCCAGTTTGGGCAGTGACTTCGATGTCGCCGACCTGCCCGCCTTTGCTCTCCCGACGCGCCCGGGGACGTCGATTGCCGCCTCGCACTCCATCGACCACGTGGTGGTGCGAGGTGCTGTGGCGAGTGACGCCGCCGTGGCGGACAGTTACGGTTTGTCCGACCACAATCTCGTTCGGGCGACAATTGCGGCGAACCTATGAGGCTTGGTCACGTATGGGTGCGGCGGTCACAATGGAGCCTTCAACGATGTGCTTTGACGCTGGACCACTCATGCTGATTGTCTGCTGGCCTGGGGCGCTGTGTAGTTCGAGGTGCTCGATAGTGCCCGGAAATGTTTCGCCATAAGGCGTTATTAATTGACAAGCAGTTCCGGATTCAATGACTCCCTCTTCCAGGAGGCCAATAGCTAACACGTAAGGCCGTGACGAAATGCGGAAGACTCTATTAACAACAAAACGGTGTCCGTCATTGACTGAAGGCCTTCTTCTATCGCACACCTGGGCATTCACATGATCTCTAACGAAAGAGAACCAGTCAAGGTCGGCAGCACCTCGAGATACCGACCTTGACTGCCGTGACGATCACGCTCCCATCAGTCGGCAATTTTATGCGGCAATTTTATGATCGGATCCCGTTAATAAAATGGGTCCATTGCTCTTGGTTAAAGACGAATGCGGGACCGTCGGGGTCTTTGGAGTCGCGGACGGCGACAGTGTTATTAATTGGAGCCACCTCCACACAAGCGCCACTGCCGTTGGAGCGCGTCGCTTTCCTCCACTTTGCACCTTGTAGTTCTGCCTTATTCATGCGCACTCACCTTTCGCGTTGCGAAGAGTACTTGATACCGCGATAAAAGTATGCACAATTTTCGTCGTATATACGGGCAAATCAGATTTTTGACATATGTCCTGCTAGTACCTTTAAGGAGTTTCCGGTGAGACCACATTGGACTAGACGCGCCGCAAGCGTCGTAACAAGTCAGGCGTCACTTTGCTAAGCCCGCAACCAGATTGATCAACGACGCAATGATGACCGCTCCCAGCGGAAACGACAGCCACGCTTGTCGGAGCGCGGTGCGGCGGATCTCTTTGGTCTCTAGGTTGGTGTCCGAGACCTGGAACGTCATGCCAATGGTGAAAGACAGATACGCGAAGTCGCTGTACTGAGGGTCGTGGTCTTCGTTGAAGTCGATTCCGCCTTTGGGGCTCGAGTAATACAGCCGCGCGTACTTCAGCATGAACACTGTGTGTACGAGCACCCATGACAGCACAACGGACAACACCGCGAGTCCGGCGTGGAGGTAGCGGCTATTGCCATTGGCGTGACTCGCGCCAAAAAGCACGACACCCACCGCCACAAGACTCGCCACCGCAGCGCTTATGAGGACCAGGTCTGCCGCTTGCCGTCCGGGGTCTTCTCGCATGGCGTGGCTTGCGGTCGCCTCCGCGTCGAAATTCCACACGACAGGCCAGATCCATAGACAAAAGGCAGCGGCGAGCACATCCCATGCGATCAATGGAGCGGATTTTCCCGCACCGACAATCGTTGCGACGATGCCCGCGGCCAAGCCGACCACAAGCGCGATCAACAGTTTGACCCGGGCCGACGGCTCCCGTGCGGAAATTGGACGCGGCGCCGGTGAAGGAGACGACATCTCGTCACCCTCCCATGGCTTTCGCCCCGCCTTGTTACAGAACATCGGTAGGGGCTTGGCGTGTCGTCTGCGTGGGCCCATGGTGGATTCGTGGCGGAGTCCCTTGTGGCAGTGGCGGGACCATGGTGCGGCTGCATTTGTTTCTGGCAGTGGCACGCCGAATATGAGTGTCTGGCACTATAAGCCCGCATTACTGACCACAGTGGAGGGTGCGGGAAATGGTGCTGGGGCCGACACATGCGATCTCGGGCGCGGCGGTCTGGCTGGCCGGTTCGTGGGCGGCCGAGCACTACCTTTCCTACCATCAGTCACTGTTCGAATTAGCCATCGGCACAGCAGTGTGTGCAGGGGCCGCGCTCTTGCCAGACCTCGATTGTTCTGGCCGGGTGCTGGCGAACAAAGGCGGGGCCACTGTTGCGCATACCTTTGGCGTGGTCTCGTTGTTCCTGGCGGAATGTGTCGAGAAATTTTCGCTATTGGTCTACAAGCTGACTCGCCTGAAGAAGGATCCACAAAGACACAATGGACACCGCACTCTGACCCATACCTGGCTGTTTAATGCCGGACTGGGCGTGGGAGTCGCCGAGCTGTGTCAGCATTTCGGCAAGCCAGCAGCGGTGTCCGTATTGTTCTTTACGCTCGCCTTAGCCATTCGGGGCCTGATGTCGAGCTCGGCGAAGTCTGCCGGCTGGATCATTGTCACTGCTCTTGCCGGCTTGGCCGCATATCAGGCGGTGCACGTGCTCCCGTCCGACCGCGGGTATCCGTTGTTGGGTTTGAGCGTCGCGGCGGGTGGAGTCATACATGTCCTTGGAGACATGATTACCCGCCAAGGTTGCCCCGTGCTGTGGCCGCTACCTCTCGGACGCAGAACCTGGCGTGAGTTCGGCATTCCCGACGCAATAGCAGTCAAAGTGGGCGGCAAGTTTGAGCGCATGGTGCTCCGGCCGCTGCTGTTCGTGGGTGCGGTGGCCGCCACGGCGGTCATTGTGGGTCCGTCGTTATTTGCCGCTGCTTTTTAGCGGATTACCCGCATTTTTGGCACAAAATATTGCGGGCAATCCGCAAAAAAGCGTGGGTGCTGACGCGACTGCTACAGTCCGCGCGTGCGCATCTCTCCCCATCCCCCGGAAGAACCCATGCAATCCAACGCTGATCTCACACGGGGCACCCCAGTAAGTGGCGTCTCGAGTGGCGCGAAGCCCGACACGGACGTCGATCCCGACACCGCTGCAGTTCGTGAATGTGGCCTCGCAGCCGCAGCAGCGAGCACGGAGCTGGCGAGCGCCGACGACACCATTATCACGGCAGCGCTCATGGCGATGGCGTCGCTGGTGGAATCCGAGCAGCACACAGTCTTGGCCGCCAATGAAGCAGACATAGAATCGTCGCAAAAGGCGGGCATGGCTGACGCGTTGGTCGATCGGCTCAGGCTTACGCCAGAGCGACTCGTTGACATGGCCCGACAGCTACGCATTCTCGCGGATGCGCCCATGCCACCTCGAGATCGCCGAGTGCGTGATCTCGAGGACCGGCTCGTCCTGTTGGAGCGTCGCCGGCCGGTGGGTGTCATCGGCGCGAACTACGAAGCGCGGCCCAACGTCACCATGGATGTGGCCTCGCAGCTGTTGAAGTCGCGTAATGCGGGGGTGCTGCGCACGGGTTCCGCGGCGATACGTTCGTCAGAGTCCATTATGGACAATGTGGTCGCGCCGGGTCTGCGCGCTGCCGGCTTGAATCCGGCCGCGCTGCGGCTTGTCCGCCGTCCCGGGCATGGGACAGCGCAAGCGCTGGTGGCGCAACCTTCGCTCATCCCGCTGGTCATTTTGCGGGGGAGCGGCCAGAGCACCCGCGCGCTTACTCGTCGCGGTGCGGAATTCGGCGTGCGGACGCTCGCGCACGCCGATGGCGGGGGAGTCCTCTATATCGACCGCAGCGCGGATCAAAAAGCGGCACTGGATCTCATCGGCGGTAGCGTGGACCGGCTTGGCGTCTGCAACCGGCTGAACCTGCTGCTGATTCACTCTGAGATATATCAGGAGTTTTGGCCGCAGGTGAAGACACTCTTGGGTCAGCTAGGCATTGAGGCATCCTTGCCGCCACACCAGCATCCTCGAGGCTATGAGTGGGCGCTCGACACCGGTCATGAAGCGACCGTCACTGTCGATGCCGTGGCCGGACCTGTTGAGGCAGCGCAGGTTGCTAATGCCGAGACTTCGGGCCTAGCGGCGGGTATTTGCACGTCAGACAAGGCCGCCGCGCAGTCCTTTATGGACACCTACGCCGGCACCGGGGTCTTTTGGAACGCAAGCACCCGGTTGCTGGATGGCTTCAAGCTGCTGCAATTGCCTGAGACTGGTATCAACGTCGACCATGTGCCGGGTCCTCGAGGGCCGGTGACCTTCCAGGATCTCTATATTCGCCAGTTTGTGGTGGTGCCCGCATAACCGACGCTATATGGGATCCCGTGCGAGGCATCAATGACGACGGTCATGCGGTGAAGCTCACGTAGCAGCACCTCGGTGAAGGCGAGGTGCTGTGTCGCCGGGTGGCGATGGATCCCTTTTTATAGATGCCGAAGTCTCGCGTTCGATGTGCTCGAGATTGGCGGTGTACCGGTGCCGGACCAAATGTTGGCCAAAGAAATGCATCTCTAAGTGACGTCCACGCTGGCTTTCCATCGGCACGCGGCTTTTCCGCTGGGACGACGTGCGGCCGACGGGTAACAACGGGAAGGGCGCGTCTGCCTGAATCAGGTTCGCGCGCCCCTGCCCTGCCCTCTCACCCGACGCCGCCGGCCTTGCTCGTCACCGCCGAGGAGATCCTTACAGGTTACGCCCGATCTCTACCCAAACGCGCGTATGGTCCTCGAGATTCCTCTGCACGCCCCATGCAATCTGGACGTTCAGACGTTGCCGCGTGACCGTATGGGTGAGGGAGGTTGTTCGGGTAGCCTCGCGGGCGTGCCTATTCTGATTGAGATCATCGAGTTGCTGGAGCGCCAGTACCCTCTGCGCTTAGCAGAGGAGTGGGATCGGGTCGGGCTCGTCGTAGGCGATCCAGCGCGGTCCGTTCGCCGTGCTCTGTTCACTGTGGACGTCACAGACTCCACTGTGGAGCAGGCGTGCGAGTGGGGCGCTGACCTCATCATCGCGCACCATCCGCTGTTGCTGCGAGGTGTGCACTCGGTGGCGACGACGACGGCCAAAGGGCGCCTTGTTCATCAACTGATTCGAAACAATGTCGCGCTGTATGTGGCGCACACCAATGCGGACAAAGCTAATCCCGGAGTCTCGGATGCGTTGGCTCGCCGACTGGGGCTAATGGAATTGCGACCGTTGGTGCCGGTATTGGGAGAGCCACACGAAACTCGAGGCCTAGGACGAGTGGGTCACGTGCCCACGCCGACTCGGTTTGGTGACTTCGTTACCCAGGCCGCTAGCTCATTGCCGCCGACCTCGGTTGGGGTGAGGGGCGCGGGTAACCCAGACTTGATGGTGCGCACGGTAGCGGTGTCAGGGGGTGCTGGTGACAGCTTGTTGGGTGTGGCCAAGCAAGTGGGGGCGGACGTTTTTCTCACCGCCGATTTGCGTCATCACCCGGCCTCGGAACATTTGGCCGAACGCGGCCCCGCGCTCATCGATGCGGGCCATTGGGCCACAGAGCGTCCGTGGTTGGACGAGGCGGCGACGATGCTGGCCGCGGCGGTGCCCTCTGCGAGCCCAGGAGAAGCCGCACTGACGACACTGGTTTCCGACATCGTTACTGATCCGTGGACGGTCATGGCCCATCCCGATTGACGGCCGTCTTTGCCATCCGGTTGGGTAGGGCGAGACATAGTCAAGACATAGGCTTAAATCCGTGAGGGGGCGCGATATTCGCGTGAAAGCAGAACCTGGTACCCAATTGCGCTTGCTGGACGTGCAGGCATGCGACCTTGCCCTTGACCAAGCGACATATCGGCGCGGTCATCTTCCTGAGCTTGCTCACATTGATCAACAACGGTTGGCGCTTGACGCTGTTGACCAAGAGTTGGCGCCGCTGGAAGTGACGCTCACTGCTGTGGACAAAAAGATCCGGACGCTCGAGAACGAGGTTGAGCAGTTCGGTGAGCGGGTGGCCCGGAACCGTCAGCGCATGGAGTCGGGCGCGGTGCCCGCTAAAGAGCTAGCGAATATGCAGCACGAGCTGGACACGCTCGCCGCTCGTCAGTCTGAGCTAGAAGACCAAGAACTGCGGCTGATGGAAGAGCGCGAAGAGGTCCAGGCGTCGATCGCTGAGATCGCTGCTCACCGCGACGAATTGACAGGTCGTCTCTCCGATGTGGAGAGTGCCCGTGATGCTGCTTATGCGGAGATCGACCAAGAGACGGTGAGCCGCGTCGCAGAGCGTGCGCAACTGGTTGGGGCTCTTCCCGAGGAGCTGTTGTCACAGTACGAGAAGATCCGGGCGGCGAACGCCGGGATCGGAGCGGCCGAGTTGCGTGCACGGCGTTGTGGTGGTTGTCGGCTGGAGTTGTCTCGCACCGCGCTCGCGGAGATTCAAGCCGCAGCGGACGACGAGGTAATCCGGTGTGAGGAATGCGGCCGGATTTTGGTGCGTACAAAGGAGTCGGGTCTGTGAGCGGCAACGCTGACACGAGCGGCATCGAGCTCATTACCGCGACAGTCGAAGCTGATGGCGGCTCACGCGGAAATCCGGGGGTAGCGGGTTATGGCGCCCTGGTGCGTGATCCGTCGTCCCGAGAGATCTTGGTCGAGCGAAAAGCTTCTCTGGGCATCACCACCAATAACGTGGCGGAATACTCTGGGTTGATCGCGGGGCTTCAAGCCGCACACGATTTAGGTGTCCGTCGGGTCGAGGTGCGCATGGACTCGAAGTTGGTCGTCGAGCAGATGGCAGGGCGGTGGCGGGTAAAACACGAAAACTTGCGACCGCTGGCGCTAGAGGCGCAGCGCCTTGCTAGGCGGTTCGACGCGATTTCTTATCAGTGGATACCTCGTGCGCAAAACGGTGACGCTGATCGCCTCGCTAACGAAGCGATGGACGAGGCAGCCAGGGGGTCTGCCATTCCTCGCTAAGGGCGGGTTTTTTGCGGCCAATCCGCAAAAAAGCGGGAGTGCGAAGACATGGCCGAGGTCGGTCCGCTCGGCGAGGGTCGTAGTATGTCCAACGCGGACGAGTTGGTCGGACGGTCGCAGGTGAGCGTGCTCGCTTGAGGAAAGTCCGGACTCCACAGGGCAAGGTGGTTGCTAACAGCAACCCGGGGCGACCCGCGGGATAGTGCCACAGAAAACAAACCGCCGTGCATCGGTTCGCTGGGGCGCGGTAAGGGTGAAACGGTGGTGTAAGAGACCACCAGCATCGTGGGTGACCACGGTGGCTAGGTAAACCCCACCTGGAGCAAGGTCAAGAGGGCTGTCGGGGAGACCCGCGCGGCCTGCGCGAGCGATTGAGGGCGGCCCGCCCGATGCTTGCGGGTAGACCGCATGAGCGTGTCGGCAACGTCACGCCAAGATGGATGATCGTCGGCCGTTGCTGCTGCAAAGCGGCTCGGCGTCACAGAATCCGGCTTACGTGCCAGCTCGTCCGTTTCATTTTTGCGCCCGGCGCGCCCTCCCACGATGAGCGCTTGGGACGCGCGCGCGTGCCCATCCCGGTGCGCGCACAGTCAGGTGAAAGCAGACCGTGAATGCGGCGTGGGCGCGTTGTGGTAGCCAAAGCTCGAGCTGTCGCACACAGTAGACGCATGGACGATATCCGTGCTGAGTACTACTGGTGTGTCCGGCACGAACGGGTGGAACGCGGCGAGGAGCTCTGCCCGGCTCGTTTTTTGCTCGGGCCCTACGATTCGCGGTCGGACGCTCGGCGCGCGCTTCAAGACGTGGACGAACGTAACGAAGCGTGGGAAGCCGAAGACCGGGCCTGGGAGAGCGATGAATAGGTGAGCCGCGCTCGCTCATTGTTCGCATACGGTAAACGGGCGAATTAATTCTTAACTATGCACATAAAAGTATGCGTGTTGTGTTGACGGGAGGCTATGTCGCATTTGTCATAGACATGACAACTAATACGTTCGGTAACACCTCGTTACCTTGCGTGCCAAAGGAGGCGACATGGTGGCAGCCACAAAGACTGCGAGAAAAACCACGGTGAGGAAGCCAATAAAGAAAACGAGCGCAAGAAAGCCGTTGCGCGCCGCGAGCCGCTCCACAACAAAGACCGCGACGGCATCGAAAAAAGCAACACCAAAAACTGCAACCGCTAAAAAACCAGTGGCTAAAAAGTCACCAGTAAAAAAGGCCGTCACCGTCAAGAAAGTGACTACCGCTCAGCGCGTATCGGCGCCGAAAAAAGCCGCACCGAAAAAGACGGCCGCCAATGCGGGCGCGAAGCGGCCCATTAAAGCCGCGAGTAAGCGAACCGCGGGCAACGCAACCGCTAAGCGCGGACCGGCTTCGAAGAAGACAACCACAAGCCGGGCACCGCAGAAGAAGACGGCTTCGTCTAAGCCAGCCAAGCCGCGTACCCGTGCCGCTCGAGTTCCCCGCTCCGTGACGGCTCGTCGGGGGCGTGGCTGAGCTTCGGCTTGCCATGCACCGACGCTCGGCCTGCTTCAAGTGACCGACGGTCAGCTTGAAGCAGGCAAACGAGTTTCATTCTGTTCAGTCGCGAGTAGCCGCGCTCAGAGCAGAAACGTCAGCTAAAAGTGTGCTCAGCGCCGGGGAACTCGCCGGTGCGAACCTCCGCCGCAAACTCCTGGGCCGCTCTGCTCAGCGCGCCACGTACATCTCCGTACCGCTTGACGAAACGTGGCTTCTTACCTGGACGCAAACCAGCCATGTCCTGCCATACCAACACCTGGGCGTCACAATCGGGGCCAGCTCCGATGCCGATGGTGGGGATGGTGAGCTCGTGAGTAACGCGCTTGGCCACGTCTCCAGGGACCATCTCCATCACCAAGGCAAAAGCGCCAGCGCGTTGTAGCGCGACCGCGTCGGCGAGCACGTCGTCAGCGGCGTCACCGCGCCCCTGCACCTTGTATCCACCGAGCGTATGCACACGCTGGGGGGTGAATCCCACGTGGGCCATCACCGGAATTCCCGCACGGGTCAACAATTCCACCTGGCGCGTCACGGGACGGCCCCCCTCGAACTTGACCGCTTGCGCGCCAGCTTCTTTCATGAATCGCACGGAGGTAGCGAATGCCTGCTCGGGGCTGGCTTCATAGCTACCAAACGGCAGATCGGCAACAACCAGTGCGTGTTGGGTCGCGTTTACTACCGCGCGCACCAGCGGAATGAGCTCGTCTGTCGTGACCGGAACCGTGGTCTCGTAGCCGAAGACGTTGTTAGCGGCTGAGTCACCGACCAACAAGACGGGGAACCCGAGCTCATCGAAGAGCGCCGCGGTGTATTGGTCGTAGGAGGTGAGCATGGGCCAGCGTTCGCCCTGCTGTTTAGCGGCGAGCAGGTCAAGTGTGCTGACGCGGCGGCTAGCGCGGGCTGGTCCGCTATAGAGTGGCAAAACGGGCATCGTAATCTCCTTTCCTCGAGGCCCATGCGGGTCCCCGGGTTACTTCCGATCGTGTCACGGACCAGTGGAGTTAGCGACCAACGCAATCGTGACTAGTGGTCAATCTCATGCTCCCGCCAGCGGTTCGTCATCGGCAGCCGACGGTCTCGCCCGAACGATTTCAAGGTGATCTTTGTGCCCGGCGCCGATTGCCGACGTTTATATTCCGCCGCGTCGACAAGGTGTAGCACCTCGTCGACGAGAGAGGCATCGTTGCCAGCGGCGATGAGTTCGGCGCGGCCCTCGTCATGGTTGATGTAGCGGAGCAACACCGCATCTAGGATCTCGTAGTTCGGCAACGAATCGCTGTCGAGTTGGTCAGGTCGCAACTCAGCCGACGGTGGCTTGCTGATCGAAGTCTCGGGGATGGGCGGTGTTTCGCCGCGACGTGCACCGTCTGCGTTACGCCACTCGGCCAGCTGCCACACGGAGGTCTTGAGGACGTCCTTAATAGGGGCGAAGCCACCGACCATGTCACCGTACAAAGTGGAGTATCCGACGGCGTATTCGCTCTTGTTTCCGGTTGCCAGCACTAGGTGCCCATGTTGATTGGACAGTCCCATTAAAATGTTGCCCCGTACCCGAGCTTGCAGATTCTCCGCCGCGATGCCGGTAAGCGAGAGGGCTTTCTGGTACGCCTCGTACATCGGCTCGATGGGTGTGACCTGATAGTGCATTCCGGTCCGATGAGCGAGCTGCGCAGCGTCGTCCAAGGAGTGTTGCGAGGAGTATGCGCTCGGCATGGCGACGCCGTACACCCGATCTGGCCCCAGCGCATCGCAGGCAAGTGCGGCACACAGCGCTGAGTCGATGCCGCCCGATACCCCCATCACTACTGACGGAAAGCCGTTTTTGTTCGCGTAGTCGCGCAACCCCACCACCAGTGCCTGCCACATCTCCGCGTCGTCAGGAAGTAGCTCGGCGATCGGGGCACGATGCTGAACGACCGGTGAGATTCTCGGCGTTTTCTCGGCTATGTGACCGGTCGAACTGGAGGGAGTGGCTGGGGCTGGGGCTGGGCCGGCTGATTCCGCTGGGCCGGGTTCGTCAAGATTGATGCGGCGCACCCGCATCCCGCCGAACTTTCCGGTTGTCTCGCTGCTCGCCGCTGGCGCTTCCACGTCGAGCACCAGGAGCTGCTCGACGAATTGAGCCGCGCGTGCCAGTAGTTCGCCGTGGGGCGAGACGACCTGGGAGTCGCCGTCGAAGACCAGCTCATCCTGGCCGCCAACCATGTTTACGTAGGCGAGGGTCGCTCCTGCCTCTGCCGCGCGGGCACGACACAGATCGAACCTGAGGTGATCTTTGTGCTGCTCGTAAGGCGAGCCGTTGATGGCCACCACGAGCCCCACGTTTGCTTCGCGCACTGCCGAGATGGGAGCACCGTCACGCCAAATGTCGTCACAGATGAGCACGGCTATATCAACACCGCGCAGCCGGACGATGGGCAGTTGGTCGCCCGGAACGAAATAGCGAGCCTCATCGAAGACGCCGTAGTTAGGCAAGTAGCGCTTGAAGTATCTGGTGGCGACCGAGCCCCGGTGGAGCACGGCTGCCGCATTGCGTGGACCGCCGTCTACCGGCCTGGCTGCGCCCGGTGCTAGCGGACCGTCAGCGTCGAGGTATCCGACGAACACCGCGAGATCGCCCAGGCCGTCCGCGTCTAGCTGAGTAGCCAGCTGGGTGAGGGTCTGCCGGCTCGCCTGGACCAACGACTCGCGGTATGCGAGGTCCTCAATCGGGTAGCCGGTAAGCGCCATCTCCGGAAAGGCGACGAGGTCTGCTCCTGCTTCGTGTGCCGCCCGAGCCGAAGCAAGGACTAGCGCGGCATTGCCGGCGACGTCGCCGACCGTCGGATTGATTTGCGCGAGTGCGATGCGCAGCTGATTCATAGCTGTATCTTCCCATCGCTCCTACCGCCGGAGCTTCCGCGCAAGGCATCACTGATCGGACATCCTGGATTCAGATTTCGGGCGATGATTTCTGTCTCCAAACGGTGGGTTGTAACCACGGTGAAACGGGCTTGCGTCAGACTGTCGACATGACCAGCAGCGACTCCGCAGGTGACAGGGCCAATCTGTCTGGCTCCGGTGGTGCCAACGATCGAACCGACCGGCGAGCAGACCAACGTCGTCAGCAAGAGTTCGTGCTCCGCACCTTGGAGGAGCGCGATATTCGCTTTGTGCGCCTGTGGTTTACCGACGTGCTCGGCATGCTCAAGTCGGTATCGGTCGCACCCGCCGAGCTCGAGGCGGCCTTTGACGAAGGCATCGGCTTTGACGGCTCGGCCATCGAGGGCTTCACCAGGGTCTACGAAGCAGACATGATCGCCCGGCCAGATCCAGGAACATTCCAGATCTTCCCGTTCGAAGGCGGAGCGTCCGGCGAGAGCGCTCGGATGTTCTGTGACGTGGTGATGCCGGACGGCTCGCCCTCGTGGGCCGACCCTCGGCATGTATTGCGCCGCGCACTCTCTCGGGCCGCGGACAAGGGTTTCACTTTTTACACCCACCCAGAGATCGAGTTCTTCCTCTTCTCCCAACTGGATCCTGCTGGGGGCGAGCCCACGCCGGTAGATTCTGGTGGCTATTTCGATCACACCACTCATGCCATCGCCCGTGACTTTCGACGGCAGGCGGTGTTGGCGCTGGAACAAGTCGGCATCTCAGTGGAGTTCAGCCATCACGAGGTCGCACCTGGCCAACAAGAAATTGATTTGCGCTACGCCGACGCCCTCACCACCGCCGACAACATCATGACGTTTCGACATGTGATGAAAGAGGTCGCGGTCTCCCATCAGGTCGCGGCCTCGTTCATGCCGAAGCCGTTTACCGACCAACCAGGCAACGGCATGCACACTCATGTCTCGTTGTTTGAGGGCGAGCGAAATGTCTTCCACGACGCGGCCGATCCGGTGAAGCTGTCGAAGATCGGTCGGGCGTTTGTCGCGGGGCTTCTGGTGCATGCTCCAGAGTGGACGGCGGTCACCAACCAATGGGTGAACTCGTACAAACGGCTGTTTCCCCAGCCGAATCCGAACCAAGTAACCGAGGCGCCTGGCTACATCTGCTGGGGCCACTTGAACCGGTCCGCGTTGGTGCGGGTTCCGGCCTACGGTAAGCCGAACTCGGCCCGAGTTGAGGTGCGTTCGCCCGACTCCGCCTGTAACCCATACTTGGCCTTGGCGGTGCTGCTGGCGGCTGGCTTGCGCGGGATCGAGCAGGGATACGAGCTTCCTCCCGGCGCCGAAGACGACGTGTGGTCGCTGTCTGAGGCGGAGCGGGCGGCCATGGGGTATCAGAGGTTGCCTAACAGTCTGCGCGAGGCATTGCGCGCCATGGAATCGAGCGAGTTGGTGGCAGAAACGTTGGGAGAGCACGTCTTTGACTTTTTCCTCAAAAACAAACGCGCCGAATGGGAGGACTACCGACGGCAAGTCACCGCATACGAGCGCAAGCGTTATTTGTCGATGCTGTGACCAGAAGTGAGGCACGTTGCCAACTGTGGGCATACTGCTGGCGGTAGCAGAGTGATACGAGCAGACGAGCACATTCCGAGGGCGACCCGAGAGCCCGCGAGTAGCGCGGAGACACCCCGGGTCCCTGCTGATGTGCCCATTGACGAGCCATTGTTGCCGGCACGGGTGCATCGTCCGGCAGACCTCGTACGTTTTTTCCTCGCGGCTGCCGGTGTCGGTTTGGTGTTGTTGCTCGCAAGCTTCGCGCAAAATACCGCCAGTGGCCTGGAGTCCGACGTCGCACATGGCACCACCCGTGCCCCCGATTTTTTGGTGGCTTTTGCGGGCTTCTCGTCCACATTTGCGGTGCTGATCGTTCCGGTGGCGTTTGCGATCGAACGAGTCATCAGGCACGACGGTTTGCGGGTAGCGATTGGTGTCCTCGCAGCGGTTCTGGCTAATGGCGTGTCGCTGGCGGTCGACTACTGGGTCAGCCATGGCGCGTCCGGAGCCATTGCGTCGGCACTGACGAGAGCAGTGCCCAGCGGCACTGGCTTGACCGACCCGATTCATGGCTATCTCGCACCTGTCATCGCATATATGACCGCGGTGGGGCTCGCCCGGCGGCCGCGCTGGCGAGTGGCGTTGTGGGCAGTGTTGGGTTTGGACGCGTTGGCAGTGCTGGTGGGTGGCTACACCACGCCATTGTCGATCGCGCTCACCGTCCTTATTGGTGTGTCGGTGGGGTACGGCACGCTCTATCTAATGGGTGCACCAAATGTGCGGCCCACGGCGCAGGATTTGCTGGCGGGTCTGCACCACGTGGGATTCGCGCCGGTAGCGATCTTTCGCACCAAGGACGACCCTGATCAGCCACGGCAATACCTCATGGAAAGCGGTGACTCCAAATGGGACGTTACCGTCCTCGACAGAGAAGCGCAGGCGTCTGGTTTCTTCTATCGAACATGGCGTCGTTTGTGGCTGCGTGGGTTCACTGACCGTCGGCATTCTTCGTCGCTGCGATTGACGTTGGAGCGGGAGGCGTTGCTGTCCTATGCGGTCAGTTCGGCTGGAGTGCGCACCCCGCGATTGGTTGCCACGTCCGAACTGGGGCCCGATGCGGTCATTTTGGTCTATGAGCATGTCGATGGTCAGCCCATTGGCCACTGGGACGATGCGCAGCTCACCGATGAGGTGTTGGCAGGCATCTGGGAGCAGGTGCGGTTGCTGCAAATCCGCCGGATTGCTCATCGTGCCCTGAGTCCAAACGCGGTGGTATTGGACGCTCATGGCTCTGCCTATCTCACTCATCTGGGCGATGGCCAGGTAGCGGCGAGCGACGTGGCGCTGCGGATGGACATCGCCGAGTTGCTGACGACGCTGGCATTGCGAGTGGGTCCTGAGCGTGCGGTGGCATCGGCGGCTTCGGTGTTGGACGCTGCGGCCGTGGGCTCGGCCTTGCCGTTGCTGCAGAGCGTGGGGCTGTCCCGCGCTACTCGATCCGCGCTCAAGAAAGCAAACGCGGAGATCAAGGATGCTGACGAGCAAGCGAAGGTCATGGAGAAGGCCGAGGCGCAGGAAAAACCTGCGAGTCGGCAGCAAGGCGTGGGGGACGAATCCGCTGGCCAGCTAGCGCAGACGCCAGATCTACTCACCCAGATCCGCGACCAGATACTTCGCATTCGTCCACATGCACCAGTCGAGCCGGCGCGGCTGGCCCGAGTACGTCTGCGCACCTTGATCACTGTGATGGGCGGAGGGGCGGCAGCCTACTTTTTGCTGTCACAGTTCACCACTGGCAAGCACAACCCCCTCAAAGATCTCCCTCACGCCAACGCTGTCTGGGTCGCTGTTGCGGTGCTGGCCTCAGCCGCCAGCTATATCGCGGCGACGCTGGGTCTGATCGGTTTTGTGCCGGAGAAGCTCAACTTGTTCCGGACGGTCATGGTGCAGCTGGCAGGCTCTTTCGTGAAGCTGATGGCTCCTAGTTTGGTGGGGGGTGTTGCCATCAATGCTCGGTTTTTGCAACGCACCGGGATTCCACCGGGACAAGCGGTCTCTAGTGTCGGCGCCTCGCAGCTGATCGGCGTCGGCCTGCACATCTTGCAGCTCATGCTTTTTGGTTATTTGACGGGCACGGCCCAGACTCCGTCCTTGGCGCCATCCCGCACCGTTATCGCTGGCTTGCTCACGGGCGCGGTGCTCATTCTGATCGTGGCGGCCATTTCGCCGACGAGGCGCTGGTTGCTCACCCGGGCCCAGCGTTTGTTCTCCGGAGTGGTGCCACGCTTGCTCGACGTCCTCCAGCGCCCCGGCAAATTGGCGATTGGCATTGGTGGACAGCTGCTGGTGTCGATGACGTTCGTAGTCTGCCTCGATGCCTGCCTGTGGGCATTTGGTGAAAGACCCAGCTTCAGCGCTGTCGCGGTCGTGTTCCTTGCCGGTAATGCCCTGGGATCTATTTTCCCCACCCCCGGCGGGTTGGGCGCGGTCGAGATCGCGCTGACCACCGGCCTCACCACCGCCGCCAGCGTGCCATATGCGACGGCACTCTCGGCGGTCTTGCTCTTTAGGTTGCTCACGTTCTGGCTACCAGTGCTGCCCGGGTGGATCTCATTTGCCTGGCTTCAGCGTCGACAAGCGCTGTAGCCCCACAGCGGTGGCCCCCATAGCGCTGTAGTGCGCCACAGTCGCGCAGCCCATTGCCGACATGAGAGCAATGCGAGCAATAAGGTGATCGGTATGGTTTCACTGCTGGTTGTTGAAAACCACGAGCGCGCGCCGCTGTTCCGCCTCGAAGACTGGCTGGTCTCCGCCGGTGCGCACCTGCATATAGTTGCTCCGCATCGCGGCGATGCGCTTCCTCCATCATTTTCCGGCTACGACGGCGTCATCGTCTTGGGTGGTTTGCAGGATGCTTTCGACAGTCCAGATGGGACGCCCAGTGCACCGTGGTTTCCGCATCTCAAAGAGCTGATTGTGGAAGCGGTCGAAAAGCGCACGCCTTATTTTGGTATCTGCCTTGGTGCGCAGTTGCTGGTGCAAGCCTGCGGCGGGCGGGTGACACGGTGCGCGCACGGGCCAGAACTCGGCGCCGTGGACATCACCGCGACCGCTGTCGCCGCGAATGATCCAGTATTCGCGGCATTCGCGACCAGCCCGTCGCGAACAGCACCGGCGGGATCTTGGCACTATGACGCCGCGACGGTGCTGCCCGCCCAATCCGTCTTGCTGGCGAGTTCTGAGCACACCACCAATCAAGCATTCCGGGTGGGCACGCGTGCATGGGGCGTCCAGTTCCATCCAGAATGGAGCGCTGACGACATGCGCTGGTATGCGGAAAGAGACGCGTGCTTTGCTGCATGAGCGTGGCAGTACTCCGGCAGCAATTTTGGCGTCCGCACGAGAGCCGTTGGCCGGCGCCGCATCCATCTGGACAGAGGTATTTCGCCGTTTCATTGGCATCGCGGCCGCTGATTCTGGCGATGCCGAGCCGCTAGTCAAGTCCACCCGGCTTGTCGATGCGCCAGCGTCCCAGTAGCCATGTCCGCAGCCGTCAGTAGTTTGGCTCGGTACGGGTTCGCACATCCAGAGCGGGCAGAAGCGAGGTTGCGACAGGTGGGCTACTGGGACACGGCACGAGGTGTCCCGACCCAGGGCGGGGCGCAGCTATTGGCGGCAATCAGCGAGAGTGCGGATCCCGACCTCTCCCTGCGGGTATTGGCCGAACTGGCCGACCGAGCTCGCGTGCGTCGCCGGATCGAAGAGTCGTCGATGCTGCGCCAGAGAATTGCGGCGATCGCTGGCGTGTCCATGGCACTAGGCGATGTCCTTATTGCCGACGAAGGAGCATGGCGATGTCTCGACGATCCACAGTGGAATGGGGTGCCAGGCCCGTCGTTAATGCGCCGTGTCATGGACGGCATATCAGCCGCACCTCATCCTGTCGCCGAGCTTAGACATCGTCATCGGCAGATTTTGCTGACGATCGCTACCGCCGACGTGATGGGGGAGGCGTCGTTCGAGCAGGTGGCGTCGGCATTGAGCGGTCTTGCCGACGCCACCATGAACGCAGCGATGGCGATTGCGACACCGGGGGACGAAACAAGCACGGCGCTCTCGGTAATCGCGATGGGCAAGTGCGGTGGGCGAGAGCTCAATTACTTCAGCGACGTGGATGTGCTCTTCCTTGGCGAGACAGAGTCGAATGCCAGCCCTGCGGCCGCGACGGATAGCACCGCGCTCGCCCGGGAGATCATGCGCATTTATCGCGAGGTGGCCTGGCCGGTGGATGCGAACTTGCGTCCGGAGGGGCGCGAAGGTCCACTGGTGCGAAGCCTTGCGAGCTATCAGCTTTATTACCAAAAGTGGGCGCATACCTGGGAATTTCAGGCATTGCTGAAAGCGCGTTTCATGGCTGGAAGCCACGAGCTCGCCCGAGAGTGGCAGCACAGTGTCGACCATCTCGTGTGGACAGCCGCCGAACGGCCGGGTTCGGTCGGACGAAATCCGCGCGATGCGTCAGCAGGTGGTGCGTCAGTTGTCGCCGCAATACGCCTCGCGGGAGCTCAAGCTGGGCCGGGGCGGCCTACGTGACATCGAGTTTGCGGTGCAGCTACTGCAGTTGGTGCATGGCCGTTCTGACGAGGAGCTTCGTAGCGGGTCCACTGTGGAGGCTTTGCGTGCCCTCACCGCGGGAGGCTACGTGGGGCGGGCCGATGGCGAGGTGCTCATAGAGTCCTACATTTTTCTCCGGACGGTCGAACATCGCCTCCAGCTGCAACGACTCCGCCGAGTGCAACGAGTCCCCTCGGATCCGGCCACGCTGACGTGGCTCGCGCGCGCGATGGGTTTTCGCGGTGACCAATCCGGCAACGCAACTCAGGCCTTTGAGAAAGCGTGGCGGCAACATCAGCGACGGGTGCGTCAACTACACGAGAAACTGTTTTACCGCCCGCTCCTGGAGGCGGTAGCCGCCGTGCCGGGGGAGGCACTTCGGATGTCGTCGGCCGCTGCGGCTAGTCGACTCGTCGCACTCGGATTTGCTGACTCCACGGCCGCGTTGCGACATATCGAGGCGATGACCGCCGGCGTCACTCGAAGCGCGGCCATTCAACGTGCACTGCTACCAGCTGTCCTTGCGGAATTCGCCGACGCCCCCAACCCGGACAGAGCGTTGTTGGCCTACCGCAATGTGTGCGAGCAGATGGCTGCGACCCCGTGGTTCTTGCGGCTGTTGCGAGACGAGGGCGCGGTCGTGTTGCGGCTTGCCCGCGTCGTTTCTCTGAGCCGCTATGTTCCGGACCTGCTCGGACAAGACCCAGAGGCGTTGCGGTTTCTCGCCGACGACGCCGAGCTAGCGCCCCGCTCTCCGCAGCAGCTCGCGACCGCACTGAGCGCGGCCGTCGATCGGCACAGCGACGCTGCCGCTGCCGTCGCGGCGATTCGGCGGATTCGTCGCCGCGAACTAACCCGGCTTAGCGCCGCCGATGTGCTAGGGCTCATCGACACCGCAGCGGTCGGTGTGGCGCTGTCTGACCTCACCGACGCGGTGCTGGACGCGACTCTGACGGTCGCGCTCCGAGACGCAGAGGCCAGCGCCGGCGCGTCACTGCCCATACGTATGGCCATAATCGGGCTGGGCCGACTCGGTGGGCGTGAGATGTCGTATGGATCTGATGCCGACGTCATCTTCGTGTATGACGGCCCCGCTGACCTCGCGAAGACCGCGACCACGGTTGCGGAGTCGGTGCGGTCGTTGCTGTCGGCACCCGCGAGCGATCCACCCTTGCGGGTTGATCCGGGTTTGCGACCAGAAGGACGGCAGGGGCCTTTGGTTCGCGGTTTGACTGCCTATGCGGAGTACTACCAGCGTTGGTCGGGAGTGTGGGAGGCGCAAGCGCTGCTGCGTGCGCGGCACGTGGCAGGCGAGCGGAAGTTGGGAAATCAGTTCGTCGAGCTCATCGGTCCAATTCGCTATCCGGCCGCAGGGCTCGACCCGGCAAATGTGCGAGAAATCCGTCGACTTAAGGCTCGGGTGGGCACCGAGCGACTGCCGCGTGGTGCCGACCCGGCGACGCATCTCAAACTGGGGCGTGGCGGGCTTGTCGATGTCGAATGGGCTGCTCAGCTGCTGCAACTACGCAACGCCGACGTAGAGCCCGCGTTGAGGGCGACCGGAACAGTGGCCGCCCTCAACGCGGCGCGGCAGGCCGGGTTGCTTGACGAGGAGGCCCATCAAGCTTTGGTGCGCGCGTGGTGCCAGGCTTCGCGAATTCGCAACGCTGTCATGCTGGTGCGAGGCAAACCCAGCGATCAGCTGCCTAGGCATGGACCAGAATTGGTGAGCGTCATGCGCATATTGGGTGCTGCCCCAGGGGCAGATCCGGGTGCGTTTGTCGACGAGTATTTTCGACGCGCTCGGCGCGGTCATCAGGTAGCCGAGCGTCTATATCAGCAGCCGTAGGGCGTGCCATCTATGAGTGTGCACAGACGTCGTTGACGTCGTTGCTATGGGAGAAAAACGCTCAGGTACGATGTCGTGGAGCGAGCTGACCATAGTGAGCGTTCACCCCTTGTGAATCTGGTAGGTCTGAGGGTCTGACGATGCGGTGGATTAGCTGGCTTCGATGCTTTGAGAGTGTGGTTGTGTTTTGCAGAAACCGCGGCACACAAGCTGACGAGCTCGTCAGCTAGGCAATGCAAAACAGCCAGGTGCGACCACACCTATCCGAAGCTCAACGCAACGCATTCAAATCTTGAGAAAGCATTGGAAGGATCTTCGTGGCGAAGAACACCCGGCCGAAGACGCGCCGTTCCCGCGCGCTCGGCATCCCGTTGACGCAAAAGTGTGTCAAATACTTTGAGCGCCGCCCTTACCCACCTGGTGAGCATGGCCGCAAGCGTCGCTCCAACAGCGACTACCAGCAGCAGCTGCTGCAGAAGCAGCGTCTGCGTGCGCAGTACGACATCAGCGAGAAGCAGCTGAGCCGCGCATACAAAGAGGCCAACCGGCAAGAGGGCAAGACCGGTGAGATCCTGGTCGCCCTTCTCGAGCAGCGTCTCGACGCGGTGGTGTGGCGTTCGGGTATTGGCCGGACGGTCTACCAGTCGCGTCAGTTCATCACGCATAACCACATCCTGGTTAACGGCAAGCGGGTTAATAAGCCCTCTTACCGGGTCGAGCCGGGCGATGTGGTGGAGGTCGCCGAGCGCAGCCGCTCCAAGGCTCCGTTCTTGGTGGCTGCCGAAGGCGCCAACGCCGGCGAAGGCGCGGTGCCGCAGTACCTAGACTCCAATGTGGGCGGTCTTCGCGTGGTCGTCATGCGCAAGCCAAACCGCGACGAGATCCCCGTCATCTGTGACGAGCAGCTAGTGGTTGAGTACTACTCCCGGTAGATCCCTCACCTCTGCTTTGGAAACTCTGAAGAGAGCCCGCATCGGTTTCGGCTGGTGCGGGCTCTCTTGCGTATCACCTGACAGCCTGGACCCAGTTACGCGCGTGAGTGAGCGCCCGGCCGGATGAGGTAGGAGTCCATGAGACAAAGGGTCGAGGGGAATACGCCAACCGCGCTGTACTCAGCGCCGCGCGAGTTCCTGATCGGACTGACGTTGCTGGCTCGGGGGCTTGGCATGTGGGTGTCGTCACCGCGGCTGATGGCGCTGGGCATGTTGCCTGCCTTGATAGCCTTCATGATTTTGGCGGCAGCGTTTGCGACTTTATGCGTGTTCATTGGACCGATCGCGCATGTCGTTACCCCATTTGCCGATGCGTGGAGCGATGGCCCTCGATTAGGGGCGCACATTGTGGGCGGTGCCGCGGTGCTAGGGACTGCGTTACTCATCTGTCTGCTGCTCTTTGTGGTCGTGACTTTGGCGATGGGCGATCCCTTTTACCAGCGGATTGCTTTTCGCACCGAAGAACGGTGTGGCGGGGCGTCTTATTGGGGCGAGCCACCGTGGTGGCGAGGGCTGCTCGACAACGTCCGATTTGGACTAGGTTCATTGGCGGCTGCAATAGGGTTGTTCGTTGTCGGCTTTCTGCCACTGCTCGGTCAAACGGTGGCGCCCATACTTGGGGTGTTGGTCGGTGGCTGGTATCTGACCCTCGAGCTGACAGCTATCCCGCTTGAGCAGCGCGGCTTGTCGTTGCGGGACCGCCGTATGGTTCTTCGCCGGCAGCGTTTCGCCACCCTAGGATTCGGCACCGGCGTTTTTATGCTGTTTCTGATTCCATTCGGTGCGGTCGTTGCCATGCCAGGGGCGGTGGCCGGCGCGACACTCCTGGCCCGGCGTGGTTTAGGTCTCCCCGTTGAGGTTAACCAGGTAGATCCGGACGTGGCCGGATCGCACAGGTGATGCGTGCGGTACAAATGCGACGATCACGCTCATCGGTAATCGCCACCTCATAACAGGCCACGGTCCGTCCAAGATGGAGTGCGGTGGCCACACCTGTCACAAATCCCTCCGACACCGAACGATGATGGGTGGCGTTAATGTCTACGCCCATCGCCAACTGACCGGGACCCGCATGCAGCCCGGCGCCGATGGAGCCCAAGGTCTCCGCCAGCACGCACGAGGCGCCACCATGCAGTACGCCTTGGATTTGGGTATTGCCAGCCACTGGCATGATGCCGACCACTCGCTGTGGCGATGCCTCGCTGAACCGAACCCCCATGTGTTCAAACAAGCTGTTATCTTTGGCGCCCAACGTTGACAGAAGTGCGGCGAATTCTTCTTCAGAAAACGGACGTCCGTGGGGCTGGTGCGGCTCGGTCATGGCATATATCTACCATCCGTCGCGTTTGCGCCAAGGATCAGATGGACTCTGCCTCGTTACTGGGGAACTAACCGCTCAGACACAGGGGAGCACTGCCCTGGCCCGGTGAAGTGGCGTGCGGTCGATACGCTGAGAAAGTTACACCCCAATACTCAAAGCCGATTCGGCAGTATGAGCGGTTTATTGCGAGGAATGCAATGACAAATCAAATCGAAGCCAACGGCGCTCAAAGTGCCAATGCCAAGCCGCATACGAATACGAATAGATCCGCCATGGTGGCGAGATTCAACGGCGATCAAATTGGGTGCGGTTGCCACGTTGGCAATCGGGTCGGCGGTAGGGGGAAGTGGGTATCTGCTGGCTCGCTGGGCTCCAGCGGCAGAGACCAGAGCTCGGCAAGCGGCATGCAGTGAGTTTCCCGGTGCGGCAGCACAAGTACGGCTTCAAGAAGGAAATGTGTACGCAACTGTCGCTTTCCTCAGGAGACAGCGCACTAGTTTCTTTAGGACAGCACAACGGTGGCCCGCTCACTGTGGCGTATCACGTTAAGAACGGGAAGTGGACTGAAAGGATCACGGAGGATGGTGATTTCGCCGGTATCTCTATCCCAAAGGGGTAGATGCGGTGAGAGTAACTTCAAGTGATGACCGCAGCCAGGGTGCCCTTTTTGCAAAAGGCAAACCTCCAATAGGTGTGGGCGCTACCCGAGTTAGCCAAATTTCTACGTGTTCTTCGCGCTAGAAGCCTAAAATTGTGTTCTCGGCAATCATAGATTGCCGAGAACACATTGTTTGCGTCGCTTCTCAGAAGCTAATTGTGTGGATGCGAATGCCTACGTGCATTTTCACCATTTATAGGTCGTAGTAGAGCGCGAATTCGTGTGGTGTGGGACGCAAGCGAATGGGGTCGATCTCGTTGCTGCGTTTGTAGTCGACCCAGGTTTCAATCAAGTCTGGAGTGAATACGTCGCCTTCCAACAAATATTCGTGATCGTCCTCGAGTGCGTTAAGGACTTCGGGAAGAGTGCCGGGAACCTGTTCCACTTCGGCGATCTCGGCCGGCGGTAGTTCATATAGGTCTTTGTCGATGGGCGCCGGTGGTTCCAGTTTATTTTTGATTCCGTCCAGCCCGGCAAGCAGCATCGCCGAGAATGCCAAATACGGATTAGCCGATGGATCGGGCACGCGGAATTCGATGCGTTTTGCTTTGGGATTGCTGCCCGTAATAGGAATGCGGGTGCAAGCCGATCTATTGCGCTGCGAATAGACGAGATTTACGGGCGCCTCAAAGCCAGGAACCAGCCGGCGATACGAATTGACCGTGGGGTTGGTAAACGCCAACAGCGACGGGGCGTGCCGCAGCAAGCCGCCGATATACCAGCGAGCGGTGTCCGACAGCCCTCCGTAACCCACCTCGTCATAGAACAGCGGTTCGCCGTCGCGCCACAGGCTTTGGTGAGTGTGCATGCCGGAGCCATTGTCACCAAAAAGCGGCTTCGGCATAAAGGTGGCGGTATGCCCAGCGGCCCAAGCGGTGTTCTTGACGATGTGTTTGAAGAGCATCAAATTGTCGGCGGACTTGAGCAACGTGTCGAATCGGTAATTGATTTCTGCCTGACCGGCGGTGCCGACCTCGTGGTGTGCCCGCTCAACCTCGATCCCGGCTGCCATCAAATTGCCCACAATGACGTCGCGCAAGTCGGCGAAATGATCCACGGGAGGAACGGGGAAATAGCCGCCCTTATAACCGGGTTTATAGCCACGGTTTCCGTCTTCTTCTTTCGCGCCAGAGTTCCATGCACCTTCAACAGAGTCGACGTAGTAATAGCCGGCATTGGCGGTGGTGTCATAGCGAATGGAATCAAAGATGTAGAACTCGGCCTCCGCGCCGAAATATGCCCGGTCACCGATGGTGCTATTCGCCAAATACTGCTCGGCTTTTTTAGCAATATTTCGTGGGTCTCGGCTATAAGCCTCATGCGTAAACGGATCGTGGATAAAGAAGTTCAACGCCAATGTTTTCTCGGCGCGAAATACGTCGAGATATGCCGTAGTTACGTCGGGAAGCAGCAGCATGTCAGATTCGTGAATTTGCTGGAATCCACGAATGGACGATCCGTCAAAGGCGAGGCCTTCGGTGAAGAACTCCTCGTTGACTGATTCCGCGGGCACATTGAAGTGCTGCATCACACCGGGAAGGTCGCAAAAACGGACGTCAACGAAGCGAATATCTTCGTCTTTAAGGTAGCTAAGCAGCTGTTCCGGGCTGGTAAACACGCGTGACTCCTCCGGGGAGTGTGACAGTCGGGATTTGGGCAGGACAGGTAGCTAAAGTACGACATTTGGTGACTAACTCGATAGAGCAGGGCGAACCTCGTGCTCGTTCGGCTTCACGGTTAGACATTAGGACTCAGGCATTGCTGGGTGATGTCCCTGATGTTGCCGCCAGGTTAAGCCGAGATTGAGCCAGGGCTAGGAATGGCGACCCGATGGCTCAGCTAGCCTGGCTGGTATGGCAACAACCGACGCGATTACTTCACCAGTCGCCGACACACTGACATCCGCGAGCGTTGCCAGGCGGATGGGTGCGTTGGCGATCGATTGCGTGTTATCGGCTGCCGTGGCGATGCTCTTTACCCAGCCACATCCGCCGCGGTTGGCAAGTGCGGCGGTGTTCTTCGTTGCCTACACCTTCTTTGTTGGTTTTTTTGCGCAAACACCAGGCATGCGGCTATGTCACCTGGCGTGCGTGCGCCAGGAAACAAACCGTCCGTTGGGCATTCCACGTGCGGTGCTGCGAACCATCTTGCTGCAGCTTGTGGTCCCTGCCGTAGTGCTGGATCGCCACGGCCGTGGGTGGCATGACCGTGCTGTCGGATCCATCGTCGTCAACGCTCGCCCGCAACCCAGCAACTCTGTCTCGCAGCGGTAAATACGCAACGACGCGACGATTTAGCGGCGGCAATACGCCACCGCAACCGCAACGCATGTCAGCGGCGCTGCATTTTCATCTTGGGTACTCGTGCGCCCTTTGGCATGGGGCCCTTGGGAATAGGCGGACGAGTACCCAACGCCTGTAGCCTTTTTTCCAGCGTGGCCACCTGTTTGGGCGTGATATTGCGTGGCAGCTTGAGGAGCCGCGCCTGCAATTTCCGGATCGGAACCTGGTCTGCTTCGTTTCCCACCGCGAGTTCGTAGATGGGAACTTCCGGCGCGATGCGCGCCACTCGTTTCTTTTCTTGCGCGATCAGATTTTTCAGACGTTGGGTGGAGCCCTCGATAACGAGAATCACGCCAGGCCTGCCCACCACGCGGTGCACCACGTCCTGCTGGGGGGTCACCGCAATCGCCGGGGTCAATCGCCAATTGCCGCGAATGTTCTCCAGGATGGCCGCCGCCGCTCCGGGTTGCCCTTCCACCTCGGCGTAGGTTGCCTTGGCTACCCGCCGTCCAAACAAGATCAACGCGAGCAGCACACCGAGCAACACGCCCAGCGGAAGAGTGAAGAACCACTGGGTGTGTGCAAACAACCAAAGCCCCACTGCCGCGGCGATGGGAATGAGGAAAGCGATCAGCAGGAGCGGGACGAGCAGCTTGTCGTGCTTACGGGTAAACGTAAACGCTACCCAGAGCTGCCGGGTGCGTTCCCGAAACGACACTTTCTCGGGGTCTTTGGCCATGCGGCTAGTTTAGAGTGCGCCTGATCCCGACCTGCTCAGTGCCAGGCAGTGACGCTAGCGAGCCTCGGCACGAGCTGCCACCGCCTGCTGATACAAACGACCAGCTCGATAGCTTGACCGCACCAACGGTCCGCTCATCACCCCGACGAAGCCGATCTGCTCGGCCTCCTCACGCAGTTCGACAAATTCTTCTGGCTTTGCCCAGCGTTCCACGGGATGGTGTCGCGGGGTCGGCCGCAAATATTGCGTGATGGTGATGAGCTCACAACCAGCCTGGTGTAGGTCGCGTAGAGCTTCGCTGATCTCGTGGCGCTCCTCACCCATACCGAGGATGAGGTTCGACTTTGTTACCAGCCCATGCGCACGTGCCTGACGTATGACGTCGAGAGAACGTTCGTACCGGAATCCGGGGCGGATCCGCTTGAAGATGCGTGGCACGGTCTCGATGTTGTGTGCCAACACCTCAGGCTGAGACGCGAAAACCGTCGCGAGCAGTTCAGGGACGGCGTTGAAGTCGGGAATGAGGAGCTCCACGCCGCATCCAGGAACCTGGGCGTGGATCTGCCGAACCGTCTCGGCGTAGAGCCACGCGCCTCCATCGACCAGGTCGTCTCGGGCAACTCCGGTGACGGTGGCATAGCGCAGGCCCATGGTCGCCACGGATTCTCCGACCCGGCGTGGTTCGTCCATGTCGAGGTCCGCGGGCTTGCCGGTGTCGATCTGGCAGAAGTCGCAGCGCCTGGTGCATTGCTCGCCGCCGATCAAGAACGTGGCTTCTCGGTCCTCCCAACACTCATAAATATTGGGGCAACCAGCTTCTTGGCAAACGGTGTGCAGGCCTTCACGCTTCACCAAGCTACGCAACTCGGTGTACTCCGGGCCCATTTTTGCTTTGACTTTGATCCAGGGCGGCTTGTGCTCGATCGGCACCGCGGCATTGCGCGCTTCCACGCGTAGCAGTCTGCGTCCTTCTGGCTCCACGACAGTCACCGGCTTAGCCTACGTCGATGCCTCATCAGAGCTGACGGGGCACCATGTGGAGCCTCTGACCGCTAGGACTGTGGACCCGGTGGAGTGGTGAGTACCAGCTCCACCCCGATGTGCCGATCCAGCCGGATGCGGAGCAGTCGTTCCAGCGAATAGCCAAACTGCGACACCCGGTGCCGAAGCCCGTATTTTGCCCGCAATGCCTCCATGAGCACGGGTGATTCTTCGACGCTCATAAGCCGACAGTGGACCATAAGTGGCTCAGCCGACAGATTTCCGTCAGTGTCACATGCACCCAGCCAACCGATGGGATTGCGTCGTATTCGGAGCGCGGTAGTGGATTTGTCGCCCACAAATCCGAGCAGCCGGCCGTTGTAAGGCGCGATTCGCATAATCGTGGGCACGGCGACACCGCTATCCCGATACGTCATCAGACTGGCCTGTGGTGCTATAGCCAATTGTCCGTAGTGGAACGCAAGCTGTTTTGCTGGGTCCGTCTCGTCGGCTGTTCGCGCTTGCTTCGAAGACCGTGTGGCGGCGTTTGGCTCCGCCGATGATTCGCTGCGCGACGTGAATGAGCGCTGATATGACACCGGCGGTCCTTTCTCGCAAGAGTGAAAAAGTATTTACCTAGGTCGGAAAAAGCATTGTGAGCCGTGGTTCAACCAGATTTATTACTTCCGCTACGCCGACATGCCTACCCAGCTCGGCGCTCAGGGAAGTCACCCCCGCATCAGTTATGCCGCAAGGGACGATCTGTTCAAACGCGCTTAAATCAGGATCGCAATTTAGTGCAAAGCCGTGCAGCGAAATGCGATAACTAACCCGTACTCCAATTGCGGCAATCTTACGGTCTGGCCCGTTGCTGTCGGCCGGGATCCATACCCCGGTCCGGTCCGAGACTTGTTGGGTGCGGACGCCCAGTTGGGCGCACACATCGATGAGCATGCTCTCCATCCGACGTATGTAGGCAACGACGTCTAGTGGTCTCGGTAGTTCGATGATGGGATACCCCACTAGCTGTTGCGGGCCGTGCCAGGTAATGAGTCCACCGCGATTGACCTCCACTACCGGGGTGCCGTCCGTGGGCCGATCCTCTGGTTTGGTTCTTTTGCCCGCCGTATAAACGCTGGGATGCTCGAGGAGTAGCACTGTGTCGCCCCGAGTACCGGCTCGCCGTTCCGCGTGTAGCCGCTGTTGCCATTTCCATGCCTGCTGATACTCAACCAAGCCAGCGCGAATGACCTCAAGGGAGCCATGCGGTGAAATAGCGTAGGTGTTGAGTAAGCGTTCTTCAGAAAGGCCGTGCCGTCGCAAAAGAGAGAGCTAGTCACGCACCGACTCTACGTCGCCCGGTTCAGCTCTTTGAACCTGCGGCGCCGCAGGTTCATTCACCGCGTCCCCAGCTTGCACGGCAAGTGGTCGACGAGTTATATGGAGTTGCCGCTAACGTCCACTCCGTATCGATCGAGACCGGCTGAGGGACAGGCTCAGAAGCCGGGGCGACCAGCCGGGTCAACCACTTGGTCACGGTGCCAACTCCTGCGGGGGCGTGTCCTTTACGCGTTCCATCGATAGATGGAGCTGCAGAACTGGTGTGGGCTTTGCCCCCAAGGGATGCAGCGTTGTTCATATTCGGTATCCGCGGGGTTACTCGTAAACGGCAACGCCTACCGAGGGGAACCTCATGAGCTCGTTGCGCGGCGGGAATGGCGGACACATTGCTGCGAATCTCGGTGGGCATCGAAGATGCCAATGATTTGTGCACGGATTTGTCCTTCGGTCTGGAGCGAGCACCCGCTGCGGTGGGGAGCGACCGGATGATCCCGGCGCAAGCCCGCCTTTCAGGGCGGGGCAAGCCGGAACGGTCTGTAGAGCGAAGCTATAGCGGACGGCGCTGTTGCTCGATGTATTGCTTCACTACCGTCAGCGGTGTGCCTCCACACGATGCCGCGAAGTAGGACGGTGACCAAAAGTGGGAAAGCGGGATAACAAGCAGTCGATCCGGCTTGGCTGCAACGGGTTCTCCCTGCGGGACAACGGCGCGGTGTACCTTGCCAAGGTCGGCGACCTCAAGGTCAGGTGGTCGCGTCCGCTTCCGGCCGCGCCGACCAGCCTCACGGTCACCAAGGACGCCTCGGACAGGTACTGGGCCAGCTTCGTCGTGGAGACCGATCCGGACTTCCTCCTCGAGCTAGACACCGAAACCGGCATCGATCTCGGTCTCACGCACTTCGTGGTGCTGGCCGACGGCCGGAAGATCGACGCCCCGAAGTTCTTGCGCTGCGCCGAGAAGAAGCTGAAGAAGGCGCAGAAGGCCCTCAGCTGCAAGGCCAAGGGATCGAAGAACAGGGCCAAGGCCTGCAAGACCGTAGCCGGGCGGCACGCCCGTGTGGCCGACCGCCGACGGGACTGGCACCACAAGGAATCCACGAAGATCATCCGCGATAGTCAAGCGGTGTATGTGGAGAACCTCGCGGTAATCGGCCTTGGAGGCACCCGTCTCGCCAAGTCCGTGCACGACGCCCGATGGTCTGCGTTTGTCAATATGCTGGAGTACAAAGCCGCCAAGGGCGGCCGGTACTTCGGCAGGATCGGGCGCTTCGAGCCGACCTTTCAGGTCTGCTCGGCCTGCGGCGTCAAGGACGGCCCCAAGCCCCTGTCGGTCTGTAAGTGGACCTGCCAGGAGGGCGGGACCGTCCACGATCGCGACATCAACGCCGTGAAGAACATCCTGGCCGCTGGACGGGCGGACAGGCTAAATGCCTGTGGAGCGCAGGTAGACGGGCATCCGTGCCCGCGCAGCGCCGTGAAGCAGGAAGCCACCGAGACGGTCAGCCGACCGTGGTAGGAATCCCCGTCCTTTACGGCAGGGAGTACGTCAGTTGTCTCCGCTTGTGCGAACGTGAGCAAGCGGCCACGTGGCAGGCCGCTGGTATCGCGTAGCCAGGGTGCATCGTCAGCTGCGTTTTGTCACGCTGAATGAGCGCGGCTATGGATAGTCGCACGCCTCGACGACGGCTGTGGATAACCACCGCGCGATGGGGGCGAAACTCTTACAGTTCTGCGCTGTGAGAGCTAATTCTGGTCAGTCTGTGTGGCGGGCCCATCAGGGCGGGTGGCATCCTGACTCCCGCATGCCGGGCGCCGCCACTACATCGGCCGACGCGTCGCCTCACCAAGGAGCCACCGCATCGGCCGCATCCGATCACGTGCATGCGGCCGAACCCTGTGGACTTCCGACTCAGGCAGAAGCGGGTTGGCGGATGCCTGGCTATTCTTTGCAGCGCTTTCTTGGCGCAGGCGATGGGGGAGAGGTATGGCTTGCGGAAAGCGAGGCAACTGGTGAACGGGTGGCTCTCAAAAGAGTCCCGCTCAGTGCATCCGCGCAAGACCGCAGAAGGCTTCGCCGGGAAGCCACCTTCCTCTCCACGTTCTCCCATCCTCATGTGATAGCGCTGCATTCTGTCTTGGGCGTACCAGATGGTTTAGTGCTGGTGCTGCAGTACGCGGCCGGGGGCAGTCTGAGCACGTTACTTACAGAACGACACCATCTGCATCCCAGCGAAGTGGTGTCGGTAATCGAGGCGGTTGCTTCCGCATTGACTGTGGCGCATCGTGCGGGGCTGCTCCACGGAGATGTCTCACCTGGCAACGTTCTCTTTGACGCTACGGGAAAACCACTTCTCGCTGACCTTGGCACCGCTCGGCTTGTCGGTGAGCCGTGCCCGGATATTCGTGGCACAGACGCGTACCTTGCCCCAGAGGTGTGTGCCGGAGCTCTTCCCACCTCAGCCGCGGATGTATACGCCTTGGCTGCTGTCGCCGCGCATTGTTTAACTGGTCGGCCACTACGCGCGCAAGCTCAAGGGCAAAAAACCCGAGCCGCTGGATCAGCGGAGGCTTCTCGTACATGGGCATCGCACGCTCACGAGATGGATGTGCCCCGCCCACTCATTCGCGCTGTTTCTTCGGGGTTGGCGACAACAGCCCAAGACCGACCTTCGGCGCAGCAACTGGCTGCCGCGATGCTCGTTGCGTGCCCGGCGCGCGTTGTGTCGCTCCATGGTGGGTTCGACGAGCCAGTGCTTCGAGATGGCATGGCCAAAGAGACATGCGCGATGCGCCGAACGGGCGGCGTCATGACACCTTACGGCTCCATTACTCGTCGGATCCCGCGGGTATCTGAGTTACCGCCGGTCTCAGCGCAGAGTCACCATCCGTCGTCGCCTAGGTCCGGATTTGTTGCACGGTGCACGAAGATATTCTCGCGTATCTGGAATGCGGCGCGATCAATGTCCAATGTGGCGCACGTGCGGCGTGCGGCGTACGTGCTTGTCATTCTGGTGATCAGTGCGGCGGCGGGGATAGTAGGGGTCACCTGGTTTAGCGAGTCCGGCGCTCCATCGCCGTCATCTTCTTCGTCCGTGTTGGCTTCAAGGAACGCTGCCAATCCAACCAGTTCGAGGAGCTGGGAAGAAACACTGTCCCGTTTGGACGAATATCGAATGCGGGCATTTGCTAAGACTGACGCGGCATTGTTGTCGAAGGTGTACCTGCCAAACAGCGAGCCGCTACGTCTCGATTCCGAGAAGATCCGTTCCCTTCGAAGCGCCCATGTGTATGCGATTGATGTTCGCCATCGGATACACGTCACCCGCATACGTGAGACCAGCGCCGAGAAGGCCCTGTTGGAAGTCAAAGAAGATATGTGGCCTTACGCGATTGTGCCCGCTGCTTCCAGCAAAGCCAGTGCTCAGCAGCGCGAGGCCGGAATGTCCGAGGTCCCCAGTCATGCCGCGCCCGCACGAACCGGCATACCGATGACCATGACACTCGAGTCCTTGGGAGGTGGCAATAACGATGGTGCAATGGAGAGCTCATCCGGCTCTGTGTGGCGGATCGCAGCGATCCGGGCTGGGTGAGATGCGTATCGACCGAGACGGGTCCAGCGGCGAACACACCAGTGGTCAACGCTTTAGCGTCGAACAGACCAACAGACCAACACGTGCATCACTCCAACGTTGACCACACCCACGTTGGCACAAGCAAACCAAACGGGGTGGTACCAGCAACTACTACTGGTACCACCCCGCGGGATGTTCTTAGGAGCTACCTATGTGGGCCGTCGGCTCAAGGTGAGCGCCTATGAGCTCAACCCCAAGTCGGCTTCGAACGCTCCAGACTCAAGCCTTTCCTTGACACTCACCAGGTAGCGTGCGGCGTCCGCACCGTCGACGATCCGGTGGTCATATGTCAGCGACAGATAGACCATTGAGCGAGGCACAATCACTTCGCCCAGGTTCGGGTCTTCGATCACAACCGCCCGCTTTACCACGGCACCTGTGCCGAGAATCGCTGACTGCGGCTGGTTGATGATCGGGGTATCGAACAATGCTCCCCTGCTACCGGTATTAGTCAGTGTAAATGTGCCACCGGACAACTCGTCTGGCGACAACTTGTTGTCACGGGTGCGTTCTGCTAGCTCAGCGATCTTGCGCGCCATGCCGCCGAGATTGAGATCGCCTGCGCCTCGCACCACCGGGACGATCAATCCACGCTCAGTGTCAACGGCAATGCCGAGATCCTCCGCATCGTGGTAGGTGAGCGTTCCCGCGTCCAGATCCACAGTGGAATTCAGTTTGGGGTGCTCCCGGAGAGCTTCCACCGCGGCCATGGCGAAGAACGGGAAGTACGAGAGCTTGACGCCGTGCCGCGCCAAGAAGTCAGCTTTCGTTTTTTCTCTAAGCTGCGCGATCCGGGTGACATCAACCTCAACCACGCTCGTCAACTGAGCCGAGACCTGTAGCGACTCGACCATTCGACGAGCAATGACGGTCCGCAGCCTGGTGAGCTTTTCGGTTGTGCCCCGAAGCGGAGAGGGCACGGGTGCGCGTCGGACCACCGGAGCAGTTCCAGCTGCGGTCTTGAGGCGGGCCGCCGCATCGAGAATGTCCTGCTTGCGGATACGTCCGCCAACCCCGGTGCCCCGCACGTTTGCGACATCAACGCCGTGCTCGGAGGCGAGCTTCCGCACTAACGGGGTCAGATACGCCGGACCGCCACCATTGCTCGCAACAGAGCGGCCCACGGGTTTGTCCGCTGTGGATGGAGCACCCGGAGCCGTGGCCGGGGCAGGGGAGGCTGCCGGGGGAGCGACCGACTGCATGGAGGATGCGGCCGACGCTTGCTGCCTTTCCCGCGCTGGTGCCGGCTGAGCGTTCTGAGTGGACGCCGGAGCCGCGGGCGGGGCAGCGGGCGTTGGTTCCGTCGTTGCCGAGGCGCCCGCTGCGCTGCCGATCATGGCCAACTGACCGCCCACCTCGACGGTCTCGTCCTCTCCTGCTGTGATCTCGAGCAGGGTGCCGGCAACGGGCGAGGGGATCTCGGTGTCGACTTTGTCGGTCGACACCTCGAGTAGCGGCTCATCCACAGCAACGGGGTCGCCGACCTGCTTGAGCCAACGGGTCACCGTTCCTTCGGTCACAGATTCGCCTAGGGCTGGCATCGTGATCGGGGTGCCGTCGTTGCCGGCACTCGCCGACCCGCCCGAGGTAGAAGGCGCTGCCGTGCTCGATGAGCGACTCCTGCGACGGAGCGGGTGCGTCAGTGGTTGGGGCAGGGGCTGCGCTCGGCACATTGCCTGGCGTGCTCGCCGAGGCGGTAGCCGAGTCAGGAGCGGGGCTAGAACCAGTGTCATCACCGCCATCGCCGATCACAGCCAGCTCACCGCCCACCTCGACGGTGTCGTCTTCGTTTGCAGTGATTTTGGTGAGCGTGCCCGCGGCTGGCGAGGGGATTTCGGTGTCGACTTTGTCGGTCGACACCTCGAGCAGCGGCTCATCGACCTCTACTCGATCACCCTCCTGCTTGAGCCAACGGGTCACGGTTCCTTCGGTGACACTCTCACCGAGCTGGGGCATGGTGACCGAAACCGACATCGCTTCTGCGACTCCTTTACCTGCCGCCACGAGGGCGGTCGAGTGATTAATTGACGAGCCTAAACGTTCGTTCTCTCCCCGACGCGAATAGGGGCCGCGAATAGGGCAGGGGAGAGAACGAACCAGTGGGTGTTACCCGTGTACGTGTAGCGGTTTGCCCGCGAGCGCAAGGTGAGCTTCACCGAGCGCCTCCGTTTGAGTGGGATGCGCGTGGATGAGCTGTGCCACCTCGGCGGGGAATGCCTCCCAGTTGTAGATCAGTTGAGCTTCGCCAATGAGCTCACCCACTCGGCCGCCCACCATGTGGATGCCCAGCACCGGACCGTCTTTTTCCCGCACCAACTTGACCTGGCCGGCGGTTTTGAGAATGACGCTCTTTCCGTTGCCCGCGAGGTCGTAGGTGAGTTCTTCGATCTCGTGCCCGCGTTCTTTCGCCTGGGCACTTGTGAGACCCACAGACGCCACCTGTGGCTCGCTGTAGGTGACTCGTGGAACACCGGCGTAGTCGATGGGCGTGACTGGGAGGCCAGCGAGCCGCTCCGCCACCATGATGCCTTCGCCGAAGCCCACATGGGCGAGCTGCAGGGTGGGGATGAGGTCGCCCACGGCAGAAATGGTGGGCACGTTCGTCTGGCAGTACTCATCGACAAGCACATAGCCGCGCTCGGTCTTGACCCCTGCCTCTTCGTACCCCAAGCCGGCCGAGACTGGCCCGCGTCCGACAGCGACCAGCAGTAGTTCGGCCTCGAGCTGCGTGCCGTTCTCCAATGAAACCCGGACGCCGCTGTCGGTATTTTCCGCACCGGAGAAGCGCACCCCCGTGTGGAAGGCTATGCCACGCTTACGGAAGGCGCGCTCCAACCGCTTGGACGATGCCTCGTCTTCCAGCGGAACCAAATGCGGCAATGCCTCCACGATGGTGACCTCGGCGCCGAATGATTTCCAGACACTGGCGAATTCGACCCCGATGACGCCACCGCCCAAAATGACCACTGAGCTGGGAACATGACCAAGGTGCAGCGCGTGGTCGCTGGTGATGATGCGCTTGCCGTCGATGTCGAGACCTGGCAACGACTTCGGAACCGAACCGGTGGCAAGCAGCACATGCTTGCCTTGGTAGCGCTCGCCGTTGACCTCGACGGTGGTGGGAGAAACCAGCCGGCCTTCGCCCTCGACGTAGGCGATTTTGCGGCTCTTTACAAGCCCCTGCAGGCCTTTGTGCATTTTGGAGATGACGCCGTCTTTGTAGGCATTGACGCCGCTCATGTCGATGCCGACCAGCTCGGTCTTCACCCCGAAGTCTTCTCCGTCTCGGGCGGAATCGGCTACCTCGCCCGCGTGCAGCAGCGCCTTGGTGGGGATGCAGCCGTTGTGCAAGCAGGTGCCACCAAGTTTGCCCTTCTCGATAAGTACCACCGACTGGCCAAGCTCGGCTGCGCGGAGGGCGCACGCGTAGCCGCCACTGCCGCCACCGAGGATCACGAGGTCGTAACTGGAGTCGGTCACCGTATCTCCTGCTAATCGTTGCTAGTTGGTATAAGCCATCTTGGCACTTGACCGTCGCGAGCCGCCAACGACCTAGTGCCATGCCAGGCCCACGTCAACTGGCGTTGAAGGCGGCGGTGTCATCGGCCTCTTGACCAGCGCCGATCCCGCGCACAAGCTCAACCAGTGTTCTGGTGGGCATGCCGGTCGCACCTTTAGGTAGGTAGCCATACGCGTTTCCTGGATTACGGGACGGTCCGGCGATATCGATGTGCGCCCAGGTGATGCCTTCACCAATGCATTCGGCCAGGAAATGGCCGCCTTGCAGCATGTGCCCTCCGCGATCAAACGAGGTGTTGACCTGGGCAAAGTCGGCCACGTCTGAATCCATGCCAGCGCGGACGTCGTCGGGAAGTGGCATTGGCCACATCGGCTCCCCGACTCGTTCTCCGGCAGCGCACACCAGCGCGCGCGCTGCCGCCGTGCCCATGACGCCGGCGATGCGATGCCCCAGGGCAGTGACCGCACCACCGGTGAGGGTGGAGGCCTCAAATAGGTAGTCGGGCTGGTCTTCGCTTGCTCTGCCTAGCGCATCGCCCAACACGATGCGACCTTCGGCGTCAGTGTTCAAGATCTCTACTCGGTGCCCGCCATAGAGCGTGACCACATCGCCGGGGCGATAGGCATCTCCGCTCAGCATGTTTTCCGCGATCGCGGCATAGCCAATGACGTCCGCCCGAGGGGCGAGTTCTGCGATCGCCAGCATCGCTGCGATGACGCTCGCGGCTCCGGCCATGTCGGTCTTCATTTCACCCATGCCCTGGGCTGGCTTAATAGAAATGCCGCCGGTGTCGAACGTGATGCCTTTACCAACCAGAGCGATCCGTGGGAGCGTCTGTCCACTGTGGTCATTTGCCGGACGGTAAGCCAGCCGAACCAGCCGTGGTTCTGCTGACGAGCCCCCGCCAACCGCGAGGAGCCCGCCGTAACCCCCAGCTGCGAGCTCTGCTTCATCAAGAACTTCGACGGCAAGGCCGACCTGGCGAGCGGCATCGGCAGCGGCAACGGCAAGATCTGCCGGCCGCAGGAGGTTAGCTGGTGTGTTCACCCAATCCCGTGCTCGATGCACCGCTTCGCTCACGATGTGCCACTCGCTGATTCGATGATGCAATGCATCGGTCACAGATGCGGCGGGGGCGACGACTCCGAAATGCGACACTGGCGCTCGGTAGGACGATGGCAACGTGGATTTGCCCTCGGTGAAGTCATAGCTGGCAAGCAGGCCGCCTTCAACAGCGGCAAGGATGGCCTCGTCAGCGTCGAGGTGTTCCGGGTCGAATCCATGACCGATGAATAGTTGCTCCGTGCTGAGGGCTAGCACGACGTGGTCACAACCGGACAGGGCTCGAATAGCGGCCCCACTTGCCCGGCGGATTCGCTCCACAAGGGAAGCACGAGTCGACTCCGTAGAAGGCCTCAGGTTCGCGCGGCCTTCTACGTCTTGCCTTCGTGGCGCGCGTGAACCCATTCCCACCGCCACGAGGAGTGGTGCTCGCATGTTTCCCAGAGAAGCGAGTTTGGTTACTTCACCCACGGCGCCGGTAGCGCCGAGCGCCCGCAGCGTCTCGGCGAGCTGGCCGTCAAAGTCGTCATCCAACCGGGTGGCGTAGTCGTCAAGTTCGAGCGTGGACGCTCCACTGTGGATGCCGACGACAATCGCATCGGTTTCGAGGTCAGCGAGGGAGGACTCCGTGGGCACTGCCAGCAACTCAACCGTCGTCATTAGTACTAGCCTCCGCCGCTATCGTCTGTCCATTTTGTCGTCCGCGCTCATGATACGGACCGTATTGTGCTTAACTGCGACGCCGGATGGGTAGCGTGGCTGCTATGGATGTGCACCCACCGGTTCGTCGTTCACCACTACACAGCTGCCATGTTGCCTTACATGCCAAGTTCGTTGATTTCAGCGGATGGCAGATGCCACTCGAATATGCCCAAGGCGGAGTGCTGGCCGAACATGCCGCGGTACGAAACGCGGTAGGGATGTTCGACGTCTCGCATCTGGGAACAGTGCGAGTCAAGGGGACGGGTGCGGCGGCGTTAGTCAATCGTTGCTTCACCAACGATCTGGATCGTATTGATTCGGGCCAAGCCCAATACACGTTGTGTTGTGATGACGTCACCGGCGGCGTTATTGACGACCTGATCGTGTATCGGTACAGCGACGATGAAGTGCTGTGCGTACCCAACGCCGCCAATGTGGGCGAGGTAACACGGCGCTTGGCGGATGCCGCCCCTTCGTTTGGTGCCGCGCGCGACTATGCATCCGGCTCCGTCGATGACGGCACACGCGTTGGTGATATCTCTGTGGTCGACGAACACGGAACCCATGCGATGATCGCGGTACAAGGCCCCGCATCTGCTGAGTTGTTGCAGCTGCTCGGTTTGCCGCATGGGCATCGATACATGAGCTTTGTCGAGGCTGAGTGGGGCGGCGCACGGGCGCAAGATTCAGCGCGGATAGTAATATGCCGCACCGGTTATACCGGCGAACATGGCTACGAATTGCTTGTGCCGGCCGAGGCCGCTCCCATGTTGTGGGATGCGGCGCTGGAAGCGGGGCAATCCTTAGGCATCCGTCCCTGTGGCCTCGCGGCCCGCGATACGTTGCGCACCGAGATGGGCTATCCACTTCATGGACATGAGCTGACCCCGAAAATCTCCCCTGTAGAAGCCGGTTTGAGTTGGGCGGTTGGTTGGGCGAAGCCGCGATTTTGGGGACGGGACGCGTTGCTACAGCAAAAAGCGGCGGGTCCCACTCGACGAGCCACCGGGTTGGTACTCGCGGAACAGGGCGTTCCCCGCCCAGGTATGTCGATATACCTTCCTGACGGGGATACCCCGGTCGGGTCATTAACGAGCGGCACCTACTCGCCATCTCTGCGGGTGGGGATAGGTCTGGCGCTCATCGACATCGCCACCGGGCTGGCCGATGGCGATGAGATAGAGCTCGATGTACGTGGTCGCCGCGTTGGCGGACGGCTCACCGCCCCGCCCTTCGTGGTGGCCTCAGCGCGGCGGGTTAAGGCCAGCTGAATCCGTCCAAATACGCATGTGCTTGTGAATCTCGGTGATTTGCGCCTCAATCCGCCGGAGTTGCTCTCCCTGTCGCTCTTGGGTAGCTGAGACGTCGGAGAGCAGCTTGTACATCGACTGCGCGTCTGTTGCGGCGGCGTTGTTGTCCATGTTTGTGTCTCCTCATCTTGGCGTTCGCACAGGTCAATCGGGTGCGAAACCACCGCCGACCCCTGCCGAACGGCACCGTAATCAGCGCCATTGACGCATTCCCATAGTGCGGCCGTTAGCGGAATGCCGCAATATGTCATGGAATGTGAATTTGACGGACGTGACAGTTGTTGACCGCTGAGTCGAGGCAGGCGGAGTGATGGCTATCCCGGTCTGTGCCAACTTTGCAGGGGTTTCTTCCCTACCTCGTCAGCAAGTTGCACACTATCCGCGGACAAGTCGTTGTTCGCTCAAATGGAAAGGTGAAGTACATGCGGAAAATTACCCTAGACGGAGCAAAATGGAGAAAAGCAGTTCGCTGCGGACCGAATTCGACCGCGTGTGTGGAGGTTGCCCCGGTGGAGGGCCAGGTGGCAGTGCGTGACTCCAAGGACCGACGTGGCCCAGCGCTTGTATTCGGCAGCGGCGAGTGGACCCAGTTCATCCAAGGACTCAAAAACTAACTGAGGTGTTTATAAAGTGAGTGTTGTGGGCGGTGCATCGACCCCGCCCACAACACTCACTCGTGAGCCCTATAAGGCTGCCGCTGCCAACGCCGCTTGAATGGTGGGCAGTGCCATAGCGGTTCCGACGCCTTCTCCCAGTTGCATCCCCGAACTGTGCAACGGCGCCAGGTGCAGCGCGCCGAGCGCATAACGTTCGATTTCGGTCTTACTGCTGTGCGCGGCGTACCACCAGCCGACCGCGGCGGGTAGGAACTCTCCAACCAGCAGTGCGGCTGCCGCGAGCGTGGGCCCATCGATAAGGGCGGGAGTGTGCCGGCGAGCGGACTGTTCCAGTAGCCCAGCGGCCCACGCCACGCTCGGGCTGTTCACTGCGGCAACCGCGCCAGGGATGGACTGCGGCGTGGACTTCTGCAGCTGCCAGGCTCGATCGCGGACCTGGGCGCATCGCGTCATCCATGCCGTGTCATTCGCTGGACGGTATTCGTTACTGATGGTGGCGCCGTCGCCCTGGCTTGCGCCGTCAATGCGACCCGCTATCAAGTCGAAACCCAGAACCTGTTGGGGTTCAAGCCTGAGCAATGCCGCGACTACCGCGCCAGCGGCGGCAGCTTTGTCCTGTCCCGGTCCCGCGACGGCGCCGATCATCGGAATGATCAGGTCGGCCCCTTCGTCCACCAGGGTGTCCGCGGCGTGTGTGCCGTGTTCGTAGGCCGCATGCGAGCTGGGCTCGGTGGCCCGCGTGTTTTTCTCCGAAGCTATCCGAAGCCCACTTGCATGAGCGAAGTCCTGGTGCCATTGACTGACCGTTCCCACTACCGCCACGCTCGGCTTCTGGAAAGCGACCACTGGCCAAGTGTGCTGTGCGCCGGCAGCCCAACTCAGTAGCTCAGTGAGCTCACCCCACGATTGGCCGTGTGCGGTCAGCAGCCGGCATGCGCTGCGCGCGGCGTCGAGTGACGTTTGGTCTGGCGCGGGGACGGGGTGCTCAGGAGGATGTTCGGCGCTAGTCACGTCGGCAGGCTACAGCACCTACGATTGCGACTAACCTAAGAAAAACCGCGGCGATCGATCGAGGGGAACTGCGAATGTGGACCTGGCGTTACCTTGCCGACGATGAGTCGCACGTGGAGGTTGCTCAGCCAGCTCAGGAAGACTTCACTAACCAGTCCGACGCGGAAAGTTGGCTGGGGGAGAACTGGCGGGAACTACGCGAGGGCGGAGCCTCTCAGGTGGAGCTGTTGGACGATGACCGGATCGAGTACCGGATGCCACTGACTACGGAGACCTAGAACAGGTCCGAATACCTTATTGGATGTCCGCCAGCTGTGACCAGCTGGCCGTGCTGGACACCGCGTCGTTGGCTGTAGCCACTGGAATTGAGCAAAAAAGGGCGCCCAAGCCAACGCTCGAGCGCCCTTTTTGCTACGTAGATGCGCTTTATACCAACGTGGTCTCCCGCTCGTCCTCACCGCGCAGCGCGGCAAGTTGGTCGGCCGGAACCGCCGCCCGACGCAGCGTGAGCAGGCTGGCCACAAATCCGGTGCAGATAACAACCACGCCAAGCGAAATCGCTGTGGCAGAAGGAACAACCAGCCGCATCATGTTGCGGGCATCCAGGTTGCCAAAGCTTGCATCGCCCCACTTACTAATGGCGATGATTGTGCCGACAAGCCCTCCGAGCATGAGGATCACCCCTGCCACCGCACAGACTTCCAGCCGAAGGACCTTGAGCCACGAGGCCATAGTCTTTTCTGAGATCAGGCCCTCGGTGCGTCCATACAATTTGGCGCAGCCGCCGAAGAGGAAGAGCTGGGTGCCCACCAACGTCGCCATACACGTGTAGACCAATGCGCTGACGTCAAAGGTGATGCTGCCCAGCGAAACCGGGCCGATCGCGAGCGCCGCGGTACCAAGAAGTCCTACAAGAGCCAAGAGCGCCCCAGGCCACACCAGCGTCTTGCGCGGAGCGAAGACAAGCAAGAAACGTAGATGACGCCAGCCATCACGCCAGGTTCGTAGATGCGGTGCGCGGCTTCGACCATCGGGGCGCAGTGTGGTGGGTACTTCCACCATGTCGTAGCCAGCATTCGCCGCGCGGACTACGAGCTCGGAAGCGAATTCCATACCTGGCATGCATAGACGCAGCTCGCGAATGCGGTCGCGGTTGAAGCCCCGGATCCCACAATGAAAGTCTTTGACGCCCTTGAGGTTGAAGAGCCGCCGCCCGAGCCAGCTCAGCACGGGGTTACCCAAATACCTATGCAAAGGAGGCATAGCGCCTGGGGCGATACCGCCACGGAAGCGGTTACCCATCACCACATCGTGGCCCTTACGCAACTTAGTGATGAAAGGCGCAAGGTGGGAGAGGTCGTAGCTGTCGTCAGCGTCGGCCATGATGACGTACTCGCCGCGGGCTTTCTCGATCCCCGCGATGAGTGCCCCACCGTAACCACGGATCGGTGCATGGATGACACGGGCACCGTTGGCGACGGCGATCTCCTGCGAGCCGTCGGTACTGCCGTTGTCGGAAACCAGCACCTCGCCATCGACACCAAGCTCTCGAAGCGAGGTAACAGCTTTGCGGACACATATCGCGAGCGTTTCTGCCTCATTCAAGCAAGGCATGAGCACAGTGACCTCGACGGGACGTTCCCCGTCCGCGGCCAGTATCGGTGCCGACGCGGTGTCCATGTTGAGTTGCTCATTCACGGATGCGTTATCAATTTCATTAAGCACCCTGTACCTCCGATTCGGTGCGCGGTGATCGCGATGGTGTGTGGCTCGTATCTGACGGACGAGGACGCAAAGTCCTTCGTAGGCTTACCCACGCCAGCGCACCTGCTGGTGGTAGGAGCGCCAAGATCGACACACCGTACCGAATGTCAAACTGCGAGGTCGCAGCCGCCATTATGAGTAGACCAAGGGCGGAGGCGCCCAGCAATAGCGCATCCCACCGTAGTCGCCATGCGTCCGGACGTGGAGCAATGCCACGTCTGCGCGCCAAGATGGGTGCCAATAGTGCGGCAATGACGAGCAATAGACATAGCGCAAGCAAGGGCCCTGGCGTGACGCCGCCGTAGCGCTGGTAATGGTACAAAAGCCTAGGAACGGTACCCGACCAGGTGGCAGGTGCGGCGCCGCGGTGATTGCCAAACTGTGTGCTTGCAACCGGGTTGGGAGAGCAGTTGTAGTTCTTGACCTGGTACGGAAACTCCCAGATTTGCGGGCATGTAGTGCCTCGTGGCTCTTTTCGGTGCAGATAAAAGTCAAGCGAGAAGAAAGCCCATGTCTCTCGGGCGACGAGGCGGCTGAAGTCTAGCGGCTGCTGCAGCATGACCTTGGCTGACAATGTGTAGGCGTACCGCCCCGGGACCTTTCCCACCGGGCTATCCGCGCTCCACACGTACCAATCCACTTTGTAGGCGTTGTCGTTCTCCGGCCGGTTGCACAACAATTTTTCCGGCGGGTTGAGCTTGAGGTGCTTGCAGTCCGCAATGGACATCACTCGTCCGTACATCCAGCGATTCTGCCAAGTACTCAGGCTGAACTTTCCGTAGTAGTGGTGGAACCAGGTGGTATATCCCAAGGTGGGGATCGCGACCGCCAGCACCAGCGCTGTTACTTGCCGCCAGCCCACTCTGCGTACCAACACATACAATCCCGCCAGCGGAATCACCGGGAGCGCGGCGCTGCGGGTTAGTAGGGCTAACGCAAAGAACAGCCCCCCAAAAGCGGCTGCCTTGACCGTCAAACGGTCTTGCCACATGAGACAGACGAAGCCGAGCAAGACGAGAACACTGGTCAAGCTGTCGCCCAGCAGGTAGTGCTCTACCACCAGCTCGTAACCGTCGAACGCGATCGGGATTGCGGCAACAATGGCGAGCCATCGAGGCCCGCCTCGGCGCAGGACGAGTGCGTAGACCGCGCTAGCACCAATTAAACCTATGAGGTGCTGGGTGATTGTGATGGGCCAGACCGAGTCGGTCCAGCGAAAGAGATTTAAAAACTCCGAATAGCCATAGCCTCGGATCGCTTGTGGAATACCCAAGTTGGCGTATTCGAAATAGCCGCGAGTATCCGAAAAATAGTAAGCAGGGCCGTAGCCGTAGTAAATGGCAGCCCGCACGATTGCGCCCAGCGCCAACACGATCGTCAACGCAAGATGACGCCGGATGAGCTGAGGAAGCCGTGTGAAAGCGTCACGTGTGTGCCGGAAAACCCCAGGATGCCGTTGCGATGCCGGTGCGCGATCTGTGTGATCAGAGCGCGTCTTCGACTGTGGCGCACTTGGTGGATCGGATACGGTCGCGTCAGTCGATGCGAACGCCGCGTGACTGTAACTGGCCATAGCTTAGAGCTCGTCTCCCACGTGGACCTTAGGCTTAGGATTACGCAATTTTCTGAAAACTACCGAACGCATCACGCCATAGAAGCACAGGCTGACAGGGCGCTCATCTGACTCTGGGAACCGACTGCGCACCTCTCGTTTAATACGCAGCGTAATCAGCAACGCGTCGATGATCATAAAAAGCATGAGCAGCAGCCACGCCAGCGTCGACACCGAACGAACTATTGGTGGCATGAAGCCCAGCGAACAAATAACAACGACAAATGTTCCGCCAAAGAACCACGGTCCAATGTTGCGGCGAGCGTCGACGAGGTCACGCACGAAGCCGCGAACCGGTCCACGATCCCGGGGTAGCAGGTGCTCCGGATCGCCGCGCCGCATGCCTTCGTATCTTTCGGCTCGTTCTGCCTTCATGCGCTCACGCATACGTGTGCGTGCTTCTTTGTTCGTCTGCGGCGCTGATGTGACCGGGCGATGCTTTTGAGAGTCGCGACGCTTAGGGGTGGGACGCCCTTTGCCCGCAGTCATTTTTTTGCTGGAATGGCTGAGCCCGTCGTTCTCACGGGGGGCTTCTGGCGTGGTTTTACCGCCTGCCTGACGGGGGGAGGGTGCGGCATCGCTGACCGGAGAGGCCGCGCCAGTGTGCCGACGAAACAGAGAGATCACGGTTACTCAGCCTACGGCTTTGCGATGACGAGGTTACCCGCGGCCAAGTGCCCGCATGTTTGCACTGTGCCCAAGGGGTAGCAGCGCTTAACCGTGCGGCAGCGCCAGCATTTGATCCAACGCGCCGCGCGCCTCTTTCGCGGTTTGTGGGTCGACGCGGATTTCGTTGACGGCTTCTCCTGCGGCCAACGATTCCAGTGCCCACACGAGGTGCGGGAGGTCGATGCGGTTCATCGTGGAGCAGTAGCACACAGTTTTGTCCAGAAACACGATCTTTTTATCTGGATGGCGCAACGCCAGTCTGCGCACCAAGTTGAGTTCTGTGCCGATCGCCCAACTGCTTCCGGCGGGGGCCGCCTCGATGGTGGAGATGATCAACTCGGTGGAGCCAACAAGGTCAGCATTGGTGACGACCTCGTGACGACACTCAGGGTGTACCAGCACAGCGACATCCTGTACTCGTTCTCGCACGTCATGTACAGAGTCGAGGGTGAAGCGTCCATGCACAGAACAATGCCCCCGCCACAAGATCATGGTCGCCGCGTGCAGCTCCTGCGCTGTGAGGCCACCCTGGGGCTTATGTGGGTCGTACACCACGCATTGTTCGAGCGGAATCCCTAGCTCCAACACCGCGGTGTTGCGTCCCAAGTGCTGATCGGGCAGGAAAAGCACTTTCTCGTTATTTTTGAGCGCCCATTCCAGTGCTTTTTTGGCATTAGAGGAGGTACAGATCGTGCCGCCGTGTCGACCAGTGAATGCCTTGATGGCAGCGGAGGAATTCATATAGCTGACCGGCACTGTGTTCGACGCAAGGCCATGTTGCGCCAAGACCGACCAGGCTTGCTCCACTTGTTGGATCGCTGCCATGTCCGCCATGGAACAGCCAGCGGCGAGGTCGGGCAAAATGACCCGTTGATGCTCCGTGGTCAGAATGTCGGCTGACTCTGCCATGAAGTGCACGCCGCAAAAAATAATAAATTCTGCCCGCGGTCGGGCGGCAGCGAGTTGAGCGAGTTTAAAAGAGTCGCCAGTGACGTCGGCGAATGCGATGACCTCGTCTCGTTGGTAGTGATGTCCCAAAATAAATACGCGGTCGCCTAGCAGTTCCCGAGCAGCGGTGGCGCGCTCGACCAGCTGAGGATCGGACGGCTCAGGTAGTTCGCCAGGGCAGGAAACTCCTCGTTCAGAGTTTGCATCCGCCCCGCGTCCCAGCAAAAGCAATGCGGTGGCGGTGCCGCTGGGTTCTTGCCATTGAAGCTGTGGGCTTGTCACGAGACATATGGTGCCAGGTCGGTGCTCGGAAGTTGTCGGGTAGACGGAGTTTATGACGAACGCCTCATGCGTGGGGAAGGTCTGCGGCGCCGCGTGGTGTGGATCAGGTTGGGCTGTGTGCAACCATAGGGTTGCGCGCTGATTGTGGGCGGGCACTCAAACGTACTGACAAGCAGGGGAGCGTGGGCTGTGACCGCCACTAACACAGCAGACAACACCGTTTCGAACGCACCAACGGCTGGTGCGGGCGGCGAAGAAACCGCGACCGGCGTAGTACTCACCGAGGCTGCTGCGGCCAAAGTCAAGGCGTTGCTAGAACAAGAAGGCCGCGACGACCTCATGCTACGGATCGCTGTTCAGCCCGGTGGTTGCTCTGGTTTGCGCTACCAGCTCTACTTTGACGAGCGTTCGCTCGACGGCGACAGTGTGGTCCAGTTCGGTGATGTTTCGGTAGTGGTGGACCGAATGAGCCAGCCTTATCTCATGGCAGCAAAGATCGATTTTGTGGACACGATTGCCAAGCAGGGTTTTACCATCGATAACCCCAACGCCTCTGGATCATGTGCCTGTGGAGACTCTTTCCACTGAGTTTCGCGGAGGGCGCCGAGTTCGCTGCCACAGCGGACTTCGGCGCCGGAGGAATACCCGCCTGGCACTAGTACCTGGAAGCGGTGAACGCTAGCTCTGGCCGGTTGCCCTTTCAACACGTACGTCGTATGCGGGGCGACCATTAACCGAGGTGGCACCGAGGTAATTGTGGGCGCGGAGTCGGCACCAAGCGGGGATGTCGGTGGCCGCGGCCGGGTCGTCAGCGATGACCCGTACCAGAGACCCGGCGGGTCGGTCGAGCGCCCACCGGGCTAGAGCGAGTACCGGGAGCGGGCACCGTTGGCCAGTACAGTCCACTGTGTCTGGCCGCGTTGCTGATCGGTTGGGCTGCTCGCTCATATGTCGGCTACTCCAGAGGTCGCGCGCAGACGCCGCACTGTCTCCGGCAGGACATCAAGAAACCGGTCGACCTCGGCAGCAGTGATCCCAGGGTGCAACGACACCCGAACGTTGCCGTGACTGAGTACGCCCATCGCCGTCAGAACGTGGGATGGCTGACCAGTCTCCGAGGTGCAGGCCGATCCGCTGCTCACGGAGAATCCCTGCGCATTGAGTGCGTGCACTAGCGCTTCACCGTCCACATAGAGGCAAGAGAACGTGACGATGTGGGGAAGTCGGTCCAGCGGATCGCCGACCACTTCGACATCGGCAACGCGAGAAGCAACCTCGGTGCGGATGCGATCGATGAGGGCGCGCAATCTGGTTTCTGCTTGTGTTCGTTCGGCCACAAAGGCCCGCAACGAGGCCGCGGCGGCCACCACGTTGGGAAGGCTAGCCCCACCTGGAACAACGTGGTGCTCTTCTGGTGCATGGGGGAGAGGGTTGCTCCAGCGAGCGGTCCGCCGAACGGCGAGTATCCCCACCCCTGCCGGGCCTCCCCACTTACGGGCACTCGCCGACAGCAACGACCACGCGTCGGGACTGTCCCGCCAGCCAAGAGCGGCAGATACGTCTACATAGAACGGAACATGGGCGACAGCACAGGCTTGGCCGGCCGCGCTCACCGGCTGGACGGTGCCTACCTCGTGATTGGCATGCATGAGAGCGGCGAGCGCGATCCCAGAACCGTGCACCGTTTGGCGCCATGCGTCAAGGTCGACTACACCTGTGCGGTCGACCGGTACCGCTACTCGTCGACCTCCGTGGGCGCAGTGCTCGTCGACTGCCCGCAGAACCGCCGAATGCTCCACTGTGGAATGCACTACCGCGTTGTATGCCTTGTCGTGCTCATGGGCGGCCTTTACCGCGCCTGCCACCGCGAGGTGGGCTGCCTGGGTGCCGCTTGACGTAGCGATGATTTCGTCGGCATGACAACCGATGACGTCAGCCAATGCTTGCCGAGCGGCATCGCTTAACCGCCGTGCCCGAGCGGCTTCCGCATACAACCTGGAGGGATCAGCCCAACCGTCGTCTAATGCGGCCAGGAGCGCTTGTTGAGCAACGGGATGGAGCGGCATCGCCGTTGCGGCGTCTAAATATGTTCGGGCGGGGGTGGAGCCCGGCATCGCGGCCATGTGTCCCACCGTAACCGTTGCGCTGTTGTCGTTCTGTTGCCGTCGTTGCCAACAGAACGACGCATCGAGCTATTACCCCATGCGGTCACCAGGATCACGAGGTACCCGGAGCAGGTGTGGCGTGCCGGTGCGGGTAATCTGCGCCCGTGATCTCCTCGCACAATCGACCTGCCGCACCGTCCAAGACAGGCCCTGACGTGGCGCAGCGCCAGCATGTCGCTTCCGCGCGTTCTCGTCGCCAGATATGGCGGATCGCACTGGGCGCCCCGGTACTTGCCTTGACGCTGTCCGGGTGTGATGTCAAAGACGCGTTGCGGTTCGGTTGGCCGAGCGGTATCACTCCGCAAGCCGAGAAAATGCGTGACTTGTGGACATGGTCAGTTGTTGCGGCGCTGATCGTAGGCGTTTTGGTATGGGGACTCATCTTTTGGTGTATGTTCCGCTATCGCAAGCGGAAGACTGATGGCGAGCTTCCGCCGCAGACCAAATACAACATGCCGATCGAGGTGCTCTACACGATCGCGCCGATCCTCATCGTGGTGGTGTTGTTCTACTACACGGCATCAGCACAGACATTCGTCGATAAAGAATCGAAGCACCCAGACGTCACCGTCAATGTGGTTGCCTTCAAGTGGAACTGGGATTTCCAATACCCCGGTGTAAAAGACAAAAATGGCCAGATGGTCGAGACGTTTGGTAGCACCGAGGTAGTGCCCATTTTGGTTCTGCCCACGAACAAAACAATTCGGTTTAACGAAAAATCCCAAGACGTTATTCACTCATTCTGGGTACCGGAGCTGTTGTTTAAGCGCGACGTTATCCCTGGGCACCCGAACTCATTCCAGGTGACGGTTAGCAAGGGCGGTGCGTATGTGGGGCACTGTGCTGAGTTGTGCGGCACATACCACGCGGACATGAACTTTGAGCTACGCGCTGTGAGCCCGAGCAAGTACCAGCGATTCCTCAAGGAGAAGCAGGACGGGAAGTCCACCGCCGATTCGCTGAGCGCGATCGGCGAGGCTCCCTACGCAACGACAACCGCGCCGTTCGACACCGACAGAACCAGCCGTACGGCCAGCTGAGATTCTGGTTGCGTCATATGCGATTCCGGGAGCATCGACCGAGGGGTCTTTTTCGCGTCGCATTCTGCTCCGCGGGCGCAGGGGCTTGTCGTGACGTGGGGCGGTAGGCAGAAGATTTACAGTGGCAAAGGATGATCGATGAAGACTGAGTCTCGCCTCTTCAATGGGGTAGCGGTATTCCTGTTTATCATGGCCGCTGTCTATTACATCTGGACTAATAACAGCGTCCACAAGGCGGACTGGGTAGGCACCACCGCGTTGGTGCTCTCTGGAGGCTTGTGTTTTCTCTGCGGGATGTACTTCACCTTCGTGGCACGCAGGCTCGAACCGCGTCCAGAAGACCGTGCGGATGCTGAAGTGCATGAGGGCGCGGGCGACCTGGGCTTCTTCAGCCCCGGCAGCTATTGGCCTTTCGGCATCGCGCTCTCGGCCGCTGTGGCGGGGTTGGGGGCTGTTTTTTGGGACGTATGGTTGCTTGTGGTGGGTGGCATCGCCGTCATTCTCACTGTTGGCGGCTTGCTCTTCGAGTACTACACGGGTAGCAGGCCTAGCCACTAGAGCTCATTCTGCTTCGTTTCAAAGGAGTGTCTGTCGCGTATGCGATAGACACTCCTTTGAGTTTTTACGAACATCTGGAAGACGCCACGGCTGTCCACACTGACCTGAAGGTGAAGCTCTCATCCATCGCTTGCGCTGTGGCGCGCAGGTGATCTGTCACTCAGCGCCCATGCGCCGTTGTTCATGGACGTGCTGTCATGGCTGTTCTGACACCTTATATGGCGCGCTGGCTTGGTTGTCATTAGAGGGCAGAGTGCTTAGACACATAGATGGCGGCTAACTGGATCTCTTATCACACAGGGGGATACGCCAAAATGAGGAGGGGGACGGAAATACTTCCGCCCCCTCACAGTCCACTGTAGATAGCGTGATCGCTACCCATCGTGTTTATGGCGGTCGGCCGCCTCATGCTCGCCGGTGCCCGCGGCGTGCGCTCCGCTGTGCGCCAGTTCCTTGCCCTTGGTGACCTGCTTGGGTGGCTCGATGGGGAAGAAGAATCCGCGAGGTGACTCACCGCCAGCGCCCAGCTTGTTGAGCTTCTTGGGGACGGCACTGCCGGTATATTCCAGCGCCTCGTGCTCGCCGCCGTGACCGTTGGGACTACCGGGCAGCGGTTGATGTACCTCGACAAATTCACCGTGCGGCAATCGACGAATGGTGCCGGTTTCGATGCCGTGCGCCAATACCTCGCGGTCGTGTTGCTGAAGACCGAGGCAGAGACGGTGGGTAATAAAGTAGGCGAGCGGCGGGAAGAGGATCATGGTGATCCGGCCCGCCCAGGTCATCGCGTTCAAGCTGATGTCGAACTTATCGGCGATGATGTCGTTGCCTGCTGAAATAAGTAGCACCATCAGGAATGTAATGGCCATGACCCCGAGTGCGGTACGGGCTGGCACATCCCGTGGTCGTTGGAGCAGGTTGTGATGTCGCCGGTCTTTGCCGAATTTGGCCTCCAGCATGGGATACAACGCAGCGATGGTGAAAGTCGCACCCATTAGCACCACGCTGGGCCAAAAGATGGCCGGAATGGTGTGCCCGAAGTTACGCGTCTCCCACGCTGGCCATAGTCGGATCGCGCCATCGGTCCAGGCAATGTAGAAGTCCGGCTGCGAACCCGCAGAAACAGCTGCCGCTTGGTAGGGGCCAAACAACCAGATCGGGTTGATCTGAAAGAGTCCACCGAGCATGGCGAGCACGCCGAAAACAAGTGCAAAGAATCCGCCACCTTTCGCGGCGAACCCCGGGAACATGCGAGTTCCCACCACGTTCTTTTCGGTGTGGCCCGGCCCGGGGAATTGGGTGTGCTTTTGCTTCACCAATAGACCCAAATGGACAGCGATAAGCCCTAAGATGAGCGCGGGGACCAGCAGTACGTGCGCAATGTAGAGACGCGACACGATGAGCTCTCCCGGAAACTCACCACCGAAGATGGCGAAGGACAGCCAGGTTCCGACCAACGGGATGGACAGGATGATGGCGCTCATGATGCGCAGCCCCGTGCCGGAGAGGCCATCGTCCGGCAGTGAATACCCAGCGAAGCCCTCCATGATTCCCATGATCAGCAAGGTGATTCCGACAAGCCAGTTTGTCTCGCGTGGCTTGCGGAAAGCGCCGGTGAAGAAGATACGGAACATGTGCACCAACATGCCGGCCAAGAACAGCAGCGCTGCCCAGTGATGAATCTGGCGCATCACCAGACCACCGCGCACATCAAACGAAATGTCCAAAGAGGAAGCGTAAGCCTGTGACATGGAGATTCCGCGCAGCGGAGTGTAGCTGCCGTGGTACACGACTTCGGTCATGGATGGCTGGAAGAACAGTGTGAGGAACACTCCAGAAAGCAGCAGCACCACGAACGAATACAGCGCGATTTCGCCGAGCAAGAACGACCAATGGTCGGGGAAGACCTTGTTCAGCAGGCGGCGAACCGGGGTGGCCGCTCCAAACCGATCGTCCAGTTCCTTTGCGGCGTCGGCGGGTTTGATCTTCGGTAGCTTCACGGGCGCTCCCAGAAAGCGGGTCCAACTGCTTCATGGTAATCGGACCGGGCGACGAAGTAACCCTCGTCATCGACGGTGATCGGCAATTGCGGCAACGAGCGGGTCGCCGGGCCAAATATTGGAGTGCATTTGTCGAGCACATTGAACTGCGACTGATGGCAGGGGCACAGCAATCGCTGGGTTTGCTGCTCGTAAAGGCTGGCGGGACAGCCGGCATGGGTGCAGATCTTGGAGTAGGCAAAGAATGCGCCATGGTGCCAGTCTTCACGGCCTTGAGGAACCTTGACCTTGGCCGCGTCTTTTTCTCGCAAATGAATAAGCAATGTGGGGGAATCGGCGTATTTGTTGGTTGTTCCTTCGGGAATTCCCGGGAAAACCGTGAGGAGTCCCCCGGCAGAGATGTCTTCCGCCCGGACCGGTGTGCCGTCCTCCCGCACCAGCCGCACGCCTTTACGGAAGCCGGTCGTGAACATGTCGTTCTTGGGGTTCTTGATCATGGCGCCGAGCGGCACGACCGCCATAGCGCCGAGCGGCACCAACCCAAACGCAAGCGCGCCCTTGAGTAGGGGGCGTCGCTTAATACCGGTCTCGTCGACCATGTTGAGCAACGTTGCCCCAGTCAGTGCGCGCTCGTCCGCGGGCGATCCACCGTCGTGGCGGTCTTGAACGGCGACTTCTTCCGGCAGGAGTTTCTTGGACCAGATAAGCACCGCGAAACCGACACCGAAAAACGCCAAGCCCATAGTGAAGCCCAGCAAGGGGGTGAACCACTTGTCGGCGCCGGTTCCAGGGTGGTACTTCCAATTCCAGGCAACGTAGATCACCACGAAGGCGAGCGCAGCGAGTCCGGCAATAAAGAGGCAGAGCGCGATAGTGCGTTCGATGCGCTTTTCTAGCTTCTTTTCCCCCGGCTCGGTCAAACGCATCTGGTAGTGCGCTATCTCGACCCCGTCGCGACGGGCGCCTTCGCGGACTAGCTCGAACTGGCTTGTAGAGGAGGCTTCGACGTCCACTGTGGAGACGTCGTGAGAACGTGTGTGCTCTTTTCCACTCATGACTTCCCCGCGATCCACAGCGTGGCGAACAACAACACGGCGATGCCGACCAAGAACACGACCAGCCCTTCGGGAACTGGGCCGGTCCGACCGATGCCCAGGCCACCCTGGTCTTGGTCAGACTTCATGTTTTGTACGTACGCCACTACCGCTTTTTTCTCAGTAGGGGTGAGTTCGGTGTCACCGAAGACCGGCATGTTTTCTGGGCCGGTAAGCATGGCGGCGTAGATTTGCCGGTCGGTCGCGTCTTTGAGCGAGGGGGCGTATTTGCCGGACGACAGCGCACCGCCGTTGCTAGAGAAACCGTGACAGGAAGCGCAGTTGACGCGGAACAGCTCGCCGCCTTTGGAGATGTCCCCGCGCAGATTGCCTGACGGAATACTCGGCCCGCCACCCAACGAGTTGATGTACGCAGCGAGCTGGCTCGTCTGGGTGTTGTCGAATTGCGCTGGCTTGCGGGCCTCCTGGGCGTCTTGCCCCGCAGCGGGCATGCGTCCGGTGCTGACCTGGAACTCGACCGCCGCTGGGCCAACCCCAATGAGGCTAGGCCCACGGTCTTTCACGCCTTGCGCGTTCATACCGTGACAGGTAATACAGCTTGCTTCGTAGAGCTTCTGGCCCTCGCGAACGGCGATCGACTTTTGTTGATCGTCTTTGGCTTGACCGTTACTGGGGGCGAAGGCTAGGTAGGCACAGCCGACCAGCCCCAACGCCAACCCGAGTACGGCTATGCGACGAAACCGCTCACCCATGCGGGTGAGGACGGACGCTTTCATGTTCATTCACCAATCGTCTGGTCGAATCCGTGTCGGGCAGCAGTGCAATGTCGCATGTGGACGCTGACCGGCGCGGACTCGTTGAGTCGATAACAGCTATTTAATGAGATAAATCGTGGCGAATAGTCCGATCCATACGATGTCGACGAAGTGCCAGTAGTACGAAACGACGATCGCGCTGGTGGCCTGAGCGGGAGTAAACCGCCCCATAGTGGAGCGAATCATGATCATGATGAATGCGATGAGGCCACCAATGACGTGCAGCCCGTGGAAACCAGTGGTCAGGTAGAAAACCGAGCCATAGCCATTCGAGCTGATGGAGATGTGCTCGTTGACGACCAAGTTCCGGAACTCGTTGGCCTGGCCCAATACAAAGATCAGCCCCATGATGAACGTGATGCTGAACCAACGGCGTAGACCAGCCGCGTTTCCGCGCTCGGCCTCAAATACGCCCAGTTGGCAGGTAATAGAAGACGCCACCAAAATGATGGTGAATGTCAACGCGTAGGGGATCTCTAGCTTGACGGTCTCCTCGTTCCACAGCTGCGGCGCGGCCGCGCGGATCGAGAAATACATGGCAAAGAGTGCGGCGAAAAACATCAGCTCGCTGGAGAGCCACACAATGGTGCCTACGCTGACCATGTTTGGGCGGGTAAGCGAATGAATTTTGCTGCGATCTAACGACGGCACTGCCGGTTGCGGCACAGAAGAAGCTTCAGCGGTCACGCCAGCATTATGGACCTGGTCAGCCCAACTAGCCGCGCCGGGTGCTCCCTAGCGGAAACGGCTCACACTCTGTCCGCGAGGTCCATCACTTGGTCAGACCGCAACGGTAGGCTCCCGACCATGACCAAGATGGGCGCGGGCGAGCACTCCACCGTGTTGCTGTACAGCGACGACGCGTCTGTTCGCGATGCGATGCGTCTCGCACTCGGGCGCGGGCTCGCTTCCGACCTACCCCCATTGGAGTTCGTGGACGTATCGACGGCTGACGCGGTGATGGCCGCGGTGGCAGAAGACGCCGAACCCCGCATCGACGTGCTGCTGCTCGATGCCGAGGCGTGGCCCGCTGGTGGAATGGGCATCTCCCGGCAACTCAGAGTCGAGGTGGCGAACCCACCGGCCATTTGCGTGGTGTTGGCGCGCAAAGTTGACGGCTGGCTCGCCACCTGGTCTCAGGCGGATGCGTATGTCGCGGCACCGATCGACCCGATCGGGGCGGCACGAGTAGTAGCCGATCTGTTGCGTAAACGCCGTTCAGATCTCTCGCCGATCCAATAGTGTGAGCGGCACACCTCGATCTGTACGCCATCGTGCCGACTATCGTGCACGTGAGTGTTTTTTGCATTGTGCATAGCTGGAGGGCGTTATGTCCGATACGACCGTCCACAGTGAACGCCTGACGTGGCCGGCGATTATCGCCTCGCTTTTACGAGGTGAGGCGCTGTCCGCTCGCCACACCTCCTGGGCCATGGGAGAGATCATGTCCGGCGAGGCGAGCCCCTCCCAGATAGCCGGCTTTGCCATCGCATTGCGTGCCAAGGGCGAAACGGCCGAAGAAGTCGTGGGCCTGGTAGGGGCGATGCTGGACCACGCCACTCGAGTGCCCGTTGAGGTGGACGCAGCAGACGTCGTGGGCACCGGTGGCGACGGTGCCAACACGGTCAATATCTCGACCATGGCAGCAATGGTGGTGGCGGGTGCGGGTGTGCCGGTGGTCAAGCACGGCAACCGCGCGGCGTCCTCGAGCTGTGGCGCCGCCGATCTGCTAGAAGCGCTCGGCGTGCGCATCGACCTTGGGCCAGACGAGGTTTCTCGTTGTGTCACAGAGGCTGGCATTGGTTTTTGCTTCGCGCCGCGGTTTCACCCCGGGCTGCGGCACGCGGCGGTTACTCGGCGGGAGCTGCGGGTTCCGACAGTCTTTAACTGTCTGGGCCCGCTGACTAACCCGGCGCAACCACGTTCGGGCGCGTTCGGATGTGCGGATGTGCGGATGGCGCCGGTACTGGCCGGCGTCCTCGCGCGCCGGGGTGCGTCCGCCGCGGTGATGCGGGGCGATGACGGCTTAGATGAATTCACCACGGGTGCTCCCACCCATCTATGGATTGTCCACAATGGAGAGTTTCGGCGGACGGTCCTTGATGCGGAAGCCTTTGGCATTCCTCGGAGCGCGCCCGATGCTTTGCGGGGGGGAGATGCCACCCACAACGCGGAGGTGGCGCGAGGGCTGCTGGCTGGAACGAGTGGTCCGGTGCGAGATGCGGTGGTAATCAATGCTGCCGTCGCGTTGGCCGCACACACCGGTTTTGGTGACGGCAGCGACGTTGCGGTCTCGGTCGCCGTGCGAAACGGCATTGGCCGTGCCAAACCGCATTGGACACCGGCATGGCCGCGCGGGCCCTCGAACGCTGGGTGTCGGCGTCCTGGGGGTAAATCCCGAGTAACCGATGCATTGAACGCATATATGCCATGATGCTGCTTTAGTGACATGACTGAATTAGACCAACGCTGTTACAGAGAAGGTTATTCAGTTGGGTTTAGGTAAATAAAAAGCAACGGTTCTCCTTGCTATTATGTTATCGCAAAATAAAGCATAATAGGATAAGGAAAACCGTTGCAAACTAATTCTAGCACAGGCCTCACATGCGATCAGGAAAACGAGATCATAACCCGGTATGAAAAAAGATACGGCACAGAATTCTCGGACCCAAATAACAGGAAAGTCCTTTCTCTTTCAGACAGTGTCTTACTTGTCTTAAGATATTTGAGAACTAATTTGAGTCAACACGCTCTAGGCGAATTCATTAACGTTTCCCAATCAACTGTATCTCGAACAATTTCACGCATGCTAGTCCGTATTAAAAAACTACTCGATCACGAAACACGGCAGCGACACCAACGCATCCAAGAAGAACAAATATGCCTGGTTGATGGAACCCTCATACCAACCTGGAACTGGCGCTGCAAACAGGGAATATACTCCGGAAAACATAAACGAAAAGGATTCAATCTTCAAACCGCTTGCGACACAGACGGAACATATTTATGCGCCGGGAAACCACTAGCAGGATCAACTCACGACACGAAAGCATTTACCAATAGTGGACTAGAAAATAAGCTCACAGGGAAGAGCATATACGCCGACCTTGGCTACTACGGAACAGACACTGCTAAAACACCCATCAAAAAACCACAATTCCGAGAACTATCTAACATAGAAAAACAAATCAACAAAGAACACGCACAACTACGATCACCCGTAGAACGCTGCATAGCACACATCAAAAACTGGAAAATACTCTCAACAGTTTACCGAGGACCACTCTATAAACTGAAAAGCTTTATCGAAACAGTACTCGCACTAGAAACATTCAGAACAAGCCACTAAACCCAACTGAATAACCTTCATTGTGCCTCACGTTCAGCTATGTTTCCTGTACCACGGGGGCACATCTCAATAAATTCTGCCTGCGGACTACTTGGATATCTGCATATTACGTGGACTTTCTCGTACCGAGGAGCTGCAAAATTGTTATTGTTAATCTTGACAGGGACTAGCCCTGGCCCCACATTTTTATTATAAAATCCGCGTTGTGTCTCTAATCCGCGTGAACTTTCAAAGATTTCTTGTGCTGTGCCTTCCGGGATGCGGGCTATAAATTTCTCCATAGTCAGATTCCATCTCTACGGTCAACGAATATGAGTGAGTGGCCCAGGAATCGTTATGTCTTGTCCTATTCGAATGACCTCGGTGAGGTCTTCTTCCGAGCCGACCACGCCGCCTGGCCAAATTACGCACCGTTCGGCCCGGCCCTCGACGATCGCACCTGGGCCGAGCACGGTCGCGCCGGCTGAGGCATGCAGATTCGCGGCGAGATAGTGCGAGGGGGTTCCGCAGTCGATGAAAGTACCGGCAAACTCGATGAGTTCCAGCCGTTTTGCCGCATAAGCCTGGCGCCACACCGCCTCATACAGCCCACTCGGCCTGAGCGCGAGTTCGCGGGCCATCCGCCACGGCAGCAGCGAGGCGCCCGCAAAGCGCCAACGGCCAAACTCTTTGCTCGGGTCATCGTGACCAGTGTCCACGACAAACAGTCGCGGGTGTACGCCTGGCCAACTGTCCACTAGGGACGCCAAAAGCGGCACCGCGCTAGCGGACTCTTGCGGATGCGGCTGCCCCACCGATCGGTATGCGTCGCCGTTGAGCACCAGCACGTCCCGGCCATCAATCCAATCCCGCAGTGCCCCGATCGCCCCTGCGGTACCCAGCGGCTCTGGCTCCACGGAGAGGCGCGCTCGCTCGCCCACCGCGTCCACAATCTTGTCCGCCTGATGATGCGCATTGACCGCAACGCGATCAGGCCCGAAGAGTCCCAGCTGTGCGAGCTCGCCGAGCGCCCGATCGAGCAGCGGCTGGTTATTCACCGGGCACAGCACCTTGGGTAGATAGCGAGTCAGCGGCGCGAGTCGAGTACCCGAGCCAGCCGCCAGCACCACCGCACATAGTGGATGGTCGCGGTCATAAGCCGACATCACAAAGCGGCCCAAAGCCCGTAGGTATGCAATAGCTGCGCGGTTGTTCGAGTCAACGGCGGTAACCCGTCGATCCGGTACCAGTGCGCTTCGAGAATTTCGTCAGGGTCCACCCGGACATTGACGTTCGACGGGTTGACCGTGGCCGTAAAGACAGTGTCTATTCGCTTAGCTCGTGGATGAAAGATTGCGTTTGGATGCGCTGGTGTCAGCTCGCTGGGCTCTAGACGCACGTTGACTTCTTCTGCCAACTCCCTAGCAGCCGTGTCCACGGGACGTTCGCCTCGCTCAGCAAGCCCGCCCGGCAGTGACCAGCCACGCGCCTTTGGTTGGCGCACCAACAACAACTGCTCAGCTGGGTCCCGCAGCAATACCACCGCGCCGAGTGTGTAGTTCGGAGTCAGCCAGCGCACCACGCATCCGCGTAGTCGAGGTGGCAAAGCACGGTAAATGCGATAGCCAAGCCGGCGCAGTACAGCGGGTCGAACGGTCATAGCGGCACAGGATACTTTGCTTCCCGTTCGCACGAAGAGGCCCTCTGTCCGCGTTCTCGTGCCTTATGTGTTCCTCGCGACGCATTGGCAACGCCACGTCCCCCGCGGCTTTGGTAAAAGCCGATTCGCGCGAACCTTAGGTTGGTACATTCGCGACCGCACTCCGAGTATTTACCGGAGAGCAGAGTCCGGCGGTGAGAGCATGCCGAGCAGGTCGCGCCAGCGCTCGGCGCTCCCGATGGGGCAGGCCCATACTCCCGTCACCCTGACGATGCGCACGCCAGGTTTGTCCAGCCAGGCAAGGATGTGTTCGGTTTCTTCCCGGCTCGCGGGGGGTTGCGCGCGGGCATCGTCAGCTTTTGGACTGGCGGTCTCTGCGGTCAAGGACATGAGCGCGATCCGTCGCAACACCTCGTCGGTGCGTGGGGAATGGTCGGCAGCGGCGAGCCGACCACGCCGAATGAGCGCTAATTCCCAACCGCCGTGGTCGTCTCGACGGGCAGCTACCAATTCGTCCACGGTGGTCAGTGCTAGTAGACGTTGGCCTCGGATAAGGATGCGGAGTAACGTGCCAAGCCGATCGCGCAGCTCAGCCGCGTTCTCGAACCGTTGCGCTGCGGCAAGCGCGTCGATGCGCGCTCGTACCGGAGCTAAAAAGACGTGTGCGTCTGACTCCACCGCATGCACTAACTGAGCTACATGGTGCGCGTACCGCTCGCGGCTCTCCCGGTGCGAACATGGCGCTCCGCAGCGTCCCATCTCTGCCAAGACGCATTCGCTGCTGGGAGTGTGCGGCGAGAGTCGTTTGGTGCACTGACGCAAGGGGAGCGCCTCGTAGATGGCCTCGGTAGCCGCGTGCGCGGAATTCCGGGAGGTGAACGGCCCGAGCGCAAGCCGATCTGTAGGGAATTTTCGTACCAGTGACAGCCGAGGGAATGGCTCGTCGGTCAGCGTCAGCCACCAGGTTTTCTCCGGGTATTTTGAGCGGCGGTTGTAAGGCGGCTTGTGCGCCGCGATCAGACGTAGCTCACGCACCTGCGCTTCGAGCGCGTGCGCACACGGCAACCCCTCGACATGGGAGGCCAGCGTCACCATCTCGCCCATGCGAGTCCGTGGCTCTGAAGCCGTGAAGTAGTTGCGCACCCGGGTTCGGATGTTACGACTTGTGCCCACATACAGCGGACGGCCGTCGGTTGCCCGAAAAATATAGACACCTGGCGTGGAGGGCAGATGATCGGCGAGATGTCGTTTGCTGCGCTGCGCTGCGGTGATCCGCCGAGTAAAACTCGTGAGTTCGCTGAGCGTTTGTACCCCGAAACCACCTAGCCGTTCAAGAAGCCCATACAAGACGTCCACTGTGGCGCGCGCATCGTCCAAAGCCCGGTGGTTGGGGCTGGTCGTGGAGCGGAATAGCTGAGCAAGGGTGGCGAGTTTGTGGTTGGGCACTTCGTCACGAGTGACAACCTGACGTGCCAGCGCAACGGTGTCGACCACGCGGAATTGCGGCCAATACAGGTCGTGTCGTTTGCTCGCGGCTCGGAGAAACCCAATATCGAACCTGGCGTTGTGGGCCACCAGCACACTGCCCTGGGCGAACTCCATGAACGAGGGGAGAACCGTTGCTACCGGCGGTGCTGTCGCCACCATTTCAGGCGTGATGCCCGTCAAGTGAGTGATAAACGGCGAGATGGTTTGTTGGGGATTGACGAGGGTTGCGAATTCGCCGAGCATCTCGCCTCCGCGCACTTTGACCGCGCCGATTTCGGTGATCGCATCTTGTGCAGCCGTAGCGCCGGTGGTCTCCAGATCGACGACGGTGAACGTCACGTCGTGCAGCGGCTGTTCAGCGAGCAGTTCATCGAAGGTGCCCTGAATGGGCCTTGCTTCCCTCGGGATCGTCACGGCGCCAAGATAGGCAAGGGGTGGGACGTTTTTCGTGGCGACTAGGCCGTGTTGGCGCGCCTTTGGCTAGCGCTTGGGGTGCTGACGACGTACGGTCGCGAGTAAGCGCAAAATACCGGCTCCTCCGATCGCGCCGATGATCACGTCCCGCAAATTTGGGCGAGTAAGAATTTCGGAAACGGTTCCCATGACGGCGGTGCCGGCTACACCTCCAGAGGCAAGAACAATTCGACCAGGGACGGTTTTGCAAAGGAAATGCCCGAGCCTTGTGTTCAGCATTTTGTGGATGCGAAGAGCCTTTGCCGCACGCGTGGTCCAGCGTGGCGTTGAGTTTCTTGACGGCGGAGCTGGGGTCGGCGTACCTGTGGAATTGGGCATGTCCGCAGGGTAACTCTGCGGATCCATAGGCCTGTTTGGAACATCCGAGTAGAAATGATGTTGGGCGTTGCTGGCAAAAGCGCACGAATTCGCATTAAACAATTGCGCTCGTGTTGTTGCGAGTGACATGTCCGGTCGCGGGTAGGAAAGTGACCTATCCCTTTATAGTCGATTACTAATAGTATTTTAAAGATCACTAATAGTTTGTTTTGTCAATTGTGCTGCTGAAAAGACGCGTCTGGTTTAGTGCACTGGCGAGAGTATGTCCAAAACGGACAGAGGGAAGCGCGAGATTCGACTAAGTATGCTTCCGGGTGCAGAGCCGATTCTCCTTATTTGCCACCGGGAATGGACAACGAGTGCTGTTCATTCACGCACTAAAAGTGATTGTCCAATCGCTACTAGTCATGTAACGCTGTTAATGGGGCTTGAAATTCGGACAAACGCCACGGTTTTTCCACAGGGACTTGCGTTGTATAAATGAGAACCTCTAGTGTTTGGCGCTTGTTGGTAACCTATGGCGTTTGTGTGAGCTCGCCCTTTCCGAATTAAATTCTCGGGGGTGGCTTGAGCTCATTCCCAGAAGGAGCCTCGACCCATCGTGAATGCGTTTCACCGTTCGACCTCAGCTGCGCGTGTGTCCTTACGACTCGTCATCGCCGTGGGAGTGGCGGTCCTCGCCGCACTGTGCGGTGTGCTGGCCATCGGAGCGCCGGTGGCCGCCGAGCCGGGGCAGTCCAATGTCACCAGTGACGACATCGCCTCGCTACGGCACCAAATGATCGGCGCCGCTGAGCAATACAACCAAGCGACCATCAAGCTTAAGGAAAGCCAGCAGCGTCTCTCCGAGCTTCAGCCAAAGGTGCAAAAGCAGCAAGCTCTGGTGGCGAAGCGGCAGGCGGCGGTCAATGAGGTGGCGGCGGCTGCTTACCAAGGTGGCGGAAGCGTAGACACCGTCACCACTGTCATGGTTTCTAACACTCCTGAGACCATGCTTGGCCAGCTCAGTTTTCTGGAGTACCTGAGCAGTGACCGCAAAAGCAAGGTCGCTGAGCTCAAGGTCGCTGAGGACAAGCTGGTCAAGCAGCAGCGCGAAATCCAAAAAGAGGTAGACCAGCAAACCAAGCAGCAGCAGACAATCTCCCGAAAACAAGGCGAGTACAACCAAGACTTGGTCAAGTACGACAAGCTGCACACCGGGCGTGGTGGGGGTATTACCCGCGCCACATATGAGGGCCAAGGAACTGGACGCGCTGCCATTGCGGTCGAGTTCGCCTATAGCGTCCTTGGGCGCCCTTACGTTTTCGGCGCAGCCGGACCCAGTGCCTACGACTGCTCGGGCCTGACCATGGTGGCTTGGGGAAACGCTGGTGTCAGCATGGCGCACTCCGCGATGAACCAAGCAAACTCGTTTCCGTCGGTGCCGTTGTCACAGCTTGAACCGGGTGATTTGGTCTTCTACTACAGCCCAATCGAGCACGTCGCTATCTACATTGGGAATGGCAAGGTCATTCACGCGCCTACTGAAGGCGAGCCGGTGCAGATTGCTGGCATCAATGAGGCCGCTGGTGAAGCTCCAGTGAGGGCGGTGCGGCCGCAGTAGCCAAAAGACGGCGAGCCACAGGCCAAAGCCAAAGCTAAAGCTAAAGCCGAGGGTGGCGTCCCGATGGAGCGGCCGACGTCACCCAGTGGTGATGACCCGCCCATGCACGTGGGGCAGATCGCTCGCCTGACATGATCCTTCCGTGACCAGTAGCAAAGTCGTCGCCGTCGTTACGTTGGTTGTGCTGGCCGTCGGCTTGGCGGTCACCCTGGCCGTGGCCACACCATTGCGGGACGGCAGCGTCTCCGCGAAAGCGGCGCGGGCGGCTGTCCGGTCCGATTTCACCGAAGCGCAGCGGGATCACGCACGGCAATTTCATCGACGGATCGATCCATGGTCCTATGGGGTCTTTGCGGTGGGTCTCCTCGTCACTGTCCTACTGGGACTCACGCCGCTGGGAGCCACGCTGGTGGAGCTGGTGGCGAAGCCTTTAGGTGGTGGTTGGGCCTGGCAGGCGGTGCTCGGTGGCTGGACAGTCGGGCTCATCGGACAACTTGCTACGTTGCCGCTCTCGGCCCGTGCCGAAACGATCTCCCGTCACTATGGTCTGTCGACCCAGAGTTGGGGAGGTTGGTGGCTCGACCTCGCCAAGAGCTGGCTTATTGGTGCGGTGCTTTCAGCCGCGATCCTGCTGGGGTTTTACGCCATGGTGCGGGCGGCTCCGCGTTGGTGGTGGGCCCCGGTCGCGGCGGGCGCGGCCGCCTTGGTCTTTGCGCTCTCGTTCGCGTACCCACTGTGGGTGGAGCCGCTTTTTAACAAGTTCACGCCCATGGCTGCCTCACCATTGCGCACAGAGCTGCTCACACTAGCCAAACAGGACGGTGTGCCGGTGCGGGATGTGTTGGTGGCCGATGCCTCTCGGCGCACCTCTGCGTTAAACGCGTATGTGTCGGGCTTCGGCGCTACCCGACGCATCGTGGTCTATGACACACTCCTCCATACTGCTCCGGACTCGGAAGTCACCTTGGTTGTGGCCCACGAGCTCGGCCATGCCAAACGCAACGATGTGCTGTTTGGCACCACGGTTGCCGCTTTGGGAGCAGCCGCGGCGGCATGCGCTGCGTATCTGTTGTTTGGTTGGGCACCGCTGCTGCGACGCGCGGGCGTTAGCGAGCTCGGAGATGCTAGATCGGTGGCACTGGTATTCGCGGTGGTGGCGCTGGGAGCATTGTTAGCGCTCCCATTACAAAATGCGGTGTCGCGACGGATCGAGGCGCGGGCAGATCTGCACTCGTTGCGGCTCACCCATGACCCGAGTGGATTTGTGGACATGCAGCGTCGATTGGCGCTGACTAACCTGTCCAACCCTTCACCGAACCCGCTCGCTCAATGGATGTTTGGGTCGCACCCTAGTACCGGGGAGAGGTTAGCGTTTGCGCGCAAGTTTGCCCGTGAGCGTCATCTCGAAGTCGCCCAAGACAATGGTGGCCGGTAACTGTTATGCCTAAGACTCTGGTAGTCACCAACGATTTTCCGCCCCGTCCCGGTGGCATTCAGGCGTTTGTGCACCAACTCGTGCTGCGTCAGCCCGCTGACTCGGTAGTGGTGTATGCCTCGAACTACCGTGGCGCCGCGGAGTTTGACGCGGCGCAGCCGTTCCCGGTCATCCGTGACCGTGGCACCATGCTCTTGCCCACCCCCCGGGTAGCGCGAAGAGCCGCGCGGATCGTTCGCGCCGAAGCCTGCGACACCGTCTGGTTTGGAGCGATGGCGCCGTTAGGTCTGTTGGCACCGGCATTACGCCGTGTTGGGGTGCGGCGGTTTGTCGCGCAGACTCACGGGCACGAGATCGGGTGGGCCATGCTGCCCGGTGCTCGGTCCATACTGCGTCGCATCGCCCGCAACGTCGACGTCGTCACCTACCTGGGCGAATACACCCGGCGGCGGTTGGCGAGAGCAATCGGTGGGCTGACGGAGCTGGCGTGGTTGCCGCCTGGGGTTGATACCCGCGCGTATCGGTCCGATGTGGACAGAAGTCAGGTCATGGCTCGACACCATCTGGCTGGGCGGCCGGTGGTGGTGTGCGTGTCACGTTTGGTTCCGCGCAAGGGTCAGGACACCCTCATCCGCGCGATGCCAGAGATACGTCGCAAGGTGCCAGATGTCGCATTGCTCATCGTGGGCGGTGGGCCATACGAGGGTCAGTTGCGTGCGCTCGTAGCGCGACGTGGGCTTGCTGACGTGGTGCTGTTCACGGGCACGGTTCCCTGGGCGGAGTTGCCAGCGCACTATGCCGCTGGCGATGTGTTTGCTATGCCATGCCGCACCCGGCGCGGAGGCCTGGATGTGGAGGGGCTTGGCATTGTCTATTTAGAAGCGTCCGCTACTGAAATCCCGGTGGTAGCTGGGGATTCTGGGGGAGCGCCAGACGCGGTCCTCGATGGCGAGACAGGGTATGTCGTCAATGGACGCAGCATTGCGCATGTCGCCGAGCGGATAACCGCGCTGCTGCGAGACCGTGAGCTCGCCACCCGAATGGGCAAGGCGGGACGCTCCTGGGTGGAGCGGCAGTGGCAGTGGGAGCAATTGGCCGACCGGATGCGCGAGCTGCTCCATCCCGCGTCTCACTCGTGACGGGCAGGGTGCCGGGCAGCAACAAAATGACCGGTCAGCTCCCGGGCGAAACGCCGAGAAACTGACCGGTCAAGACAAGAATGCCCTGAGAAAGCCGACCGAAACGAATCCGTGAACGCTAAATTTCCGACGAGTTGGGTGCTTCGAGCAAGCCGAGCCGCAAGGCTGTCATCAACGCTTGCGCTCTATTGCCCGCGCCGAGCTTTTCGTACAACTTGGAGATGTGCGTTTTTGCGGTCGACTCAGAAACGTACAACTGCTTAGCAATGCCGGCCACACTCATGCCATCGGCCAACAGATGCAACACCTGACTTTCCCGAGGTGACAGATGCGGCCCGCTGGGAGTGAGCCGCCGCTTCATGGCCTCAGCCAAATCGTTGGCGGTAAAGGCGGTGGGGGAGGACGCGGCGTGCCGAGCGGCGGCCACTACTTCGTCTGCGGGTGCGTTCTTAGGCACGAACGCGCTGGCCCCAGCCTCCAGTGCTCCAAAGAGCTGGTCGTCGCCGGCGTACATCGTCAGTACCACGATGCCGACGTCGGCGCGGGCAGAGCGTAGCGATCGAGTGGCGTCCAAGCCGCTGCCATCAGGAAGGCGAAGATCCATGATCACAACGTCAGGACGCAACTCGGTTGCTTTGGCCACTGCCTCGGCTACCGTGCCGGCCTCGCCGAGTACCCGGAAGTCCGCGTCTCGCTCGAACGCGTGCCGAAGCCCCTGCCTGATGAGATCGTGGTCGTCCACAATGAGAACGGTGGTGGCTTTCTCGCCACTGTTGGGCTGTGCACCACTACTCATCGGGGCCACCGGTCGTCTCTCTGGCCGGTTGGCTGAAGTTGGGGTTTGACCCAGTGTTGGAGACATTGCCGGAATCCACCTCCTGTTCTGCCGACACGCTACCCTGCCGTGATTCCGACACGCCGCCAAGGATCGCCGTGACTGTGGTTCCACTTGGTTTGCGTGGCTCAATCGTCAACCGGGCGCGGATTTGTTCGGCTCGTTCCGCCATAATGGACATGCCGTAACTGGACTGCCGTCGAGCACCGCCCGCGATGCCGGTGCCGTCATCACTAACCGTAATGCGTGCGTTCGGGGGATCCACCTCACAGCTCACCCAAAGATTCGTTGCCCGCGCATGTTTGCGTGCGTTCGTGATCGCCTCCTGGGCGATCCGTAACAGCTCCGATTCAATGGCGGCCGGCAAGCGAGCCGTCGATTCGTCCAAGCTCAAATGCACCCGCAAACCAGCAGAAGTACCCACCGTGCGGGCGTACTCGGCGATGGCGCTCCCCAAACCGCCGTGTCGGTCCACATCGCTGCGTAGCTCAAACAAACTCAACCGGAGCTCGGTGATTACTCGGGTTACCTCGGAGCGCAAGCTGGTCAACTGCTCCGCTGCGGGACTCTCTGCCGGCAGATCGGCGACAGCGTTGTCGATGCCGTAGCCGACCATCACCAATTCTTGCGCGACTCCATCGTGAATTTCCCGGGCGAGACGCTGACGCTCTTCTGTGGTGGCGAGGCTACGCACCTCATCGAAGAGCAGCGCGGTTTCTAGCCGCAGTGCCGAAGAAGCCGCAAGTTTGGCAGCGGCCGAGACCATGGTCGGCGAATATGCGGCAAGACGGTCTGCCTCTAGCGCCACTAGCCCGACCGTGCGCACCCCCGTCACCAACGGCAGCACCAATGCTGAGGTAACCGCCCGGGGGCCAGACTCCGGGGACCGAGCCAACGTTCGCGCCGTCACTTGTGGCCGTTGGCTGGCCCATGCCTCGGCGATCGCCGTGTCGGCATCTAGCGATGTCTCCCAAGGAACCCGTTGCTCGGCACGTTGGGCGAGCACGTCGAGCCGCCCGCCCCCGCTGGCCGTGAATACCGCCGAACGGTCGGCGGGGGCGACCGTGGCAAGTTCGGAGAGCAAACGTTCGGCGATGCTGCCAGGGTCTAGCGTGCCGGGGAGCTGCCGGGCGATGGTGCGCAGCTGGGTGAGTAGTCGGGTTGCTTGTGCGTATTCCGACTCGGGCCGTTGCCGCTCCAAAGTGATAGCTCGAATTCGCGACCCCAACAACCCACCACCGATGGCCATGAGTAGCCATTCCAATGATTGCAACGCGAAAGCACTCTGTTGTAGAACTCCGTCGCTAGCGCCGGCGGCTGTCAAGACCACGACCGCCAAGCCGACGAGCAGCCCCGCCTCGCAGAAGCCAACAAACAGGCCAGACGCCAGCACCGGCGCGACCAGATAGGGGAGACTCGCGCCCGATGCGTCGGTGGCATAAACGGCGACGATGCAAGTAGCCAATACTTCGACAAATCGGCCGGCACGGTCAAAAAATGGGTGGCCGGGGAGCAGCATTCCGGGCAACGCGCTCAGAACCAGTAAGCCCCACCAGATTGCGTTGACCCAATGGGCAGAAGACGCAAGCAGCAGCAATATCGCGACCAGAGCCAGCAGCGCCGCCCGAATCCACACCGTAAAGGTGCGCGGGTGCAGCGAGACTGTGGTCGGAAAATCGTCGGTGTTAGGCATAGATCGCGGCGATCTCGTCGGCGTATTTTTCGTGCACAACTTGACGTTTCACTTTGAGGCTCGGGGTGAGTTCTCCCGTCTCTATGGTGAATTCGTGGGGCACGATGCGGAACACCTTGATGGACTCCGCTCGCGAGACCGCGGCGTTCGCCACTTCGATCGCTCGGGTTATCTCCGCTCGGAGCTCGCCGTCCTCGCGCAATTGGGCGACGGTTGCCCCAGAAGGCTTACCGTGCTGGCCTTTCCAACTCGCAAACATCTCCGAATCGATGGCGATGAGACAGCCGATAAATGGCCGGTCATCGCCGACCACCATGCACTCGGCGATCAGCGCATGTGCCCGGAGTCTGTCTTCCAGGACAGCGGGGGCGACGTTTTTTCCGCCAGCGGTCACGATGATTTCCTTTTTGCGCCCGGTGATGCTTAAAAAACCCTCTTCGTCGAGTGTGCCCAGGTCGCCGGTGTGAAACCATCCGTCCGCGTCGATCGTTTCGGTTGTTGCGTGGGCGTTGTTCCAATAACCATCGAACACCAACTCGCCCTTGACCATGACTTCGCTGTCGTCGCCGATCCGGATACTCACCCCGGGAAGTGGCTTGCCCACGGTGCCGATCTTGATGGCGCCCGGCGTGTTCACGGTGCACGCGGCGGTTGTCTCGGTGAGGCCATAGCCTTCGTAGATCGTGATGCCAACTCCGCGAAAGAAATGCGCCAACCGGGTCCCCAGCACCGCCCCGCCGGAGATCGCCGCCTGGCACTCCCCGCCAATAGCGGCGCGGAGTTTTCGGTATACCAAAAGGTCGAATAGTCGGTGTTTGATGCGTAGTCGAGCGGGCACGTGGCCCGCATCTATAGCTTTGCTGTAGGCGACGGCTGCCCGATCGGCAGCGTCAAAAATTTTGGCCTTGCCCGTGGTGTGGGCCTTCTGCCGCGCTCCGTTGTAGACCTTTTCGAAGACACGTGGCACGGCAAGCAACACGGTGGGAGAGAAGAGCGCTAGGTCGTCCAAGAGCTGTGTGGTGTTGGGGGAAAACGCCAGCTGCGTATGCGTATACACCGCACCGCATTGCAGCTCCCGCGCCAGTACATGTGCAAGGGGCAGAAATAGCAGTAGTTTCGCGTCGTTATGGAGAAGGTCGGTCAGGAGCGACATGCCGTTCTTGATGCCGGAGACAAAGTTGCGGTTGGTCATCCGGCAACCTTTAGAGCGGCCGGTAGTGCCCGAGGTGTAGATAATGGTGGCCAGATCGTCGGCTTTGCGAGCAGTGCGCCGTTCTTGGATTGTCGAGCTGTCTATATGGGCGCCCGACGCGATGAGCTGGGTGATCGCGGCGGGCTCCTCGCCCTCGATCTGCCACACGAGTGTGAGTTGGGGTAGCTCGGGTTGGCACTGCCGCACAAGTGCTGCGTGCTCGGCGGTCTCGGTGACACAGGCAACGGCGCCAGAGTCGCCGAGGATCCACCGAATTTGTTCGGCCGAGGATGTCTCGTAAATGGGGACGACGACCGCTCCGGCCGTGAAGAGAGCGTAGTCGAGCAAGCTCCATTCGTAGCGGGTGCGTGACATGAGCCCCACTCGATCACCCGGGTGGATTCCGGCGGCGATCAGTCCCTTTGCGACAGCCACCACCTCATTTGCGAATGCACGAGCGGTGACAGGGTGGTATGCCTCTTGCACACGCCGATAGATGACTGTCTGATGAGGAATCGCCTCAGCGTTGTGAAAAACCGCGTCCGCGATCGTGGCGTCAGGTGGAACCGCAAACGCCGTCGGCGTGCTGAACTCTCGCACAGGTTTCCCTCCCACCACCGCTATATCGCTGGTGTACCCGCCGCATCGATTCGCTACCCGGTCAACGTACCGTGCGATGCCGACCGAATGCGCGCCTGCGGGGTCGAGTGTCGACTCTGGCCCGTTGAGGTCGCTGGCGTGACGCATGTGGTCGTCATGTGTTTTTCGACAGCAAGTAGCCTCTGGCCCATGGTGGACTCGTCTACGCGGTCAATCGTCGTTCAGGCGCCGGTCGGGCAGGTCGCCGCGGCGATCACCGACTTTGTTAACTACCCTACGTGGGTGCGGGCGGTGACGTCAGTAGAGATCGTGGAGCCGGCCGAAGAAAAAGGGTCCACATTGGCCCGTCAAGTTCGGTTTCACTTGGACGCTGGCGTGCTGCGGGACGATTATGTGCTCCGATACACGTATAGACACGCCGCGAGCGGTTTGCTCGAACACATGGCGTGGGAGTTGGTTTCTAGCAACACGCAGCGCAGCCAGCACGGCGCGTACCACTTACGCGATACCGGCGATGGCGCGACCGAGGTCACGTATTCCCTCACTGTCGAGCTCGTGATCCCAATGCTCGGAATATTTCGACGGAAGGCTGAACGGATCATCATGGACACGGCGCTGCGGGAGCTCAAAAAGTACGTCGAGCACGGCGCTGAGCAGGCTTGATCATGCGAATTGTGCTTTTCACCGGTAAGGGTGGAGTGGGTAAGACCACGAGCGCGGCGGCCGTGGCCACTCGAGCGGCCAGCGCGGGCCAGAAGACGTTGGTGCTCTCGACAGACCCGGCACATTCTCTTTCGGACACGTTGGACATTCCGTTGGACAGCGAGCCACGCGAGGTCACAGCTAATCTTTTCGCCGCACACGTAGAGGCGCAGGACACTATTGCCCACTCTTGGGGAGCTATTCGCGAATATCTGACAGGCGCGCTCGGTCACATTGGTGTGGAGCCGTTGGCCGCCGAGCAGCTGCTGTATCCGCCAGGTGCCGCAGAGATATGCGCGCTGCTCGCGATACGGGACCACGCCCGTTCGGGCGCCTACGACGTCATCGTGCTCGACTGCGCACCGACGGCTGACACGTTGCGCTTACTCTCCTTGCCAGAGACGTTTGCCTGGTATCTCTCGCGACTCGTCGGCAAGCAGGGGAGCTTTGTACGTTCGCTCGGGTCCTTGCTGGGTGGCGCGCTCGCCGACTCCGCGGCACTGATTCCCTCGGAGGGTGCGGTAACCGCGTTGCGGCGTTTGGGCAACGAGCTCGCGGACACCCATACCCTGCTTACCGACCGCTCCGTTAGCTCTATTCGATTGGTGCTGACGCCCGAGGCGGTAGTGGTGGCGGAGGCGAGACGTATTTTCACCTCGCTGAGTCTGTATGGCTTTGCTGTCGACGGCATTGTGGTGAATCGAGTGATCCCAGACGACGGTGACGATCCGTGGCGTCAGACATGGGCCGCGGCGCAGCGCCGCCAGCTCGCCGAGATTCAGGACGGTTTTTCCAGCGTGCCGCGGTTTGTGGTGCCGTATCTACCTACCGAGCCGGTGGGGGTGCCGGCGCTGGGTGAGCTTGCGGCGGCGACGTATGGCGCGGCCGACGCATTTGCGCTCGCCCAAGGTGCACCGCCGCTTGCGGTGTCCCACGATGGCAACGTATGTGTGATCGCTGTGGCGTTGCCGCTGGCAGATAAGTCCAAAGTGGACGTGACGCGGATTCGGGATGACGTGATCGTCAGCTATGCGGGGCAGCGCCGGATCATTGCCCTACCGGATGGTTGCCGGGATCACGGTGTATCTGAAGCGATGTTGCGCGACGGCCTGTTGACCATCCGACTGAACTCCGACGCCGGCAGGCACCAGTGACCCCCACTTTTTGCGGATTGCCCGCAATTTTTGGAAGCAAAATTGCGGGCAATCCGCAAAAAGCCGAGGGAAGACGTCGAAGGCGGGGTGGAGCATGACCGGTGCGACTGGCGAAGAAGCGCGGCGGCTGGTTGAGGCGACGGTGGACTGGGCGCGCGGTGCGCTCACGGCCATCGACGTCGATGACTCCCTGGCTCATGGCCCTGAGTGCACTGTGTGTCCGTTATGCCGCGTTGTGCGCAAGCTCCGAGAGCAAGATCCGCGCACCCTCGAGCGCTGGAGCACTACAGCGGAGCAACTCGTAGGGGCGCTTAGCGGCGTATTGGGCGGATTGTTCCCGCCCGAATCGTCTTCTTCTGCTCAGGCGGATAAGGCGGCCGAAGCAGTGAATAACGCCACAGAGCCTGGTGACGCTCCGCGTCGCCCCGCGCACACACGTCATCATGACCCATCGACGAAGATCGAACGGATTACCGTCAGCGAATAACGCCGACTGTCTGATAAAGGATGGGTAAGGGCATGTCTTTCACTGTGGGAGTCGACCTAGGTGGCACCAAGGTCATTTGCGGTGCGGTGAGTAAAGACGGGGAGTTTGTTGCGGAGCGGCGCGACCAAACCCCCTACGCCAACGTCAGCGCCACGGTCGACGTGATCACGCGCTTGGTCAAGGAGTTGGCGGAAGAATACCCGGTGGAGTCCGTAGGTATCGGCGTTGCCGGATGGATTAATGCCGACCGCACCACCGTGTTTCACGGACCCAATTTGGGCTGGCCAGAAGTGCCGTTAAGCGCGCTCCTGAACGACAAACTGGACTTGCCAGTGGTGGTGGAAAACGACGCGAACGCCGCCGCGTGGGCCGAATACCGATTTGGCGCGGGCCGGGGCGCCTCCCATCCAATTTTGGTGACGGTAGGCACCGGCATTGGCGGAGGAATCGTCCTCAATGGAGCTCTATATCGCGGTGCGTTTGGGACGGCCGGGGAGTTCGGTCACGAGCAGGCGGTTCCTGGTGGCACGCCGTGCGGCTGCGGTGGCCATGGGTGCCTGGAACAATACGCGAGTGGCAGCGCGCTGGTGCGGGCGGCGAGGGCGTTTGCTCGGGGCAATCCGACGATCGCACCGCAGATGCTAACGATGGCCAACGGCGAGCCAGACAACATCCAAGGCACCCATGTCACCCAAGCCGCGTATCAAGGCGAGCCGGGTGCGCTCGCCGCGTTTGGCGAGGTGGGGCGCTGGCTCGGCCGTGGGTTGGCTGACGTTTCCATAGGGTGGAACCCGGACAGATTCGTCATTGGCGGGGGCGTAGCGGAGGCGGGCGACCTTTTCCTGCAACCGGCACGAGACTCCTATGAGGCCGCGCTCACCGAGCAGCACTGCACCTCGATGATCGCGCCGATCGTGCCAGCCACGCTGGGCAACAACGCCGGACTCGTGGGCGCTGCCGATCTGGCTCGGCACCACTGACGGGCCGTCGTTGATGTTTTACCGGTGGTTTTCCGGAGTGTCACACCGGAAAACCACCGGTAAACAAGAGGAAAGACGCGAGGAGCGGGAGCAAACCCGGGGCACAGGAGGAGGAGCGGGGGAGATGACTCAGATGTCACAGCTGGCTCTTCTCACCTACAACGTGCATGGGCGACGAGACGACCAAGCCGCACTCGTGCGCGTGATTCAAGAAGCTGGTGCGTCTCTGGTGGTATTGCAAGAGTCGCCGCGCCTGTGGTTTCCGGCCGCGCGTGCTCAACGGTTCGCGCGCCGTTGTGGCATGCGGATCATCGCCGGGGGAGCGCTCGATGCCCGGGGAAACGTGATCATGGCCCGCGAAGACGAGGTACACCTCACCCGTAGCTGGGTGCTCGCATATCCGCCGCAACGGGGACATCATCTACGGGCCGCAGCGGTCGCCGAGTGCACTGTGGAGGGTTGCTCGGTGTTGGTTGCTGGCACTCATCTGAGTAAGGATCCCGCTGTGCGTCGGCGGCAAATGTCGATGCTGCTCACCGAGCTTAAGGTAGGTCAGCGTCAATCCAATAACGAGATTCCGGTGATCATCGCCGGCGATATCAACGAAGCTCCCGGCGGTCCAGTGTGGACGGACGTCACGAGTGACTTAGTCGACGCCGCCGGGAGCGACCGCACCGTTACTTTCAGCTGTCGGCGCCCGCGTCGCCGCATCGACGGCATCTTCGCCGACAGACGTCTTCGTGTCCACGAGTATCGAGTCACTCAATCTCCGCTTGCGCTAATCGCCAGCGACCATTTTCCGGTGTATGCAAGCCTGGAGTTGGATCCGCCCGCCACCGCGTAACGTCAGAGCACCGCGCCCTGATCGGGGTCTTCTGGTTCGTCAGGGTCAGGGTTACGCAGCCGTGAGATGAGGCCAATGACGCCTCCTACCAGCAGAATGCTGGCGATGAGCACCGTCATGGTCCGTTCGAAGGGCAGAAGTGAGTGCCGAATCAACAGCAGGACTCCGGTCAGCGTGGAAAGGGCGGATACCACCGCGATCGGCGTGAAATAGACCGGTGGAGGCTCTGGCGGCACAAAGTGCCCAGGTAGGTCCGCGAATTCGGGGGCAACATCGTCGGAGCCTGAGTGGCGGGAAATACGAGCGGACTCCGAGGTATAACCGGTCGGATCCGTATCGTCGAGGAGATGCTCCCACCACTCTTTGCTTCCAACGTCGTTTGCCTGGCTGCCGGGCGCCGGCTCATGTGACGAAGAGGAGTTCTGCTTAGACGGGCTACTCAAGGGGTCGTGAGCCGGGTCGTGCCCGCGCGGTTGATCGGAGCTGTCATCGATCGTCATGGGTAACCGTCCCGCGGGCAGACTCGTGTGTGTGATCGCCAATGAACCCCACACTAGCGGCGAAGATCCGCGGTGCGTCATTGTCCAAAGTAGCCACATGGTAACTGTCGTGCAGTACCACCTCTTGCACCCGCTCGGAGGAGACACCAGCAAGGAGTAGCTGGGTGCTCACAGGTTCCACCACATGATCGACGGCGCTACGGAACACCAGCAGCGGTGCGGTCACCGTGGCTAGATTGCGACGGGTTATTCGCCATAATTTTCGGAGCTCATTAAACGCCCGAAGTGGCATTCGGTCGTAGCCGCCCTCGCTCGTCACCTTTTTGGTGTCGCCGGCGATGCCCGCGAGGGAAGGCACAAACCGGGATATCAACGGTGTCCAGCGCGCCCCTCGCCGTTGCGTCATAAATGACGGATTTACCAGTACCAGGCCGGCGACCTGGGCGCCACGCCGCTCGGCAAGGCGGGTGACGAGCGTCCCGCCCATGGACAGCCCCATAGCGAAAACAGGCATCGGGTGAACGCGCGCTCGCACTGTGTCGAAGGCGTCTTCCAACGCGGCATACCAGTCTTGCCAGCGAGTCCGGTTGAGGTCTTGCCAACGGGTACCATGGCCGGGCAGCAAGGGTGCCGTGACCGCGATGCCGTTGCGGCGCAGGTGTTCGCCCCACGGGCGCATGCTGGCAGGTGAGCCGGTGAAGCCATGACACAGCACCGCGCCAGCACGTGGCCGGTTCGGCGGAAAAAAGGTGAATGGCTCGGCGCTTATGGGTATTGCCACCGGCTCCCTTTCTTTGAGCGCCACGTCACGTTTGCCCGGTTGCCATAGAGCATGCGGGGCGCTGTCCATGGTGACACGAGATTATGTGCGGCGTGGTGCGGCAAACAACCGGGCCGTGTACCAAAATGGAACTTGGCGCGGTCGTCGGTGTGGTTCGTCTTGGGCACGCCAGGTTATGTCACGGTGATGTTGTGCGATACCGCCGTGGCGGACTGAACGGCAGGCGGTTGAACGAGGAGGCGGCAAGTGCTGTTTTGGCTGATTAAGTATGTGCTCATCGGACCGTGGCTCCGGCTATTTTTTCGGCCGCAGGTGCGTGGACTCGAAAACATCCCTATGAGCGGTCCAGCTATTATCGCTCCTAATCATTTGTCGTTTTCTGACTCGGTATTTCTGCCATTAATGGTGAAGCGGCGCATTTATTACCTTGCGAAGAACGAATACTTCGTGACGCCAGGAATTAAGGGATTTTTCAGCAGGATATTTTTTAGCGCCGTGGGGGCGGTTCCGCTCGATCGGTCGAGTGGGTCGGCCGCGCAGGCTGCGCTCGACACTGGAACCCGAATCTTGCAACGTGGCGACCTATTGGGCATCTATCCAGAAGGCACGCGGTCTCCCGATGGCAAGCTTTATCGCGGAAAGACCGGGGTGGCCCGCCTGGTATTGCGGTCGGATGCGCCGGTCATCCCGGTGGCTATGTTTAACACCGACGAAATTCAGCCGATCGGAAAGACATTTCCCCGGATTAGAAAAGTAAAGATTTGTATTGGCGAACCATTGGACTTTTCCCGATACGAGGGAATGACTGGTGACCGCTTTGTCGAAAGATCCATTACTGACGAGCTCATGGACACATTGCGGGGAATGACGGGGCGTCGATATGTCGATATGTATGCGACGAAAGTAAAAGCGCGGATAGCTAAGAGCGTGAGCTCATAGCGACCGCACGACCAAGCGCGTGGTTCTGCACTGACGGTGAGCATGTGGTAGCTAGATGACGCGGAGGGTATCGCTGAGTAATTGGCGAGTGTCCCAAGCCGCTTGATAGCTACCGGCGGTGAATTTGACCCGCGCGATACGGGATCGGAAGTCGTGTTGTGCGGGAATGATGCTGCCGGGCGGAATCTCTATCGCCGCTTCGAAGACTCCAGCGATTTGCTGAATAGCCCCCCATCCGCGAAGCCGTTGGTATGCCTTGCCCAGAAGTTTCGGCTCAGTGACATAGTGAATGCCGGCCACCGCCACCGCTGCTGTCGGCCTCAGCGACGATGGAATAGAGGTGTTTGTCAGTGAGGCGATGGTGAACTGTGGTAGGGAAACGCCAGTCGCGAGTTCGGTAAGCGCGGTGATGTGATCGCCACCGAGCCGGGCGCCGATTTCGATGAGCGCGGGGCCGTCCTCGGTGAGGCGCAGTTCAGCGTGAAAGGCACCGACATCGACCTTGAGCGCAGATATCACGGCGCGCACATACGGCGCGATGATGCTGTACTCCGGAGCGGCAGCGGCTCGTCGAACAAGGTGCCCCACTTCTTGAAAGTAGGGCTCTGCTCCCAGGTGTTTGGTGGTGATGCCCACTAGCACGGGACCACTCTCGGCAAGGTAACCCTCGACGGAATATTCGGGCCCCCGTAGATATTGTTCGATGACGACTTCGGGCGATAACCGCGCTCCGTTGACCGGAGCGGTCTCGTTGAGTACCTGCTGATAAGCCTCGCGGAGCTGGTTCTGGTTATCTGCTCGCTTGACCCCGATGGAACCGACCATTGTGGTCGGTTTGAGGACGCAAGGAAATCCCACGTCAGCACCGGCCGCGGTGACATGGGCGGCATTGTGTGCTAATCGAAATTCTGGAACGCGTACGCCGGCCTCAGCCAATCTCGTTCGCATTACTGACTTGTCGCGTACCGCGATGACCACGTCCGGCGCTAACCCAGGCAACCCCAATGCGGCCGAGACTGACGCGGTCATGGGTACGAAGAATTCGTCTCCCGGAACGACGCCTGACAGGGGGTGGTCCCGATCAATGCGCTGTGCTTGTGCCATCACCGCTTGAGGCGTGCATGCGGTGAGCACAACCAGCTCGTCGATGTGGGCCCGAGTGCTGTGAGAAAGTTGGTAGGGGCCGCGGTCGGAGGTAATCACGCTTACCCGCATGCCAAGCTCTTTAGCCGCTGCCGGAAACAATTTTCCTGACGAGACGGGGCTGATGATCAGGACATGCATGAGTGTTTCTCCTGCCTGCGCGGGGTTTCCGATGAGGAGACACAGCATCGCCGGAGAACGTTAACAGAGTTCTTCTTCGTAAGGTGTGTGAAGTTCTAATGGGGGCGAAAGCGCCGCCAAGGGCGCGGAAGCTGTCACTGATGCGATGCGGGTCATTGCGGGTGGTCCCGCTAAGGTCTCGGTGATGCGGCGTTATTTCTACGACACCGAATTCATCGAAGACGGTGTCACTATCGATCTGGTCTCCATCGGCGTCGTCGACGAAGAGGGCCGCGAGTTCTACGCCGTTTCCACGGAGTTCAATCCGGACCGAGCCATTCCGTGGGTGCGAGAGCACGTGCTGGACAAACTGCCATCCCCTGCGGACCGCGCCTGGCGTTCCCGAGAGCAAATACGGGACGACTTGCTGGCATTTCTCACTGAACCGGATGAAAAAATCGAGCTGTGGGCCTGGTTTGCCGCATACGACCATGTGGCGTTGTGTCAACTGTGGGGGCCCATGCCGGCATTGCCCCGCGAGCTTCCTCGAATGACCAAAGACCTACGGCAGCGGTGGGACGACCTGGAACGCCCGCGGCTTCCTCCCTCACCGTCAGGAACCCATGACGCGTTGGTGGATGCCCGGTTCAATCTGGAGCGGTGGCGGGCTATGGAAACAGTCCGACAGCGCTGAGACTGTTCTAGAAGACGTAAGGAATACCTAAGAAGGGATACCTGGTCGTGCGTATTGGTGTGCTGACGGGTGGCGGAGACTGCCCCGGGCTCAACGCGGTTATTCGGGCGGTTGTGCGTAAAGGCGTGGCCGAATATGGGCATGACTTTGTGGGATTCCGTGACGGTTGGCGTGGCCCGTCCGAAGGCCTGACCATGCCTCTGGGTGTTCCCCAAGTGCGCGGGATTCTGCCTCGTGGCGGCACGATCCTCGGATCCTCCCGTACCAACCCGTTCACCATTGACGGTGGTGTGGAGCGAATTAAGCGCAACCTAACCGACCTGGGCGTGGAGGCCCTCATCGCTATCGGAGGAGAAGACACTCTCGGCGTGGCGAAGAGGCTTCACGATCTTGGGGTCTCGGTGGTGGGAGTGCCCAAGACGATCGACAACGATCTGAGCGCCACCGACTACACCTTTGGTTTTGACACTGCGGTCACGGTAGCCATGGAGGCCATCGACCGGCTCCACACCACCGCGGAGAGCCATCACCGTGCTTTGGTTGTCGAGGTGATGGGCCGGCACGCTGGCTGGATAGCGCTGCATTCTGGTCTCGCTGGAGGGGCCAATGTCATCTTGGTTCCTGAGCGCAAGTTCGACCTCGACGAAGTGATCAAGCATGTCGAGAGCAGGTTCGCTACGCAATACGCCCCCATTTTGGTCGTTGCGGAAGGCGCGACTCCCGCTGACGGCGACGAAATTCTCCACAATGGCGAGACGGATGCGTTCGGACATGTTCGGCTTGGCGGCATCGGCAACTGGCTGGCGGACCGCATTGAGCGACGCACCGGCAAGGAGTCACGGGCAGTGGTGTTGGGGCATGTACAACGCGGCGGTACACCAACGGCGTTCGATCGCGTGCTCGCAACGCGGTTTGGCTTGCATGCGATCGACGCGGCTCACGATAGAGACTGGGGCAAAATGGTCGCTTTGCGCGGCACCGATATTGTCCGAGTCTCCCTAGAGGAGGCAATTTGCGAGCTGAAGACCGTGCCCACGGCCCGCTATGCCGAGGCGGAAGTCTTCTTCGGATAGAGCATCACACGCTGGCTTCGTGATATCTCCATGAGTAAACGTTCCATTCAGCCAGTGGCATGCTGACCGTTGGTATCACCCTGTGGATATTGACCCGCGTCGAAGTTAAAAGGCCGTTACCCTAAGCGGGTGATGCAGCCTCCTATGAGTTCAGAATCAGCTCGATCTTTTCGACCCGGTTCCTACAGCGCCAGGTTTGCAGCGAATTTCGGAGAAAGTGACGATGCTTTGCTTCCCCTAGAACTTGATTCTTGGCGTGATCTGCCTGCTGCGCAGCAGCCAACCTGGCCAGACCCTAAGGCACTTCTTGAAGCCACCTCTCTGCTTTCGGTGGTCCCCCCTATCGTGGCCCCTTACGAAATCGACGACCTTCGGGCGCGGTTGGCACAGGTCGCCAACGGTGAAGCGTTTCTTTTGCAGGGCGGAGACTGCGCCGAGACGTTTGACGACAACACCGAGGGTCATCTACGTGGGGTAACCCGCACCATTCTGCAAATGGCAGTGGTGCTCACCTATGGCGCCCGGATGCCTGTGGTCAAGGTGGGGAGGGTGGCCGGCCAATACGCGAAGCCGCGCTCGTCCGATGTGGACGCGCTTGGATTGCCGTCTTACCGCGGCGACATGATCAACGAGCTCGAGCCGATCCTAGAAAAACGGGTGCCAGACCCTAGCCGGATGGTCCGTGCTTACGCTAACGCGGTGGGTGCGATGAACATGCTGCGTTCATATGGACACGGTGGCATGGCCGATCTACATGCGGTGCACGATTGGAATATGGATTTCGTCCGACGGTCACCGGCGGGTGCGCGTTATGAGGCGTTGGCAGCCGAGATCGATCGCGCGCTGGCTTTCATGGAGGCCTGCGGCATCGACGATGCTGAGATGCGAGCCACCCAAATTTTTTGTAGTCATGAAGCGCTCATTCTCGACTACGACCATGCGCTCACCCGGGTTGACCGTGATCTTCCATATTGCTTGTCAGGGCACTTCCTGTGGGTAGGGGAGCGAACCAGGCAAATCGATGGCGCGCACATCGACTTTGTCTCGCGCATCGCCAACCCCATCGGCGTCAAGCTCGGTCCCACCACGACGCCAGAGTATCTCGCCGAGATAGTAGAGAAACTCGACCCCCACCACGAACCCGGGCGCCTGACGCTCATTAGTCGCATGGGCAATACCAATGTGCGAGAAAAGTTGCCCGCGTTGGTAGAAAAGGTCGCCGGCACGGGGCACAAAGTTGTGTGGCAGTGCGACCCGATGCATGGAAACACTCACGAGTCTTCGAATGGCTTCAAGACTCGCCATTTCGACCGGATCGTCGACGAAGTACTTGGTTTCTTCGAGGTGCACCGTGCGCTCGGCACGCATCCTGGCGGCATCCACATCGAACTCACGGGTGAGGATGTCACCGAGTGCCTGGGCGGCGCTCAGGAGATCCAAGACGCAGACCTAGAGTCGCGCTACGAAACCGCCTGCGATCCCCGTTTGAATACGCAGCAGTCATTGGAGCTGGCATTCCTCATGGCCGACATGCTTCGTGGATAACGTGTCTAGGCGATTCACCCGCGTGCTGGAGGACTTCACGTGTGAGCATTGTGGACAGTCGGTGACCGGGTCCGGTTTCACTAACCACTGTCCACAATGCTTGTTCTCTAAGCACGTGGATGTGAATCCTGGTGACAGAGCTGCCGGCTGTGGTGGGCTCATGCGTCCCGTCTCGGTGCGATACCAGAAGGACGCCTATCAGATCTTGCACGAGTGCGAGCGGTGTGGATTGCGCCATCCCAACAAGGCCGCGCCGCGCGATAACCGCGACGTGCTCATCGCGCTCATGGCGACACCGTTTCAGTACTAGCGGACAAGGCAAGGTCGCGCAGCGCCTTGATATCTGCGGAATGACCGTCGCCGTTGTGGCCGGCAGGGGTTTCGACGATGAGCGGAACGCTCGCCGCGCTGGGGTGGGTAAGCATTGCGGCGAGTCCGGCTAGGCCGATGGTGCCGTTGCTCCATGCGGCGTGGCGATCCCTATGCGAGCCCAACGCGTCTTGGGAGTCTCGTGCACGAGCCCCATACAAACCTCAAGGCGGGGATGGTGCTCGGCCGCAGCGAAATAGCCAGTGAGTTGCTTTAGTCGCGCCGCGAGTGGTGTGCCTCCGCCGCAGTGGGCTCAGAGAAGATGATTCCTTAACGAGTGCGGCGTCTAGGGATCCCAGATTGACCAGCATTGACGCATGCACAAACACCGGCACCGTATGTGTTTGAGCCCACGCCCGGAACTGCTTGTCTTGCTGGGCATTGCCGGCGGTTAACGCCCAACCACGGGATGGACACAAACACCTGGATCGCTAAGCCGTCGCTTGCGGGCACATGCGCGCCAATGCGGAGGGTCGGATCACCGTTAGGTAGTGACATTGCCATGGTGTGGGCTACCGCAACCGCACGGTGATGGTGCTTCCCGGTGCAACCATCGAGCCAGCTGGGGGGGATTGCGAGGCGACTTTGTCGCCCCGGGAACCGCTGGCTTTCCGGGCTTTGAGTGCTTGTGCTGCCAGCGTGCTTTTGCGGCGTCGTATGACTGGCCGGTGACATCGGGGACCACGACTTTGCCATCAGGCCCCGGGCTCGCGGCGACCGTAATGGTGACTTGGTCGCCCCGATGTGCCTGCGCTCCGGCAGGCGGATTCTGCGCCAACACCGTACCGGGAGGCTGAAGCAAAGCCGGCTGACTCACCACCGTGACGCCGAGGCCTTGTTCGGCCAGTATTTGCTCGGCCGCATCCTGCTGCTGGCCGACCACATTGGGTACTGCCACGATCACGGGTCCCGAGCTGATAATCAGCGTGGCCTGGCTATTGTGGGCTACTCGCGTGCCGGCGGCTGGTTCGGTGCGGACAGCGGCCCCTTCCGGAACGGAGTCACTGTTTTCTTGTTTTGTGGCCACTCTGAGCTGATTGCTGATCAGAAGATTTTCTGCCTGGCTCTCGGAGAGTCCTTCTACATGTGGCATCGCGATTTTGGTCGGGCCGGTAGAGAGAACCACCGTGATAGAGCCGTGTTCTTTGACCCGATCGTCAGAGTTGGGAGTTTGCCGCAGAACAGTGCCAGCGGGCGCGGAATCGGAGCTCGCGGGCTTGCCGTAATGGATGGTGAGGCCTGCGCTTCTTGCCTTTTTTCGGCTTGAGTTTTGGTCAATCCCACCAAGTTCGGTGCGTAGCTGTAGCTGCCGTCCGAGCCGATCGCCCAACCAATGATCGCCGCAATGACGGCCAGGGTCACCAACGCGCCAATGCCCAGATATATGAGTTTTTTGCGATCGAGTTTTCGGCCAGCGTGGCCGTTGGACGTGTGCTCGTGCCACGTCGGGAGCGGGCTGGTCATCACCGTCGGGTCGTCCACGGATCTGTCGGGCGAGCGGACTGCGGCCTTTCCCGACGTTCCAGACGGAAGGGCAGAGGTGGCCGCCAACTGAGCGGGAACTTTCGAGACAATGCTGTGGGTAGCGGTGGCCGGCTCCGGAGTCGACACCACCGTGGGGGTGATGCCTAGTTGTTTTCGCGCTGCTTGAAGCTCCGTGAGAAACGCCGTCGCGTCTGGTGGTCGCGTCGTTTGGTCGCGCCGGGTAGCGCGGAGCAGTAGATCGTTAATAACGGATGGAAGATCTGGCGCACTGTCCCGCGCGGGCGGTACATCGCTGTGGACATGTTGAAAGGCGATGTTGACCGCTGAATTGCCGGTGTAAGGGGTGTCGCCGGTGAGCATTTCGTACAGCACAATGCCAGCCGCGTAGACGTCGCTGCGCTGGTCCACCTCGCCATTCATGATTTGTTCCGGCGAAACGTAGGCAACGGTGCCCATGACCACGCCCCGCGTTGTCGACGAGTTAGCGGCTGCGACAGCGCGGGCGAGCCCGAAGTCGGCGACCTTGACAGAGCCGGTCCGACTGATTAGTACGTTTTCCGGTTTGACATCTCGGTGAACGAGGCCAGCCTTGTGCGCCTCGGACAGGGCCTGCAGCATCGGCTCGAGGATGCCGATGGCTTCTGGTAGCTCAAGGCGACCTCTCTCGGCGAGCAGGTCGCGGAGGGTGTGGCCGTCGACCTTTTCCATCACGAGATAGGTCAGGTGCTGCTCTTTGCCTTGGTCGTAGACGGCGACGACATGCGGGTTGGATAGCCGGGCGGCAGATTTCGCTTCTCGGATGAACCGGTCGACGAAGAGAGGATCGCTCGCATAGGGAGCATGCATGATTTTGACTGCGACCGTCCGGTCGAGTCGCTGATCTATCGCCTCGTACACCGATGCCATTCCGCCTTGCGCGATGAGACCAGTGATTTGATAGCGATTCTCTAGCACGGTGCCGATAGTTGGGTCGGCCAACGTCGCGTCCACGGCGGTCAGTGTACGGTTTGGTGTCGTGGCCGATGACACGATGATCGTTTCTGATGAATGGTTGACACTTCCTGACATTGCTGAGCGGCTTGAACTTCGCATCACTGCAGTGCATCAGCTTATCCGGGACGGCGGACTGCTTGCCACGCGGATCGACGGAATACGTAAAGTCCCGATCGAGTTGGTAAGCACCGATGTGCGGGTTGCTAAGCACATAAAAGGCGTTATTACGGTGCTCCGTGATGCTGGATTCTCCGACGACGAGGCACTGCGGTGGCTGTTCACCCCAGATGAGCTTTTGGGCGCCACGCCAGCGCGTTCCTTGCATGGTCATAAGGCCACAGAGGTAAAGCGCCGGGCCCAAGCCTTAGCGTTTTGACGCTGGAGATCAAGGCCAACGCCTAGGTCGACACTTGGGTCAACAGCTGCCCAAGTGGGGGGCTATTGCGTTCGGCAGGTTTATCGATCTCGGCTAGTGGCCGCGCGCACTAGGCTGCACAGCTTTGTGGCCGCCACGGGCGCTAGTGCTGGCGAATCCAATGCCTGAACCGCTTGTTCGCCTAGCGTGGAGATCATTCGCTCGAGCTCGGCCAACGCACCGGATTCGACGATGATGTCCCGCAGCTCAGCGAGAGGTTTTTCTGTCAGGTCAGGATTACCCACATATTTGTCTAGAATGGACAGTCCACGTTGGTTGGTGCGTTCCCGGGCCATGGCCAACAACGCGGTGCGCTTCCCCTCACGCAAATCGCCGCCCGCAGGTTTCCCGGTCTGTGTGGGATCCCCAAAAACGCCGAGCACGTCGTCACGCAGCTGAAACGCCTCGCCCAGCGGGAGGCCGTACTTGCTGTAAACGGCGACGAGCTCGGAGCTCGCACCCGCCAATGCCCCGCCGAAATGCAGCGGACGCTCCACTGTGTACTTAGCCGTCTTGTACCGCACCACCCGCATCGCTCGTGTTACGTCGGGTGCGCCATGAACCTGACTTGCCAGGTCAAGACATTGTCCCGCGATCACTTCGAGTCGCATGGCATCGTATGCCGGCCAAGCCGATGCCAACACCTGGGGCGAAAAACCGCCGGCGCGGATCATCGCCCCGGCCCAGATCAGGGCGAGGTCGCCTAACAGGATCGCCATGGAGCTGCCGTAGGTATCTGAGTCGCCTCGCCAGCCTGCGGCCCGATGGTGCTGGGCAAATGCTTGATGTGTGGCGGGCTTGCCGCGGCGCGTCTCGGAGCGGTCAATGACGTCGTCATGAATCAGCGCACATGCCTGCACCCATTCCAAAGCGGCAGCGGTGCGCACAATCTCAGGGCTGTCGTCGCCGCCAGCACCCCGCCAACCCCAGTAGGCAAATGCTGGCCGGAGCCGCTTTCCACCCGTCAAAACAAACTCCGCCAAGTGATCGCTGACTGGCACCATGTCGGCGCCTACGGCGGTAAGCGCCTCTCGCTGCCCCGAGAGAAAAGCCGCCAGCGCCTCACCGAAACGAGCCGCGAGCTCATCGTCGGAGAAAGCTCCATCCAGCGCCTGTTGGGTATGCATAGTTCCTTCTTAATACGTGCTGAATTCGTGCAAGGACTGCGCGCCAGGGCGATCGTAAACGGTTGCCAGGTAACGAGTACGGGGCAATATTAAGGAAATATTTTCCTTACAGTTACTCGCTATGGCACTGGGAATCCCTTCAGTAATGCCCGATGATCGTCGATCGATTGTGGACTTGCTAGAGGAGGGAACGCCGACATTTTCCTTCGAGTTTTTTCCCTCAAAAACCGATGCTGGTGAGGAGATCCTCTGGCAGACGATTCGCGAGCTGGAAATGTTGCGACCCTCGTTTGTCTCGGTCACGTATGGCGCGGGTGGCTCATCGCGCGACCGCACTGTTGCATTGACCGAGCGTATCGCGACCGAGACGACACTGGTGACGATGGCGCATTTGACCGCCGTCAACCATTCTGTGGCCGAGCTACGCAACATTATCGGACGCTACGCCGATGCGGGGATTCGCAATGTGCTGGCACTGCGGGGTGATCCGCCCGGCGACCCGCAAGGGGAGTGGGTTGCCCACCCCGAAGGGCTTCAGCACACGAGAGAGCTGGTCCAACTCGTGCGCGACAGCGGGGAGTTTTGCGTCGGCGTGGCGGCGTTTCCTGATACCCACCCACGTTCGTCCACATTCGACAGTGATGTCCGCCATTTTGTGGAGAAATGTCAGGCAGGCTCGAGCTTTGCGATTACTCAGTTCTTCTTCCAATGGGAGAACTATGTGCGACTACGGGACGCCGCCGCGGCTGGCGACTGTGTCGTTCCCATCATCCCGGGGGTAATGCCGATCACGAATGTGTCACAGATCGAACGGATGACGCAGCTGTCGGGTGCGAACTTTCCCGCTAATCTCACGACCCGTTTGCGTGCCGTGGCTGACGATGCTGCGGCCGTGAGCGAGATAGGTGTCGAGGTCGCTACTCGATTGTCTGAGCGGCTCTTGTCGGAAGGTGCGCCCGGCATTCACTTCATTACCCTCAACCGCTCCACCGCCGCGCGCGCGGTATGGCGAAACCTGGCCGGAGCAAACGCCAGCGTGTGATTTATTGACTTCGGCCGCGGTGAGGTCTTCTTCCATGTCTTCCAGGGTTAAGAGCCGAATGGTTTTGGGCAAAGGTATCTGCAGTGCGCGTAACTCGCTCGGGGCGAGAATGATGATTATTTGGCTGGGTATTCTTTGGAGTCTCGAAATCGGGCTTCCTCGCCAGGAAAATCTTGGCCGGGAGCAATGGTTTCCCATACGTCGCGTAAATCTTCTTCGGTTTCGCTTTGGGCGTCTGCTGCGTAATCTGTGCCAATGAGTTTTCCCCATACGGCTGGTGTAAGTAGACCAGCGGTGATGGCGTCAGCGAATTCCTTGATAAACCAACGATCAACGCCCTTTTGTATTTCCTCTTCCAAGGAAGTTAGTCGACCGTTCTGCATCTGGAAGCAAGAGAGATGAATTTTTTCCTTTAGTCTTTCGCTCATATCGAACATTGTTGCTCCAGATTTATCCGGCAACTGCAGGGCTTATAGAGTACGGGCGCCAGTAACTATATCCTTGTGACTTCATGTAGACACATGTGATTAGGGTGTGATCGTCAAATTTTATTTTCTCTATCCCATTCGGATGCATCGGACTGCCAATGGATTTCCACCCAGAAATGTAATCCATGAAATTTCTTCCGAGAACTTCTTTTGCCGATAGTTGCGTCTCGTACATGCGAAATCCTTCTTTATCGGCCAGAGACCTCTTCTCTGCTGATTCGCTTGATTTCCAAGCGGCGGCTTCCGTAAGCACTAGCGCGGCAGGGTTAGTAAATGCTGAACAGAATGAACCTCGTTTATGTTTCTTGCGAAAATCTATAGGATTCTTTCGCTGGATCTTTTGTCGATGGGCTAATTTCCTCGGATCGTCTTCCCAATCAAATTCTGTCTTAGTTACTGGATCGATGCCATATAGGCACCGTGCTTCCTGAGCTAGCTCATCGTCAGCTGTTAAAACCATGTGTCGAAGAGTGGTATGCCCCGCATGGGCGATCCATTCATAGCGCAAGGCCACTAGATCTGGCGGCAACTCCTCTGGTCGGGGATTGAATTCCAATGCTTCATCCATGATTGGCCTGCTGGTGTCCATAAACGGGGTTCGAGCCGGGGGCACGGGATTTTCTGGGGTACCGCCAAAACCGCCGAATGGCTTGCCAATTTTCGGCAATTCACCCTGCCGTGCCTTGATGAGGTCTTCCTGTAAACGTGCTAAATCACTTGGGTTAATCCGGCGAGTTGGTCGTTTTTCTCTCGTAACGTGGCCGTCGATCGGGCCATATGACAGCGGCGACCGTGGACGAGGCCGCCAGTTCCCTGGCGGTCGTGGAACTGGCCTTGCTTTTGGCGGGCGCGGAATGGGATCCATAATTTGGCTCTTACCGGAGGTGGACGAGTCTAGACCCTCACCGTAAACGCCTTGCACAAGCTCAATAGGCGATAAATAACGAATGCACTTTTATTCCAGCGGTAAGTCGCGGCCGAGTACTCCGAACGGTCGTTTGTCGCCGGCGAAATGGTAGCCGCGCGCCAGATCCTCAAAGCCGAGTCGACGGTATAGCCGCCACGCGCGAGAGATGGACTCTGGCTCCGGCGCGGCGACTTCGGGCGTAGAGAGCAATACCGTGGCGCAGGGAACGTCGTCGAGAAGCATGCGTAGTTGTCGTTCACCCGAGCCGTGGCCCTGGGCTTGTGGCGCGACATGGAGCTCGATAAGTTCAAAGCAATGCGCCATCCAGCGCTGATACTCACGTGGCCAGATCGCTGCTCGCACCTGCTCGTGCCACCAATGTCCGGGGGTCGAACGATAGCCGTAGCCGAAGCCGACCAGTAGGTGATCCTGAAACGTTGCTACCGCTCGAAAATCTGGCTGCCTTGCGTGCGCGGCCATATAGCCACGTCGCCACCGCATGACCTGCGGGTCGTAGCTCATCGCCGCGGCGTATACATCGGTCGCGGCGTCGAGGTGAGTGACGAGTTCGGCACCCGTCCAACGCACGGTACGGAGTTGCTGTGGCGTGGCGACCGCCTCGACGCTATCCACGGTGCGGGGCGTATTCGGTTAGGTGTGACGTTTTCTCGGAGATGGCATCTCTGATGTCCATGGCCGCCATCAGATCACAACAATGACGCACAGTGTTGGTTCAGGTGGTCTGCACCTGCCGAGCTTGTGCTCTTGGGCATTTGTCGAGGGCTGCTTGCGTTTCTTTGCCGCAAGCTGTTTACTGTAGACATGTTCGAACAAGTGTTCGAATAAGGGTTGTGCGTCGTGGCCAACCTTTGTGTGATGGTTGTCTTGCCGCCGGCCGCCCCCAGCCCCTGGCCGGCGGCAAGGGCCTCACACCGGCAGACGTGGTCATAGAGTCAGTTGTGTATCGAGGAGGCTTAGCAGTGGCTGCGGCCGTGACGTTTAGCGAGTTGGACGACGACAGCGACGACATTAATTTTCCGCAAGAATTTCGATGGCACGGTCGGGTGCATCGAGTCCGCCGTGTGCTCGCACATTGTCGGCTCCATGAGGAGCAGTGGCGGGTACAGGCGATCGGCGATTTGGCCACACCGCCTGGTGTGTTCGATTTGTCGTTCGATTGGATAGCGGGTAGATGGTCTGTAAAGCGTTTGTCTTTTCTTCGGGAAGAAGAAGGCCGTGGTGTTCGATCCACATTGCACGCAGGTGAGGACACGTCAGGGATGTGCACATGATGTCGTCGGTATTTCCGCGGGTTGCTCCATGACCGGCGCATCGTTGCCTCCTTCTTCTAGCGGCATCCCCGCTGTGCCCTTTGATGCTTGTTTTCCGAGCTATGGAAAGCGGTCGCTTGCCGAGCTATTGCCGTCGGTCGCGTCGGCCATGGGTGTGTCTCGGTTTTCCAATACTCTGGAAATTGCGGCTGCGAGCCGAATGTGCGTGCTACTCGTTGATGGCCTCGGATGGCGCAATCTCCTCCGCGAGCGGGCGTCGGCTCCGTTCATGTCACAGCTGATCGCACAGGTCGAAGATGACGGATCGTTCAATGGTCGAGGCGCTGGCACAACGACGGGTCTTGGGAGCTATGAGCTGGGGCGGTCGGTAATGACTGCCGGTTTTCCGACGACCACCTCGGTCAGTCTTACCTCGCTGGGAACGGGAAGTCCTTCTGGGTATCACGGGCTCGTTGGCTACGCCCTTCGTGTCCCGGGCTCGCATCAGTTGATGAATCTGCTGCGATGGAACGCCCAGGTAGAGCCGGAGCGGTGGCAGCCCCACCCGACGATGTTTCAGAGGCTGGCCACCGACGATATCGCCTGTTTTCATGTGGCCGCGGGTGCATTTCGCAATTCTGGGCTGACCCGAGCGGCCTTTCGTGGGGCTCGTTTCTGGGGAGTGGAGACACCTGGTGATCTCATCTCGGCTGCGGCCGCTGCGACGCGGGCGGCGCCAAGATCCTTGGTCGTCGCATACGCGCCTGATCTGGACAGGACGGGGCATCTGCGTGGTTGCTACTCGTTGGCATGGCGCGAGCAGCTCGCGATGATTGACCGGATGGCGGAAAGGCTCGTGGCCGCGCTTCCCGAGGGCTCGTTGTTCGTCATTACCGGAGATCATGGGATGGTCGATGTTGCCAAAGAGACCCGCATAGACCTTGATGCTCCACCGTATGAAGATCTCAGCGGTGCGATCGCAATGTTGGGCGGTGAGCCACGCATGCGTCACCTCTATGCCCAGCCCGGCGCGGCGAAGGATTTGCTGGCTGGCTGCCGGGAGTTGTTTGCTGACCGAGTGTGGACACTGGAACGAGACGAGGCGATTTCTCTGGGTTTGTTCGGTGCGAGTGTCTCCCAGGACGTTGCGGGGAGGATGGGTGATCTGCTGGTTTTATCAGGCCCTACGACCGCGCTCGTTGCGTCTACCCGAGAGCACCGCGAGTCCCGACTCATCGGGATGCATGGCTCGTTGAGCGCCGATGAGCAGCACATTCCGCTGCTGATCGTGCCTGGTGGGGAGGGGTAGCGCTCAGATGGGACGAAGTGCGGACCTTCCACGACTCGGCTCTGGCTCTGCCCGTTGGCAGCAGGGGGCACGGCATGCGGCAGCCTCCGGTGACGGGTCGGAATACAGCGAAGAGATCGACAGCACTGCGTGTCCGATCTTGCATGTCGATATGGACGCCTTCTTTGTCTCGGTAGCGCTGCGAGCGTATCCGCATTTGCGAGGTAAACCCGTGGTGGTGGGTGGCATGGGTCGCCGGGGTGTGGTGTCTTCTGCTAGCTACGAGGCGCGAGTGTTCGGTGTCCGCAGCGCCATGCCGACGGCCCGTGCTCGTCAACTGTGTCCCCATGCGGCCTTTCTGCCCGTGCCTGGAGACGACGTGCGCACGGCATCACGTGCAGTGATGGACATCTTCCGTTCATTTACGCCAGTGGTTGAGCAACTGAGCGTTGACGAGGCCTTCCTTGATGTGGCCGGCGGAAAACGATTGTGGGGTAGTCCGCACCGGATCGGCGCGCTAATTCGTGAACAGGTGTACCGCCAGCTAGAGATGACGTGCTCAGTGGGGGTAGCGGCAAGCAAGTTCATCGCCAAGCTCGCGTCCACCCGGTCGAAGCCAGACGGTCTGCTCGTCGTTCCTCCGGCACAGATGCTGGAGTTTTTGCATCCGCTTCCTCTTCCAGCCTTGTGGGGCGTGGGCGCCCGCACACAGGAACGACTGGAGCGTATGGGGCTGCACACAGTCGGCGATGTGGCCCGTTGTCCGGCCGCTAGCTTGAAAAATTTGTTGGGTCAGGCGGCCGCGCGCCATCTGCATGCTCTGGCATGGGCTCAAGATCCGCGCTCCGTGGAGCCCAGCTCAGTAGACAAGTCCGTGGGAGCGGAAGAGACCTTCAGCTACGACCTCGACGACCCCGTGCTGCTGCGGCGATGTCTGTTGCGTCTTGCCGACACCACCGGCCAGCGGCTGCGTCGTTCGGGATATGCGGTGCGCACGGTGACGCTCAAGGTGCGGCTCGCGGATTTCACCACTCTGAACCGGTCCCGCACTTTGGAGCACCCCACCGACACATCCGGTGACCTCTACGACGTAGCCTGTCGCCTGTTCGACACCGTGATGCCAACGCAGCATTTGGCTGTGCGGCTGCTGGGTATTCGTGGTGAGAATGTGGTGGCGGCAGGCGTGGCAGCACCACAACTAATTCTCGGGGGGCGAGAACATGGTTGGCGAGACGCGGAACGGGCGATAGACAAAGTGGCGAGCAAATTTGGCAGTGCTGCGGTTCAGCGAGCCGCGCTGGTAAAACCTCACGACGAAACATGATGATCGACTGCGTTGCTTGATCTTCCCGCCAACCGCGCCAAATCGTAGACTTTATTCAGATCGGATTTTGGCCACTGCTTCGGCGCTGGCTTGAGCCGATAACCGTCGGGAAGGAGTGCCGTGCCGCTGTCAGAACATGAGCAGCGTCTGCTCGAGCAGATCGAGCGCTCGCTGATCGATGAGGATCCTAAGTTCGCATCGACTGTGCGAGCCAACGATCCCCATCACCATGCCATTCGTCGAGTGGTGTGGGCCATCATCCTGTTTGTCATAGGACTCGGGCTGTTGGTTTTTGGGCTGATCTCCGGCTTTGCGCCGGGCGGTGTACCTGTACTCAGTATCGCGGGATTCCTTTTGATGGTGGGCGGCGCGGTGATGACCGTGCAGTCTTACCGGAAGACGGGGCGTGGCGGCGAGTTGCACATTGTGGGTGGGAAGGAGCCACCGTCGAAACGCGCACGGGGGCACAAAAATGGGGGATCGTGGGTCGATCGGCTAGAGCAGCGCTGGCATCGTCGTCGCGACGGATATTAGGCCTGTGCCTTGCGTTTCTTTTTGTGTGCCCGCACAAATACTGATCGAGGCATGAGCCGAGCGCGCAGGCGTGTCGAATTATCGCTGCCTCGTATGAGGTGGGAGCTGATATTCGCGACGGCGCGAGCCAGGTAAGCGCCACTCGATCGCGTGGAGTCTGCGCTTGTGGTTGGTGCGTAACGTGCTTGCTCGACGGCAAGAGTCAGCATCTCCATGGAGGCGGCGGCAGAGGTATGGGGGGCCAGAGCCGTCAGCCGCGTGGCAAAGCCCCGGGGGGTGTCGCTGGTGTGGGGTGCGGTGCCCACATCTGTTGCGGTGTCCACGAGCTCTCGCCAGGCAAGTATCGCGGCCGCATCTTCGTGCATTCTCGCGAGTTTTCGCAGTCGGCCACGGCGGATCTGCCATCGTGCCAGACCAGGAAAAGCTCCTATGAGGACAATGGCGCCTGATACTGCCCACCAGAGGTCGCTGGTCAGCCAGTGAGTTGACTGCGGGTTTTTGTCGGCTCGTTGGCTGTCGACTCTGTGCGTGGGCGGTGGGGTCGGGCGCGACTCAGTGGGGTGCGCGTTTTGGGATGTGTCACCTGGGCCGGTTGAGCCCTCTTTTGTTGACAGAGCGGGAGCTGTGGGAGCGGCGCCATTCCGATGAGGTCGGTTGTTCTCTCCGCGCGCGGCAGCTGGTGTGGGATCAAACGGCACCCAGCCGAGCCCGGAAAAATAGATCTCGACCCATGCATGGGCATCGCGGGTGGTGATGGACGCACCAGAGCCGGTGTGGCTATGTGAGTCCGATATGGACTGTCCACGGCTAAAACCGATAGCAACGCGGGCCGGAATCCCCGCCACCCGTGCGAGATAGGCCATGGTGGACGCATATTGCTCGCAGTAGCCTTTTTTGTTTTGCAAGAAGTCGAGGAGGTCGTTGCCGGATGTTCCAGGTTGAGTGGCCTCGCTGTAGCTGAAACCGTTTGCGGGTGAAAAGTAGTCGTGTAGCGCCATGACCGCGGCATATTGGCTGGCTGTGGTTGCAACGAGTCGCTGAACAAGATGGCGCACGTAGCTGAGCGCTGGACCGTCGGTGTCGGTGAAATCCCTGACAATCGAGCTGTCGGACGATAAGTGGGGCGCATGAGTCAGCAGCTGTGGTGAGTACGGGACCCGGGTTGAGTCGAACGAGTAGTGCAATGAGGTATCGGATCGGCGAGTGCTGAATATCGTTTCGCTGCGTGCATCCCAGCGCCAGTCGCCGTCCACGTTGACGTGGGTGGGGTTGGCGTAGATAGGCAAGTAGGGCGAGGATTCCGCCGTGGTCACTGTCACGTCGGTGTGTTGATGAGTGGTAGGCGTTCCCGGCCGGAGCGCAATCCGTCGTGACTGCCAGGCGCGGACTTGGTCGCTGCTGGTGGCGGTGAGTGCGCTTTGGGTCCAGCCATGAGTGGAGAAACGGTCCAATGTGGTGGCGCGCAGGTAGTAAGGGTCGGGGTCGTTGGTATGTATCCGCATCAGTTCTGTCGGCGCGTGCTCGGTGAGATAGCCGCGCATGCGAGTCATGGGGTCGGCCGTCTTTTTCACGTGTCCGCTGTCGGCCCCGTCCGGCAGCAACCTGTGGTGTCCAATATGGGCGCTGACGGAGCCACCGGCGAGTATCGCGACCGTGAGCACCATGGCGGCGATGCTGAGCCCCGGTGCGAGGGCAGCGAATCGGTGACGCGGCGTGTGCCGGGTGTGACGGCGGCGAGACCGAGCCGGGGCGTGGCTACGTCGGCTGTCGCTGAGGTGGCGCACCGCGATGAGCGCGAGATAGCTGCCACCCGAAGCCGCAAATGACCACCAGGCGACGCCGTCTGTACTCACCGCCGTCGCAATCGCGTACAGCGTCAGGAGCGGCATGCCCGCCATGAGGGCGCTGCCCACCACGTTGACGCATACGTCAGTCAGGAGCGCGAAAAGTCCCGCGAGAACTGTTATCGCCACTGCGAATTCGAGGGATAGTCCGAGCGGCGGCGTCTGGTGGGCGGCATCGGCAAACGCCTGCGGTAGCGCGCTGATGTTTTTCATGTGCGGGGGGACCGGGGCGATGCCGGGCAGCGTCGTTGGCCACATCCATAGCGCGGCCGCGGTTACCGCAAGGCCCGTCGTGACGGCGACAGCATGCATGCGTGCGCTGCGTCGGAATGGGTATTTCCGTCCGGTAAAGCGCGGTGCGCTGTAGGCGACCACTATTCCTAATAGTGCGTAGGCGTACCATGTCAGTCCGCGAAACATGTGGTGAAAGCTGGTGGCAACCAGTGCGACGGCGAGCGCGCTCACCACCAAGACTGGCCACTGTGGACCGCGACTGGAGAGCGGTTGGTTCTACGCGCGTGTGGTTCATCGTGCCCCGGCACCACGTAGGTGTGGCTCGCCGGCGACCTGTTGCCATGCATGGGACAACTGGTCGCCGTGGGCGACCGGGGTGGCCAACCAGCCCAACGCGGACAGCGAGGTAGCAAAGCGCTGTGGATCTAGTCGGGTGCCCGGTGTGTGTGGCGAGGACGCCCCCTCGAAACGGTCTGTCCAACTGTCGGTGTCCAATACCAATGCCACGCCGACAGCTTGTCGAGGTTTCGCCGCTGCCAAAGCCGTCAGGTCGTCGTGGGTGCCGGCGCCAAGAATCGCGACGAAGACACCAGCGGAAGCGAGCTGTCGTTCGGCGAGGGCCACCCGCGATTCCAGCAATGTCGCCAGCGTGGTGGTCGTAGTCGTATCGACCGTCGCGAGCCGATCGAGAATACCCACGTTGCTCTCGCGTTCCGCTTCCTCTGCGGATGTGTGCACGGATGCGCTGGTGAGCAGGGTGACTCGATAGTCGTCTGAGGTCAGCCGTGTGCTGATGCTCGCGGTCGCGCTCACGGCCCACTCGAAGCTGCTATGTGTCCCGGAGCCGCCATGGGCCCGGGCCCGGTCGTCCAGAAAAAGAACGGCGGTATGACGCTCGACACGCTCCCTGCCCCTGACCATGAGTTGTGCGTTTCTCGCGGTCGCCCGCCAGTGCACGGCGCGCATATCGTCACCGTGGCGGTAGGGATGGACCGTCGTCGAGTATTCGCCGCCGACAGGGGCCGGTTGATCCGACGCGGCAGAGTCGCCGTCTCGCGGAATGCGCCAGATTGGTGTCGCAAGTGGACGGATGTAAGGCGTCACCACCACGGTTTTGGCCTTGCTACATGGGCGCGTCGCTCGACACAGGCCAAATGGGTCACTGCGAGCCAGCGTGACCGGTCCCACCTGGTAACGCCCCCGAACGGCGGGGCGAAACTCGTACTCCAGCAGCAATCGCTCACCCGGCGCCAGGTGTATCGGCAAGGAGTAGCCATTACTGCTAGTGGGGGGCTCTCCACGAGTGAGCCGCGCCTGAACCAGCCGGATCAGCTCATCGTCCACTATGGACGAAACACCGCGCCAGCGAGAACGATTGGTGAGCTCCAGCGACACCGCCAGGCGTGATCCAGCAGCGGTTCGCGGCGCTATCGCGCGTCGATGGAGAACAACCGGATCGGGGAGCATTAGCACGATCACAGTGGCGATGACCGGAAGCGCGAACAGCAGGGTGGCCACCCGGAGTAGGTCGCCGAGTCCACTTACGAGGGCCAGCATAGCCACGGCAACACCCGCGACGATGAACCCCTGGCCACGGTGAGTAACGGCTCGCATCGCGTTCCGCATTAGCGGGTCCAGGCGCGCTCGGCTGTCCGGGGAATGGCTATCTCATCCACCAATGCGGACACGATGTCGCTGGCCGTGTGCCCCATGAGTCGCGCCTCCGCGGTCAGTGTGAGTCGATGCGCGAGCACGGGCACCGCGAGAGCTTGGACGTCATCGGGGGTCACGAAATGTCGCCCGGAGACCGCCGCGATGGCCCGCGCGGTCTTGACCAGTTGCAGCGAGGCTCGGGGGCTAGCGCCCAGGCGCAGTTCGCGGTGCTCCCGGGTGGCGCGAGTCAGCGCGATGATGTAGCTCTTGACGTCATCAGACACATGCACACGCCGCACTGTCTCGACGAACGTTCGTATCTGCCCACGGCTGGCCATTGCGGTGACGCGCCGCAAGGGGTCAGCGCCGCTGTGCAGTTCAAGCATGGCGAATTCGGCGTCTCGATCGGGGTAGCCCATGGAGACGCGCGCGGCGAACCGATCCCGCTGTGCTTCTGGCAAGAGATACGTGCCGTCCATATCGGACGGATTCTGGGTGGCGATGACCATGAAGGGCCGCTCGAGCTGATAGGTCTCGCCGTCGGCGGTGACTTGCCGTTCCTCCATGCACTCCAACAAGGCCGACTGGGTCTTGGCCGAGGCGCGGTTGATCTCGTCGGCGATGACGAGATTGGCAAAGACCGCTCCGGGTTTGAACTCGAATTCGTGGCGGTCTTGGCGGTAGATGCCGCTCCCGGTGACATCGCTCGGCAACAGATCTGGCGTGAATTGGATTCTGCGCGCTGAGCAGTCGATAGCCGAAGCCAGCGCGGTGGCCAGCTTGGTCTTCCCGACCCCCGGAACGTCTTCAATGAGCAAATGCCCCTCGGACAACAGCACCGCAACCGCCGTACGTGTGACAGCGGCTTTTCCGACAATGACGCCTGCCGAGCATGTCCATGACTCGTTGCATGGTGCGGGGCAGGTCGCCGAGCTCCTCGGCTGACGCAAGTGGCGCGGGCGTGTGGCTCAATGGGGAACTCGAATGAGGTGGCGCGGAATAGCTCGTCGTTTTCTTCCAGCGTGCTGTACGCGCTCACTCGAGTCCTCCACCGTCGCCTGATGTCACTTCATAATTCCAGCACCGTTTGATTCATTGTTTGCCGGTCACGCTTCGCAACAGATTCTCGGGTTCCGGTGAGTGCACAAGCATGACCAGCAGAAGGAAACGCGGTGACGGCTCGAATCGCTAGCCGACGGTAGTGCCGTGATCTGACGGTAGCTAGCATGGTGCCGCCCATGTGACACGCGCTAGCGAGGATAAATGACCACCGCACCGGCCGCAGATGTTCCGCAGTTCCGCTACAACGCCAAGCTGGCGGCTGAGATCGAGCAGCACTGGCAGCACCGTGGAGCGTCGACGGCAACTTCCATACCCCAATCCCACGGGCGCGCTCGCGCCGGCCGCTGGGACACCAGAGGCGGAGATCGCCGCGCGTCCTAAATTGTTCGTCATCGACATGTTCCCCTATCCATCTGGTGCGGGGCTGCACGTGGGACATCCGTTGGCTATATCGCTACTGATGTGTATGCCCGCTTTAAGCGGATGAACGGCTTCAACGTGTTGCATCCGCTGGGGTATGACGCTTTCGGACTGCCGGCCGAGCAGTTCGCGATCCAAACGGGACAGCACCCGCGGGTTACCACAGAGGCCAACATCGCCACGATGCGTCGGCAACTGAGCCAGCTCGGCCTCGGCCACGACCCGCGCCGGAGCTTCGGCACCATTGATCCCGAGTTTTATCGCTGGACGCAGTGGATTTTCCTACAGATCTTCAATTCGTGGTACGACTCTGAGGCCAACAGTGGGGCTGGCAAAGCTCGTCCCATCGAGCCGAACTGATGGACGAGTTCGCCGCGGCATCGTTCGCTCTACACCGGACGGTACGTGCATGGACAGATTTTCCGAACTGGAGCAACGGCGATCCTTGATGAATACCGCCTGGCCTATATCAGTGAGGCGCCGGTTAATTGGTGTCCTGGACTGGGAACAGTGCTGGCGAACGAAGAAGTCACCGCCGAAGGCCGCAGCGAGCGCGGCAATTTCCCGGTCTTTAAGCGGAACCTGCGGCAGTGGATGATGCGGATCACCTCCTACGCGGATCGGCTCGTCGACGATCTAGACACGTGGCGTGGCCGGAGCCGTCAAGATCATGCAGCGCAACTGGATCGGGCGCTCCGCCGGGCGCGCGGGTGCAGTTTCCGATGACGCCGACGATTCTGGCGGCGGAGGCGCTCGAGCCCGATCAGGTCTTCACCACTCGCCCAGACACGCTATTTGGGGCGACCTATATGGTTCTGTCGCCGGAGCATCCGCTGGTGGACCAGTTGGTGCCGGCGCGTGGCCGCGGAGGGTCCGGCACTTGGAGCGGTGGTGCGGCAAGCCCAGCAGAGGCCATCGCGCGCTATCGTCGTCAGGTGCCGCAAAGTCTGATGTGGAACGTCAAGCGGATGCTAAAGAAAAGACCGGGGTCTTCGTTGGTGCCTATGCCAAAACCCAGTCAACGGTGAGCGCATCCCGATTTTCATCGCCGACTATGTCCTGATGGGGTACGGCACCGGTGCAATCATGGCCGTTCCGGCGCAGGACCAGCGCGACTGGGACTTCGCGCGCAACTTCGGGCTGCCCATTATCCGCACAGTGCAGCCGCCGGCGGATTTCAGCGGTCGAGGCTGTTTACCTGGCGAGGGTCCCGCCATTAATTCCGGTGACCGCCTGAGGTAGATCGAACCTTCGTCTCGACGGCCTTGAGCGTGGCGCCGGCAAAGATGCGCATGATCGACTTGGCTTGAGGAGCAGGGCTACGGTGAGCGGTGCGGTCACGTACAAACTGCGTGACTGGCTGTTTAGCCGGCAACGCTACTGGGGTGAGCCGTTCCCGATCGTGTATGACGAAGATGGCTCGCCTATCGCGCTGCCCGAGTCGATGTTGCCGTTGGAGCTGCCCGAGGTAGACGACTATTCTCCGCGTACGTTCGAGCCAGACGATGCCCTGATACGTTCCCAGAGCCACCGCTCGCCCGGGTGACAGAGTGGGTGAGGCCACATTGGACCTTGGTGACGGTCCGAAGGTATATCGGCGCGAGACCAACACCATGCCCAACTGGGCTGGCTCCTGTTGGTACGAGCTGCGCTATCAAGACCCAACCAACACCGAGCGTCTGGTGGATCCCGAGGTCGGATCAATACTGGATGGGCCCCCGCCAGCGGGGCGATTCGGGGGGCGTAGACCTATACGTCGGCGGGGTGGAGCACGCGGTGCTGCACCTGCTGTACGCGCGTTTTTGGCAGAAGGTGCTGTTCGATCTGGGTCACGTATCCGCGCCGGAGCCATTCGCCCGGCTTATCAATCAGGGATACATCCAGGCATATGCCTATACCGATTCTCGTGGTGCCTACGTCCCGGCTGAGGAGGTGGAAGAGCGCGACGGTGGCTTCTTTCTGGCAGGGCCAGCTCGGTGAACCGCGAGTACGGCAAGATGGGCAAATCTCTTAAGAACATCGTCACGCCCGACGATATGTGTGCCGAGTACGGCGCGGATACGTTCCGGCTATATGAGATGTCGATGGGGCCGCTGGAGGCGTCCCGACCATGGGAGCCGCGTGCGGTGGTGGGCTCGCACCGATTTTTGCAGCGCGTGTGGCGTTGCATCATGGATGAAGAAACGAATGAGTCACGAGTGGTGGATGCGCCCGCTTCGCGGGAGACGAAGCGAGTGTTGCATCGGGTCATCGCCGCTATGCGCTCCGATATGGACTGCCTGCGTTTTAACACCGCGATTGCCAAGGTGACCGAGCTGACAAACCACGTGACGCAGCAGTGCGCTGACGGAACGCCACGCGAGGTGGCAGAGGCGCTGGTGCTGATGGTGGCCCCGTTGGCGCCTCATATCGCGGAGGAGCTTGTGGCGGCGTCTGGGACACGAATCGTCGCTGACCTATGTGGACTATCCGCAAGCCGATGCCGCATTACTGATGCGCGGAGACAATCGAGTATCCGGTGCAGATAAACGGAAAAGTCCGAGCTCGCGGATCACCGTGGCGGCTGATGCTGACGAAGCGACGGTGCGTCAGGCGGCCATGGCGGACCCCCGAGTGGTGTCTCACCTGGACGGCAAGAGCCGCGAAAGACGATCGTCGTGCCAGGTCGCATCGTCACCATCGTGGTGTAGCGCGCACAAGTTCCCCTACGGTGCGTCTAAGTGCTTTGACGTGCGGATATGTCCTAGAAGATATGCAAAATGGTGCCTGACACCCCGTTGACTGTGGGGGAGAGTGGGGTACAGTGGGGCGCCAGTGGAAGGCAGTGGGGGCTGCCTTCCGGTGCGAGAGGGGGCGCCATGTTTCTTGGCACGCACTCTCCGCGTATGGACGACAAGAGTCGGCTCACGTTGCCGGCTAAGTTTCGTGAGGAATTGGCAGACGGTGTGGTGGTTACGAAGGGTCAGGAACGCTGCCTCTTCGTTTTCCCTCTCGCTGAGTTTTCCCGTATTGCTGAGCAATTGCGTGAAGCGCCAGTCACTCACAAAGCGGCTCGTGCCTATAGCCGGGTGTTTTTTGCTAGCGCTCATGACGAAGTTCCCGACAAACAAGGCCGTGTCACGCTGCCCGCTCATTTGCGGGAGTACGCAGGGCTGACAAAGGACTGTGTGGTTATCGGGGCCAGTACGAGAGTTGAAATCTGGGATCAGACCGCGTGGGAGCGGTACCTGGCCGAGTCAGAGGACAGCTTTGCCGATATTGAAGAGGAGATGGTGCCAGGAGTCCTATAAGGCGTTCCACTGAGTAACCGATGAGGTCGTGTCTCGAAGCCTCCAGCCGCTCTACTCCAGGCTGACGCACTTCCCCGGCGGCAGGCGGCACCGGGCGGATGGGGACTTCCCGACGCGACACACATGGGACACATCGAAGCACGTGCAATACCACCGGAATCCACGACTTCCGGGGTGCGAATGGGGCGCTCGGTCCGCACTACATGAGGATCGGGAGACGAGGGGTCACGGTGGCGAACGACGGTGGTGCACACGCGGCACAGATTCCGGCGTATGGGGAGATCCATGCACCGGTAATGCGTGAACCCATCGTCGAGCTGTTGGCTCCGGCGCTCACCCGACACGGCGGCGAGGCAACCGCAAGCCCCGTCTTGGTGGACGCCACGCTGGGGCTGGGAGGGCATGCCGAGGCGTTTTTAGCTGCGTTTCCCCGATTGCGCCTGGTGGGCTTGGACCGGGACCCCACCGCATTGCGGCTGGCCGAAGCGCGGCTAGCCGCTTACGCGGGCCGTGTCCACTATGTACACGCGATCTATGACTCTATGGCGTCCGTGCTTACGCGGCTTGGTATTGATCGGGTGGATGCCGTCCTTTTTGACCTGGGGGTTTCGTCGCTGCAACTCGACGAGGCCGAGCGTGGCTTTGCGTATGCACAGGATGCCCCGCTGGATATGCGGATGGACCACAGTCACGGCATCACCGCCGAGGACGTGGTCAACGACTACTCCGCTGCGCGGCTCGCCCGGATCTTTGCTGAATTCGGTGAAGAGCGGTTCGCTCGTCGGGTGGCGAATGCCATTGTGGCGGCGCGTTCTCGCTCCCGACTTACCTCTAGCGCCGAGCTAGCAGAACTTGTTCGACAGGCCATTCCGGCGGCCACACGTCGCACAGGTGGACACCCGGCTAAGCGGACGTTTCAGGCATTGCGGATCGAGGTCAATGGCGAGCTGGACGCGCTCCGCGCCGCGTTGCCGGCGGCGTTGGACGCGTTACGAGTCGGCGGGCGCATCGCGGTCTTGGCCTACCACTCGTTGGAAGACCGCATCGTCAAGCAGGCATTTGTGCGGCGTTCCCGGAGTACGTCGTTGCCGGATCTTCCGGTGGAGCTTCCGGGTCATGCTCCGGTATTTCAATTGTTGACACGCGGCGCGCAACGTCCAAGCGAGGAAGAGACCGCGGCAAACCCGCGCGCCGCTTCCGCGCGGTTGCGCGCCGCAGAGCGGATTCGGGAGGCGGCATGAAAGGCACCAACGCCAGCAGAGTTGCTGATAAAACCGCTCGACGTCCGATGCCGGCACCGCGCCGTACTCGCGCCGAGCGACCGGTGCGTCTTGAGAGGGAAGCGGCGTCTCTGGATAAAGGACACTTGCGTCCAATGCCGACGCCCGCCGCGAAATCGGCCTCGTCAGTCAAAGTGGCACCGCGTCACGACCGATCGGCGCACAAGAAGAGCCGTCCATTCGTGGCGCTGGATGCGGAGCGGTCTCGGCTGAGCCCGGCGAAGCCGGCGGTCAAAAAACGCGCGGGGGCAGAGACCTCGGATGCCACCATGTCGCGGGCGCCATTTGTACTGCTGATATTGGCGCTGATCACTGCTGGTTTGGTTGGTCTGGTGTTGCTCAATACCGCGATTAACGAAAACGCTTTCCGTCTCCACAAGCTGCAGCAAAGTCAGCAGAGGCTTGACCTTTCTGAGCAACAGTTGCAACGTGACGTCGCTGAACTGCAGTCCTCGGGGGCGCTCGATGCCGCGGCTAAGCGTCTTGGGCTGGTTCCGGCAGGGCGCCCCGGCATTCCTGGAGCTGCCGAGTGGGAACGTCATTGGTACGCCAAAGCCCGCTGGGGCACCGGGGAGTAGTAGGAAGTGACGGATGCCCGAGGAAAGGGCAGTGGGCGTCGCTCGTCGGCCCGCCCAGCTGACACGCCTGCTGAGGCCAGGATCCGTGCACGGCGTGGCGCGCGGTCGCGTGGTGTTGCGCAGGAGTCGTCAGGCGACGCCCACAGCGACCATCGTGGACGTTCATCCGCACCGGATATCCGGGCAGCGTCTGACCCCCGGCGCGCTCCGCATCGGCGAAGTAAAGAGTCTCCCCGTAGCGCACCGAAGGTGCGCACGAAACCGACCCGAGGCTCCGGTCTTAGCTCTCGTCCGGCACCGTTACGCCAGCGTCGCCCTTGCCCGCCGCCGCGGCTGGGAAATCCCATCCGGAGACTCCGATTTGGACTCGCGCTGCTATTAGCGTTGTTCATTGTCTTAGGTGGACGCTTGGTTTTCCTGCAAGCCACTGACGGCTCTGCTTATGCCGCCGAGGCATTGGCGGAGCGGTTGCGGAGCGTGCAGCTGATCGCGTCGCGGGGCTCCATCGTCGATCGCAACGGCTCGGTGTTGGCGCGGAGCGTGCCCGCGAGTGCGATCTACGCTGACCCCAAGTTTGTGAAGAACCCGTCCAAAACAGCCGCCAAGCTCGCGCCCATCCTCGGTATCACCGAATCCGACTTGATCCCAAAGTTGCGCCACAAAAAAGACGACGACGGCAACACCATCCGGTTCACCTATTTGGCCCGGAGCATGGACCCCGAAGTGGGCGCCGCAATCCAAAAGATGGAAGTACCAGGTATATATGCCTTGGACGAACAGCGCCGCGATGAGCCCAGTCATGACCTCGCCGCAAATCTCATCGGCTTTACCGGCATTGATGGCGATGGCTTGGCCGGACTGGAGTCAAGCTATGACCAAACCTTGGCCGGCGCCAGCGGCGAACGTCAGTTTGAGGTCGGGGCGCAGGGGCAGGAAATCCCCGACGGCTATCACCACACCAAGCCCGCCAAGCCGGGCCGCGATGTCCAGTTGACGATCGACAGCGATCTGCAATACGAGACCCAGCAATTACTCTCGCAGCGGCTGCAGCAGGTCAGAGCGTTCGATGGTGCGGCGGTGGTGATGGATGCGCACACGGGTGAGATTCTCGCCATGGCTAGCTATCCCACGTACGACGCCGAGAACCCGACCGCGACGCCGGCACGGAACCGAACGGACGTTGCTAGCAGCACCGTCATCGAGCCGGGGTCAGTGCATAAGGCGATTACGCTCTCGGCCGCTCTCAATGAGCGTGTGATTAGTCCTGATTCTTCTGTCCATATTGGACCCACGATCACTAAAGCGGATGTCACGTTTCGGGATACCCATCCACATGGGGAAGAGGACATTACGCTGCAGGGCATTATGGCCCAGTCCAGCAACATCGGGGCGATCACGGTGGCTGACAAACTTGGCGCGCAGAAGCTCTATAACTATCAGTGCAAATATGGGCTGAACGATCCCCTCGATGTCGGCTTGCCGGGTGAAGCGACAGGCATTGTCCAGCCGCCGAAAAACTGGAGTGGTTCCTCGTACGGGAGTATCCCGATTGGCTTGGGCGTGGCGGTCACTCCTCTGCAGATGACCGCGGTCTACGCGACGCTCGCCAACGACGGTAAGAAAATAACACCGACGCTCATCGACGGCACCCGCGATGCGCACGGAAAACTCACGGCGGCTACCCGAAAAAAGCAGGAGCAAGTCGTCAGCCCCGCGACGGCTAAGGCGATGCGCACCATCATGGGCGCTATTACCAGTAAGGAGGGGACCGCGCCTTCTGCGGCCGTGCCTGGCTATTTGGTATCGGGTAAGACCGGCACGGGCATGCGGGTAGTCAATGGGAAATATGCGCCGGGCAACGTGAACTCCTTCATTGGCATGGTGCCGGCTGATTCACCGCGCTACGTCATCGGGATCTTCGCCCACACTCCCACCGGGGAAGGCGGCGCGGTTGCTGGTCCGGTCTTCTCCGATCTTGCCAACTTCACCTTGCGGCACTATGGCGTCGCACCTAGCGGAGCGCAGGGCCCACCCATTCGTATGACCGTGTGACGTGTGGGCAGCTCCTTAGGTAGTTCATCGGGGTCAGTACTACGAGACCGGCGATGCCATGCGCCCAAAGCCTCGATAGGGTTTGATTCTGTGCCCCCCAGTGAGAATCTTCGCCCCCAGCACGTGCCGCCGCAGTCTTTGTCGGCCATAGCGACGGCGGTACCTGGGGTTCGTCCCGCCGTCGCCGCGAATACGCAAGACGACGTTCGGGTCACCGGAGTCGCGCAGTCGACCCACATGGTGTTGCCGGGCGATCTGTATGTAGCAGTGTCGGGAAGCCGATTTCATGGGGCACGGTTCGCCGGCGAGGCGCGTAGTGCCGGAGCGGTCGCGATTCTTACTGACACCGATGGTGTGCCCGCGGCACGGGAAGCGGAGCTACCTGTCTTGCTCGCCGCCGATCCGCGCCAGCTCGCTGGTGAGGTAGCCAACTTCGTTTATGGCGAGCCGAGCAGCGGCTTGATCGTCATCGGCATTACCGGCACAAACGGCAAGACGACGACGTCTTATTTGGTGGAGGCGGCCCTGCGGGCCGGTGGACACACCACTGGGCTGATCGGCACGGTAGAGACACGGCTCGACGACATCACGATCCCAGCGGTGCGCACCACTCCTGAGGCCGCGCAACTACACGCTTTGCTGGCGGTTGCTCGAGAAAACGGCGTGAGCGCGGTGGTGATGGAGGTCTCCAGCCACGCCCTTACGTTGGGGCGAGTGGCGGGTGTGCGGTTTACCGCCGGTGCCTTCACCAATTTGAGCGTGGAACACCTAGATTTTCACGGCGACCTCGAGGCTTACTTCGCGGCGAAGGCGCAGCTGTTCGACGGGCGCTGTGCACACGAAATAGTCAATGTGGACGACCCTTATGGGCGCAGACTCACCCGTTCCGGAACGATCACTGTCTCCACATCCGCGCAGCACACCGATGCGGAGATAGACAACATTCCGGATTGGACGGTTTCCGAGATTCGCCGTGAGGGTTTTTCGCAGTTTTTCTATGTGCACGACCCATATGGGGAACAGCTTCCAGCCAGGGTTCGGCTGCCAGGCGATTTCAACGTCGCCAATGCGGTGTTGGCGGTGGCAACGACCACTGCGGTAGGGGTGTCGCCCGTGGAAGCGCTGCGAGGCATCGCCACCACCAGTGGTGTTCCTGGACGGATGGAGCGGGTAGCACCGGATGCGCCAGTCCTCGCGGTGGTCGACTACGCGCATGCACCGGATGGAGTGGCCAAGGCGCTGGCCGCGTTAAGACCGGTGACCGCAGGGCGGTTGATCTCAGTGCTTGGGTGCGGCGGGGATCGTGACGTGGGCAAACGGCCGCTCATGGGAGCAGCGGCCGCCGCTGGGTCGGATCTATTTATTGCCACCGACGACAATCCGCGATCAGAGGATCCAGCGGCTATCCGCTCGCAGATGCTTTCTGGTGTCGGCGTCGGGTTCGAGGGCAAGGCGATGGAGTTGGGCGACCGGCAGGAGGCGATCAACCGGGCTGTCCGCGAGTCGCGCCCGGGGGACACCATCGCGGTGTTGGGTAAGGGGCACGAGCAAGGCCAGCAGGTTTCCGGAGTCGTGCATCCATTCGACGATCGGCGGGTGTTGGCCGCGGCGGTGAGTGAGGTGTACACATGATCCCCACGACGTTGGCCGAGGTTGCTGCCGCAACAGGCGGCAGGCTAACCGCGGTGTCCGATCCGTCCACTGTGATCGATGGGCCGGTTGAGTTTGACTCGCGCGAGATCAAGCCGGGCGGGCTCTTTGTGGCGTTGTCTGGCGAGCGGGTCGACGGTCATGACTTTGTGGCGGCGGCGCTGCGGGCTGGTGCGAGAGCGGCGTTGGTCAGTCGCGAGGTCGATGCGTCGGCAGTGGTGGTGGACGACGTGCTGGTCGCGTTGGGCCGGCTCGCCACGTCGGTGCTTGAACGGCTTCCACGGTTGACCGTGATCGGCATAACGGGTTCGTCGGGTAAAACGTCCACAAAGGACCTTGTAGCGCGGCTTCTCCGACGCCTTGGTCCGACGGTCGCACCTCCCGGATCATTCAACAACGAACTTGGGCACCCCTACACCGCGCTGCGGGTTAACGAACAAACCCGGTATCTGGTTTTGGAGAAGAGTTCGCGCGGACCTGGACACATCACCTGGCTCACCCAGATCGCGCCGCCACAGATTGGCCTGGAACTCAATGTGGGAACCGCCCACGTGGGGGAGTTCGGTTCGCTTGAGGTCACAGCCAAAGCTAAAGCGGAACTGGTGCAAGCGTTGCCGGATGCGGCCGCTGACGGATTAGCGGTGCTCAACCGGGATGATCCCCGTGTTGCCGGAATGGCGACGCTGACGGCGGCGCGGGTTGTCTGGTTTGGACGCTCCGCCGACGCGGATGTGCAAGCCACCCAGGTCGAGGTGGACTCTGCCGGACGGGCGAGCTTTGTCTTACGGACACCGAGCGGTAGCGCTCCGGTGACATTGCGCCTCTTCGGCGAGCACCATGTCTCCAATGCGTTGGCGGCGGCCGCGCTCGCGGGCGAGCTGGGCATGTCGGTGGCGGATATCGCCGACGCGTTGTCCAGCGCCGATGCGGTGAGTCCAGGCCGGATGCAGGTGTGTACTCGCGCGGACGGCGTCACCGTCGTAAACGACGCGTATAACGCGAATCCAGATTCGGTGCGTGCGGCCTTGCGCGCGCTGAGCGCGATGACCGCAAAACGTCGATGGGCTGTGCTCGGCTATATGGCCGAGCTGGGTGCACAGGCCGAGGAGCAGCATGCTGAGATTGGCCGTGAGGTAGTTCGTGTGGGCATTGACCGCCTCGTGGTCGTCGGCGAGCTAGCGCGAGCGATGGATCAGGGTGCGCGCACTGCATTGCAGTCCAATATAGACACTATGCGAACTGCGCCGCCCGAGCGCATGGTGCAGTCGATGCGGTCAGAATGGAAAGGGAAATCTGTGCACGTGTCTGACGCTGAGGCTGCCGTGCGGCTATTGACCGCAGAGCTTAGTGACGGCGACGTTGTGCTTATCAAAGCGTCCAAAGCGGCGCATTTCGGACATATCGTAGCCGGGTTGCTCCCGAATATGACTGGGGAAAATCGAGAGGGGGGTCAAGCGTGAGGTCTGTACTCGCGGCGATGGCGGTCGCCTTCGTTGTATCGATCTTTGGTACTCCCATTGCGATTCGCTACCTCCGGCGGCTGCGGGTGGGCCAAGAGATTCGCGATGAAGGTCCGCAGCACCATCAGTCCAAACGCGGCACGCCCACCATGGGCGGGATCATGTTCATCATCGCCACGCTGATTGCGTATGGGGTAGCGCAGCTGGTGGTCATGAATAAGCCCGGACGCGACATCACGATGACCGCCGTGGTCTTGCTCGGATTGTTCGTCGGCATGGGCGCAGTAGGTTTCTTGGACGATTTCATCAAGGTGCGTCGGCGGCGAAGCCTGGGCCTTAATAAGCGCGGGAAGCTCGCTGGGCAGATTATTGTGGCGGTCGGCTTCGCGATTATCTCCTTGAATTCGCCCAATATGCGCGGCGTCTCGGTTGGCTCGCTCTATCTGTCGTTCGTGCGCGATTTGAGCTGGGCACACATTGGGTCGATCGGTGCTGCGGCATTCCTGGCCTTCATGGTGATCGCCACCGCTAATGGTGTGAACCTCACTGATGGTCTCGACGGACTAGCGACCGGCAGTTCGGTGATGGTGTTAATGGCGTATGTCCTCATAGGCCTATTTCAGTACCGGCATACTTGTGGAATTACCGATACCGTCTACTGCTACGACACGCGCGATCCGCTCGACGTCGCGCTCATCGCGGCAGCCGCGGCCGGCGCCTGCTTCGGCTTCCTATGGTGGAACGCATCTCCTGCCAAAATTTTCATGGGCGACACCGGGGCGCTGGGTCTGGGTGGACTCATCGCCGGGCTCGCCATGGCCACGCGTACGACGCTGCTGCTTGTCGTATTGGGTGCGTTGTTCGTCATCATCACGATGTCGGTCATCATCCAAATTGGCTCATTCCGGCTGACAGGAAAACGAGTCTTTCGGATGGCGCCGCTTCAACACCATTTCGAACTTGTGGGCTGGAGCGAAGTCAATATCGTCATCCGGTTCTGGATCATCGCGGCCATTGGTGTGAGCGCGGGGCTAGGTATTTTCTACGGCGATTTCCTAGGTGTCTTATAGGAGTCAAGCAGGTCGCAACCGCAACGGCCGCACGGTATGTCGGCACACTATGAGAGCGGCTTACGACTGAGAATTTCTCTGAAGAAGGCGGGAAGAGCGGTGTCCGAATACGACGGACGGCGAGTTGTTGTCGGGGGCGCTGGTGTTTCGGGAGTTGCCGCGGCACGAGCCTTGCTGCACGCGGGTGCGGATGTAACGGTGGTGGACCGCAACGACTCCGATGTGCTGGAGCAGGTGCGGTCCGATGGTGCTCGTACTGTTGTTTCCCGCGGTGAGCCGCCGCAATTGGGAATGTTGCGGCTCGGTGAGATAGACGATTTTGTCGTGTCACCGGGGTGGCGGCCTACGCATCCCTTGGTAGTGGCGGCGCAACAGGCGGGCATCGCGGTATACGGCGAGCCAGAGCTGGCCTGGCGGCTACGCGGCAGTCCTCGCAAGGGTGCGTCTGACGGCAGCGCTCAGCCGATTCCGTGGCTGGCGATCACCGGCACGAATGGCAAAACCACTACCGTCACTATGCTCGCGTCGATTCTGTCGGCGGCTGGTTTGCGCACCATCGCATGTGGAAACGTGGGCTATCCCGTCATGAGCGCGGTCGCCGATGACGAGCCCTATGACGTGCTTGCGGTGGAACTCTCCAGTTTTCAGCTGCACTGGTCGCAACAGCTCGCACCTGAGGTAGGGGTCGTCCTTAATCTTGCTGACGACCATCTGGACTGGCATGGCGACTTCACCGCGTACCGGCGCGCCAAGACAGCGATCTGGCGCTCGGCGAATGGTCCGGATGCGGCGGGGATCGCGGTGGGCAATGCGGACGATCCGCTGGTGGCTGGCGATCTCGCCGAAGTGGACGGTCACACGGTCGATTTCACGCTGGGCGAGCCCGGCGTGGGGCAGGTTGGTGTTGTCGGCGGCGTTGCGAATGGAGCGTTGGTCGATGCGGCGTTTCCCAGCGGCGGCGACGCCCATCCCATTGGCATCGAGCTGACGTCTACGGAGCTGATCAAGCCCGCGGGCGCACACAATGTGGCTAATGCGTTGGCGGCGGCCGCTGCCGCGCGGGCGTTCGGGGTGAGCCCCGCAGACGTCGCGAGGGGGCTTGCGGCCTATACGCCGGAGCCACACCGCAACCAGCTGCTGTCGACAGTGGACGATGTTCGTTACGTGAACGACAGCAAGGCCACCAACCCACATGCGGCCGCTGCGTCCTTGTCGGAGTATGAACACATTGTCTGGCTAGTGGGTGGGCTACTCAAGGGCGTTGACCCTGACGCTTTGGTGCGATCAGCGGCGCCACGGCTCAGAGGTGCGGTGATGTTTGGCGCGGATCGGGCGGCGATTCTGGCCGCGCTCGCGCGACACGCCCCCACAGTGCCGGTCGTCGAGGTGCACACCAGCGATGATGGGGCGATGACCGAGATAGTTGGCGCGGCGACACGCGGTTGCACATCCTGGAGACGTAGTGCTGCTGGCGCCCGCCGCGGCGTCATTCGACATGTTTACCGGCTTTGCGGCTCGGGGTGCCGCGTTTGCGAGCGCAGTGGCGGCCCTCGGGTGAATCCCTTCGCCGCCTTTTCGGGGCTCCTTCGTCGTCCGATGGCCTCGTATTACCTGTTGTTGTCGAGCGGCGCCATGCTCCTCATCATCGGGCTGATGATGGTGTTGTCCGCCTCGAGCATCGATTCGTATGTCCAAAATGGAAGCGCATTTACCGTCTTCATTAAACAGTTGCGTTGGGCTTTCGTTGGGGTTTTCGCGTTTTGGCTGGCGTTGGTCATGCCCTTCGTTGGTATCGCTGGATGGCGTATCCGCTACTTGGTCATCTCGACGGCTCTTCTCGGTCGCGCTGTGGCTGCGCCCAGAGCTCGGCATCGGCCCGATGGATCGACATCGGACCTTTTCCGGTGCAGCCGTCAGAGATCGCCAAATTGGGGTTGGCGCTGTGGGGTGCTGACTCCTCGTTCGCAAGCGACGAGGCTGATTAGACTGGCGTCAACTGGCCATGCCATTCTTTCCCGTGGCCGGCATCGTCCTGATTCTGGTCGGGCACACCGATTTGGGCACCATGCTGTGTCTGCTGTTGCTCTTCTCGGATTGGTGTGGGTTTCGGGGGTGCGGTTTCGAGTGCTCGCCGCGCTGGGTGCATGGCGCTGGCTGGCGTATCGGCCTGGTCTTCACGCATGGGTACCGGCTAGCCCGCCTGACAAGTTTCGTCGACCCGTTTGCTGATGCGCGGGGGGCTGGTCACCAAGAGGTGCAGGGGCTTTACGCCTTTCGACCGGTGGTTGGTGGGGCGTTGGGCTCGGGCAAGGGCGGAGTAAATGGGAGTACGTCCCGAGGCTCATAATGACTTCATCTTCGCCATTATTGGTGAGGAGCTGGGAATTATCGGCTGTTTCGTGGTCATTCTTCTCTACGCGGTCTTCATCTATGCGATCTTTCGAATCGCCCGTCGCGTCACAGATCCTTTCCAGCGCTTGACCGCTGGGGCATGCGGGATTTGGCTCGCTGGGCAGGCGTACATCAATATGGGTGCAGTTGCTGGGCTACTTCCGGTCACTGGGATCCCTTTGCCACTCATCTCGGCGGGCGGTAGTTCGCTGGTAGTCACTATGTTTGCACTGGGGATGCTCGCATCTTTCGCGCGTAACGAGCCCGCAGCTGCTCGGGCACTGCGCGCTAGAGGGAGCACGTGGTGGTCTCGCCTTGTGCGGGTACCGCTGCCACCAGCGCCGCAACTGGCCGGGCACAGCGCGGCGCCCCCAGCGCGAACCCGCTCGTTATCGTCACTGCCCCGGTTGGTTGGACCTCGTACTGCGCCTTCGCTTGACGTTGGTGAATCCAGAAATCCCCGGAAGGACATATGACAACGATGAAATCGGTGGTGCTGGCAGGAGGTGGGACTGGCGGGCATATCGAACCCGCTCTGGCGCTGGCGGACTGCTTACGTCGCCACGATCCTGATATTCGCGTTACCTGCTTGGGGACCGAAAAAGGACTCGAGTCGCAGATCATCCCGGCGCGTGGCTGGCCGCTGGAGCTTATCCCCGCCTACCCCATGCCTCGCCGCCCTGGCGTGGCTCTGCTTCGTACCCCGGGTCGGGTAGCGCGCAGTGTCTCGGCAGCGCGCGCGGTGATGGATGAGGTCGAGGCCGATGTCGTGGTGGGGTTCGGTGGATACGTGGCGCTGCCCGCATACCTAGCAGCCTGGCGGCGACAAACGCCGATCGTGGTGCACGAGGTCAATAACCCGGCCGGGCTGGCGAATAAGGTTGGGGCGCGCATAACAAATTTTGTGGCGTTGGGGGGCGAGCACGTCGCTCTTCGTAATGGCCGTGTCGTTGGGGTTCCGCTCCGTAAGGCGATCTCTGGCCTTGATCGCAGTGTGGAGCAGCAAAAGGCCCGCGCCCATTTCGGGCTCGCCCCTGATCTCCCCACGTTGCTGGTGTTCGGTGGTTCGCAGGGTGCGCGCTCGATCAACCTCACAGCCGCGGCCGCGGCGCAGGCGCTCGGCGGCGCAGGTATTCAGGTTCTGCACGTGATCGGAGCGCGCAACTCATTGCCGGAGCAGCCAACCGCGAGCGGGGCGCCGTATGTCACCGTCGATTACGTGGAGCAGATGGGGCTGGCCTACGCTGCCGCCGATCTCGCGATTTGCCGAGGGGGCGCGATGACGTGCGCTGAACTCTCGGCCGTGGGGTTGCCCGCGGTCTATGTACCGTTGCCATGGGGAAATGGCGAACAGCGGCGAAACGCGTTGCCGGTGGTGGATGCTGGTGGTGGACTGCTGGTCGAAGACGGGAAGCTCTCACCTGCTTGGGTGGAGCAGACGGTGATCCCGCTGCTATTGGACGCGCCCCAGCTGCGAGCGATGAGTATGGCTGCGGCACGATATGGGCGGCGTGACGGCGACGAGGCGTTGCGGAGATTGGTACTTGAGGCGGTAACAGCATGATTGTTGAGACCGAGAACGATCTGACCGGTCTGACGGTAGAGGCGCTGGGGCGCGTCCACGTCATCGGCATCGGCGGCGTCGGGATGAATGGCATAGCTCGGCTCTTTGTGACCCGGGGCGTCCCCGTCTCCGGGAGTGATATCCGAGATTGGCCGGCAATCGAGGCGCTTCGCGCGCTGGGCGCCACCATAAAGATCGGCCACGATGTAGCCAATCTTGACGGTGTCGATACTGTCGTTTACTCCACGGCGATCCGCAGCGACAACATTGAGTTGGCGGAGGCACGCAGGCGCGGCCTGCGCGTACTGCACCGAGCTGAGGCGCTGGCGACCGCCATGACCGACCGCACGGTGATCGCGGTCGCTGGGACTAACGGCAAGACGACCACCACCTCGATGATGACCACCATTTTGCAGCGATGCGGCAAAGATCCGTCGTTCGTGATCGGTGGCGAGCTTGCCGATGCTGGTGCGAGCGCGCACCACGGCACTGGTGAACACTTCGTGGTCGAAGCAGATGAAAGCGACAAAACCTTCTTGCTTTATCACCCGAATATTGCGATCGTCACCAACATCGAAGAAGACCACATGGATACTTACGGCGACTTGGCCGGGGTAGAAGCGGCTTTCGGTGAGTTCGCTGGGCACATTGTGGACGGGGGTCTCCTGATCGTCTGCGCCGATGATCCGGGGGCGATGCGGCTGGCTAAAAAAGCCCGGCTGACGGCATCGACGTTGCTAGTTATGGACGCTCGCCGGAGGCAGATCTGCGAATCTTGGATGTCGTTGCTGACACGAGCGGCAGTACATATCAGGCGCTTTGGCGTGACGAACCTGTTGGGGTCGTTCAGATCGGCATACCGGGTTCGCACATTGCGCTGAACTCGGCAGCCACGTTGCTCGCCGGAATCTACTCTGGACTGGCGCCGGAGAATGTCATCTCGGCCCTTGCCGAGTATCGAGGCGTGCGCCGCCGGTTCGAGCTCAAGGGAACAGCTGCTGGGGTTCGGGTCTACGACGACTACGCCTACCACCCGACCTCGATGGCTGCGCAGTTGGCGACCGTCCGTCAGGTGGCAGGCAGGGGTCGCGTCTTGGTGGCTTTCCAGCCATACCGGCTCTACCGCACTCGCGCTTTTTTGCACGAGATTGCTGACGCACTGAGCCTCGCCGATGAGGTCGTGGTGATGGAGGTCTTCTGCCCGGGAGAAGAGCGGGAGCCCGGTGAGGGCGGCGCGGCGCTCGCACGCGTGATTGATCTTCCAGATAGGAGCGTCGTTTTCGAGCCGTCGTGGTCAGCCGTTCCGTCCCAGATAATGCAGCGAGCCCGCCCAGGTGATTTGGTCTTGACTATGGGCGCGCCACCCATGGTCATGATGGGGTCCGAGATTCTTGCCGCGCTTGAGGGGCGGGCGGCATGACAGACGCTGAACACCCTCGCGGCGAGGGGAGCGATCGAGCAGGGCCGTTCGCGGGCACCCGAATCTTCGCAGGCGCAGGGCACGGGTCAGACAAAGCAGGCCCGCAAGCCAGACGGTCGCAACCGACGCTCCAGCGCAGGAGAAAGGCAGCCCGAGCGCCGGACGGTTCTGCCAGAACCAGCGCCGAAAGGTAAGTCGAGTGGAGCCGCTACGACGGCTCCAGCTCGGCGGCTGGGTGCGGGAGCTTCGCGCTGGTCGAAAATCGGCAGCCGGACGGCGGTCGTCGCGGGCGCGGCGCTAGTAGTGGGCATCGTGCTCGCGCTTGTCTTCTTCGCGACCCCATATTTGGGGCGCGGACGATCTCGGTTCATGGCGCCCGCGCTATTTCGGCAGATCAGATTGTGAAAGCGGCCAAAATAAACCACGGATGCACCCTTGGCGCGGCTGAATACCGCTGCGGTGGCGGCGCGAATTAAAAAGAGCGTCCCGGCGGTCGCTCTGGCCAGAGTGGAGCGAGGTGGCCCAGCACCATTACGATTCGTGTCACTGAGCGGGTGGCTGTCGCCACCGTCGCGATGCCGAACGGGACATTTGCTCTGCTCGACAAGCATGGAGTCCCTTTCAGTCCCACCGCTACTCGCCCAGCAGGGTTGCCACTCGTCGAGGTCGCGCGTGCTGCTAAAACAGACAGGGCAACACTGGCGGCTGCGACCGCTGCTCACGCCTTGAATGCCGAACTCAAGCAGCGTTTGGTGAAAATAACAGCGGAAAAACCAGATCGGGTCATGTTTATTCTTTCTGGGGGGAAAACCGTTTTCTGGGGTGATACCTGGGACGACGGCGAGAATGTGCGCAAAGCCGAAGTGGCTCGCGCCTTGCTCGATCGAAAGGGTTCCTATCTCGACGTCAGTTCTCCGGGAATCGTCACGGTTCGATAGATATCAGGACACTCGTGCCCAGTTTTACTTGCGCATTGTTTCACCTATTGTGGAAAAGCTCTGGACACGTCGGGGCTGTTACTTGAACCTGCGGGGAGCGATCGCGCACTAAGGTCGACGAGTAGTAAACGTTAATTCAGACTAAAGATGAGAGTTCACGCCAAATGCGTTACCAGATCTCCCTGGTAGCACATAGGGACTTTTAGTAAGGGTGAGACCTACCGCCCTGTCCGAGTACGCGGTTAACGTGCAAGAGAGGCAAACCATTGAGGAAGGCAGATCACCGATGACACCTCCGCATAATTATCTGGCGGTCATCAAGGTCGTCGGGATCGGCGGTGGCGGTGTCAACGCCGTTAATCGCATGATCGAGGTAGGACTAAAGGGGTTGAGTTCATCGCGATTAATACTGATGCGCAGGCGCTATTGATGAGCGACGCCGACGTCAAACTTGACGTCGGGCGCGAAATGACCCGTGGGCTTGGCGCTGGCGCTAACCCGGATGTCGGATACAGGGCCGCTGAGGACCACAAAGAGGAAATCGAGGAAGTCCTCAAAGGTGCGGATATGGTGTTCGTCACTGCGGGAGAGGGCGGTGGCACGGGTACAGGCGGTGCTCCAGTGGTGGCCAACATCGCCCGCAAACTGGGTGCGTTGACTATCGGGGTGGTGACTCGGCCGTTCTCATTTCGAGGGCCGTCGGCGTCAGGTGCAGGCGGAGTCCGGAATAGACGAACTACGCAACGAGTGCGACACCCTTATCGTCATCCCTAACGACCGATTGCTTGCGGTGGGTGACAAGCAGATCAGCATGATGGATGCCTTCCGAATGGCAGACCAGGTGCTGCTCTCGGGTGTGCAGGGCATCACCGATCTCATCACGACCCCTGGTCTGATCAATTTGGACTTCGCCGACGTCAAGAGCGTCATGAGTGGTGCTGGGACGGCTCTTATGGGTATTGGGACCGCCCGTGGCGAGAATCGCGCGGTGCAGGCTGCGGAGTCTGCCATCGCGAGTCCACTGTTGAGGCGAGCATGGAGGGCGCACACGGTGTGCTGCTGTCCATTGCGGGCGGCTCTGATTTGGGCTTGTTTGAGATCAACGAGGCCGCCTCGTTGGTCAGCGATGCAGCTCACCAAGACGCCAACATCATTTTCGGCACCGTCATCGACGATGCGTTGGGTGAAGAAGTCCGCGTCACCGTGATTGCCGCCGGTTTTGATGGCGGCGCGCCGACCTATCGGCAGATGGACCCGCCACGCACTGGGTCCCTGAGCGCGGAAGCGAATAGCCCAGCGCCGACCTCGCCAGCGATTGGTCAGCCATCACGCCAGAGTCCACAGTCGGACTCATCGAGTCGGGTGGTATTCGACGATGTCGATGTACCTGACTTCCTCAAAAACGGCGCATAGTAGTGAGGCGGTCTTTGTGTGACCGGTGAGATTGCCGGCGTTTCCCCGGCAATCTCACCGGTCGATGGAGAGGGCTCGACCTATCTCACGAGTGCGGGCTGTGTACGGTTCAGGATGTGTAAGGCACCGGTGTATGCGGCATCGAGTAGTTGCGGGCTCATACCTGGCCCAGAGGTATCACGATCTCTGCGGCTTGCTGGTGCGGCATCTACCTCTTTAACAAAGGCGTCCACCGTGCGTTCCAAGTCGGTCCTAGCTGCCTCAAGCTGGCTAGCCGAACGAGGCAGGAAGCCAGACTTTGCAGACGGGTTTTGTGGCAGCGCTGGCTCTAGCGTCTGAACCGTGTTAACCCACCGTTGCAGCTCGTCGGCGAATGAAGCTAGCGCAGCTGCTTCTGGATGAGCGTTCCGGCTCCTAGGTGCGTGGCGCCGAGCCTTGTTAATGCGACGTTGGTGTTCCCGCAGAAAAAGTTGCGCCTTCGTGTAAATACTGGTTGCCGATTCCTGCAGGGCGCCCGCAGTCTGTTGCTCTGCCCGCGTGGGATTCCACAACACGGAATTCTGGCGATCCACTTGTGGCACACGCACATGGACGCCTGAGGAAGTGAGTGGATTGCTGTTGTTTTCAACCTGTAAGGGTTCTGCTAGCTCCTGCGCTAGGTTTCGATACGTGCCGACGTGTCTTGCGAGATCGTCTACCAATATGGACGAGGACGAGAACGGGCTTACATGATCAGCAACAGGGCGAAGCTGTTCCCTTGCTTGCTCCGGCGATGTAATAACTGGCGCGGACTCGCGGAGAGACTCCAGATCCTTAGGCCACCCTCGAGCCTGGAACCGGACGGTGGGCATTTTGTCCGGGAGTGTGTCTGCACTCCCATTTGCGATGCGTACCACGGGTGGCGTCGCGAGTGCCATAGCGTGGAGAATGTCGATCATCTGACGGTACTCGCGCTTTTCGGCCGAGTCGTTGGTGGCTGCGGCTGCGGTTTTCAGCGCTGTGAGTAAGTGATCGTTAAGTAGGGGGTCAATATAGCGTTCTTCAGCTCGAAGCACGACCTCGCGTACCGAGGGCGGCTGGCCCAACAGATCATTGCGTTTCTCGTTCTGCCGGTACTGCTTCGATGTTGCTGCGGCGGAAGAGGCAGGGGAGAGATGCTTTAACTCCGGATGTAGCTTAAGAAGTGTTTCCAGCTGAGTTGCTGTTTGCTCGATTTTTTTGGCATAAGCATGAGGATCGCGACCATCTACGGTGGATGAGATTGCTCGCAATTGAGTGGCGGACGTTTTCAAATACGTAACCAGTCCGTCCGCAGTGGCTTGTTCATCGGCTGGGCGTCCACCCGGGCTCAGCGCGGTGCTACTCGTCGGCGGGACGGCAATTTTGTATGTGCTGTAGGAAGCGAGACTCGCAAGAAGTTCGGCCGCATTGGAAGCGTCCAACATTTGCTGAAGCTGTATGGGTTTGCGCGGTGTCTCTTGTGTCCGGACCATGTCCATGAGTGTGTGAGCCCACGCGTCTAACATGGAGATGTCAGGTGCCGCACTCTCGAGTTGTGATCGCTCGGCCGTTACGTTGTCTATGACCTGTTGCAGACCGTTGGCCTGATCAAGCGGCCCCCAGCGGTGTGTGAAGCGGCCTGTCTCTTGGGCCATAAGGGGCGTTAGCTCAGCTAGCCGACTACCTGGACTGAGCGATGTGTCTTTATATATCGTGTAGCGATCGGGTCCGTACGCTTCGTCAAGGGCTTTTTGTGCAATTTCGGCGGATGCGTCAAAAACACTAAATTGAGTGTCAGATTCGTTAGGTTGTATTTGAGCTACGACGCCCGGGTCGTGATTTCTTCGGTATAGAAACCCAGCGTGGCCGAGTAGTTCTATTGTTCTATTGTCGTCTACTTCATTGCCAGCATAATCAGTCAGTCGCCACGTGGCAGAGACTTCGTTTGGTTGAGGTGCAAGGCCTTCAATGGCCTGAGTGCTCTGCTTAAGTTGGGCGACGATTGTGGAAAAATCCATCCACAGCTGCTTGGGGTCCGGTGCAGGAGCCGTTGCAGAAAATTCTGTACCGTCTGGACTGTCGGGGTCTCCTGACGAGTCTGGCCATTCCCGGAGTACACCAAGGTCGCCAGCAGCGGCCACGATTCTTTCCTCGGCCAGCGAGCGCACTAGATCTGAAAGCGGTGGTCGTTCATTCCCTAGGCTGTCAATTCCGGGGCTATTTAAGGAACGCAGCCAAGCTGCTGTCGCGACGGCTTCTTCACGCAATCCTAGGTCAGATAACTGTTCGGCGAATGCATCCCACTGGCGGGCGTGGTTTTCTACAGCTGCCGGGGTGGGCCAAGACGCACGGAACTGTTTCGCTAGCTCAGTGGGTTCAGGGGACAAACTTGGGCTAGTCATGAGGTTCCTTTAATTCCAGGGGCGATTGGCGGGTATCCACATGCTATGTGCTGCTCGCCAGCTCATCTGCGTTTTTTAGGCAGCAGACGTTCAACCTGCGCACAAGCCATCTCACATCAGGTGTCCAGAAAACAGGGGAAGATCAGTCAAGGGTCAACGGCCTCGATTTTAGAAGTCAGTTTGTTTATGGGATATGCGTGGAGCGTCAACGGCTTTGGTTGTGAGTGTGGGCTAGGCGCAGTTGCGTTCTCACCACAAGCCCCTTACCCTCATGTAAGGAATTCATCGTTTCGTAAGGAAACGTTTGTGGAGCTTAAGGATCGAGCATGAGTAGTGCAACGATCACCAGTAAAGGGCAAGTTACTATCCCCTCGTCGATTCGTCGGCGTATGGGACTAAGTGCGGGTGACCGAGTGGAATTTGTTGAACTGCCAAGTGGTGAATTTGCGATTTTGCCAGCTGTGGACGACATTCGTTTCCTGAAAGGGATACTGAAGTCTCCGGCCAGGCCGGTGTCCATTGACGACATGCGGGCGGCTGTTCGTGAGCGAGCCCGGCAGTGATGATTGGTATTGATACGAATGTATTGATGCGCTATCTCGCCCAAGACGATCCTGGTCAATCACGTCGCGCGACAGCTTTCCTGGAAAAGACCTGCACAGCAGAGAATCCTGGATTTATCAGTGCTGTCGTGCTTGTTGAGGTGGCATGGGTTGCGGAGAGCTGTTACTCAGCGAACCGACGCGAGATCGCGGTAATACTTGAACACATTCTCCGAAACAAGCAGCTCGTCGTGGAACACGCTGAGGAAGCTTGGGCTGCACTGAATACCTATAAGGAAAGTAAAGCCGATTTTTCTGATTGCTTAATTGAGCGAGTCGCACACACACATGGTTGCGATCACACGGTTACCTTCGACAAGAAAGCGGCGAGGGCGGGCCTGGAACTCCTGGTTTAGCTACTCACGAGTAGGAGGCTGCTGCGACTCACAAATTCGCGTTGTCCAAACCGGGAATCAAATGCCGTCCAGAGTGGGAATCAAGTATCCTGAGCTGCTGCGATGCCTGCCTGTCACTATTAGGCCCGCTGCTTCCGGCAAGACAACTACGGCGTACACCATGTCAAACCGTTGTACGGCTTGACCGCCAGCCAGGGCACCCTGGACGACCGGGTGGAGGCTGTACCTATTGCTGCCAGCTGGTCGTGATAGGACATTTAGATGGGTGTCACGGTGAGGGACGAACGGCGCGCGCGGCTAGCAACGGCACTAGCCGCAGTTCGAACACGCATCGAACGAGCGTGCCATAGATGTGGACGTGCAAGTAGCGAGGTCACATTAATAGCGGTAACCAAGAACTTTCCCGCCTCAGATGTGGCGCTCCTCGCGGAGCTTGGCGTTCACGATGTAGGCGAAAGCAGAGATCAAGAGGCACGCGCGAAGGCGCGACTCGTGCCAGGGATGCGGTGGCATTTCGTGGGGCAGCTACAGCGCAACAAGTGTCGGTCAGTGGCGCGTTACGCGTGGCTGTGCACAGCGTGGACAGGGTCGAGCTGGTTCGCGCGCTTGCTGCTGCCAGCGAGGCGCGAGATCACCGTTAGACGTCTTCATGCAGGTCAATATCGATGCGGCATTAGGATGTTGTTGACGGCAATGTGGACAGACGGGATGCACCACGCGCCATCGGTGATCGAGGGGGCGCCGCTCCGGCGGATTTGATGAGGCTTGCGGATGCTGTCGCTGACGAGCCGTCGCTGCGGCTGCGGGGGGTGATGGCCGTGCCGCCGCACGATGTACCGCCTGACGTCGCCTTTGCCTATGTAGCGGCGCTATCGGCAACGCTTCGCGAGACGCATCCGGCAGCGTCGGCGGTATCGGCAGGAATGAGCGGGGATATTGAAATAGCGATTGCGCATGGCGCGACACACGTGCGTGTCGGAACCGCCTTATTAGGTATTCGTTAGGCACTTGCGGGTAGGGTGGCGCCCGTAAATAACAACCGTGTCATTAGAGCTAACTCCAGTTAGCTCATTCGGCACTCGAGAGCGACAGTGCAGCAGAACCGCAGGTAACGCGCAAGGAGGAGGGGGCGCCAATGGGTGCGTTGCGAAAGGCGGGCGTCTGGCTTGGACTCGTAGAGGACGACGAGTCTCGCGATTACGAGCGGGCGTACGAGCGCTCCTACGAGCGCGCCTACAGCGAGCGTGAGGGGGACGCCAAGACGATCGCTACGAAGACTATCTCCGACGACGATCTAGAATTCGGCGACGACTACGAGGAGCCAGCACCTGCGCGTCCTGTAGCACGCCAAGGTCATGGCGAGCGCATGAGCGGCCGGGACACCATTCGGATCGCACTTCGGCCGGTAGTGGGTACATTGACTGCGTCTCGTACGTCGCCAGCGCTGCTTACCCAAGACAATCTCGCGCTCGCGCCGCAAGTAGCACTCCGGGAGCGGGCAGTGGTTAGCGAAGAATCCAAATACGACAGTGACTCCGAGTACCGGATCACGACGCTGCATCCGAAGACGTACAACGAGGCGCGCACCATCGGTGAGCACTTCCGAAATGGGATTCCGGTCATCATGAATTTGACCGAAATGGACGAGTCAGATGCAAAAAGTTTGGTTGATTTTGCTGCTGGGCTTATCTTCGGACTACGCGGTAGCATCGACCGGGTGACCAACCGGGTCTTCCTCCTCTCGCCGGCAAATGTCTCGGTTACTGCCGAAGACAAGGCTCGGATCGCCGAGGGCAGGTTCTTCAACCAGAGCTAAGGACAACACGGGCTCGTGGCGCACTTTTTGCAGTTGGTCTACTTATTTCTCTATGTCTTCATGACACTATTGCTTGCGCGCATCGTCATGGATTACGTGGTGATGTTTTCGCGGCGGTGGCATCCCCGTAAAAATGCTGCGGCGGCGTTGGAATTGTTGTGGAGCGTGACCGATCCACCCCTCAAAGCATTGCGGAGGGTAATTCCCCCCCTTAGGTTGGGAGGGGTTAGCCTGGACCTCGGCTTTCTGCTGTTGTTCATAATCGTGGTTATCCTCATGAGGGTTGTGAGGACCGTGATGATTGGAGCATTGTGATCGGCGGTAAAGCGAGGCTCGGACACTTACCGCCTGCCACAGGCAGGGCGATTCGAGTATATTAAGAGTTATAGTGCGTCGACTGATGTCTGCGCGATCCAATGCGGAGGAGATTCGATGCCGCTAACACCCGCCGACGTTCACAATGTCGTCTTCAAGAAGCCGCCTATTGGTAAGCGCGGCTACGACGACGACGAGGTAGACGCTTTCCTTGACGAGGTGGAGCGGGAGCTCGTTCGGCTGATCGAGGAGAACAACGAGCTCAAGGCTCAGCTTGAGCATGCCGGTGCGCCCGGCGCTCCGGTTAGCGCGGGTGACGGGGATGTCCGTCGCTTCGGGGCCGAAAACGCTGAGCTCAAAGCGCAGCTTGATCGGATGCACCAGGAGAACCAGCGTGCGGAGCAGGCGATGGCGCAAGCACAGCAAGGCCGCGGCGAGTGGGGGCGGAGCGCTCGTACCCGGCAAACAGCGAGAACACTGGTGAGCAGCAGGCTTTGCGGGTGCTTATGCTGGCCCAGCGCACCGCGGACGACCATGTCGCTGATGCCCGCCGCGATGCCGATCAGCTGCTGGCGGAGGCGCGTGCTAATGCTGAAGATCTGTCCCGCGAGGCGCGTAGTAAAGCTGAGGCGCTCGAGCTGGATGCGCGACAGCGCCATCAAGAGGTGATGGGCGACCTCAGCGAGAAGCGGAAGAGCTGCAAAAGCAGATCGAGCAGCTCAAGGCGTTCGAGCGGGAATACCGAACACGGCTGAAGGCATACCTGGAGAGCCAACTGCGTGAGCTTGGTACACAGGTGCAGGGGTTAGAGCCAGAGACGAATGGTCGCCAGTCGTCTAGCAAGAATGGGTTATCCAGTTCGTACAGCGGCTCATCGTTTGGCTTGCCAGACAATAGTGAAGCCCGTGGCGGTCGGAAGTAGCCTTACTAGTACCGCTCTTGTCGAAGCGCAGTCATGTAAACATTGCCATTTACATCTATGGGCGCGATGGTGCGCCCATAGATGTCTACTTTCAATTGGTCTGAGGCCGTCGTGATTCTGGTGAGCTTGCTGGTGATCGTGGCTGCGGGTGGCGCCCTGGTGGGCGGTATCGCCACAGGTCTTGATCTCCTCGTGTGGGTGTCGATCGGACTAAGCGTGGTCGCGGCGGTCCTGCTTTTTCAAGGATCAAAAAGACGGTGGCGATCACAAGAGCCTGCCCCGGAGCATCGATCGACGGCGCGACCGCCAACGTTTCCACGGTCGCCGGTTTTGCGGCGTCAAGTCCCTCAGTCTGTGCCGCCTAGCAGACCCGCGGCATCGCCGGTGTCTGCTCCGCCTAGGTCGTCCAATCCGTCTAGGACAGCAGCAGCATCATCGACGGGTGCTTTTCGGGTGCCAGCAACCATGATGGCGGCCAGAGAGCTTGTGAACCGAGAGGGTGACGTCGGCTCAGAGAGGACCGCGTCGATTCCAGAGCGCTCGGTCCGCGGTGAGGACACGCAATCGTTGGTGCCTCTCACGCTCGATCTAGATTTGCCTGACCGCGACTCTGATGCCACCGTGAATGTCTATGACGATGCCACTGTCAATGTGGGGGACTGCGCCGCCAATGGGGGGGACGGGAACACCGCCGCGCCCGATGTCGAAGACGATCTAACCGTAAATATCGGAGGCTCCTCGCCGAAGGTGCGATCGCCCGCGCCGGAGAGTTCTGCCGAAGACAGCGCTGAGATCGTCCAGGAAAGCGCCGATGTCACGGTGGTGGACGTGCCACAGTCGGCGTCGGAACGGACGGTGGTGGACGTTAACGCGCAGCTGCATACGGCACCGGAGGCTGCGGCACCGGAGTTGTCAGTACCGGAGCCGTCAGTATTGGAGTCATCGCGACTCCGCAGCCGGCAACGCCGGGGTCAGCGGAGACGGCAGTAGATGGGGCGCGAAAGCCCGACCGAAGCCAGTAACAATGACACCATGACCAGCACCGACTCAACGCATCCTCTTCAGGACGAACCGATCTCCAGCGACGAACTCGGCAACGCGGACAATGGTGATTATGAGGACCCTGCCGATGAGCCGGCTCCGGAGTTGCTGTTGGGGAGTGAGGAGAAGCGCCTCGCGGAGATGGACGGAGAGGTGTTCGTCGTCGATGGTCGCCCTCGGTTCCATATTCCTGAGTGTGATCATTTGGCGGACAAAGCGAGCCAGGGTTTGCCGGTGAGCGAAGCGGTCGAGCTCGGCTTTACCCCCTGTTCGTTGTGTGCCGCGGCCACCACGTTGCTTACGCTCTGATTCACTCGTGAGAGCTACTTTTGTCCCCTGTTGGCCTTGGATATCCCCCGGAAAGAAAGAGCTGCGGTTTCGACGCAAAAAGTCGGAATAAACGGCGTCATTTCTAGTTATGCGTCGTACAGTTACATCTCCTCTGCGTTTGCTAGCTGAACGTAGGTCAGTTTCATACCTGGGCATGGCACGCATTTCGGCAGTAATCAGGCCCAGCAATCAGTAAGTACAGGGGGCACGCCATGGCTGAGCGAGTGGGCAGCATTACAACTCAGAAGCGCACGGCGACGCGTGCGACAAAGGCGTCCGGCAAGACCGGACCTGCGTCAAAAGGTAAAAAGGCCACAGAATCCAACGGGACGTCGGCGCAACGAACAGTGTCACCGCAGCTCGCTGGCGAATTCGCGGAGATCCGCAAGAGCCTAGAACAGCGGAAAGAAGAGCTCCACGCTGAACATGACCGCGTCATCACCGAGATGCAGCGCATGCAGGAGGACCAAGCGGCTGACTCTGCCGGCGATGATCAAGCGGACACCGGCAATCAAACGTTCGAGCGCGAGCAAGAGCTCGCATTGGCTAATGGCATCCTGGAACGTGTCAATCAGGTCGAGCAGGCGTTGTCCCGGCTCGACGCGGGAACCTATGGGCAGTGTGAGCGGTGCGGGAACCAAATTCCAAAGGCTCGGCTGGAGGCTTTTCCAGCGGCGACGCTATGCGTGACATGCAAGCAACGGGAAGAGCGTCGGTAGAGGCTGGTGCGAGTCAAGACGAGGGCGGCACCCGGCGCAGTTCCGGCCGGGGCCGCCTTGTGGTGCTTACGGCAGTGGCGCTCGTCGTGGTGCTGGCCGACCTCGCTAGCAAGGTATGGGCGGTGGCGCGGCTTTCTGATGGGCATTCGGTCAAAGTCTTCGGTGGCTTTGTCTACTTTGCGCTTACGCGCAATACCGGGGCGGCATTTAGCCTCGCCTCGGGGTTCACGGTGGTGCTGTCTGCCCTGGCCGTGGCGATCATTGTGGTCATCGTTCGAACGGCGAGGCGACTGACGTCAACATGGTGGGCGGTGGCGCTTGGCCTGGTCTTAGGCGGCGCGGTGGGCAACCTGGCGGATCGCATTTTTCGATCGCCGGGAGTCTTCCGTGGTGCGGTTGTCGATTTCATCAGCCTGTTCGATCCTGTGAGCCCTCCTTGGCCGGTATTCAACCTTGCTGATTCCGCGTTGGTGCTGGGCGTCATAATCGCAGTGGTCTTGGAGTTCACCGGGCATGGAATGACAGATGCATTGTCTCCGCGACGCCGGTCATCAGCTCGCACACTAGAAAGCCAACCCCCAAAGGAGCCACCCGCCAGTGAGTGACCAGCGGACACTGCCTATCCCTGACGGCCTTGACGGCATGCGGCTAGATCAAGCATTGGCGCGTCTATTTGGACTGTCTCGCACCGTCTCGTCTGGACTCATTGAGAATGGCGATGTGCTCATTGACGGTGCTGCGGTGAGTAAGTCCGATCGTGCGAACGCTGGTGCATGGCTCGAAGTCACACTCCCGGCGCCGCAGCGCGCTGATGATGAGAAGCCAGCAGCGGTTCCGGTCGAGGGCCTGGCTGTGGTCTACGACGATGACGACATCGTGGTGGTCGACAAGCCTGTCGGGGTGGCGGCGCATGGCAGCCCCGGCTGGAGCGGCCCGACCGTAGTGGGTGGTTTGGCCGCGGCTGGCTACCGCATCGCCACCAGCGGGGCGGCGGAGCGGCAGGGGGTGGTGCATCGGCTGGACGTGGGCACGTCGGGATTGATGGTTGTGGCGAAGAGCGAGCGCGCGTATACGGCGCTTAAACGTGCTTTTAAGGCGCGCGAAGTGACTAAGCGGTATCACGCTTTGGTGCAAGGGCATCCCGATCCCAGCAGAGGAACCATCGATGCACCTGATAGACCGCCACCCCGGTAGCGACTGGCGGTTTGCTGTCGTCGCGGGTGGGAAGCCGAGCGTGACGCATTATGAGACAGTGGAGGCTTTTCGGGCCGCTTCGTTGATGGCGGTGACGCTGGAGACTGGGCGCACTCATCAAATCCGGGTGCATTTTTCGGCGATTCGGCATCCCTGCGTGGGGGACACGACCTACGGCGCCGATCCTCGGCTCACCGAGCGGCTCAAGCTGACACGGCAATGGCTGCATGCGAAAGAGCTCGGATTCACGCATCCAGCAACCGGCGAGTGGGTGGAATTCGCGAGCGCGTACCCCGACGACCTCTCGTCTGCGTTACGGGCTGTCCGCGATGCGTCGGCATAGCCAGGTGCGCGTCACGCGGGCAACTCAGCAACGAGATGGTTTCGGGTACGGTTCGGCGGTTCTTGGCGACATTCCCGCTACCTCGGCGACGCCCAAGGGCGGTTGACCGCGCTTGTCTCTGGTTCCCAGAGGACCCACCAGATGCAGCTACGTGTGGGTTCATCGGGCCTCTAATGCGGAGGAAAAACGATCCGCTAGCCTAGACAGGCCCTCGGCGCAGTGCGTCGAGGATTGCCCGTGCTGATGTGCTGGCTGCTGCATTTTTGCCGGCGTTTTGTTCGCGCCCACCCCCGCGATCCGGCGTTATGGCGGCGCCCGCTTCATGGACGTCGTCCCAGGAGCTCTTGTTGTGCTGCGGTATGTAGGTTTGCTGTTTGGCTTGTGTGCTCTTCTCCCTATGGTATGGGTTTTGCCGGCTGCGGCGGTACCGCGGCCCACCACACCACCACCGGAAGTTGCGGTGCGCTTCTCCGCACAGAAAATGCCGCTGTACTTTCGGCAGCGGTTAAACGTGGTGCGCGCGTTGACACAGCCCACCCTCCGTAGCCAACAAGAATGGGTCGCGGCACGAAATAACATCGATAAGTGGAACCAATATCAGTTGAATTGGACCACAGATTATTGTTCTGTCGGGCCCAATAAACCGCTGGGGTTTGATTTTGAATTAGCCTGCGCACGCCACGATTTCGGCTATCGGAATTATCGTAGGTTGGATCTTCCACAGTACAAGTCTGAGATCGACGGCATGTTCTATGGCGATCTACAACGCATCTGCCTCGGCCAGACCACATGGGATCGACCTTCGTGCATGACGTTGGCATGGACGTATTTTCGTGCGGTCCGAAAATTCGGCTCGATTAAGACTGACGGAACGGCAATGGGTGTGGTGCACGGCCCGGTACGGAAATTTGTCGTCAAAAACGACTAACCACATGTGCGGGTAGGGGGCAGGTGACACGGCAACGCACGTCGAGCGCCCCTGATGGTCGCTGTACCGCTGACGACTAGGCTTGACGCCTCCGGCGTTCACGTGGGTGTGTGGTCATCCGTGGCGAGACAACATGGCGTCGTGGCGCTCAGGTAACCGAAGCGATCAGCATGGGGGCGATGTGACCAGCGCGGGATCACATTCGGATGGTTTCGTGCATTTGCACGTGCACACTGAGTACTCGATGCTCGATGGTGCGGCTCGATTGAAAGATCTGTTTGCTGAGTGCGAGCGGCAGAACATGCCGGCGGTCGCTATGACTGACCACGGCAACATGTATGGCGCGTACGACTTTTGGGCTAAAGGAAGCAAGACTGGACGTCAAGCCCATTGTCGGAATCGAAGCGTATGTTGCGCCCGAATCCCGGTTGGTAAAGCAGCCGGTGCGGTGGGGCCAGCCGAACCAAAAGCGTGACGATATTTCGGGTGCGGGCGCGTACACCCACATGACCATGTTGGCTCGCTCCACCGAGGGGATGCACAATCTTTTTAAGCTCTCCTCCTATGCCTCTATTGACGGCTATTTTCGAAAGCCGCGGATGGACCGGGAACTCATCTCGCAATATGCGGAGGGAATTACCGCAACTACGGGGTGTCCTTCCGGCGAAGTCCAAACGCGACTCCGGTTAGGCCAGCCAGATAAGGCGCTCGAAGCCGCGGCCGCGTATCGCGATATTTTCGGGAAAGAACATTTTTTTGTTGAGCTGATGGACCACGGGCTCGATATTGAACGTCGAGTCAAAGACGGTTTAATCGATATCGCTCATAAACTCGATCTGCGCTTTGTGGTGACTAATGACGCTCACTACACCCATGAAACTGAGCGTGAGACACACGATGTATTGCTCTGTATTCAAACGGGGTCGCATCAAGCAGACACCAACCGATTCAAATTCGACGGCTCGGGCTACTACCTCAAGTCCGCGGCGCAGATGCGGGCGATGGACTCGTCTGACATTTGGCAACAGGGGTGCGACTCAACGCTGCTTATTGCCGAGAAGGTCGACCTCGCGTTTAAGCCGCGGAATCTCATGCCGCGCTTTACCTTGCCGGAGAACGAAACCGAGGAGGGCTGGTTCCGCGCTGAAGTCTCGCGGGGAATGGATCGTCGGTTTCCTGACGGTTACGACGACGAACACCGCAAGAAAGTGGAATACGAAATCGGCGTCATTGTGCAGATGGGTTTCCCGTCGTATTTCTTGGTCGTTGCCGACTTTATTGTGTGGGCGAAAAAGAACGGGATCCGAGTAGGGCCGGGACGTGGTTCCGCAGCGGGATGTTTAGTGGCATATGCCCTCGGCATTACCGACCTCGATCCCATTCCGCATGGATTACTATTCGAGCGATTTCTCAATCCCGAACGTGTCAGCATGCCCGATATCGATATTGACTTTGACGAGCGTAGGCGCGGCGATGTCATTCGTTATGTCACCGAAAAATGGGGCGAAGACAAAGTCTCGCAGATTGTTACCTACGGCACGATCAAAGCAAAAGCTGCGGTAAAAGACTCGGCACGCGTCTTGGGGTTCCCCTATGCCTTGGGAGACCGCATTACCAAGGCATTCCCGCCCGCTGTGATGGGGAAAGACGTTCCGCTATCTGGAATCTTCGATCCGACTCATCCCCGATACAGCGAAGCGGGTGAGATTCGCGCGCTGTATGAGGCGGAAGATGACGTGCGAAAGGTCATCGACACCGCCAAGGGTCTCGAGGGGCTGATTCGGCAAGCAGGGGTGCATGCGGCCGGCGTGATCATGAGCGCCGAACCCATTATTGAGCATGTCCCGGTATGGAAACGCGAAGCAGACGGCGCGATCATTACCCAGTTTGATTACCCGACGTGCGAAGAGCTGGGCCTGCTCAAGATGGACTTCTTGGGCTTGCGCAACCTGACCGTTCTCGACGACTGCCTGCTCAACATCACGGCCAATCGCGGCGAAACGATAGATCTAGAAGGCCTGGAACTGGACGATCGTCGGGCATATGAGCTGCTCGCGCGGGGCGACACTCTTGGAGTGTTCCAATTGGACGGTGGGCCGATGCGGGCGCTGCTGCGGTCGATGCGCCCGGACAATTTCGAAGACATTTCGGCGGTGTTGGCGCTATACCGGCCTGGCCCTATGGGGGCGAACGCCCACAATGATTACGCCGATCGTAAAAATGGCCGTAAGCCCGTCACGCCTATTCATAAAGAATTAGCGGAACCGCTTGCCGATATTCTTGGCGACACCTATGGCTTGATTGTGTATCAAGAACAGGTCATGGCGATCGCCCAACAGCTTGCGGGCTACTCGCTCGGTAAAGCCGACCTGTTGCGTCGAGCGATGGGCAAGAAAAAGAAAGAAGTCCTAGAAAAGGAATATGTGCCTTTCGCCGAAGGCATGACGAGTAAAGGGTATTCGAAGGAAGCAATCCAAACGCTGTGGGACATTCTCGTTCCGTTCTCCGACTACGCGTTCAACAAAGCACACACGGCTGGTTATGGACTTGTCTCGTATTGGACGGCATTTCTTAAAGCCAATTATCCGGCCGAATACATGGCGGCGTTGCTCACTTCTGTGCGCGACGATAAGGACAAGATCGCGGTGTACCTTGCAGAATGCCGCAGGATGGGCATCAAGGTGCTGCCGCCCGACGTCAACGAATCGGACGCCACCTTCACTCCACGGGGAACGGACATCCGGTTCGGGCTTACCGCCGTGCGCAATGTCGGCGCTAATGTTGTCACCGCGATCGTGCGTGCGCGTGACGACAAAGGGAAGTTCACTGACTTCTACGACTTTTTGTCCAAAGTGGATGCTGCTGTCTGCAACAAGCGCACCATTGAGTCACTCATCAAAGCCGGGGCGTTTGACTCGATGGGGCATCCCCGTCGAGGACTGCTGATGGTGCATATCGAAGCCATCGATTCCTATTTGGACACCAAACGGAACGAAGCAGTGGGTCAGTTTGATCTATTCGGTGGCGCCTTGGACGACGACGCCGGCGCGGGCGCACTGCTTGGGGGCGGTAACCCCGCCCATTCCAGAAGACGACTGGGAAAAAAGCGACCTGCTCGCATTTGAGCGGGAAATGCTGGGTCTGTATATCTCCGACCACCCATTGCTGGGGCTGGAACATGTGTTGTCCTCTGCGTCGGATACGCGCCTTATAAAGTTGGCCGAAGACAGCGTGAGCGATGGCTCGGTGGTGACCGTCGCTGGCATTCTCTCCGGTGTTACTCGCAAGGTCACTAAGCAAGGCAAGCCGTGGGCAATGGCCACCATCGAAGATTTGGATGCGTCGGCGGAAGCGCTGTTCTTCCCTAAAACCTATGAGCTGGTCGGCGAATACTTGGCAGAGGATGCGGTAGTGGTGGTGAAGGCGCGCATCGATCGTAGAGAGGACACTCCTCGTCTCATCGCGCTCGACCTCTCATTGCCGGATCTCACCGTGCAGGCGCCAAAACCCGTCGTATTGTCGGTGACGGCACCACAATGCACTGACGACCTCGCCGAGCAGTTGTACGCCACATTGTCTAGCTATCCCGGAAGTGCGCCGGTGCACATGCGGTTAGTGAACGGAGACAAGACCATTATGTTGCGCCTTGACGAACAGCTGCGGGTGCAGCCTAGTCCAGCATTGTTCGCCGATCTCAAGGCTTTGCTTGGACCGACTGGGGTGTCGGTATGAGCGAGCCCACCTCTCAGCCGGATTCGGCGAGGCGATTGTCGCCGCGCGCGCTGCTCTCACGGTCGGAGCTGGTGGCTGTGGCTGGCACTGTCGTTGCCGGAGCGGTGTTGGGGTTGGCGGCCGCGCTGGCGTGGTGGGCTCTTGCTCCTCGGCTGCCGTTGCGGATCGCCCATGAGGGTGCCTTGTTTGTCGAAGAGCAGCCGGAGGAGTTTGTCGCGTCCGATGCGCGGTTTGGTCTTTTGCTGGCCATCGTGGGTGTGGTGATTGGCGGTCGGCTTCCTGGTTCTTGCTACGCCGATGGCGAGGACCGATCATGGTGGTAGGGGTCGTATTGGGCAGCCTCGCTGCTTCATTAGTGGCTTGGCAGCTGGGGGACTCCATCGGAACCCATCAGGTGAACTCCGTTTTAGACAGTGCTCGCTTGGGTGAGACCGTCCATGTGGATGTGCTCAAACTCCAAGCACACGGCATGGTTTTTGTCGGACCGCTGCTGGCGGCGATCGTTTATGTGTTGTGCGCGGCGTGGACACCTCGCCCGCAGCTACGGCCGGCTCCGGAACCGCTACCGGTGCGCACGGATGCCGAGATCAGCACCGTGGACCACCAGCCGGATGACACTGGGGAAGCGAGGCCATCGTCGTGAGCCGCATTGGCAGAATTGAGCGCACCACTGGCGAGACGAAGGTATTAGTGGAGCTCGAGCTAGATGGCTCGGGTGTCACCGACATCGAGACCGGCGTGGGCTTTTACGACCATATGCTGAGTCAGTTGGGTAAACACGGCGGATTCGATCTTACGGTACATACGGTGGGCGACCTTCACATCGATTCTCATCACACGGTAGAGGACACGGCGATCGCGTTGGGTCAAGCTTTTCGGCAAGCCCTGGGTGACAAATCCGGGATCCGACGTTTTGGAGACGCGCTGGTGCCGCTAGACGAGGCGCTGGTGCAGGTCGCTGTCGACCTTTCTGGCCGTCCTTACTTAGTTCACGAAGAGCCACCGATCATGGATTCTGTCGTGATTGGACAAACCTTCGCCGGTACGTTGGTGCGTCACATCTGGGAGTCGTTTGTGTCGCACGCGGCTATCGCGTTGCACGTTCTCGTCCGCTCCGGACGGGACGCGCACCACATCACGGAGGCGCAGTTTAAGGCGGTCGCGCGAGCACTGCGGGAGGCCGCGGCGTTCGATCACCGCGTTAAAGGCGTGCCGAGTACGAAGGGTTTGCTGTGATCTCTATCGGTTTGCTCGCGCTAGGTGGGTTGTTCGCGGGCGGAGCATATTCCCTGTATAAACAGGGTTCGTCCAAAGTGGCCATTGCGGTGGTGGCCGTCGTCGCGGTGCTGGCCATTGCCGGCGGAGTGCTGTGGCTTTTGCCCCAGAAGGGATAGCTGGTGACGCGAATCGCACCACGGGTAGTGGTTCTCGACTACGGATCGGGCAACTTGCGCTCTGCGCACCGCGCGCTCGTCCGGGTGGGTGCCAACGTCGCGGTCACCTCAGATCTAGCTCTCGCCGCTGACGCCGACGGCCTGGTCGTTCCCGGTGTGGGTGCCTTCGCTGCGTGTATGGCGGGCATTAACGCGCTAGGCGAAGGTGCGGTGCGTGCGTTGCTCGTCGAGCGGGCAGCACGGAACCGCCCCATACTCGGCATCTGCGTGGGGATGCAGGTGCTCTTTGAGCATGGGAACGAGCATGGAATCGCTACCGACGGGCTTGGGCTGTTGCCCGGGGAGGTTCGGCGCCTGTCTGCTGAACGGCTTCCGCACATGGGGTGGAACACCGTCGAGTCCTCGCCAGAGAGTTTGCTCTTCGCGGGGATTGATCCCAAAACCCGGTTCTACTTTGTCCATTCCTATGCGGTGACTAAGACGGACGGCATCTGTGGCTATACCGAGCATGGGGAAAAGTTTGTGGCATCGGTAGAAGCGGGCGCGATATCGGCGACTCAATTCCATCCAGAAAAGTCTGGAGATGCGGGTGCGGCCTTGTTGGAAAACTGGGTGGGTAGCCTGAGCTAGTGCTGAGCTAGTGCTCGACAAACCGTTGGCGTACGGCGGCACCATGCGCGGGTAGGTCCTCGGCCTCGGCGAGGGTTACCACATGATCGGCTACCTCACGGAGTGCCTGCTCGTTGTACTCAACAATGTGGACCCCGCGCAAAAACGTCTGCACCGACACCCCGCCAGAGTGTCGAGCGCAGCCTCCGGTCGGCAAGATGTGGTTCGAACCCGCGCAGTAGTCACCCAACGAGACTGGCGCGTATGGCCCCACGAAAATCGCACCAGCGTGGCGAATGTGGTCGGCCACTTGGCGTGCGTCGCCTGTCTGGATCTCCAGGTGTTCGGCGGCGTACGCATTGGCCACGGTGATGCCGTGCTCGAGGTCATTCACCAGGACGATGCCGGACTGTGGTCCCGATAAGGCTGCCGTAACCCGGTCAGCGTGTTTTGTGTGTCCTATCTGGACGCTCAGCTCTTCTTCGGTGGCCCGCGCAAGCGACGTTGACGCGGTGATGAGCACAGAGGCGGCCAACGGATCATGCTCCGCTTGGCTCATCAGGTCGGCCGCTACATGGGCCGGATCGGCGGTGTCGTCGGCGAGAATGGCGATCTCGGTTGGCCCCGCTTCGGCATCGATGCCGATGACGCCACGCAGTAGCCTCTTAGCCGCGGTCACCCAGACATTTCCGGGGCCGGTTACCACGTCGACGGGGGCGCATTCCTCGGTGCCATAAGCAAACATGGCGATCGACTGGGCACCTCCGACCGCGTAGACCTCGTCGATCCCGAGGAGCGCACAGGTCGCCAGCACTAGCGGATGGGGCAGACCGGTTTCCCGCTGCGGCGGAGACGTGACCGCGATGGTGTCGACTCCCGCGGCCTGAGCTGGCACCACATTCATGACCACACTGGACGGATACGCCGCTAGCCCACCCGGCACATACAGACCAACCCGGCCCACCGGCACGAACCGCTCGGTGACGGTGCCACCAGGGGCGAGCGGGGTGACGATGTCGGTGCGTTGTTGGTCGCGATGAACCCGGCGAACTCGAGCGATGGTTTCTTCCAGTGCGGAGAGAACCGCTTGATCGAGGTGTTCTCGTGCGTGGAGGATCGCCTCGGTCGGCACTCGTAGCTGTTCGATCCGAACGTTGTCGAAGCGCTCGGTCGCGTCGCGAACCGCCTGCGTCCCCTTGTCACGCACCGAGTCCACGATGGGACGGACCTGTTCCACCGTGGCTGACACGTCGATGTTGGCCCGGGGCAGCGCGGAGCGAGGGTCCACAGAAGAATGGCGAAGATCAATGCGGCGCAGCATGCGGTTACTCTACGAGACTAGAAGGTCGCGCTATTCCGACGCGTCCAGTGTTGCTGGGTCAGGGTCGCCACCACGAGTTTGCTGATGTCAGGGTCGTCTTATGCCACGTGCTTGTCATGACTGGTCGTCATCTGTCGGTGCTCTGCCGACGTTGAAAGAAATGACCGTCTTTGCGCAGCACCTCATCCACACCATCGCGTTACCCACGATCGAAGAGGGGTTTGACGAATGGGTTGCTCGGCTCCGCAATAATCCCGACCTCGGTCGCCTCGTCCGCAAGCATGGAGTCGATGAGGTCCTCGCGGGCGACGATCCCGTCATCGCAGAGCTAAAGAAGCGCAACCAGGAACTCGTCACTACCGCCGAGAAGGTCGCCGAACGCCGGATGGCGGAGGCGGTGGTCGCGCGGTATCCGGCACACGACATTGTCGGCGAGGAACACGGTTATCGACGTGGCAGCGGCGAGCGTCATTTCCGGTGGGTTTTTGACCCGGTCGATGGCACCAGTGCCATGGTGCGGGCGGCGTTTTCTATCGCTTATGGACGGCGCGCGCCGGCACCCACACCAGCCTTTGGGATTACCCTGGGCGTTGTTTCTGGCGACAGGGCGGTAGCGGGTGTGGTGGCGGAGCTGTGCGTTCACGAAGAGACACTTCAAAAAGGACACACGTGGGTTGGGGCGGCAAACGCCCCAACAACCTGTGACGGGGTGCCCGTTGAGCCAGCTACCGGCGTTACCTCTTTGGCGCACACGAGGCTTGCCAGCACGGTGCCGTCAGTCATGTTCACAAATGCTGAGCAATGGAATGGTTATCAGGCGCTACAAGAGGCAACCGGTGCGCCCGCCATCATCGACCAGAACTGCATTGGATATATGCGATTGCTCGATCCGATTAGTGGCATTGGCGTGGTCTATGAAGCGGACCTTGGATATCACGATGTGGCCGCGCTAGTCCCGATACTTGTCGGCGCTGGTCTTTCGGTAAGTGACGGTCATGGGAAGCCGCTCGAGTTTGGTGAGCAATACATCGACCAGGAATATACGGTTGTCGCGGCGCTGCCTGGGATACGTGCCGCGGCGCTGGAGAGAATTCGCCGGGGTGTTGCTGTAGAAAAAAGTGCCTTTGCTGGTGGACAGATGCTCGACTCACGCATACGCCCGGAAGTTCTGATGATCCGCCTAGATACCTGACCGACACGTTAAGGAATAAGAAATCCGATGGACGCCATTAATTCGCTAGCGCGCCCTGAAATCTTAAGAATGACGGCATACAGCTCGGCTCGGAAAGAGGGCGAGCAGCGGAACATGTCGGTGTACCTGGACGCAAATGAGAATCCATATCTGCCCTTTCCCGCGACGCCGGACACGATTGGTTTCAACCGCTATCCCGAACCACAGCCGGAGAATTTGCTTGATCTCTTTGCGGAGCATTATTCGGTGAGCGGCGAGAACTTGCTTATTACTCGCGGCGCAGACGAGGCGATCGACCTGTTAGTACGGGGGTTTTGCCGGCCGGGGCAGGACGGCGTGCTTATTAATCCACCTACCTTTGGCATGTATGAAATCGCCGCGACCGTGCAGAATGCCGCATTGTTTTTGGTGCCACTTCGTAAAAGCGCCGCGTCCGACGACAACGTCGACGCGTCTCAAGCGCGGGGCTTTGCACTCGACGTCGAGCGCATTCTTCGCACTCATCGGGAAAACCCCCATATCAAGCTCATTTTTGTGTGCTCGCCCAATAACCCCACCGGGGGTCTCCTGCCTCGAGAAGACGTGTTGTCCCTCTGCGATGAGCTTTGTGGTAAAGCGCTTGTAGTTGTCGACGAGACCTACGTGGAGTTTTCTGGCGAACCCAGTCTGAGCCGAAGCATGGCGGAACGCCCTAATCTTGTGGTGTTGCGGACTCTGTCCAAAGAGTACGGTCTCGCTGGTGAACGGTGCGGCGTCACCATTGCTCATCCGGCCGTGATTGGCATTATGGATCGAATACTCGCCCCGTACCCTATTCCGGCATCGAGCATCCGGGCAGTGCAAGCGGCGATGTCGCCCGAAGGCGTCCGCTATGCGCACGACAACATCCAGCTCATCGTGGAACAACGCCGTTACGTAGAAAAAATTCTTGCCGACTCTCCGGTGGTCTCCCGCGTCTATCCCAGCGACACGAATTTCTTGTTGGTGGAGATTGCGCCAGATCGGGAACCGGCACAGCTCATGGCCATGATGGAAGCCAATGGCATCAAAATCCGGGATCGCAGCACGGTGTCCGGAATAGAGAATTGCGTGCGCATTTCCGTCGGAACACCCGAGCAGAATCAGCAGATGCTCGCGGTCTTCTCGCAGTTTGCCGCCAGGCTAAGGCCCTAAAAGCGCAGCGGGAACGACAGCAATGCCGTCAGCGCGTCTATAAGCATGGGAACCGGTGGTGACGATGACCGCATCAAGGAGGTCCTCGCCGAGATGTTGCCGGAGCCAGCGAAGGTGCCTGGTGTCTGCATCGTCCACATTGGGGCTGAGCTTAACCTCTAGCGCCATAACTCGATGGTCAGCTCTCTCGATGATGAAGTCAATCTCATGATCGCCGTTGCGAGTTCGGAGATGATGAATGCTCGCTTCGGCTGCTTGCGCGTAAACTCTGAGGTTGAGCGCGATCAAAGATTCGAATAGTGCGCCCAGCATGATGCCGTTATCGGGCGATGCTGGTCCAATGCGGTCGCCGGATAGCAAAGATTGGCTTGTTGCGCCCAGTAGTCGGGTTGCCAGAGCAGGGTCGGCAAGGTGATGCTTAGGCGCTTGAGCGAGCCGAATGAAAAGATTGCGGGTGGGCAGCCAGCAAGGTAGCGGTTCCAGCAGCCAAAGCTGACTGAGCACATCCCGGTAGCTGGTGGTCGTTGTTTTTGCGGGTTTTTCTCCTTCACCTGCGGTTGTCGCGTCCAGAATTGCGTTGTAAGAGGTCGTTGTCGCTGTCGCAGCAGCGTAGGCGGCAAGCCATGCACGTAGCGTTGCTGGCCGCCGAACAAGATGCCCTTGTTCGGGGAAGTCTCGTTCGACAATGCGTTCGAGGTATCCATCGAGCTGTGCACGTCGGGCACGTTGGGGCAGTGTCCGAATTGCAGGGAATCCCGAGCTGACGATTTCGTCCGCATAGCGAGGCAAGTCAACGGTAGTGCTGCCCTCAATATGAGGCCGGGAACCCGTGAGGAGGTCTTGAGTGCTGACTGTTGGTTGCTCTAATCCACGTTCACTCAATGTCATGGGATGCATCCGCATACGCACAATGTGGCCCGCGCCCGAGTGTGTTGGTGAGATCGTGGGTGTGGCGCTTCCCGTGAGCAGGAACCGGCCAGGGCGGGCATCCCGATCGACGCTTCGACGTACTAAATCCCAAACAGGGGGATGGCGTTGCCATTCATCGATGAGCACTGGTGCTGCGGCGCGGTCGAGTCTGCCAGGGTCGGCGACAAGTAATTCCCGAGTTGCCTCATTGTCAAGGGCAAGGGTGGTGCGCGCCCGACGCTCTGCAGTAGCCGTTTTTCCGACACCCTTTGGCCCTTCCACGCTAATGGCTGGGAGGCCTTGTATCAGCTCGTCTAGCTCGGTGTCTATTATCCGCGAAATATAGTTACCCACATGGCTACGCTACCGTTAGCAGCTCTTCTACGCTACCGTTAGCAGGAATGTGGAGAACGGGTCAACTCGTCTCGCGCCGAGCGCACCGCAGCGATAGAGCCCAGTGGTCGCGCAAACTCTGCTCGATCTGTGACACTGAGTCCCATGCTGCGAGTGGGGTTAACGGGGGGCATCGGCGCGGGCAAGAGTGTGGTGGCGCGTCGCCTCGCAGAGTTGGGCGCGGTGGTGATCGACGCTGACGTGGTGGCGCGCGAGGTAGTGGCGCCCGGTACTGCCGGGTATGCGGCGGTTGTCGCGGAGTTCGGCCCCTCGGTGGTGCGAGCAGACACCACATTGGACAGAGCGCGCCTCGCCAAGCTCAATTTTCTCAGACGGTGCGGCACGCCAACGCCTCAACGCGATCGTGCATCCGTTGGTGCGCACACGGACCGCGCGGCTCATGGCGTCAGCAAAAGCGTCCATTGTGGTCAACGACGTGCCACTGTTGGTCGAGAATGATCTGTCAGACGAATACCACGTGGTGCTGGTGGTGGTGGCGCCGCTAGAACGGCGGATCTCCTGGCTGATGCGAGACCGCGGCATGACGGAGAGAGAAGCACGCGCCCGAATTGCTGCGCAAGCAAGCGACAGTGATCGAGAAGACGTTGCAGACATTGTGCTGCGCAACGACGGCGATACGGCAGGACTCAACGCAGCGGTAGATCGTGTCTGGTGCCGCCAGTTGGTTCCCTGGAGCGAGCAGGGGCGCTTCTCATGAGGGAAGCCGTTTCCGTAGAAATCGGTGCTGTCCCGATTCTCAGGAGGCGGAACAGCACCGACGATGCGAGAGTCGATGGTGGCGATAAGGAGATCCCTCTTTGGTAGAGGATGGTGTCGAGTGATTTTCTCGCTCTACCGAAACTGCCACCACCTAGCAACCATCAGGTGCGAATCATCCCTTTCCCCGTGGTTTATCCCCCGCAATAAAAACGCTACGGTCGCCTGCGGCATAAGGCAATGACTCGGTATTTCTTGTTTGCCCAGAGGTGACCTTCTGTTCCCTTCGTGTCACACGTCACCGAGTGTCACTGCTGACACAACCCTGGGCTGGGGGCTACCGCACGAAAGTGTCACAGTGGCGACGTACGGTTGTGCCTATGCCAGATCTCTCGCGGGTTGCTCGCCAGCCCGGTGCTTTTCGCATGGTCAGCGACTATCAGCCTTCTGGCGACCAGCCTTCGGCGCTAGACGATCTGGAGCGTCGCATCCGTGCTGACGAGAAAGATGTGGTGTTGCTGGGCGCCACCGGTACGGGTAAGTCGGCTACTGCCGCATGGCTGGTCGAGAGGCTGCAACGGCCTACATTAGTGATTGAGCCGAACAAAACCTTAGCCGCGCAAATGGCAAACGAGTTGCGGCAGTTTTTTCCGGATAATGCCGTCGAGTATTTCGTTTCTTATTACGATTATTACCAGCCAGAAGCGTATGTTCCGCAGACCGATACGTATATAGAAAAAGATTCCTCCATTAATGAGGAAGTGGAGCGGTTGCGTCATTCGGCCACCATGAATCTGCTCACGAGGCGCGATGTCATTGTGGTGTCGACGGTGTCCTGCATTTATGGCCTGGGCACTCCGGAGGAGTATTTCGGCCGCGCGGTGCGATTGAAGGTCGGTGACGAGATAGAGCGCAACGCCCTGCTGCGCATGTTGGTTGACGTTCAATACACCCGGAACGATCTGGCGTTTTCTCGAGGAACGTTCCGAGTCCGTGGCGATACTGTCGAGATCTTCCCCGCGTACGAACAGCTTGCTGTTCGAGTCGAGATGTTCGGTGACGAGATAGAACGGTTGTACTACCTGCACCCATTGACGGGGGAGGTCGTCAAGGAGGCCGATTCGCTCATGGTCTTCCCGGCTACGCATTACGTGGCTGGTCCCGAGCGCATGGAACGCGCCATTCGCGCGATCGAGGAAGAACTGACCGACCGCCTGGCCGAGCTGGAGAAGCAGGGCAAGCTGCTGGAGGCCCAGCGGCTTCGTATGCGCACCACCTACGACGTAGAAATGATGCGTCAAGTGGGTTTTTGTTCTGGCATCGAAAACTATTCCCTCCATATCGATGGAAGGCAGTCTGGCTCTGCTCCACATTGTCTGCTCGACTACTTTCCAGAAGACTTTCTGCTGGTGGTGGACGAGTCTCACGTGGCCGTGCCGCAGATTGGCGGCATGTACGAGGGTGATGCGTCGCGTAAACGAACCTTGGTGGACCACGGTTTCCGGTTGCCCAGCGCGATGGATAACCGGCCACTTAAGTTTGCGGAATTTCTCGATCGCATAGACCAAACTGTGTATCTTTCGGCAACTCCGGGCCGATACGAGCTGGAAAAAAGCGGCGGCGAGTTTGTGGAGCAGGTTATTCGGCCGACGGGCTTAGTTGATCCCGAGGTGGTGGTTAAACCCACCACCGGGCAGATCGACGATCTGGTAGACGAGATCCGGCACCGGGCAGAACGTGATGAGCGAGTCTTGGTCACCACTCTGACCAAGAAGATGTCAGAAGACTTGACCGATTATCTGCTGGAGCTGGGTATTCGGGTGCGTTATCTGCACTCCGAAGTGGACACTTTGCGCCGGGTGGAGTTGCTGCGCGAGCTGCGCAAAGGCGACTACGACGTGCTTGTCGGGCATCAACCTGCTTCGAGAGGGTCTCGATCTCCCAGAGGTTTCGCTGGTGAGCATCCTGGATGCCGACAAAGAAGGCTTCCTTCGCTCGGGCACTAGTCTCGTCCAGACAATTGGCCGAGCGGCCCGGCACGTCTCTGGCCAGGTGCACATGTATGCCGACGTCGTAACCGACTCGATGCGGCATGCCATTGACGAGACCAATCGGCGCCGGGCAAAGCAGATCGCGTATAACGAAGAGCGGGGAATCGATCCGCAGCCGTTGCGCAAGAAGATCGTCGATATCTTGGACGATCTCTATCGAGAAGCTGCCGATACCGAGAAGGCGGCGCTGGGCGGCGCAGGGCGTCAGCAGAGTCGCGGCAAAGCTCCCGTGCCTGGATTGTCGTCGAAAGCGGGGGGTGCTCCGGTTGCTCGGCGAGAAGGCATGGCCCGAGACGAGTTGGCGAACCTCATCGAGCAGCTCAACGGTCAAATGTTGGCAGCCGCTGCTGAGCTGCAATTTGAGCTAGCGGCGCGGATTCGTGACGAGCTCGGCGAGTTGAAAAAAGAACTGCGCGGCATGGATGCCGCCGGTGTCCGATGAGCCAGCAGGTGAGATCGGAGCATTTCCTCCCCACATTCTGGTATGGATGATCGGTAAGGGACAATAAAGACAGGTGGAGGGGAGTATTCCTTCGCGATGGTGTCGTCAACTCGGTAGGCATGCGGCTTTGCGCATCCCCGCCTGGTGCCATCGGCCGGCTTAGTCTTTGAGGCATGGTGGAAGAGACCTCCGGTATTAACTGTCAAGCCGGAGGTCTGTGTTGAATATTTCGCCGTGGCTATGGGCCGCGACGCTGGTTGCGCTTATGGCCGTGCTCGGCTTCGATTTGCTTATTATTGGGCGCCGTCCCCATGAGCCGTCGCTCCGAGAATCTAGTTTGTGGGTTCTTTTCTATGTAACTTTGGCAGTGGCGTTTGGCATCGGAGTTACTGTTCTTGCCGGCCCTCGTTTTGGGGGCGAGTTTTTTGCCGGGTGGCTTACCGAATATAGCTTGAGTGTCGACAACTTGTTCGTCTTTGTCATTATTATGGCTAGATTTTCCGTGCCGCGCGAAGATCAACAAAAAGCTCTGACTATTGGAATAGTTCTTGCATTGATAATGCGCGGAGTTTTTATTGCTTTGGGTGCTGCTGCGATTAACCGGTTTATTTGGATTTTTTATCTATTCGGAATATTTCTGCTGTATACCGCGTTCAAGCTTGCCCATGACGGCGAAGAAGAAGAGTTTAAAGAAAACAAACTCATTACGCTGACTCGCAGGATAGTGCCCATTACTAGCGACTTCTCGGGCGGTGCCATTCGGGTGCATCGCGCCGGCCGCGTGGTGTTTACCCCCATGTTGATCGTCATGATCGCGATTGGCACCACGGATCTATTGTTTGCCCTAGATTCGATTCCCGCGGTCTTCGGCTTGACTAAAGAAGCTTACCTAGTGTTTACGGTGAACGTATTTGCACTATTGGGGTTAAGGCAGTTGTATTTCTTGTTGGGCGGGCTGCTGAAACGTCTAGTTTATTTGAGTATTGGCCTAGCGATAATACTTGCCTTTATTGGTGTCAAACTCATTTTTGAAGCGATGCACGGGAATAACGTGGCATTTATCAATGGCGGAAACCCCATTTCTTGGGCGCCGGAAATTCCCATTTGGCTTTCACTGTTGATCATTGTCGGGTCGCTCGCCATTACTGCTGCCGCAAGCCTGTTGAAAACACAGGGGAACCCGAGCCAGCACGAAACCCCGCGTGGCGATAATTAGCTTCCTATAAAGCCGCGTTGCCAGCTAAAGACTGCGGACCGAAAATCGGCAGTGTTCTCTGCCAAGCCAACGTCATGCCCCGAGCTGGGCAGTACATAGGTGTGAAGCTGTGCCGCGGCGCTAAATGCTGACGCCTCCTCCGCTTTGAGCGCTGCCGCAGAAGAACAATCGCTGGCCAGCACACCGGTGCAGAATAGGGCGTCTTCGCTGCCCACAGCCTCGAAGACCGGCACATTGATCGCAAGCGACGTCGGGACTTCGAAGCCAGTCACGATGTCGTCGAATTCCGTGGTACTGAGGAGGTCTTTCGTCTCCTCGTCGGTGGCGACCACTCCAGGATCGGCATTGTCGGGGGAGTAAAAGAATGCTTGGCGCTTGCCGGGAATTGTTGTCAGATAACCCGCATCGATCCCGCTGTCAGCGAACTGGGGGTCGAGGATCGCCGGGTGCATGTATTGCGTGAATGCCTGGAGAAGTTGGGTGGGTGAAAGGTGATGCGTCATTCCTGATAGGACCACACCTTGCACGTCGTGATATGCGGCCGCTTCCAGCGCGGCAATCGCACTTCCCAGCGAGTGCCCCACAAGCACCACCTTAGAAAATGCGGTGCCGCCGATCGCTCCATTGTGGAGTTTGGTCACCAATTGGTGGACGGTTGAGGTCTGAGCGAGGCCGGTGATCGTGGCACTCAGCGGCCGGGTGCTTTGCCCGTACCCCACTCTATCGATATTGAAGGTGGTGAAACCGGCCGAATTCGCCGACTGTACATAGGAGTACGTCTGCGGCTGGTAGGGGAAATCCCAGTAGGTCCCGTTGTAGGTGCCGCCGTGAATGAGAAGCTGCACGGTGTTGGGATCGGCATTGCTGGGGACGCATAATCTTCCATGAATGGTCACCGGTATCGCGATGTCCAATTGAACTTGCGTATTAACGTCCGAGCATTGGGTGGTGGCGATTGCCGGACGAGCGTGCCATACGGCGGTCCAGCAGGTCGCGATCAGCGAAGAACGATGAAGAGCGGGAAAGAGCTCCGGTGAATGCATGCCGAGTCGTCATTACTGACCCACCTTTGCGGCAAATGCCCCATAACGCCGGGGGCGGAGACACGTGCGACCTAGATCGCTCTTGCCCAGAGTAGACGCCGTAGCGGCGAGCGAAGTCGGAGATCTGTAAAAGGTCGTTGGGTATCGGTGTAGCGTTCACCAGCCCCGTGCGCGCCATTCGTCAAGGTATGGACGTTCCGCACCCAAGGTGGTGTCGTTTCCATGGCCGGGGTAAACCCAGGTGTCGTCGGGAAGTCGATCAAAGATTTTGGTCTCGACGTCGTGTAGCAGTGCCCGAAAAAGCTCCGTTTTGCCAAAAGTGTTGCCAACCCCTCCCGGGAAAAGGCTGTCTCCGGTGAAAAGATGCGCGGAGTTGTCACCGGGGTCTTGGTACAGCACCGCGATTGAACCGGGCGTGTGACCAACAAGATGGATGATCTCCACTGTGGAATGTCCGATCTCGACATGATCGTGGTCGCGCACTGTTTGCTCAGTGGGTACGGGTAGACCCGCCGCGTCCGCGGGGTGTGCGATTGTCCGTGCGTTTGTGTCCTCGACCACTTGGCGCAGCGCTTGCCAGTGGTCTGAATGTCGATGCGTTGTCAACACTGCTGCCAATGTCGTATGTGGGATGGCGTTCATGAACTCGTGCAACCGTGGTGCATCGGCCGCGGCATCTATAAGCAGGGCGATGCCGGTTGCTCGATCGCGCACCAGATAGGCGTTACTGTCCAAGCTTCCCACGGAGATCTTGCCGATCGTCACATCGCGAAGCTCACGAAATTGCGGTGGACTCTGGGACATGTTCTCGCCGGTGTAGTCCATAGGAAGACGCCTTTCCGTTCATACAGCTCGGCATGAAGCAGCGTGGGAATTTTGACACGGACAAGGCAGCAGGACAAATGTCCCGACACATCGCGGACATATGAGTCTGACTAATGCGTCACGTGGCTCCTATCTTTAAAGGAAGCCGCCGGGCTCTTCAAGCGAAGGAAGTCGTGATGTCACAAGTAATCCCCGATTCGGAACAGCGTTCCGAGCCCCATAGCCGGATTCGGCAAGAGGTCCTTGTGGGTGCGTTGGCGACGGCGGGTGCTGTCGTCTTGTGGTTGATGCTGGTCCCCATTGGTGGCGTCGATCTTGATGTTCGTAATGATCAACGCATTGGCCTTGCGTCTGTCGTCGTCACAGCTTTGGTGGTTGAGCTCTTCGCGATGGTCTTGCTGCACATTGTGCGTCGCCGCGCTCGCCGGCCTATCCGCGCGTGGACGTGGATAGCCGTCTGTGTGTTTTTGGTTTCTTTACTCGGGCCGCTAGGTGGTGTGAACGCCTCGGCGCGGCTTTCTTTGGCCGCGCTGCACCTTGTGGTGGCGCTCACGACCATTGTGGGTGTGCGTCGTGTCGTTAAAGACTGACGTCGCAGCGGCCAGCCCGACCCACTCGACCCGCCGAGATGACCGGGTGGCGCAGCGCGTGCCTGGCCGCTGGCTGTGGGCGGTGCTGATATGGACGCCGGTGCTGTTTGTGGGTGGGCTGACCACGCACGGACAGGCTGATCATGCCGTGGTCACGTGGTTTGCGGTGATGGTGGTGTTCGCCGCGCATATAGTTGCTGTCCTGGCGTTAGCGAGCCTCTCACCCAGAGCGAGAACGTTGTCTTACGGCGCGCTCGCGGTGCAGGCGGTCACGACCATCGGGGTCTTTGCACTCGATGGTGAGCGCTGGTCGAGTTTATGCATCCCGCTGGCGCTCGGCATCGGTGCGGTACTGCCGTTTCCCGTGGCCCAGGTAGGAATTTTCCTGACGGCGACACTAGCGGTTTTCAATGGTGTCGACCACGACGAATCGTGGTCGGAAGCGGTATGGGGGTGGGGGCTGAGTTCGGTCCTGGCTGGAGCGACGGTGTACATCTTGTATCGGCTATTGCGGGTGATCGATCAGTTACGGGAGGCGCGCCAAGAACTCGCCCAGACCGCGGTGATCGCCGAACGAGCTCGGTTCTCGCGTGATCTGCATGACCTCCTCGGCCATACCTTGTCGGTGATCGCGGTGAAAGCTGAGGCCGCGCGTCGGATGGCACCGGTGGACGCGAGCGTTGCCGCCAACCACGCGCAGGACGTTGAAACCATCGCCCGCGAGGCGCTCCAGGATGTCCGTGGCGCAGTGGTGGGTTATCGCGATGGAGGGTTACGCGGTGAGCTGCGGCGAGCGGATAAAGCGTTGCGCGATATTGGAGTCTCAGCTGTGCTGCCGGACGAGTCTCCAGAGCTACCCGATCACATTGACGCGGTGTTGGGCTGGGCAGTTCGAGAAGGTGTGACCAATGTGGTGCGACACGCGCGTCCTACCGGTTGTCAGGTGCGGATTGTGCGCGAGCCGGCCGTTGTGCGGCTCGAGATCTTCAGTGATGCTTCGGAGCGTTCTGGCGATCGGATCGTCTGGGGCACTGGGCTGCATGGACTTGAGGAACGCATCGCGGCGGTAGGCGGAAGTCTACGGTCCACATTGGATGGCGATATATTTGTGCTCACCGTCGAGACACCGGTAACGGCGGGGGAGTCAGCATGACCCGGGTGCTTATCGCAGAGGACCAAGCAATGATGCGGGGCGCTCTGGCTCAGCTGCTTGACCTGGAGCCGGACATGGAGGTGGTCGCGCAAGTGAGTCGGGGCGACCAGATTGTCCCGGCGGCGTTAGATGCACATCCCGATGTGGCGCTTCTCGACGTTGAGCTGCCCGGCATGTCTGGCCTGGAGGCGGCCCAGCAGCTGCACACTGCTGTGCCCCACTGTGTGGTCATCATCGTCACGACCTTCGACCGGCCTGGATATCTACGGCGAGCGATGGATTCCGGCGCTCGCGGATTTCTGGTGAAAGACCAACCGGTGGAGGTGCTAGCGACCTCGATTCGGCAGGTATTGGCTGGTGAGATCGTCGCTGATCCAGATCTAGCGCGGGCGGCGTTGCATGTCGGTATCAATCCGCTCACCGAGCGAGAGCGGGAGGTGCTCATCGCTGCCGCTGACGGATCCACCATTGGTCAGGTCGCCATGGTGCTGCATCTATCAGAGAGCACGGTGCGCAATTACTTGTCGCTCGCGATCGGGAAGACCGGCGGCGGTAACCGCATTCAGGCGGTCCGTATCGCGCAAGCCCACGGGTGGTTGTAAGGCGCGAATGCGGGAGTCCGCGACCCGAGCTACATTGCCAGAGCGGGTTTTGTCACAGCGACCCCCCATAATCGCGGGGTAACACACATGAAGCCCCAGACCTGCGAGAAAGCGGTAGCAAACGTGTCTGATCGGTTGATCGTGCGTGGCGCGCGCGAACACAACCTGCGTGGCGTCGATCTCGACCTGCCTCGCGACAGCCTCATCGTCTTCACCGGCTTATCTGGCTCGGGCAAGTCAAGCTTGGCCTTCGACACCATCTTCGCTGAGGGACAGCGTCGGTATGTGGAGTCACTGTCGTCGTATGCGCGGCAGTTTTTGGGGCAGATGGATAAGCCCGATGTCGACTTTATTGAGGGGTTGTCGCCGGCGGTTTCTATCGACCAAAAATCGACCAACCGCAATCCACGTTCGACCGTGGGCACGATTACTGAGGTGTACGACTACTTGCGGTTGCTGTTTGCCCGGGCCGGCATCCCGCACTGTCCGGTCTGTGGCGAGGTCATCAGTAAGCAGACTCCTCAACAGATAGTCGACCGGGTGCTCACGATGGATGAGGGCACCCGATTTCAGGTGTTGGCACCGGTGGTGCGGGGGCGCAAAGGCGAATACGTCGACCTGTTCGCCGAGCTGCAGACCAAGGGTTATGCCCGGGTCCGGGTAGATGGAGTAGTGCATCCGCTTACGGAGCCGCCCATCCTAAAAAAGCAAGAGAAACACAGCATCGAGGTAGTGGTAGACCGGCTTGCGGCGAAGAAGAGCGCCAAGCAACGGCTCACGGATTCCATCGAGACCGCGCTGGGGTTGGCCGGCGGCATCGTGGTGCTCGATTTCGTCGACTTGCCAGAAAACGACCCAGCGCGGGAACGCAAGTTCTCCGAGCACTTCGCGTGCCCCAACGATCATCCACTCTCCATTGAGGAGCTTGAGCCTCGTTCGTTCTCGTTCAACGCGCCGTTTGGGGCGTGTCCGGAGTGTGCGGGCATCGGCACGCGTAAAGAGGTAGACCCTGAGCTAATCATTCCGGATTCGGAGAAGTCACTGCGTGAGGGTGCGATTCAGCCGTGGTCGACCGGGCACAACATGGAGTATTTTCTGCACCTGTTAGCGGGGTTGGGCAAGACGCTTTCGTTCGATCTCGATACTCCGTGGCAATCGCTGCCCAATAAGGCGCAGAAAGCAATTCTCAATGGGCACGCCACCCAGGTTCATGTGCAATACACCAACCGATACGGGCGCAGTCGGTCGTACTACGCCAGCTTTGAAGGGGTCATCCCCTTCCTCGAGCGGCGGCATTCCGAGACCGAGAGCGAATGGAGCCGTGATCGCTACGAGGGGTACATGCGTGACGTGCCCTGCGCCGCTTGCGGGGGTGCGCGGCTCAAGCCAGAGGTGCTCGCGGTCACCTTGTCTGAGCACAACATCGCTGACGTCTGTGCGCTACCTATCAGTGAGTGCGCCGAGTTTTTGCGTGGGTTACAGCTGGATCAGCGCCAGAAAATGATCGCGGCGAGGGTGCTCAAAGAAATCAACGAGCGGTTGCGGTTCTTGCTCGATGTGGGCCTGGACTACCTGTCGTTGGATCGTCCCTCCGGCACACTGTCGGGTGGTGAGAGCCAGCGCATTCGGCTCGCTACCCAAATCGGCTCGGGGCTGGTGGGCGTGTTGTATGTGCTAGACGAACCGTCGATCGGTCTGCATCAGCGCGACAACCACCGTCTGATTGAGACGTTGGTGCGGTTGAAAAACCTGGGCAACACGCTCATCGTGGTGGAGCACGACGAAGACACGGTGCGGTCCGCCGACTGGGTTGTCGACATTGGGCCTGGCGCGGGGGAGCATGGCGGGCGCGTGGTGGTGTCGGGTCCGGTCGACAAGCTCCTCAGCTCGGAAGAGTCACTGACGGGTGCGTATTTGTCGGGTCGGGAGAAAATCCCAGTGCCGACGCAGCGGCGAGTGGCCGATCCGAAGCGTCAGCTGGTCGTCAAGGGCGCGCGCGAGCACAACTTGCGTGACATCGACGTAGCCTTCCCGCTGAGCTGTTTGATCGCGGTGACCGGGGTTTCTGGGTCGGGAAAGTCCACATTGGTCAACGATATTTTGTACTCAGTGCTGGCCAATACGATCAACAGCGCGCGGTTGGTTCCCGGGCGCCATCAGCGGGTGACCGGCGTAGACCAGTTAGACAAGGTTGTGGGTGTGGACCAATCACCGATTGGCCGGACCCCGCGGTCCAATCCGGCCACATACACCGGAGTCTTCGATCATGTGCGGCGCTTGTTTGCCGAGACCACAGAGGCCAAAGTCCGTGGCTACACCCCTGGGCGATTCTCGTTCAACGTCAAGGGCGGACGGTGCGAGGCGTGTGCCGGCGACGGCACCATCAAGATCGAGATGAACTTCTTGCCTGATGTGTACGTGCCCTGCGAGGTGTGTAAGGGAGCTCGGTACAACAGGGAGACTCTCGAGGTGCATTACAAGGGCAAGACCATCTCAGATGTATTAGACATGCCCATTGAAGAGGCGTCAGAGTTTTTTGAGGCCATCCCGCCCATTCGGCGACACTTGGCTACGTTGGTTGACGTGGGACTGGGCTATGTCCGGCTTGGACAGCCAGCGCCAACGCTGTCTGGTGGTGAGGCGCAACGGGTCAAACTCGCTTCTGAGCTGCAAAAACGCTCTACTGGCCGCACCATTTACGTGCTCGACGAACCTACGACCGGCCTGCATTTCGAAGACATTCGTAAGCTGTTGGGCGTACTCGACCGGCTGGTCGATGCGGGCAACACCGTGGTCGTTATCGAGCACAACCTGGACGTCATCAAGACCGCCGACTGGGTCATCGACATGGGGCCGGAGGGCGGTCACCGTGGGGGGACGGTGGTAGCCGAGGGCACGCCCGAGCACGTATTAACCGTGGACGCGAGTCATACCGGCCGTTTCCTGCACCACGTGTTGTAGCACTTTTTCGCGGATTGCCGGCGCTCGTGTGTGCCAAAATTGCGGGCGATCCGCAAAAGTGGGTTCCCGTCTCAGAGGCGGCCGCACCGAGAGCCAACGGAGATGACTATGCCCGGGACCACATCAGAGTTGAGCTTGGAGGACGCGGGCGCGATTGTGTCTGGCGGCGCCTCGGGATTGGGCGAGGCGGTTGTGCGGGCGCTCGCCGCTCGTGGTGCCGTGGTGACGATCGCGGACCTGAATGCCGAACGCGGCGAACAGGTGGCGCAGGAGTTGTCCAGACAGCTGGGCGACAAAAAAGTCCAGTGTGTGCAGACGGATGTGACCGACGCGGAACAGGTCCAAGCCGCGGTGACCGCCGCGACAGCCGCACCGCGAGGACTACGCGTAGCGGTGGCCTGCGCCGGCATCGCCATCGTGGCTAAGACTGTCAGCAAAGGAGTGCCGCACGATCTCAATGAGTTTCAAAAAGTTCTTGCTATCAATCTGACCGGCACCTTTAATCTGCTTCGGCTCGCTGCCGCATCCATGGTGGATAACGAGCCGGGCGGGGAAGGCCAACGAGGGGTCATCGTCACCACTGCCAGTGTGGCGGCGTTCGAAGGCCAAATTGGACAGATCGCTTATTCGGCCTCCAAGGGTGGCATCGCGGCGATGACCTTGCCGGCCGCACGTGATCTGTCTCGCCACGGGGTGCGGGTCTGTTCGGTCGCGCCGGGCATTTTCGATACGCCGCTGATGGCGGGGTTGCCGGAGGATGCCAAACGATCGTTGGGTGCCGCGGTGCCGTTCCCGCCGCGGCTCGGTCGACCGGATGAGTACGCCGCGTTGGTCGAGCACATTGTGGCTAATCCCATGCTCAACGGCGAGACGATCCGGCTTGACGGTGCGCTGCGCATGGCGCCGCGCTGACCAGGCGCCACATCCTGTTGCGTAACCGGTGAACTTCTGGAGTGACATTCCAGAAGTTCACCGGTTAACCAGCGGGGCGAGCCGGCGCGACTGGTGGGAACCACGCTCGCACGATCAGCCCACCTCCAGGATTAGGCCATGCGGTGGCTCCGCCACCGTGGTTCCGGGAGACGGCTCGCACGATTGAAAGCCCTAGGCCAGCCCCCCGGCGTTCGGTGCGTTGTGCCGAGCCCCGGTGGAACGGCTCGAAGAGATGCTCCACAGTAGACGGATCAATATCTCGTCCAGTATTAGCGACTTCGACCATGGACCAACCCTGGTTGATTCCGGTGCGCAGTCGGACCGATCCGCCTCGGGTGTTGTAACGGGCCGCGTTCTGCAGCAGGTTGGCGACGAGGCGCTCTAGCAAGATCGTCGATCCGAGTGTAGGCGCGGTATCTAGCTGACGAGTGAGGCCGACGCCGGCCCGCTGGTACTCGTCCCGCAGCGTCTCCACCGCATGCCGGGCGATGGTGGCGAGATCGGCGACGCTTCGTTCAGCTAGGTCGTTTTCGCTGCGAGCCAGCGTGAGTAGCCCGTCGATCAGCTGCTCGTTCCGCTCCGTCACCTTCAATAGTTTCGCTCCGGTGTCTTTCATATCGTCGGACGCATCGGGCGCGCTCATCGCAACCTCAAGCACTGCCCGGTTGGTGGCCAGTGGTGTGCGTAATTCGTGCGAGGCGTTGGCCACAAATCGTCGTTGGCTGGAGAAAGCTTTGTCTAGCCGCGACACCATGTGATCGAACGTGTCGGCCAGCTCCTTGACTTCATCGTCTGGGCCAGCCAAGGAGATGCGCTCGTTAAGATTGCCACCGGCAACGCGCCGTGCCGCGGCGGTAATGCGGTGCACCGGTCTCAGTGCCTGACCGGCGACCACGTAGCCAAGAACGTAGGCGAGCAGACCGACGATGATCAGCGCGAAGATCGATTCGCGGAGTAGGTCACTCAGTGCGGCGTGCCGGGCAGCGAGCTCTTCCCGAGCGATCTCGTCCGCTAACGCCTGGGTCGGGATACGGGCAGCGTCTGGGTCCACGTCGGAGCCTCGAACAACCACTAGCGAAATGCGGTGGCTTTCCAAGCTGTGACGGACCAGCCCATAGTTGACGCCTACCAAGATGGCGCCGGCTAAGAAGAACGCGACACCGTAGAGAAAGCTCAACCGCGCCCTTAACGAGAAACGATAGCGGCGCGGCTCTTCCATGGGTGATGTCGCCGATTCGGTCATGGAATTTGGTATCCGACCCCGGCCACGGTGTCGATGACCGGTGGTTCACCCAGTCGTCGCCGCAGGTTCATCAAGGTGACTCGGACGACGTTGGTGAACGGGTCGGTGTTTTGGTCCCACACTTTCTCCAACAGCTGTTCAGCACTGACAACCGCGCCGTCGGCCCGCAACAGCTGCTCCAATACGCCGAACTCTTTACGCCGTAGGGTTACCAGCTGTTCGTCGCGGTAGACCTCGCGGCGTACGGGATCGAGCTTGATCCCGGAGCGTTCGAGAACCGGCGGTACATGCGTGGTGGGTCGGCGGGCCAGGGCATGCACCCGAGCGACGAGTTCGGCGAAGATAAACGGCTTCGCGAGGTAGTCGTCGGCACCAAGCGCTAGCCCGGCTACCCGATCGTTGACGTCTCCCGCTGCCGTCAGCATGAGTACCCGGGCGCCCGCGCCGGAATCGATGATGTGCCGGCACACGTCATCGCCGTGCACCCGTGGCAGATCGCGGTCGAGTACCACGACGTCGTATTCGTTGACGGAGATGTTCTCCAGCGCGGTAGAACCGTCGTAGGCGACATCGACCGCCAGTGCCTCACGCCGGAGGCCCGTGGCGATAGTGTCCGCCAACAGTTCCTCGTCTTCGACTACCAATACCCGCACGCTTCTTACCCTTCTAGACACGAACGCCGTCACTCACGCCGACGTTCCGGGCTCATTCACCGCCTGTAACCATCGTGCCTGGTGGGCAGTAAATGGGTCATAAACGACGCGAGGCGATCGTTCGAGTATCTTTTTCGTCGCATTGACCGCTGGCGCCCCCGCACGGTTCTACAGTACGGGCGTGTCTGACTACCCCTCCGAATTCGCGCGACTGACGGAACCTCACCATGGGCGGGCGGTGAAATATGGTGCCGCGCCAGAGCAGTTCGTGGAGGTCTGGCCGGTGCCGTCACCCGGGCCGCATCCGGTGGTCGTCCTGATACATGGCGGGTATTGGCGGGCGCGGTATGGCCTCGACCTGATGAATGCCCTCGCCGCGGACATGGTGTCGCGAGGGTTTGTCGTGTGGAACCTGGAATATCGCCGCATCCATAATCCGGGTGGAGGGTGGCCGGGCACTTTTGAGGACGTCGCCGCTGGGTTCGACGCGCTTGTCCGCCACGCTGAGCGATACCAGGTAGATCTGAGTCGGGTCGTGGTTGTCGGACATTCCGCTGGCGGGCACCTCGCGCTGTGGTTGGCGGCGAGACGTCAGTTGACTAGGGGGCCTGGGGCGGCACCCGCGCTGGTGCCCTCGGGTGTCATCGCCTTGGCGGCGGTGAGCGATCTGCACCAGGCAAACGAGCTCAAGCTCAGCGACAATGCGGTCGCCGAACTGCTCGGCGGCGACTATGAGCAAGTGCCGGAGAGATACCGACATACCTCCCCGATGCACCTCCTACCTCTCGGGGTTCGGCAGTTGCTGGTGCATGGAACCGCTGACGATATGGTGCCGCGCGCACTCACCGAAAATTATGCGTCTGCGGCGGCTGTCGCGCGGGACGCGTGCGCGTCGATCCAGCTCCCGGACGTGAACCACGTTGACGTGATCGATCCCAGCAGTACCGCATGGGCTGCCATCGCCCCTTACCTTGCGGACTTCACTGGTTCGGCCGCGCCGTCGCGCTGACGTGGGTAAGCGGGGGGCGGGGTTGCGGTCACATAGTGGAAGCCGGCTTTTTCGAGCCGAACCATGGCTGTCCGCAAAATTTCTTTCTCCGGACCTAAGTACACGCGCAGATAGGGCACGTGTGTCGCCGCTGGATCCGCCGGCTCTGCGCTCCACGCGTCCGCAAAAAGGACGCCGGTGGTGGCGAAGCAGTCCATGCGGAACCGCTCCACACCATTCTCGAGCTCGGCGTAGGCGGCAGGAATCGCCATGAGCAGGTAGGGGCCGCATTGGGCGTGCTGGAGTTGCTCGTCTGAGTGTCCTAAGTGCTCACGCAAGAATTGGGTGACGTACGCCCGCTTGTCGGTGTAGTCGTGACGTTGGGCGGTCAGAAAATTCGCGGTTGCGGACGTGTCGGAGAGCCAGCGCGCCATGGCGTACTGGTGTACACCCTCATCGGGAAATGAGTGCGCAAACCGGTACTGGTACACCAACTGGTCGAGTACGCGTGGCTGGGCGGTGACGGCTCCGATTCCCCAGCCGTTGCACCGAAACTCCTTGCCGAAGGATCGAACCGCCACCCATCGCTGCCGTGATGTCTCACTAGCGCGGTCTAATTCGGACAGAAGAATGCGTATCGCTGACGTAGGTGTGACATCGTCATCTACCACCGCAAAGAACGCATCGTCGATGAGTACACCCGCTTCGGCTGCCACCGCGTGCCGAATGACGGTGCGCACAAACTCGGCGGGCCAGTTCTGGCCGGTGGGGTTGTGCTGGGCGTTAATGATGACGCACGCCAGCCGTTTATCTGGATCGGCTTCAATATCGCTGGCTACTTTGGTGAATTCCTGGGGATCTGGCCGGAAGCTGTCTTTCGCATGCAGTGGGAAATACCGCACCTGGTAGCCCAATGGGGCGAAAACGCCTTCATAGTTCCAGCTCGGTCCGGCTGCGATGACCACAGGTGTGCGGCCGTCTCGCGGGAGTTGGTCGGCCAAATACCGGGCGAAATCAAACATAGAGCTGCGGGTGCCGCTCCACGTTATTCCTACTTCGAACTCGACGCCGGGCCGTGCCACGTCGCCGAGGCGATGCTCCTCGACGATCCGACTACGAGCGAGACGTCGCAGCGCAGGAAGGCCGTGCATCGAGAGCTGGTATCCGTGTGTGTGCGGCCCCGCTTCTTGCAGGTAGTGCACGAGCTGCTGCGGCGTGTGGGACCAGGACTCACCGAGGCTGAGAAATATGGGGTCGCCGTGAGGGCAGTCATGGTCGAGATAGTCCTTGAGGATCTGTGCGTCGGGCAAGCCATGAATGACCACGTCGTCGTTCACGAGTTCGCGGATCGCGTCGAGGCTGACCATTTTTTCTCCGATGCGTGAGATCGTGGGCAGTGGGGGCGGGAAGTTGGGTGGGGCAGGGCGCGCGAACTGTCATTCAGAGTTCGCTGCGCATGTCCCATAGCTCGGGGAAGAAACGCAGTTGAACGCGAGAACGCAGATATTTGGCTCCAATGCTGCCGCCGGTGCCAGGCTTGGCGCCTATTTGTCGTTCGACCATGAGCGCGTGCTGTGCCCGCCAGCGAGACCAGATCTGATCGTGGGAGACAAGTGCTTCTTCGAGATCCCAGAGGTCGCCGTAAGAGGTGCGGTCGTGTGCGATTTTTCTCAGTGCCGAGCTACGTTCGGCTTCGGTGCCGCAGGCGAAGCCCGCGGCATGTAGGCAGTGGAGGAATCCGTCCCACAAGCTGGCTTCGTGATAGCGGCGGGTGAGCGTGGCGAGAGGTTCTGGGCCAAGCCAACGGCAGTGCTCCAAGTATTGCGGATCTCGAACACCGGAGACCAATTCTATTTCTCTAAATTGGACAGATTGCGCGCCGCTTGCGGGTGTGAGTTCACCGCGAAACCGTAAAAAGTCTTGCGGAGAAATGGTGTCCAATATGTCCAATTGTTCCACAAGTAATCGCGCAATTTCGTGTGCGCGACGCAACCTGCTGCGGGCAATCCTAAGGTCGCCCATCATCATCTGATCTCGGGCATCGACAAGCTCAAAGAGGGTTAATTTGAACCATAATTCACATGCCTGATGAACCGTAATGAAGAGCATCTCGTCGTGCGCCAACGGCGTGGCTAGCGGGTGCTGAATATTCAGCAGTTCTGGCAGATGGAGGTATGCGCTATAGCTCAATGGTGTGGAGGTAGAGGCCTTGGCGAGCGTTTCCATAGTGGGCTTCCGTTTTCCTTATGGATGAAAATGGCGCGCTGCCGCTTTCTTGCGTGATAAGTGTGCCTAACGATAACTTTTTTAGAAAGAAAAGCACATCCTCCGAAATAAAGATTCGATCTCCCCGCAGAACATTTCCGATAATTGGCGATGTATGAGCTGAAAGTACTATTAGGTACTGTCGCTTTTCAGGAAATGCGCGGAAGAGAATTTATGACGAGTTGGGTAAATGTCTGGAAGGCAGCTATTTTGATGACCTTAGACTCATGAGGTCGCTGGCTGAACAGACGTCGGCTATCGTGCTTCCCATCCCTGTAGGAAGGAATGCTCCATGTCTGTGCCCCACATGTCCATCCGGATAGGCGAGCACGAAGTCGGCCCGCAGCATCGGCCGTTCATTATCGCGGAGATGTCGGGCAACCACAACGGCGACCTCGACCGAGCACTCGCCATCGTCGACATGGTGGCTGATTCGGGTGCACAAGCGCTCAAGCTGCAGACATACACCCCCGACACCATCACGCTCGACTCCGATCGCGATGAGTTCTTTGTGGACAGACAACACGAATTGTGGGGCAGTAAGAACCTGTACGCGCTGTATCAGGAAGCGCATACGCCGTGGGAGTGGCATAAGCCGATTTTCGATCGAGCGCGAGAGCGCGGCCTCGCAGCATTTTCCTCACCATTCGACCCGACCGCGGTCGAGTTTTTGGAAGAGCTCGGTGTTCCTGCTTACAAGGTGGCCTCGGCCGAGATCGTTGATCTGCCGCTCATCCGCTTGATGGCTAAGACGGGCAAGCCGCTCATCCTTTCGACGGGCATGGCTACCGTGCATGAGATCGCCGCAGCGGTCGAGGCGGCACGCGATGCCGGGCTGCGAGCAGCTGGCGGTGCTGGGCTGCACGGCTGCTTACCCAGCCGACTCCCAGGAATGCAACCTGCGCAAACTTCCTGTATTGGCCAATGCGTTCGGTTGTGTCGTCGGCTATTCCGACCACACATTGAACATTGGGGTATCGGTGGCGGCAGTTGCCCTGGGCGCAAGCCTCATTGAGAAACATGTGACTACCTCACGAGACGATGGCGGCGTTGATTCGGCATTTTCGTTGGACGACAGCGAGCTGCGTGCGTTGGTCACCGAGACAGAGCGTGCCTGGCAAGCATTGGGCTCACCACACATCGGGCCCACTCCGGACGAGGACACCGTCCGTCGGCTTCGGCGCTCGTTGTATGTCACCCGTGACGTCAAGGCCGGAGAGGTGGTCTCCGACGACAACGTGCGCTCGGTGCGTCCGGCCAATGGGCTGGCGCCGGTGGTGATGGACGAGATCCGTGGCTGGGTCTTCATCCGCGACGTCGCATTCGCCACGCCGACAGACCGCACCATGTTCGCCCCGCCAACCAGGCCGCGAAGCTAGAAGCTCGGCCGACACTACGGCCGCCCGAACCCCTGTTTTTTGCGGATTGCCCGCAATTTGGGACCTAAAAATCGCGGGCAATCCGCAAAAAACCTACGGTGAGACTTGTCGGTGCGCCCGACTACGCTGTTCATTGTGGCTGATCCATCGACCTATCGACCCGCTACCGGCACTATCCCCGACGCCCCGGGCGTGTACCGCTTTCGCGATCAGCATGGCCGAGTCATCTACGTGGGCAAGGCCAAGAGCTTGCGGTCGCGGTTGAACTCTTACTTCGCCGACCCGGCCGGCCTGCACCCGCGCACCTATCAAATGGTGACTACCGCGTCCCATGTGGACTGGGTCGTGGTTACCACGGAGGTCGAGGCGCTCCAGCTGGAATACAACTGGATCAAGGCCTACGACCCTAAGTTCAACGTCCGCTACCGCGACGACAAAAGCTATCCCAGCCTTGCGGTCACCGTCGGTGAAGAGATTCCCCGGCTGCAGGTCATGCGCGGCCCCAAGAGAAAAGGTGTTCGCTATTTCGGCCCCTACGCACATGCGTGGGCCATTCGAGAAACCCTCGACCTGTTGCTGCGTGTCTTTCCAGCCCGTACCTGCAGCAAGGGAGTTTTTCGTCGATCGCAGCAGATAGGGCGGCCATGTTTGTTGGGCTACATCGGCAAGTGCTCGGCGCCGTGTGTGGGCCGGGTCAGCGCCGAGGAGCACCGTCAGATCGTCAACGATTTCTGCGACTTTATGGCTGGAAAGACCGATCGGATGATCCGCGGTCTCGAGCAGCAGATGACGGAGGCGTCGGCCTCGCTCGATTTTGAGCAAGCCGCCCGGCTCCGGGACGACCTGGCGGCGCTTCGTCGGGCGATGGAAAAACAAACTGTGGTGCTGGGCGACGGCACTGATGCCGACGTGGTGGCCTTCGCCGAGGATGCCCTGGAGGCCGCGGTGCAGGTCTTCCATGTGCGTGGTGGCCGGGTGCGAGGGCAACGCGGTTGGATTGTCGACAAAGTGGAGGATGTGACCACCGGCGACCTGGTCACGCAGTTCTGCCTTCAGATCTACGGCGACGCGGAAACCAGTCCGGATGCGATTCCGCGCGAGGTGTTGGTGCCCGCGCTACCCCTCGACGACGACCGAGCCGCGTTGGTGACCTTGCTCTCAGAGCAACGTGGCAGCACGGTCGCTCTTCGCGTCCCCCAACGGGGTGACAAACGAACACTGATGTCCACTGTGGAGAGCAATGCCCAGCAAGCGCTCGCGCAGCACAAGCTTAAACGGGCGAGCGATCTGACGGCACGGTCGAAAGCGCTTACGGAGCTACAAGAGTCACTGGGCATGGCTGAGGCGCCGTTGCGGATCGAGTGTTTCGACATTTCTCATGTGTCCGGCACCGATGTGGTGGGCAGCATGGTGGTGTTCGAGGATGGGTTGGCGCGAAAATCCGAGTATCGCCGGTTTGCGATCAAGCACGATCCCGGAAAGTCCATTGACGACACCGCTGCGATGGCTCAAGTGCTGCGTCGACGGTTTAGCCGGTATCTGGCTGAACGTGCCCGCACTGGGGAGCTTGATGAGATAGTCGACGACCCATCCGAGACCACTCCCGTTCACGAAGTACAGGGCGTGCTCCACAGATTCGCCTATCCGCCCAATGTGGTGGTCGTCGATGGTGGGTTGCCACAAGTCAATGCGGCCGCTGCGGTCTTTGACGAGCTAGGTATCGACAACATCCTCCTGTGTGGACTCGCGAAGCGACTCGAAGAGGTGTGGTTGCCAGGCAAGGAATTCCCGCTCATTCTGCCGCGGACCAGCGAGGGGCTGTATCTGTTGCAACGCGCTCGCGACGAAGCGCATCGTTTTGCTATCCAGTACCACCGAAAGAAGCGCACAAAGCGGATGACCAGTTCGATCCTGGAATCGATACCTGGCTTGGGGGACGCGAGACGGACCGCTTTGCTTCGCCATTTTGGTTCGGTGCGCAAGATCGAGGCCGCTTCGGCAGAAGAGATAGCCACGGTGCCAGGCATTGGTTCCCGGCTCGCCGAGACGATTGTGACCGCGCTCACCAAGAATGCTGGTCGTGCCAGGCAAGATAGCAGTAACGCCGCGGCCATCGACGAAGAAGGAACAAGTACGGCCGATGCGACATTTTGATCCGATCAGGGGGACAGCAGTGACTGTGGGGGGCAGTGAAAAGACAGACACGAAATCCGAGGTTAATCAGCTCGATTTGGTGGTGGTCACCGGTGTTTCTGGTGCGGGGCGCAGTACGGTGGCGCGCGCGTTGGAGAACGTAGGATATTACGTTGTCGACAATGTTCCGCAAGCGTTGACAATCTCGCTAGCCGAGCTGGCGCGCGAATCAGCGGAAGGCTCCACTGAGGACACTTTTCGGCGCACCGCGATGGTGCTGGACGTGCGTGCACGTGCGTTCTCACTCGATCCACTAGCCGCGGTCGAGAAACTACAGGCCCGCGGCTTTAAGCCGCATGTGGTGTTTGTGGACGCGTCCGACGATGTGCTGATCCGTCGGTTCGAAAATGTCCGACGGGTGCATCCCATGCAAGGTACCGGCAGACTCGCTGACGGCATCAATGCGGAGCGGCAGCTCTTGGGCGATTTGCGCGGAAAAGCGGACCTGGTGCTCGACACCACCATTCTCAATGTCAACCAGCTGCGGGCACGAGTAGAAGGACTGTTTGCTTCCGAACCACCATCGGTAGGCGTTACGGTGCTGTCCTTTGGCTTTAAGTACGGCTTGCCGTTGGATGCGGATTTGGTGGTGGACATGCGATTTTTGCCGAACCCACATTGGGTTCCCGAGTTGCGCGCGCTCAGTGGGTGCGATGAAGCGGTCGCGAACTATGTGCTGGCGCAACCAGGCGCACGCGAATTTCTTGACCGCTACACCGGTCTCGTCCTCGAGATGTTGCCGGGTTACCGGCGCGAAGGTAAGCAGCGTGTGTCGATCGCGATTGGCTGCACGGGTGGCAAACATCGGAGTGTGGCGTCGGCTATCGCGTTGGGCGAACGTCTCACCGAGGCTGGAACGTCGACGCTTGTCTCGCACCGTGACCTGGGGCGAGAGTGAGGGCGCCGGTCACGTCCCGACAAAACACGCCAGAAATTCGCCGCGTCGTCGCCCTGGGCGGCGGGCATGGTTTGTTCGGTTCATTGCGCGCGTTACGTCGGCTCAAATTGGACGATAGTCCAGACCGTTGGCTCGACATCACCGCCGTAGTCACCGTGGCCGACGACGGCGGGTCCAGTGGGCGGCTGCGCTCCGAATTCGACATGCTCCCACTGGGAGATTTGCGCCAGGCATTGGTCGCTCTGGCCGGCGAGGATCGCAACACCGCGCAGCTCGCGATGCTGTTTCAGCACCGGTTTTCCGGCGAAGGGCCGCTGGGCGGCCATGCGGTGGGCAATTTGGTCTTGGCTGGTTTAGTCGATCTTCTTGACGATTCCGTCGCGGCACTGGAGCACGCCGGACGCATCGTTCGTGCTTGCGGTCGGGTTCTGCCCATGTCCACCATCCCGTTGCTGATCGAGGCGGACGTGACAGGGCTCGATACTGATCACCCCCAGCAGGTGAGTGTCGTGCGTGGACAAGCAGAGTTGGCGGTCACGACGGGCACGGTGGAACAGGTGCGGCTTTTGCCGGCGGCCCCGTCAGCATGCCCGGAAGCTGTGGCTGCGGTGGAGGAAGCCGACTGGCTCATCTTCGGCCCTGGGTCGTGGTTCACCAGTGTGCTACCTCATTTGCTCGTGCCGGAGTTGCGCGCGGCGATAGAACGTAGCCCTGCGCGGCGAGTGGTGATTTTGAATTTGTCGTCCGGCGGTGAGACAGCCGGACGCTCCGCCGCCGATCACTTATCTGTACTGTCTCAACACGCTCCGGAGTTTCATGCCGATGTGATTGTGGCCGATCGGTGCATAGTGCGGGACCACACGCGACTGCGAGGTGCGGCAGAATCACTGGGTGGGCGGCTGATGTTGGTGCCAGTGGCCATGACAGACGGAACCCAGCGGCATGCCCCCGATGCGCTTGCCCGGGCCCTCCGTGCTGTGTTCGACAGTTAGAGACCGAGCGGGGCTCACCGAGCTGAGCCCACAACAACGAGCAGTAGACCTAGGCCCCCGTGCGGCCGCGATACAGGCAGGTGACAGATGGCAATGACCTTGGCGGTAAAGGACGAATTGAGCCGGGTCTCCGTGACAAAACCATGCTGCCGCCGAGCTGAAATGGCGTCATTGCTGAGGTTTGGTGGCGGTATCCACATCGTCAACAGTCGGGTGGTGGTGGAGGCCGAGCTCGACACCGGCAACGTGGCGCGGCGGCTGCGGACTGAGATCAGCGAAGTTTTCGGACATGCCAGTGAGATCTACGTGCTGGCGCCGGGTGGGTTACGCAAAGCCAGCCGTTACATCGTCCGGGTGGTCAAAGACGGCGAGGCATTGGCTAGGCAGACAGGTTTGCTTGATGTGCGGGGTCGCCCGGTGCGAGGGCTCCCGCCACAGGTGGTGTCGTCTGCGGCGTGCTGTTCTGCGTCGGCATGGCGTGGGGCGTTCTTGGCGCACGGGTCATTGACGGAACCGGGTCGATCGTCCTCATTGGAGATCAGTTGCCCTGGTCCGGAGGCGGCGCTCGCACTCGTGGGTGCGGCTCGTCGGCTTGGCGTGACGTCCAAGGCGCGTGAGGTACGCGGCATTGATCGAGTGGTAGTGCGCGACGGCGACTCCATCGGAGCACTTCTCACTCAGGTCGGTGCACACTCCAGCTTGCTGGCGTGGGAAGAGCGGCGGATGCGGCGCGAGGTGCGGGCCACGGCCAACCGGCTCGCCAACTTCGACGACGCAAACTTGCGTCGGTCGGTGCGGGCGGCCGTAGCGGCGAGTGCCCGGGTTGAGCGGGCCATCGAGATCCTCAGCGACGACGCGCCCGAGCATCTGTTGGCGGCGGGGCGGCTTCGGCTGGACCACCGTCAGGCCTCACTGGAGGAGCTTGGTTCGCTCGCTGAACCGCAGCTGACCAAAGACGCCATCGCCGGGCGCATTCGGCGGTTGCTGGCACTTGCCGACAAGCGGGCGCACGACAATCACATTCCCGACACCGAGTCCGCTGTCACTCCAGAGATGCTAGCGCCGTAAGGCGATGATAGCGTCTGCTCGCTTGTATTGCATTGCAGAATTGAGCGGGGTTTCCCTCCATTGTATCTAGAGGGAAACCCCGCTCCTAAATGGACGTTTAGGCTTTTACCGCTGGTCGAAAGTGTCAGGAACGGCAAGGGCAGTGAGAGTCTCGGTGAGGTCGGCGGCTGTGCCGTCGTCAATCTGCATGCCGGGCTCGCGCAGGAGCGCGGTGTCGATGAGACCACGCCGCCGCAATGTTTCCTTCCGGATGGCAAGACCAATCCCCGGCTGCCCTTCGAAATACCAGCAACGGAAGGTAGCAGTAATAGCTGACCGCCGCGGCAGATGCCGTCTGCTCCATTATCAATAGTGATGAGCATGAATGGTAAGCAAACCAGTGATTGTACTACGTGAGCGAAACCGAGTATCGTCCAAAAGTGCAAGCGGGCGGCGACCGTCAGAAAACAGATCATCTCCAGGCTTATCTAGCCGAAGAGCTCCATGACGAGCCGCGCAGTACGCCGCCGCGAGCTGTGGCATGCATGGGGATGCGCTACTGGTTGGTCGGGTGACTGTCGAAATGGCTGAAAGTTCGGCGATGCTCGTTGCGCTATGATCAGAACGTGACGAGCGGTGCAGAGTCCTGTAAGCACGATCGGGAACGTCGGTAGGCATCGGCACTTGCTCGGCAGCGATAACAAGGGTCTCCCCGGCTGTACACCAGTGGTGGCGCGCATGTGCCAGCCGTGCCCGCGCTTTTCGAGATGAAGTATTAGGCACCATTAGGTGGCTCATTGGTAGGAAAGCCCACCACAACCGAAACGCGACCTGCGCCGTTTCTGCGTTGCCATCTTGGTGAAAAGCATTCACGTCTGCAGGGGTGAGTATGTAGAGGGCCTGGCAAGCGGCAACCGTGAGCTCCGTAGATGGCCGCTATGTGGCGATTGCCGAACGCCTTGATGAGACTTTCGTCACGGCGTCGTCAGAAGAATGGCGTGGTCAGGATGCTGTGATCACCATGCAACTTGCGGGCGAATCGATGCCGTCCATTGTGGCTTCAAAACAATCCACTGTGGTCATTTATCTCCCCAGTCTGCGGCCGGCCGTTGATTGGGTCGCATACCCTGTCCCTTGTTTGACCGGTCGTTTTGCAGGCGGTTTCCGGCAGATTCACCGGTCAAACACAAAACCCTGGAATGACCGGTGAAACTGCCCATAACTCGCCGGCAAAACGACCGGTCAAACAACGGGGACGAGCGGACGGCGCCACCGCTAGGACAACACCGCTAGGACAACGCCGGTTGGACTACCGGCTTGGTGATAAGCGCCGACTGGTTGCGCTCGAGGCCAGGGTCGATGGTGTGGTCCACGTACACCGCGTACCAGACGCAGAACGCCAACAGCGTCCAGATTTTCTTGCTGTGGTCGGCGTCGCCTCGGTGATGTGCCTCTAGCAACTCGGCGGCGTAGGGCAAGTTGATGAGTGCCCCCGCGCCGGAGCCGGCAAAAATGTCTCGGGCCCAGGTGTACATCTCGTTCTTCAACCACACTCGCGTGGGCGTGGGGAAGCCAAGCTTGGGCCGGTTGACGATCTCAGACGGCACGACACCCGCAAGCGCCTGGCGGAGCGCGTATTTGGTGGTGTTTGTGTTACGGGGAACTTTGAGCTCCGTTGGCACTCGAGCCGCGACATCGAACACCTCAGAGTCCAAGAATGGCACTCGCAGTTCCAGGGAGTGCGCCATGGACATCCGGTCGGCCTTAGCCAGAATGTCGCCACGGAGCCAGACATAAAGGTCGACGTACTGCATTTTCGTGACATCGTCGAGATGGGACGCTTCGGCGAAGAGTGGGCCGGTGATGTCGGTGGGCCGCACAGAAGGGTCGTACTGCCGCAACACGGTGCGCTTTTCCTGCTCAGTGAAGATGCGCCCGTTGCCAACGTGCCGCTGCTCGATCGGGGTGGTGCCGCGTTCGACGAAACCCTTGCCCTTGACGCCTTCGGGCACTACGGCCGAAATCGCCCGTAGTCCTTTTTGGAGCGATTTTGGCAAATTGGCGACAGACTTTAACGACAGCGGCTCGCGGTACAGCGGGTATCCGGCGAAGAACTCGTCAGAGCCCTCACCCGACAGCACCACTGTCACATGTTCCGCTGCCTTCTTAGCGACGTAATACAGCGGAATAAGCGAGGGATCCGCCACCGGATCGTCCAAATGCCACATGATGCGGGGGAGCGCGTCCATCATCATCTGTGGCGTGACGAGAACCGGATAGTTGGTGACGTCTAGCGCTCGCGCGGATTCTTCGGCGATGCCCAACTCGGAGTAGCCAGCGACCTCGGTTGCCGCAGTGAAAGTGAGAATGTTCGGGTTGAGTTCGCGAGCCAGCGCCACAATCGCGGTGGAGTCGATGCCGCTCGATAAGAACGCGCCTACGGGTACGTCCGAGCGCATGTGAACCCGGACACTGTCACGCAGTGCGTCCTGTATGTCCTGGTAGAGGGCGTTGGGGTTGTCTACTTTGGTCGGTTTAAAGGAAGGCTTCCAATACCGACTAACCTCGATGCCGCTGCCAGGGGAGTAGCGGAAACACTCGCCGCCACCCAACCGGGCGATGCCACGGTGCAGCGAGCGGGGGTCGGGCACATATTGGAACGTGACGTAATGCGACAAGCTGTCGAGATCGACCCCATCGTCACCCGCGCTGGCAGATGCCGCAAACGGCAGCAGTTCTTTCTTTTCGCTCGCGAAGTAGACACCGTCCTCAGTGGACAAATAGTACAGCGGCTTGATGCCAAACCGGTCGCGTGCGCCAAATGCTTGACGCTCCACTGTGTCCCAAATGACAAACGCGAACATGCCACGAAGCCGAGATACCGCTTGCTCGCCCCAGTAATGATAAGCGGCGACCACCACTTCGCTGTCGCCGTCGGTGGCAAACTGGGCGCCGTGCTCGCGGATGAGCTCGTCTCGCAGCTCAATATAGTTGTAGACCTCGCCGTTATAGGTCATCACATAGCGACCGTCGGCGTAGTTGATTGGCTGGTGGCTGCCCTCAACGTCGATAATGGACAGCCGCTTGAAACCGAGCACCGCATCGTCGCTGCTTTGATCGACGACTTCAATCTTAGTCTCATCCGGCCCGCGGTGGTGGATGTGCTCTAGGGCCTCGGCGATGGCTTCGCGGTGGGAGGATGCCGCCCGTTTGGCACTGACAAAGGTCAGTAGTCCACACATGTCAGTAGCTCCTTTGCTTGGCGCCGGCCCGAGCAAGCTCGGCTAGCTGGTCATCGATGGGGTGTTCCGTGAATTCGCCATGGGCATGTGTGGCTGCCAAACGAATTAACGCGTCGGCAAAGCGTGGATTGTTCGGCAATACCGGCCCATGTAGGTAGGTGCCGAAAGCGTTGACAGTGCGGGCTCCCTCCGCTCCGTCTTGACCATTGTTTCCGCCACCGCGAGCGACTGTGCCCAGTGGACGTTGGCCGTTCAATAGAAAAGTGCGGCCGCTGTGGTTTTCGAAACCAAAAAGCGTCCCAAACTCTTCGGTTTCCACCATGACGTTCCCGACCATCCGGTCCGGGCTGGCAATAGTCTCAGCATCAAAAATGCCGATTCCCTTAATTTCTTGCTGATCGTGGGTGACAAATCTGTGGCATAGCAGCTGATACATTCCACAAATCATCAACATGGGCACGCCATCGCTGTTAAGCGCATGAAGTTCCGGCCCAATTCGCACAATGTCTTCTTGAATATCGGACTGGGCCGAATCTTGACCGCCGCCACCAAGAATCAGGTTGACGGTAGTGGGCAGAGCATCGCCGGCGTGGTGAAAATGCACTACCGATTGATACCCGTGCCATTCCGCGCGACGTTGAAGCGTGAGCAAATTGCCACGATCGCCGTAGATGTTCATCTCATTGGGATACAAATTTAAGATGTGCAGCTCTTTCATAGCGCTTTACCCGCTTCTTTTTTAAGACGCTTATAGAAATGAAGCATCGCGGTATACGTCGTGATCAACAATTTGCTGCCAGGCTCAGCGCAGAATTGTTGCAGAGCGGTGTCTAAGTCGGGCACTACCTGTTCTACCTCGACATCGTCGTAGCGCAACCGAAGCGCCATATCTGCGGCACGCCTGCCGGTGGTGCGCTGAATTTTTGTGCCAGCCAACGTCGAAAAGTCGACGTCCCACAACCAGGACACATCCCGACTATCCGCGTAGTCATCGTTGATAGCGATCATGACAGGGGAGTCAGCTACCCCGTAGGAAGCGAGCGTCTGCCGAAAGCCGGCGGGATTTTTGACCAAGAGCAATTGCAGCGTGCTGCCGTTGCGCAACTCGAACCGTTCACCGCGACCAAATGCTGGCTCGATGGCGCTCAGTGAGTTAATGAGCTGTTCCCATGGCGCATCGGGAATGAGGGCGCGTACGAGGGTTAACGCCGCGGCAGCATTTTGATAATTGTGCTGACCATTAATGCGCAATGCTGACGTAAAGCGCTGCCCATCCGCAGCAAAGGTGATCTGGCCGTTAGTGAAGTCTGCGAGCTCAACCGCGCGGATGTTTTCCTGAAAGACCTTTGTTTTTCCGTTGGCTACGGCAACGATTTCGTCGTCGGCAGGGAAAAATTGTCGCAACGCTGGGGCAACCCCGAAGTATCTGACCTCGTGACCGTTCTGGATCCGTATCTGCTCAGAGAGCCGGACGAGTCGGGCATCGTCACCATTGACGACGACACCATCGGTTGCCTCTTGCATGGTGGTGCCGATGAGTTGTGCTGCGGTGTCCAGCTCACCAAATCGGTCAAGCTGATCGCGCATGACATTGAGCGCCAGCACCCATCGGGGCTTTACCTGAGCAACAAAGTGCCGCGCATACGCCTCGTCGAGTTCAAATACACCAATGTCGAACGGCAATTTTCCGCTCAGACTCGCCTGTTGGGACACGCTGGAGATAATTCCGCGAGTGAAATTGCTCCCGGTCGGGTTAGTGAGCACACGTTTTCCACTGCGCTCTAGTAGCTCCACCACCATCTTGGTCGTGGTCGTTTTGCCGTTAGTGCCGGTAATAACGACGACGCCGTCGGGCAGCTGCGCCAGCATGTTTGCGGAATAACCGGGGAGTAGCCGCTCGACCACCAGCCCAGGCAGCGCCTGCCCGCCGCTGCCGCGAAGCCGGGCTAATTGCCCGACAGTCTTGCCGATCGAGGTCCCCAAAAACCGACGCATGCGCCGAGCATATAGAAGCTCGCATTCCCGCTTTTTTGCGGATTGCCCGCAATATTGTGTGCCAAAATCGCGGGCAATCCGCAAAAAGCCGGTCTTGGCGGAGAGCTCCCGGCCGCCCTGAGGGTGAGCCGATCGACTGGGTAGGCTCGAAGGTAGTAACTAAGCGACTTCTTCCGACCCGTTCTCAGCAGTCAATAAGCAAGCCCACGGCACTCAAGGAGGACGCGTGACTATCCGCGTTGGCATTAATGGATTTGGCCGCATTGGCCGTAACTTTTTCCGCGCCGCGCTGGCATCGGGTGCGGATGTAGAGGTAGTCGGCGTCAACGATCTCACCGACAACGAGACCCTCGCCCACCTGCTCAAATACGACAGCATCCTGGGGCGCCTCGACACAGAGGTAAAAGCGGCCGCAGACGAAATCACCGTGGGCGGCAAGAGCTTCAAAGCGCTAGAAGAGCGCAACCCAGCCGCCTTGCCATGGGGCGATCTTGGAGCGGACATCGTCATCGAGTCCACCGGCATCTTCACCGACGCCACCAAAGCTAAGGCGCACATCGATGGTGGTGCTAAGAAAGTCATCATCTCGGCCCCGGCCAAGAATGAGGACGTCACTGTGGTGATGGGTGTAAACCACACCTCTTACGACCCGGCGCAGCACACCATCATCTCGAACGCATCCTGCACTACTAACTGCTTGGCCCCGTTGGCCAAGGTGCTCAACGATTCCTTCGGGATTGAGCGCGGCTTGATGACCACCATCCATGCCTACACTCAGGACCAAAATCTGCAGGACGGTCCGCATCCGGATCTCCGTCGTGCTCGTGCCGCCGCGCTCAATGTGGTGCCCACCTCCACCGGCGCCGCAAAAGCCATCGGTTTGGTGTTGCCGGAGCTCAAGGGCAAATTGGACGGCTATGCACTTCGGGTGCCGGTGCCGACGGGTTCCGTCACGGATTTGACGGTCAACGTGGCTCGATCTGCGAGCGTCGATGAGGTGAACGCGGCATTCCGCACGGCCGCCGAGGGTCCGCTGAAAGGCCTGCTCTCCTACAACGCCGACCCGATCGTGTCTACCGACATCGTCACTGACCCGGCGTCCTGTATCTACGACGCGCCGCTCACCAAAGTCATCGACAACCAGGTCAAGGTAGTGGGCTGGTACGACAACGAATGGGGCTACTCCAACCGCCTCGTCGACCTCGTCAACTACGTAGGCGCGAGCCTGTACCGCCTGTAGCCAGCGCAGCTCCATTCCTTGTTTGACCGGTCGTTTTCCCGGCAAGTTAAGGGTAATTTCACCGGTCATCGCGGAGGTCTGTGTTTGACCGGTGACATTGCAGGCAAAACGCCGGTAATCTGACCGGTCAAACAAATATGTGCCTGGCAGCAACGAGACAACAAGGAAGGCTCTGAATCGGATGAGAAGCCTCGACGACCTGCTAGACGATGACCTGAGCGGTAAGCGGATTCTCGTGCGGGCAGACCTCAACGTCCCACTGTCTAATTCGGGCTCCGACTCGGGTGTTGTCATTAGCGACGACGGGCGCATTCGAGCCGTGTTGCCGACTCTCACCGCTCTACGCGATGCGGGCGCCAAAGTCATCGTGTGCTCACATCTGGGGCGCCCTAAGGGAAAGCGGGAGCCACGGTTTTCGCTCGCGCCGGTGGCTGAGCGGCTCAGCGAGCTACTGAAGACGGACGTGGTGTTTTCCCCCGACACCGTCGGTGAGTCCGTCCAGGCCACAGTAGATACTCTCGCCAACGGTCAAGTGTTGCTGCTGGAAAATTTGCGGTTTAACCCAGCCGAGACCAGCAAAGACGACGCTGAACGCACCGCTTTTGCGGCACAGTTGGGCATGTATGCCGACTTCTATGTCGACGACGCGTTCGGCGCAGTGCACCGCAAGCATGCCTCCGTCTTTGATGTGGCGCAGCTTGTGCCGGCCTACGCTGGCAGGCTGGTGGCGCGGGAAGTGTCGGTGCTGCGGCAGCTCACGGACCAGCCGAGCCACCCCTATGTGGTGGTGCTGGGTGGTTCCAAAGTGTCCGACAAGCTCTCGGTCATCGAGACACTCCTGCCCACAGTGGATGCGATGCTCATCGGTGGCGGCATGTGCTTTACGTTCTTGGCCGCGCAGGGCTATCAGGTCGGTGATTCGCTTCTAGAGACCGAGATGATCGACACGTGCCGCAAGCTCATCGAGCACGCCGGCGAGCGGCTGTTGCTGCCACTCGACGTGGTGACTGCCGCCGACGTCTCACCCGACGCCCCCACAAAGCTGGTCGCGGCCAACGCCATCTCACCGGGCGTCAAGGGTCTCGATATTGGGCCGCAAACCGTCAGCCACTTTGGAGCTGCGATCGCCGACGCCAAGACCATCTTCTGGAACGGGCCGATGGGGGTTTTTGAGATGGCGCCCTTCGCTGAAGGCACTCGCGGTGTGGCACATGCGATCGCGAACGCCGATGCGTTCACTGTGGTCGGCGGGGGCGATTCCGCGGCGGCTGTTCGGCAGTTGGGGGTAGACGAAGCGGCATTTAGTCACATTTCTACTGGTGGCGGAGCATCGCTCGAATTTATTGAGGGCAAAAACCTGCCCGGCCTCGCGGCCTTGAATCAGTAAGGAAACAAGTATGGCTAAGGGCACCACGAAGCCAGTGCGTCGACCGCTCATCGCCGGCAACTGGAAGATGAACCTCAATCATCTCGAGGCGATCTCGCTGGCGCAGAAGGTGGCGATGAGCCTGTCTGAGCAGCAATTGACCGACGTTGAGGTCGTCGTGTTGCCCCCGTTCCCGCATCTTCGCAGTGTGCAGACCTTGGTGGAGGGGGAGCGGCTGCTGCTGGGCTATGGCGCCCAAGATCTTTCCCCACACGATTCTGGCGCTTACACCGGCGATGTGAGCGGTCCTATGCTCGCCAAATTGGGCTGTTCCTATGTCGTCATTGGACACTCGGAGCGGCGCGAATACCACCACGAAGACGACGCGGTGGTTAATGCCAAAGTCAAGGCGGCCTTGAAGCACGGCCTGACACCCATTGTGTGTGTCGGCGAGGGTCTGGACGTGCGCGAGGCGGGTGAGCAAGTGTCGCATGTACTCGCTCAGCTCGATGGCGCGTTGGCTCGCGTTAAAGCCGAGCAGGTGGCGTCGCTGGTGGTTGCGTACGAGCCGGTCTGGGCGATCGGCACCGGCAAGACTGCCACCGCGCAGGACGCACAGGAGGTATGCGGAGCAATTCGCGTGCGTATCTCCGAGAAATATGGCGAGGAAGCCGCCGAAGCGGTGCGAGTGCTGTACGGAGGCTCGGTCAAAGCCAACAACATCGCCAGTATTATGGCTCAGTCCGATGTAGATGGAGCGTTGGTGGGCGGAGCCAGTCTCGACGCAGACGACTTCGCCACCATCTGTCGATTCCCCGAGCATGCCGTGCTGAGCTAGCCATTGACCTACGGTCGGCCATCGACGGCCGACCGTAGGTCGGCGCCGTCACCGCACCGCACCTTGTTTGACCGGTCAGATTCCCGGCGTTTTTCGGCGAAAATCACCGGTCGCTGGACAATGAGTTGTTTGACCGGTGAAATTCGGGAGGAAACGCCGAGAATCTGACCGGTCAAACGAGCTCGCGGCGGGGGGCGAGGTATGGATGCGTTCTGTCTCGATCCGCATTGGATGGTGGTTCATCATGGGTGCTCTCTCGGAGGAGCAGGCATTTCCATACGGCAATGCGCACACTGTGCTCATTGTTGCCGGAGGAGGGGCACCGACGGCTTTGCCAGCAGGCGTCGACGTAGCTCACACGTGGGTGATCGGGGTAGACAGTGGCATAGACCACGCGCTGGGCTTGGGACTTCCGGTGCATCAGGCCGTGGGCGACTTCGATTCGGTGAGCTCGAAAGGTCTCGCGGCGGTACGCGCCAGCGGCGCAGTGGTAGAGCGGTATCCCACCGCTAAGGACGCCACCGATCTGGAGCTCGCTCTCGACGCGGCCTTGTCACGTGAGCCTGACCAGGCGATTGTCCTCGGTGGACACGGTGGCCGGCTGGATCATTTGCTGGCCAACATATCGCTGCTGGCCTCCCCACGATTCGCGTCGATGCCCATCACCGCGTTCATGGGTGACGCGATAGTGACGGTCATTCGGCGCGCGACTGTGCTGCACGGACATGTGGGTGACGTTGTCTCGTTGTTGCCGATGCACGGGCCCGCACGCGGCGTGCACACGACGGGCTTGCGATATCCGCTGGACGGCGACGACCTGCCGGCTGGCACCAGCCGTGGCATCAGCAACGAGTTCGCCGCCCCCGCAGCTCAGGTGACCCTCCACAGTGGAGTACTCGTCGCAATATGGACAGGGTCCACGTAATCGTTTTTTGCGGATTGCCCGCAATGTTTGCCGCAAACATTGCGGGCAATCCGCAAAAGCTAAGCGAACCAGGGATGGCTCGCGCTTATGCCCCGGCGAGTGCGAGGGAAACTGCGCGTTCGGCGTGCACTTTGGTGGAGTCGATGAGTGGAACCGCTGTGTCTTCGGGCTTGATGAGCAACATGATTTCGGTGCAGCCCAGGATTACGCTTTCTGCCCCCCGCTCGGCCAATCGGGAAATGATGTCTTGGTAGGCTACCCGTGACGCGCCATCGATTTTGCCCTGGGTGAGTTCGTCAAAAATTACGTGATCCACAAAGACCCGATCTTCCTCATCAGGGATGAGCACGTCGATGCCGTGACGTTCCTTGAGTCGAAGCCGGTAGAAGTCTTCCTCCATCGTCCACCGTGTTCCAAGCAGCCCGAGCCGAGTGAAGCCCGTTTTCTTTGCAGACTCGCCCACCACGTCTGCGATGTGCAAGAACGGAATCGTGATGGCCGCTTCGATGTCTTCGGCGACTTTGTGCATCAGGTTGGTGCACAACACAATAAAGTCAGCACCGGCTCGCTCCAGTCCACGAGCGGCATCGGCAAGCATGGCACCGGCTTTGTCCCAAGCACCTGCGCGTTGCAGTGCGACCATATCGGCGAAATCGATGGAGTTCATCACGATGACGAGCACTGTGATGGCCGCCCAGCTTGCCCCGGACACCTTCGTTGATGAGCCGGTAATACTCCGCCGACGATCCCCAGCTCATGCCGCCTAGCAGGCCGATTGTCTTCATGGCGTAAGCATGCCCAATCTCAGCATTCAGCGACAGCACGAATCGGCATTACTTCCTGGCGACACGCGAGATTCGCGCACCCAGCCGCTTCTTGACGCCCGGCCACTCTCGGGAGGTGATGCTGTAGACCACCGTGTCCCGGACTGTTCCGTCTGGCCGGTCACTCCGGTGTGTGAAACGGCCGTCCGCTGACCTTCATCGAAACTCCCACGTGATCCAGATACGGCGTGATGCCCCCGAGGTGGAATGGCCAGCCTGCACCCACGATCATGCACAGATCTATGTCTTCTGGTGCAGCAACGACGCCGTCGTCGAGCATGAGCCGGATTTCTTCGGCGAGCGCAGCAAGCGCGCGGTCGCGGATCTGTTCCGCCGTGAGCGGCGGAGTGCTAGCGGATGTGGAACTCGTGCGGGTTTGTGTTGCCGCAACGATTTCGGGATCAAGTTGTTGCTGGCCGTCTTTCCAGACCAGCAGTGACGTCTTGCCGAGCTTTACTGCCGTGCGCGGAGCGTCTCCGAGACGCCTGAACCGCTCGGGAAACTCCTCGTGCAGCGTCTCCGCCACATGCAGCGCGACCGCTGGACCGACCAGCTCCAACAGAGTCAACGGGCTCATCGGGAGTCCGAGGGGATCGAGCGCATGCTCCGCGTCGGCGACCTCGGCGCCTTCGTCCACAGACCGGAGCGTCTCGCCCAAGAAACGCATAAGTACCCGGTTAACGACGAATGCTGGTGCGTCCTTGACCAGGACCGCCGATTTTTTGAGCCGTTTAGCGAGAGAAAACGCTGTGGCCAACGCAGTGTCGTCAGTGGACTCGCTCCGCACCACCTCTACTAGGGGCAGCACCGCTACCGGGTTGAAAAAGTGAAAGCCCACTAGCCGCTCAGGGTGCCGGAGCTCGGCAGCCATCTGGTTGACGGACAGCCCCGACGTGTTGGTCGCCAGGACGCATTCGTCGCTGACTACCGCTTCCAGCTCAGCGAACACCTGCTTTTTAACAGCGAGCTCCTCGAAAACGGCTTCGATGACGAACTCGGCATCAGCAAACGCGTCTTTGCTCAGCGAACCGGTAATCAAACCTGTGACTCTGTGCGCCGCATCGTCGCTAAGTCGGTGTTTCTTATTCATCTTTGCGACTTCCGCATGGGCAGCGGCGACACCTTTGTCCAAACGCGACTGGTCCACATCGGTCAGGACTACCGGCACCTCCAATCGGCGCGCGAACAGCACTGCCAGCTGACTGGCCATCAAACCGGCACCGACGATGCCTACCTTGGTCACATCACGGGCCAACGACGGGTCCGGTGCGCCGGCTGGTTTCCGAGCCCGTTTCCGCACCAGATCGAATGCGTACAGGCTGGCACGCAGCTCGCAGCTGGTGAGGAGATCGGCGAGGGCTTCGTTCTTCTGCCGCTGCGCCGTCGTCGTAGCTCGTGGTCTTGGCCGCCGCGATGAGCTCAAGTGCCCGATACGGAGCCGGTGCAGCGCCGTGCATCCGCTCATCTACCAGCTTTTGTCCGAACAGGACTGTGGTATCCCAGCCATCTCCGTGGTCGACTTCGGGACGCTCTACCACGATCTCGCCATTGAGGACGCTGGTAGCCCATGCCATCGAGCTCTCCAGAAAATCGGCGGGCTCGAGCAACGCGTCCGCGATGCCCAGCTCGAATGCCTGCTGGGCGCGCAACATCCGGTTCTGGCTCAGCGGATTTTCGAGGATGACCTTGAGCGCCTTCTCTGGGCCGATCAGATTGGGCAGAAGCCAACAGCCGCCCCAGCCAGGTACCAGGCCAATGGCGCATTCGGGAAACGCGATGGTGTTTGCGGTCGTAGACAGCGTGCGATGGTGGCAGTGCAGCGCCAGTTCTAGCCCGCCCCCCAGCGCTGCACCGTTGACGAACGCAAAGGTCGGTATGGGAGAGTCTCGCAGACGTCGAAAGACCTCGTGGCCTCGCTGAGCTATCGCCACCGCGTCGTCACGAGACCGCAGCTGCTTCATGCCCGACAAGTCAGCACCCACCGCGAACACATACGGCTTACCGGTCACCGCGATCGCTCGCACCGGGGGATGATGCGCAAAGATCTCATCCAAAGCGGCGTCCAGCGATGCCAAACCAGCGGGCCCAAAAGTGGACGGGCGTTTGTGGTCCCGGCCATTGTCCAATGTGATCAGTGCGACCTCGCCGTTCATCCCAGGCGGCGAGACATACCGCACGAGCGACTGGGTGACGATCTCATCGGCGAACTCCGGCAATGCTTTCGCTGCGGTGCTCATCGCTGCTCACCTGCACTCTCTGACGCTGTGACGGCCGTGGCCGTAGTGCGGATTTTCCCAAATGACGGTGCCACCCATGCCAATCCCGATACACAGCGCGGTGATGCCATAACGGACATCGGGCCGTTCGGCGAAATGCCGGGCGAGTTGGGTCATGAGTCGCACGCCAGAAGCAGCCAGTGGGTGACCGATCGCCAACGCTCCACCCCATGGATTCACCCGGGGGTCGTCCTCGGCGAGTTTGAAATGGTCGAGAAAAGCGAGTACTTGCACGGCGAAGGCCTCGTTGAGCTCAAAAAGCCCAATGTCGTCTATAGACAAACCAGCGCGCGCCAAGGCTTTCTCGGTGCTGGGGATCGGCCCGATACCCATCACCTCCGGATCCACGCCGGTAAAGGCGTAGCCCACAAGCCGCATGGCTGGGATGAGTCCAAGTTCGGCCGCAGTGTCTTCGGCGGTGAGGAGGCAGGCGGTGGCTCCGTCATTGAGCCCAGCCGCGTTACCGGCGGTGACTCTCCCATGTGGACGGAATGGAGTTTTCAATCCAGCAAGAGCCGCCAGGTTGGTGTCGGGCCGCGGTTGTTCATCGGCAGTCGCCAAACCCCACCCGCGTTCTTGATCCCGTGTGGCGACCGACACCAGGTCGGGCTGGATCTTTTTCGCCTCCCACGCCTCGGCATATTTACGTTGACTGGCCAGCGCGTATGCGTCGGCGCGTTCCCGAGTCAGCTCGGGAAACCGGTCGTGCAGATTCTCGGCAGTTTTTCCCATCACCAGTGCGGCCGGGTCAACGAGTTTTTCGCTGACAAACCGGGGGTTGGGGTCGACGCCCTGGCCCATCGGGTGGTGGCCCATGTGCTCCACCCCGCCTGCCAGTGCCACGTCATATGCACCAAAGGCGATTCCACTGGCCACAGTGGTGACCGCGGTCATCGCGCCAGCACACATACGGTCGATGGCATAGCCGGGCACGCTCTTCGGTAGGCCTGCAAGCAGAGCGGCGGTGCGCCCGATAGTCAGGCCCTGGTCGCCGGTCTGGGTGGTGGCCGCGATGGCGACGTCGTCGACGCGTTCTGGTGGCACGTCCGGATTGCGACTGAGTAACTCTCGCAAGCACCGCACCACCAGATCGTCAGCGCGGGTCTGAGCGTACAAACCAGTGGGGTTGGCCTTGCCAAACGGTGTGCGCACACCATCGATAAACACGACTTCTCGACTGGAACGAGGCATGCGACCTCCCGCTAGCTGGTGCGCTGAGTTGTCTCGGAGCCTAGCCGTCAGCAAGCCGCATGGAAACGAATGCGCAACAGCGGCGCGTTTCAGCACGTCGATAACGACAAATCCTGTGGATAACGATCCCCAATGAACCCGCATCAAGGCCACATGACACTAGTGTCCGTCCGGGCCGGCTTGTTCTGGCCGAGGGATAGCCACCTGTCGGAGCCGGCCGAGCAGCTGGCGTGGGTGTGGATGGGCCGCCAACCATGAAAAGACTCTCGAGGAGGTCTTAGCAAACCCAAGCTCAAAGCTCGGACATCTTTTGAAACTTCGCTGGCATGAGACAAGAGGGGCGGCGCTGGCTTCTCTTCGAGATAAAGACACCACCCGACCTCAGCCCACTCCTCAAGGTTATCCGACAGGACGTCGACGCCACGCTGGCAGGCGGAGTGGCCAGGATGCGCCTAGTCGTTCCAGGCGCCGCCGTTCTGGGTAGGCGCTAGCCTAATCCATCGTCCACAGTGGAGAGTTACCCATCGCCACTCAGTAACGCGGATACGTGGGCGGCTGTTGTTGGTGGTGGTATTGCTGCGGCAGCTGCCTCAGGCGGCGACGCGTCCGCCGGCTGTTCGCTATCCGCACCAGCACCAGGACGAGCACCACAATGAGTACGAGGACTATCCCCATCGTCACCCACGCCCGCACGGTAAGGCCACCCAATTTGGCCGCGCCGTGAATGACAACAGTGTCATCGACCGCGTACGTGGGCTTCCCGAGCGGATCCGCAGACACTTCGGGCACGTCCGCCGTCAACGCGTCCACGGGACGCACCGTTCCGTAGCCAAAGTACTGGTCTCTACCGGGTTTGCCTTGGTCTTTAGCGGTCTTGACGAGGCGATTGATGACGCTGGCGGCGTTCAGGTGGGGGTATTTTGCGCGGACGAGTGCGGCCGTTGCCGAGACGATCGGTGTGGCAAAGCTGGTGCCGTCGGCCTTGCCGTAACCAGAGTGGTCGCCATAGCCGCGAGAAAATGTGGCCTCGATGTTTGTTGCTGGTGCGGCGAGAACGGTCTCGGAGCCGTGCATCGAACCGGACCAGAAGTCGGAGCGCTCGCTGGCACCCGAAACAGCAACGACACCGCGAATTTTTGCGGGCACCAATATTGACCGCAGTTGATCGACGGTATTGCCCACCGCGGCTACTACCACCGCGTCTTTCTTATTAATGGCGTAGTCGACCGCGTCCGACTCGGTCTTTTTGATGGCGTTGTCGTTGCCCATGGAGATGTTGATGACGTCCGCACCGTGGTCCGCGGCCCATCGGATCGCGTGAGCCAGTTGCTTCACGTTTGACTTCGGGGGCAATGCGACCGGCAGGATCTTGGCGTTTGGTGCGATGCCTTGAGCGTGACCTGGTCCGCCGCCTTTGGCCGCAATGACGCCAGCGGTCATCGTTGCGTGCCAGGCCTCGGAACTGTCGCTGTGTCCGTTGGCTCCCGCGCTAGCGAATCCAATTCCCGGCAACACTTGACCAGCGAGGTCGGGGTGGCTCGCATCGACTCCGGCTTCGTCGATGACAGCGACCGTCACGCCCTTGCCAGTACTGAGCTGTAGTGCTTCAGGAACCCTAAGCGCGTCTAAGTACCACTGCTGACCGCGTATGTCTGGTGCGGCTGCGGCTGGGCTGGCGAACGCCATGCCGCCTACCAGTAGCAAGGTGACGAAAATGCTTCCCCATGTACGCGGGATGGTCGACCTCCAGGGGTGGCTTCGTGATATTCCGAGGGCGATAACTGGGCTAACTATTTGGGTCGCTCGCCTGTGAATATAAGAAGACTTTAACGATCGGTGAGCGCGGCGGTGAGGGCTGGCCCCGTCAATCGCGTTTGCCACTCCCGGGCGCCCAGAGAGGTGAGACTCTCCAGAACCGAGTCGAGGTCGACCGTCCGGGGAGGCTCCCAGGAAATGCGGCGAACAATGCTGGGTGCCAGCAGATTTTCAGGTGGCAGTTGCTGCTCAACCGCCAGCAATTTGACGGCGTCTTTTGCCCGGGCCAGCCGTTCGGCTGCGGCTGGATCGCGATCCGCCCATCGATATGGCGGTGGAGTATCAGAGGTGCTAGCGGGGCCGGGTAGATCTGTCTCCGGCAGTGCGCGTGCTTGAGCAAGAGCGGTGAGCCAGGTAGTTGCTTGCCGGCGTTGTGACCGTCCACTAAAGACAGACAGCGTCAAAAGCTCGCGTTCGTTGGTCGGGTCTGCTTGTGCTGCGGCTATGATCGCCGAATCGGGTAGCACTCGCCCTTGGGCGAGATCGCGACGACGAGCGATCCTGTCGCGGGTCTGCCATAACGCTCTTACGCGCGCGAGACCACGCGCGGTGCGGACCCGATGAATCCCCGATGTGCGACGCCACGGCTCGGCGCGTGGAGCTGCCGGCTCCAACGCTGTTAATGCCGCAAATTCTTGGTGCGCCCAGTCCAATTTTCCTTGGTTGGTCAGCTCTTTAATGAGCGCTTCGCGCAGTTCTATGAGTAGCTCGACATCGAGCGCGGCGTAGGTGAGCCAGTCATGGGGGAGAGGCCGGGTGCTCCAGTCGGCTGCGGAGTGCCCCTTTTCTAACGCAAAGCCGAGCATTTGCTCGACCATCGTTCCTAGTCCCACACGTTCTATGCCAGCGAGACGACCAGCCAGTTCGGTGTCGAACAACCGTTTGGGTCGCATGCCTAGTTCGCTGAGGCATGGCAGATCTTGGCTGGCAGCGTGCAGCACCCATTCGGCGTCGTTGATGGCGTCGTTGACGCTGGTCAGGTCGGCGAAGGGGATGGGGTCGATGAGAATTGTGCCGGTTCCCGCGCGCCGAAGCTGCACGAGATAGGCGCGTTGTCCATACCGGTAGCCTGAAGCTCGCTCCGCGTCGATAGCAACCGGGCCGTGGCCGGTCGCGAGCTTCCGCACCGCGGTGGCCAGGGCCTCTGGGTCGTCGATCGGCTCCGGAACGCCATCTCGGGGCTGCAGTAACGGCTTCGCGGGATCCACAGCACTACCGTATCGAGACCGTTTTGTCCGTTGGTGGCCCGTCCCCATGTAGGACACAAGATGCCCGAGACGTATGTGCTCAGTGAGCCTTCTTTGCGTGCTAGCCCTAGGAGAGCCGAAGCGGCAGTGCGGCAACACCCAATGGCGGTAACCCCGCCGTGGACGCCAGTAACGTGCACCAGGCATCTAGGTGTGCGTGCAAGTCCTGGTCGAGCGGGGTCCAGGAAGCACGGAGTTCGGCATCGGTTGTCTGGGTGCGGCTATCGGGTTCGCCTAGTTCGCCAAAGCGGGTGGAGCTGATCTGGGTCACCGTGCCGCCCACAGCGGTGTATTCGGCACCATGGTCGCCCAGCGCATCTATCAGCCAGGCCCACCCCACCTCGGCAAAGAGGGGGTCGCCAATAATCTCCGGGTCAAGCTCGGCGGCGACGTAGGTGACGATGCGCATCGAGCCACACCAGTTGGGCTGTTCCTCAGGGTCGTAGAGCACAATGAGGCGCCCAGTGGCGGTCTCTTCTGTACCACGGTTGACATGAGCGCTCAGCGCGAACGTGTACGGCGCTAGCCGATGCGGCGCTGGCATCTCAGCGAGCGAAATTTCTGGTCTCGTCCGCACTGACCGGAGGCTCGCGACCGCGCGGGCGAAGGGGTCAGGCAGTGATTCGGCATCTGCCACGCCCGCTAGCGTAGGTTGCTGACGCGATCCGGTGCACGGTGGCGCGCCGAGGCGTGGCAGCATCAAATCTTGTGACCGTCGACAATCACCATGATCGTGGCATGGCCGATCCCGCGTCTTCCGTATCGCCGTTTTTGGCTGCTTGCCGTCGAGAACCGACATCGTATGCGCCGGTGTGGTTCATGCGCCAAGCTGGCCGATCCTTACCGGAGTATCGGGCGCTCCGACAGGATGTCTCGATGCTGGATGCGTGTAGCCGCCCAGACTTGATCACCGAGATCACTCTTCAGCCGGTCCGGCGTCACAAAGTAGACGCGGCGGTTTTCTTTTCCGACATCGTGGTGCCGTTAAAAGCTGTCGGGGTGGGCGTGGAGATCGTCCCAGGTACTGGCCCGGTCATCGCGAACCCGATCCGCACGGAGTCCCAGGTGGCAGGTTTGCGTGGGCTTCAACCGGACGATGTCGGGTTCGTCACCGACGCGGTGTCCACATTGGTCGGTGAGCTGAATGGTGTCCCCCTCATCGGTTTCGCGGGTGCGCCATTCACGTTGGCTAGCTACTTGATCGAGGGTGGGCCGTCTCGGACGTTCGGGCGCACCAAGGCGCTGATGCATGGCGATCCGGCGGTGTGGCATGCGCTATGCGCACGTCTCGCCGAGATCTCGCTGGCCTTCCTGCATGTTCAGATCGCGGCCGGCGCGTCGGCGGTGCAGCTCTTCGATTCCTGGGCTGGCTCATTGTCCGAAGCGGACTATCGACAGTATGTTCGGCCGCATTCGATGCGTGTGCTTTCCGGGCTCGCGGCGACGGGCGTGCCCACCATCCACTTTGGTGTGGGCACGGCGCATTTGCTGCCGGCGATGGCCATGCCGGGCGTCGATGTTATTGGGGTTGATTGGCGCACCCCGTTGGATGTGGCTTCCCGAGTGGTGGGCGACGAGTTTGCTGTTCAAGGCAACCTCGACCCAGCTCTGCTGTGGGCGCCACCGGACGTGATCGCTGGTGAGGCGCGCCGGATTATCGACGAGGGCGCGAGAACACCGGGGCATATCTTCAACTTGGGCCATGGAGTACCACCCGAGGCCGATCCCGCGGTATTGACCGACCTCGTGACGTTAGTGCATGAGTACAGTGCCGTTCGCTACACCGAGCTCGCGCGATGACCATCCCCGCAGTGCGGCGGCAGAAACATGTCGTCATCGTGGGCGGCGGGATCTCGGGTTTGTCGGCTGCCCTGTGGCTGCGTGATCATGCTCGGCACGTGCGGGTCAGTGTGGTGGAGAGTTCACCGCGCCTGGGCGGAAAAATACGCACTGAACAGACGGGACACAGCGTCAGCGAGGTGGGAGCCGAGTCGTTTTTGCTGCGGGTGCCCGAAGCGGTTGACCTGGTCACGCGGTTAGGTCTGGGTGACGACCTCGTGCATCCGGGTGCGGCAAAGCCAGCAGTCGCCTGGAACCACGACCTGCATGCACTGCCCGCGAAGACGCTGATGGGCATTCCGTCGGATGTGGACAGATTGGCCGCTAGTCGCCTGTTCACTACCAGCGAAATAGCAACAGTGCGGGCGGAAGTCGACCAGCCCGGCCCACTATTGGGAGCAGACGTGTCGCTTGGTGCGCTCGTGCGAAGCCGACTCGGTCCAGCGGTGGCAGAGCGCCTGGTCGATCCTTTGCTGGGCGGGGTATATGCCGGCGTCAGCGACCACCTCTCCACCGCGGCGACCATGCCCGCGTTGTTTGCGTCGCTCCAGCGTCAGCCATCGTTGGTGCGGGCGGCGCAGGAGGCGATGAGCGCGACGAGCATGGCAGGGCATCCACCCGCCGCGCGGCAGGGCCAGCCTCAGCCAATATTTGGCACCGTCGCCGGGGGTCTGCAGCGGTTGGTTGACGCGGCGGCTCGGGCAAGCGGCGCCGACCTGATGCTCGGTGAACCCGCGCGTGAGCTGCGACGGAGCGGCGATGAATGGGAAGTCGTGCTCGGTAATGGCCGTCAGAGCCGGGTAATCACGGCCGACGCGGTAGTCATAGCCACGCCGGCGCCCTCAGCGGCCCGCCTGCTGTCCGAGGTTTCCACGGCCACCGCCACTGAGCTGGGGACGATCGACTACGCCAGTGTCGCGCTCGTCAACTTTGTCTTCCCGCACACTGCCTTGCCGCCAGTGAGTGGAGCGCTGGTACCGGCAACCACTGGTCGCCTGGTCAAAGCGGTGACCTTCACCAGCAATAAATGGCCCCACACCGTCGATGGGGCCTTGCTACGCGCCTCGGTAGGAAGATTCGGCGACGACAAAGCCCTTATGCTCGACGACGAGACGCTGGTCCAACGAACGCGCAAAGAAATCGTCGAGCTCACTGGCCCGTTGCCTGATCGCTTCGAGGCGCGGGTAACTCGCTGGGCCGACGCCTTGCCGCAATACCGGCCGGGACACCTCGAGCGGGTTCGTCGGACTCATGATGCACTCGCTCCTCACCCCACGCTGGCGCTTGCCGGGGCCGCATACCACGGCGTCGGTATACCGGCGTGTATCCGTTCCGGCTACGACGCCGCACGTCAGGTACTTGAAGCACTCGAGGATCGCCGGGCAGAGGAGGAGTAACGAGGCTCCACTGTTTCCGCACGGAGAAACGGTAGAGCAGAATGAGCGCATGACCGCGAGCGCACCAATGAACCCTCATGCACAGCGAGCCCGGGCGGTGAATGACACCATCCGCTACACCATGTGGTCGGTGTTCGCCGCCAGCGGCCCACTGCCCACCGAGCGGGGCGCGTGCGTCGAAGAAGCCGAGGCATTCCTGGCAGCGCTTGCACACAAGGATGTCGTGGTCCGTGGCACATACGATGTCTCGGGCCTCCGTGCCGATGCTGACGTGATGGTGTGGTGGCATGCCGCTGACCCTGACGCCTTGCAAGCCGCCTACAGCCAATTTCGTCGCACCCAGCTTGGCCGACACCTGCGGCCCGTCTGGTCGCAGCTCGCGCTGCACCGGCCCGCCGAGTTCAACAAGAGCCACATCCCGGCATTTCTCGCCGACGAGCAGCCGCGCGGATACCTGTGTGTGTATCCGTTCGTGCGCTCCTACGAGTGGTATCTCCTTCCCGACGAGGAGCGGCGGTTCATGCTGGCCGAACATGGCAAAATGGCGCGTGGCTACCCCGATGTCCGGGCGAACACGGTAGCGTCATTTGCCCTCGGCGACTACGAGTGGATGCTGGCTTTTGAAGCCGACGAGCTGCATCGCATCGTTGATCTGATGCGCGAGCTTCGTGCGGCCACGGCCCGGCGTCATGTTCGAGAAGAAGTGCCGTTCTACACCGGTAAACGGCGGACGCTGTCTGAGATCGTCGCGGACCTACCTTAAGCGTCAGGCGACGCGTCTGACGCTTCGTCGAGCCGCAGGCTTATCGAGTTGATGCAGTAGCGGTCGCCGGTCGGGGTCTGCGGGGCGTCATCGAACAAGTGACCTAGGTGCGATTCGCAGTTGGCGCACAGCACCTCGGTCCGGTGCATCCCGAGGCTGGTGTCTTCGCGGAGGATCACGTGGTCTTCCTTCGTCGGCTGGTAAAAGCTGGGCCAGCCGCAGTGCGCCTCGAACTTTGTCTCAGACCGGAAAAGCTCCGCGCCACACGCACGGCAGCGGTAAATACCGGGCGAAGAGGTGTGCACATACTCGCCGGCCCAGGGTGCTTCGGTGGCCGCTTCGCGCAGGACTCGGTATTCGCTGTCGCTTAGTCGCGCACGCCATTGCGCGTCCGTTTTGGGTGCTTCAGTGCTCATGCCTGCCACGGTACTTCGGAGCCCGCATCGGTGCTCGCGTCGCCTACTTGTTGGCTGTGCAGGTGACGTTGTGACTGGGCGCTTTCTCATTGATGAGGTAGTTATTTACCACGTCATTGATGCACTTATTTTGCGGATAGGCGGTGTGGCCCTCGCCTTCCCACGTGAGCACGACGGCGTTTTTGAGCGACTCGGCGACCTTTTGCGCATTGGCGTAGGGCGTGGCTGGGTCGCCGGTAGTTCCGACCACCAAAATTGGTGGTGATCCCTCTGCCGCGCCCACCGTGTACGGGTCGTGACCTCCGGCCCAAGTTGAGCAGCCCATCAGCGACACCGCGAGGGCCGTGCCGAAGAGCGGATACTGTTGCCGCCACTGTGGCTGCAGGTTCTTGATCTCGGCGAGACTCGGGGGATTGGTTTCATCAGAGCAGTTGACGGCGTTATTGGCATCAATGGAGTTGGTGTAATGGCCAGAGCTGTCACGTTCGTTGTACTGGTCGGCAAGAGCGAACACACCCGTGGGATCGCCACGCTTGAGCGAGTCCAGCGCTTGCTCCAAAATGGACCAGGACTGTTTGCTGTAGAGCGCGGAGATCACCGCGTACATGACGTAGCCCGCGGTCGCCTTTCGACCGTCCTCGCCTACCGCCGGGTCCTTTCTGGCGGCGTCCAGAAGCTGGGTGACCGTAGCGCGAGCGTCCGGCCCAATTTTGCATGCCTTGCCGTGGTCGCGACAATTTGCTGCGAAGGCGTCGAAGGCTTGCTCGAACCCAGCTGCCTGGCCGGAGCTAGAAGCCACGGCGTCCTGTCGCGGGTCGACCGGTCCATCCAATACGGTGGCGCGAATCTTGTGGGGGAACAGGTGGTCGTATACCTGGCCCAACAGGGTGCCATAGGAGTACCCGAGGTAGCTCAGCTTGTCGTCGCCCACAACCTGTCTGATGGCGTCCATGTCGTGCGCGGTTTGTTCGGTGCTGTAGTACTTCAGCGCGTCGCCGTATTTTTCCGCACAGCCCCTACCGATGCTGGAAGAAAGACTGACTTGGTCGTCAAACGCTTGCTGTGCAGTGGGGTCCGGGTCTTGGGCGGTGATCTCATCTTTTTGTTTGTCGCTAAAGCAATGGACCGGTGACGACTCGCCCACGCCTCGGGGATCGAAACCAACGATGTCAAACCGGCGTTGGATCTCCAGTGGCAAAAAGGACGGTGCAGCTGCCGCCAGCTGCATCCCGGATGCGCCAGGGCCGCCAGGATTGACCAGCAGTGAGCCGATCCGGTTTTTCTGGCCGTTGCGCCGAACCCGCATGAGCGCCAGGTTGAAGGTTCCGCTGTCGGCGGGCTTTGCCCAGTTGCGAGGCACGCGCATAGTGCCGCAGTCGTACCGCACGTTGTTCACCCGACCGCCAGCAAGCTTTGCTGCCTTATCCGCGCAGTCGCTCCACACCACTGCTGACGATGTGTTCTGGTCGTGCCGAACGAGCGCCATCCATCGGCCATTGCCAGCGTCTTGGGCTGGAGCGCAGCCGGCCATGAGCATGACCGTTGTAAGTGCCGCAGCCAGGAAAGCCGACGGTTTTTTGCGGATTGCCCGCAATTCTTGTGCCAAGAATTGCGGGCAATCCGCAAAAAAGGAGAGCGGTTGGCGCATCGATTACCTCGCATGGTCGGGGATAGCGCGAACGTAACGCAGTAGCAGCGTGTTGTCTCCACCAAGGAGGGCATGCGCGAGTCGCATGTGCTGAGGTTCGCGTAGATGCTGCTCACCAGCCACGATCCTGCCCGCGCCTGGGCCGGCCAGTAGTGGGGAAGTGGTGAGGCACAGCTCGTCGACTACATTTGCCAAGCTCAGCGAGCCAAACAAGTGCGGGCCGCCCTCGCACAACACTCGCTTTAGCCCTAGGTGGGCGAGCATCGGGAGCGCGGCCTGAAAATCCACATCGGACTCGCCGGCCACCAGTACCTCCGCGACCGCCGAAAGATTCTTCCGGCGAATCAGTGGTGAGCTGGCATGAGTGAGCACCACTGGCCGCACCGCTGCTGTGGAGAATAGTGCGCTGTCGGGGTCGAGCTCGAGTCGTCGACTCGCGATGACCAGGGTGGGATCTGGGGAAAAACCTTGCTTTTGACGGATATCGCGACGTTGTTGGGTGAGTGGAAGCCCGTCGTATTGCTCCACCCGCGCGGTACCGGCGCCCACCAGGATCGCGTCGCACAAATGTCGCAATGCGCGAAAAACCCTTTTATCCACGGCATTTGACAACGGCGCGGACAAGCCACCGATGGTCACGGCACCGTCTGCGCTGGATACGAAATTCATTCGTAGATGCTCCGTAGACCGTGGTGCGTACAGAGACAAGAGTCGTGGTCGGTAAGTGGTGTAACTGACGGCGAGTGCGGCCACAGCCGCACCAGCGCCGGGTCGTCGCTCACTGAGCCGCTCCGAGAGAAGCAGGTTCTTCCGGTACGTCACGTTTGGAGGCCAGCTTGCTCGGCCACCACATAGAACGTCCAATGTCGATAGTCAATGCCGTCACCAAGATCGACCGCACCACAATGGTGTCCAGCAGGACGCCCAGTGCCACCGCAAATCCGATCTCGGCAAAGGCAACGAGCGGAAGCGTCGCCAGCACAGAGAATGTTCCAGCCAGTACGAAACCGGCGGCGGTAATGACACCGCCGGTTGCCGACAATCCGTTGAGCGCCCCACGTCGGGTGCCATATTGCAGCGTTTCTTCTCGCACCCGTGTCATCAAGAAGATGTTGTAGTCGATACCCAACGCCACTAAGAACACAAATACAAACAGAGGAAGCGACGTATCGGCTCCGTCGAACTGGAAAATGTATTTGAAGATGAGTGCGCTCAGGCCTAGTGCGGCCGCGAACGACAGCACCACGGTCGCGATGAGGATAAGTGGCGCAATAATGGCGCGGAGCAACATCGCAAGAATGATCATGACCACCAGCAACACCAGCGGGATGATGACCTTCTGGTCATGATTGGTTGCTCGGTTGATGTCGAGCACGATCGCGGTTCCACCACCGACCTTGGCATCTGCGCCGCTGACTTGATGAACGCGGTCGCGCACTTTGTCCACAGTGGCCTTTGCTGCCGTGCTGTCTGGCGCGTCTTCTAGTGTGCCCTCGAGATATACATCGCCGTCCTTTATGGCCGGTGTGACCGACCGAGGAAATGCCGTCGGTGTCAGCAAAGACTTTTTTGAGCTCAGTGGTGGCTTCAGCATTACCCACGACGACCACCGGTTGTCCGGTTCCGGCAGGAAAATGCTGAGCCAACGCCTCTTCGCCTCGCACAGAAGACGGATTGTTGATGAATGTCTCTTTATTGGTAAGCCCATGTGCGTCCAGGCTGGTGAGACCAACGGCGAATGCGCCCAATACCAGTGCGGTGACAATCCAGACTATGCGGGGCCGATGCGAGATGCCGGCACCCACCTTGGCCCACAGCCCAGACTTAGTGGGCTCAGGCGAACCAAACGCTGGTTTAACGGGCCAAAAAATCCACCGTCCAAAAATGACCAAGAGTGCTGGCAGTAGCGTGAGCATTGCGAGGAGCCCCACGCCAATGCCGATCGCGTTGACCGGACCGAGGCTCATTGTCGAGTTCATTTGCGCGACGAGCAGACAAAGCATTCCTGCCGCAACGGTGGCGGCGCTAGCGATGATCGCCGGCCCCGCTCGATGCAGCGCAAAAGCCATGGCCTCATGGCGGTCCTCGTGGCGCCGGAGTTCCTCTCGATAACGGGCAACAAGCAACAATGCGTAGTCGGTGCCTGCGCCAAACACCAACACCGTCAAGATTCCCGCGCTTTGTGCGTTCACCGTCAGACCGGCATGTTTGGCCAGCAAGTAGATGACCGCTTGCGCGGCCGTTAGAGCGAGACCCGCGGAGATGAGAGGGAGTATCCATAGCACCGGGCTGCGGTATGTGAACAACAAAATCACGACGACTACGAGGATCGTGCCGTACAGCAAGGTGCTATCGATGCCCTCGAAAGCCTTGCCCGAGTCGGCGGCATTGCCGGCCGGACCAGTGATATTGACCGTGACACCTGGGGTTGAGGCCACATCGTGAATTTTGTCGACAACTTCGGGTGCTTTGTTCCAGCCCTCGGAGCCTAGGTTGATCGGCACGATCGTTTGCAGGGCTTTGCCGTCCTTGGAGGGAATGGGACCAATGATCTTGCTCTCGACACCGTTAATCTTGGCGAAAGCTTGCGTATCTTTTGTGGCGGCGGCCCTATCTTGCGCAGTGATTCCGGAACTGCGCTCGTAAACCACTATGCCCAGGAGTGTGTTACTGGATTGAAACTTTTCTTGAACGTTGAGTGCCTTCGTGGATTCCGCTGAGCCAGGCAACCAGGCTGAGCTGTCGTTTTGTTCCGCCCCACTGAGCTTCCTGGCCAAGGGCGCCGCCAGCACTAGAACTAGTATCCAAAACGCCAAAATCAGCCATTTAGTCTTGTGACCGTAGGGGAACTTTGCGATCTTGACGACCTTGCTCATGGGACCGCCTTGTAAATGGGCCGGGATTGCGGAGAACTCCAAGATGAGAGTCAATGCACTGCGCAGTTTAGCGTTGCCACGCCGGATCGCCTAGCGAGCGCCACACTCCGTTTGTTCGCGGTTCTGCCCATTATCCAGGCACAATGAACCATCGCCCGCGATCGGTAGTAATAGCAGTCTGGAATTATTTACCGAGATAACCCGACTAACTATGCCAATAGGACGGATAGAGGCGGCAGTTGTGAGCAAAGTAGGTCGATCGCGTGGGCGGTCGGTGGGTAAGGCATTACGGGAAAAACAAGAGCGCAAACGTCAGCGGATGTGGATCGCCGGCGGTGTTGTCGCTGTCGTGCTGGGGATCGTGTTGACCATGGTGGTAGTCAAACTGGTGGGCGATCGCGGAAACGGCGATGCCTCAGGGAACTCATCGTCGCTGGCGTCCAACAGCCTCGTGTCGACGCTAACGACCATTCCAGAATCAAACTTCAATCAGGTGGGCAGCGGTGGCCTCAAACAGGGACCGTCCAAGACCTCGGTCACCACGGCGCACACCATTGCAGGGAAAGCCGCGGTGCTGTACGTGGGCGCGGAATATTGCCCGTACTGCGCCGCTCAGCGATGGGGACTAATCGTCGCACTGTCGCGATTCGGCACCATCAGCAAACTCAAGCTTGCGCAATCATCTGCTCAGGATGTCTATCCCAAGACTCAGACATTCTCTTTCCACGATTCGTCATTCAGCAGCGATTATGTGTCGTTCACGGGTGTCGAGGAAAGCAGAAATCAAAAGCTCACGAGCGAGCAGCGCACGCTGTTTGAGACCTACAATCGACCGCCTTATGTGGACACGTCAGGTAGCATTCCTTTTCTTGACGTGGCCAATATGTTCATCTACTCGGGTGCCTCTTTCCGCCCTGCGCTGCTCGCCGGCAAAACCCGGGAACAGATTGCGCAAAGCTTGCGTGACCCCAACAGCGATGTTGCTCAGGCGATCATCGGGACCGCAAATCTCATCACTGCGTCCATCTGCGTCGCGACCGGGGACAACCCGTCGCAGGTGTGCACCTCAAGCGGTGTGTCCGCAGCGAAGAAGTTGCTGACATGAACCCAGTCGCTACCCGGCCAGTTCGGGTTACTTATGGCCACTTGGTGAGCTCACTGATCGCTCTTGCCTTGATCGCGGCGGGCCTAGCGATCTCGGTCTATCTCACCGTTGAGTACTACTCGGCATCGTCCACATTGGCCTGTCCTAATACGGGTGCACTCAACTGCCAGAAGGTTGCCACAAGCCAGTACGCGAAGTTCCTCGGGGTACCAGTTGCTCTACTGGGGCTGCTGTATTTCCTGACTTTGATCCCATTTCACTTGCCGGCCAGTTGGCGTTCGCAAAATCGCTGGCTGCACTGGGTGCGGGCCGCTTTGGCGCTCGGCGGGGTAGTGATGGTGTGCTGGCTGATCTACGTCGAGATGTTCAAGCTGTCGGCTATCTGTCTCTGGTGCACCGGCATACACGTCGTGACGTTCGCGCTTTTTGTGTTGACCGCGCTCGGTACGGCCTCTTGGGACGAGTAGTCCCGGCCGTGCTTGCGGGCGCGGGACCGTTGTGAAATCACGGTCGGCGCCGGGTCAGTGCCTCAACCCTCCAAACGGGAGGCCAAAGGCAAATCGGACGGAGGAAAGCGGGCAGGGACGATAACAACTGTTGTCTCCCTGCCGGAGGTGGACGTAGACGGCTGATCAAGACCCCTTCGCCTGACAATGCGTCCAGCAGAACTGCTCGCGGTATTTTTTTGCCGGCGTACCGGAAAGCTAGGGCGTCCGCAACCGGCGAATGCGGGTCACGCGGTGGGGAATGGATCGCGACAAGTCTCGGGCAATTCCGGGTGGCAGTTGGCGGGCCAGCACTACGAGTACACCCCAGCTGACCATCAAGAGGACTCTCGTCGCGGCTAGGCCGTATAGCCGGTTACGCATCGGCATCTGTAAAGGGGAATTGGACTGACCTCCTTATCGCGGAGATTATCGTCCGCGCCAGGCGAGGGGTGAGGTGGTGATGGCGGCGTCGGCGATGCGGATAGCGGTTTCGGTGGTGAGTGCCGCGCGGGATGAGTCGATCCAGCCTTGAATGCCGTGGTGTCCAGCTTTGCCGTACTCGACTGCTTGGAATAGGCATTCGAGTTTATCGGCATCATGGGCACATTTAGCTTCAATGGTTTGCTGCGCCTCGTATTCAACGACCGCATCCAATACCGCTTTCGCGGTGGCGTCTGGCATGCCAGCTACTTGATCGCGGGTGATGGCCCCGTTGTCTGGTTTGGATGTCAAGTAAGGCCTTGCGGTGTGGGGGATGTCGCCGGTGCGGGTTTCTTGCGAGTCATGCCATAAACCGAGGTAGGCGGCTCGGGCCGGATCGGCGCCTTCTTCGGCGGCTATAAGGGATGCCAGCTGTGCTACCCGGAAACTATGTTCGGCAACCGATTCGGGGTCACGGACGCCCACGTGCCACCAGCCAGCTCGGCGGAGCCGCTTAAGCACTCCCATTTCGAAGGTGAAAGCAGCAACGCTGTGGGCTTCTGGGTCAGTCTTTGTCTCAGTCATGAGCTGCCTTCCGTCATCAACGGGTCGCGAGTTGTATGGCGCGTTGCAAGGATGCCAGTTCTCGGCAGGCTGGCTTGCTGAGCCCACCGCTACCAGCTGCCTGACCGACGCTCGCGGCCACTTGTGAACGTAGAGTCCCGTCACGCTCTATGAGGTGGGATCGTGTCGCACACATGACCGGCAAAACCGCAACCTCCTACCAGTCCGGCCCGTGAGACCAAGACATCCGAAATGCGGGGTTTCGGCATTGCCTCGCCACGTTCTGGGCTGGCTTCCAGTACTAAGGTGCCGAGACATGAAATGGTTGCCGAGTGGTCTTACTCGACTCAACGTGGCTGGACTGGGGGGCGACGGACAGCAAGGCGGCCGAATCGTCACCGTCGACAACGCGCGTTATGTGCTGTTCAGCCATGGTGGCTTGCTTGATTTTCGCGCACAGGACGACCTGGGTTTTATGTCCCCACAGGTTTTCGAGGATGTTTTTCAAGCACTCAGGAGCGATCCTGACATCGACGAAAATGAGTTGCGTGAGCGCTACAAGGTGATCGACAAAGATCGCAAAACACCGAAGTTCCTTAAGGATGAGCACAAAAGACCATACATACAGTTTGAACATGGCTACGGTCCAGATACTCGGATTATCCAGTTATACGAATCTGATGCAAAAGTCTGGCGCCAAAAAAAACGACACACACGCGATGAATCCACAGCAGGTGTGCCACCGGTGTGCGTGATCAATAATCATGAAGTTGAGCAAGATGAATTCAGCCTTCTTGTTGCCAGAGAGCAATTCTCTGCACTAAAAGTGGAGCATTGTGCGCTACTTAATGAGCGCAAGAAATACAATTTCGGTAGCCATGCACATTATCTCAAAGAGAAGCTGAAGCCGACTGCCGAGCTATTGCTGGCGAAGGCAAAGCTCAGAGATCCCGTCACTCCTTGTGAAGAAAATTTCTGGGATCACACATCGCCGAGACGTATCCTTGAGGCCAACGGGACGCACTATTCTATTTTCGGCAACGACGGATCTCCCGCGTTTCGACCCATATACAAAAATGCGGTTCAACCGGGAGGGTATATTTCCCCTGAAAAATTTGAAACTGAAATTCTTCCAGCTCTCGAAAAAAAGTACAATCTGGACGACGGGGACCGTACTGTTTTCAGGAAACTGTACAGCCAGTGCGATAGAAGCCGTAAAACTCCGTTCTACGGAGAGAATCTGGACAACCTTGCGACCTGCGAGTTCTCCATGGGGTACGAAGAGGGCGAAGTCCGAATCTTAGCAAGAGGTGACGGTAAAGTTTTTGCCAAACCCTATGGACAAAATGTTCACCGAGGATATGCCAACGAGCTGCCGCACCGACCCCTAACCGAAGAGCAGTTCAGGCGATGCGTTACAGAGCACCTCAAACAACTCGACGAAGAGTCCGGTAAGCAGCTACGAGATTTTTTGGACCAGCACGGTTTTCCCAAGCTGAGTAGTGGAGCGAGTGAAGGAGGAACCGGACTTCTCGAACGACAACCTGGCGCAACCTCAGCCCCAACCAGGGGTCGATGGGATCCGGACGGGGCAACGCTGTCCCCAATTGCCACAACAAGAAAGGGCGGTAAAAGTAAAAGCCCGCTTTAAATGCCCCGCTATCACGATCTCCGCATATACAGCGGAGCATGTCTCCTCCAAGCCCTGTTTCAGGGCACAACATTCTGATCGCCATACCCATGCAGCCAGAGATGGACATGTAAAAATTCGCGCTGTATTTGATGACTTTTTGATGAGTGAATCAAGCCAGGAAGCCTCAAAGCTGGATCAGGAGAGGCCTGAAGATGGCTCCTGACCTGCGGTAATGATGGTGGGCGATACTGGGATCGAACCAGTGACCTCTTCCGTGTCAGGGAAGCGCTCTCCCGCTGAGCTAATCGCCCTCTGCTTGCTTTAACTCCCAGAGGCGGAGGCGGGAATCGAACCCGCGTACAGGGCTTTGCAGGCCCTTGCCTGAACCACTCGGCCACTCCGCCAAACATCAAACCTAGGTGCTAGCCATTGCACCGTAAATTCGCTCGGCTTAGCTCTGCGGTCTTATGGCGAGTGATTTTGGCTATGGCCTTCCGGGGGAAGGCCACCAATCACGAGCGGACGACGGGATTCGAACCCGCGACCCTCACCTTGGCAAGGTGATGCTCTACCACTGAGCCACGTCCGCATAAACGCAATGAGTCGACTGCGAGCAATTTAAAAAATCTGCCCGGAGCGGCTCGCGCTGGTAAGACTTTAGCGAGTCCCTTTCAGCGGTTCAAACCCGCCCTCCTCGGTACCTTTCGTTCGAGGTCAGGCCACATGGCGCGGGTTGGATGTCGTCAAGCGTGACGGCTGTCGCCATCGCCAAGGAGTGTCGCCAGGGAGCTCTCCATGTCCATCAGTAGCGGCTCTGTGCCCAGTGGCACTTGGATGTAGGTACGTTCAAGAAAGTCTTCCATGACAGCACGGGACGCTTCGAACAGCGCGTGACCATCCGGAGAAGACAAAGCAAGCGCAATGCTGCCCACTTTGTCGCTGCCTTCCCACGGCCAAATTCGCACGTCGCCGATGCCGGCTGGGTGCGTGAGGCCTTCCGCTAGCAAGTCTCGTGCGAAGGACCATGAAACATCTCCCTCCGCATCACCGATACCCGCATGGAAGACGACGTGGACGGCGAAGGGATCGGTGGGCCGGTACCGCAAGGTGGCGCGCACTGAGACGGCGCTACCCTCGGGCGCGGCTAGGCGAAGGTCGATATCGGCCTGGATGTAGCTCGGCCGGCAGCTGCTTCCCATCGAACACCTCATTCAGCAGTGGATCAGCAGTTCAAAGGAGACGACAACAGCTTCAAACGCGCTTCACGGTCCAGTCTCAAATACAGAGTCAGTCCGGCTGCTGTCCTACCCGTGATAGCCAACGAACCAAACCTCGAAAAGGTCGCGGCGTTACGGAAAGTAAATTAACGGTTACGGTTTGTCGGCTATCGATGGCTTTGACGTCTATGCACTGCATTGCCCCTCTGTTCGTGGCGAAGGTGGGTGTCTTGGCGTTCTTACTCAGTGATGTCGAATGACGGCGGAGGGTGACTACTGCGCTGCTCACTGTAGCTATCACTGCTGGCACAAGCAATCATTCATAGAAAAACGAGTCCACAATCTCCGGACATAGTGTTCGTCCGTTGTGGACTCATGTCATTTCCGGGATTGGGCGCCATGTAGCGCGGTGCGCGCAATGCCCAAGGAAGATCACACCAAGCTGTCAGGTATGGTGTTGCTGAATCTGACCGGGAGGAGTGTTTCTGCTGGTCTTGTTCGCTGTCCGGGCGATTAGCTCAGTGGTAGAGCGCTTCGTTCACACCGAAGAGGTCACTGGTTCGAACCCAGTATCGCCCACCAGTATTACCGCAGGTCAGAGGCATTATTCTTCCCTCCAGCTTCTTCTTCATGGCCCATCTGTGCGTTGTTCTGTCTTGCGGAGTCTGTCCACAGTGCTATATGCGTGTGGGGTCCCTGTGGGAGCTGGCGGTCACGGAGATAGCGGCGAGCGCGCATAGTCGAGCTGCTGGGAATGACACCACAACGGTCATCCTCATCATGGCGAACGTAGACGACATCCAGTTGCTGGTGCTGCTGAGCGTCTTTGTGCTAGGGCCAGCGCTCCACCTTCTTCGCAGACGGTCATGCGGGTCCACGAGGTGGACGTGGCCTCACGATCACTGTCCTTTTTCGGTGTAATCCGGAGGGATTTTTATGGTTAGCTTGACGGTGACGGTGTCTACGCTGTTCGATCGTTCTTTTCTTGGAATCTGCAGATAGTTCATGGAAGATTGTGTGGTAGTCATCAACCATCCTGTTCAAACTAAAATTTTCTTCAACATTCCGCCGACAATTGTGGCGGGAAATCTCCGTGACATGGCAAACAGCACTGATCATCTGTTCCGGGGTTTCGACTAAAAAGCCTGTTTCGTTATTTCGCACGACCTCTACAATCCCGCCACGCCTGTATGCAATAACTGGCGTTCCGCACGAGCCAGCTTCGACAAGGGTCATGCCGGCTGTTTCGTATTCGGAGGGATGAATGAGCGCTTGTGCATCTTGGTAGAGAGTAACCAGTTCTTCCGGTGTTTTGGGCCCCAAGTATTTAATCTTTGCGCCTAAATGTGGCTTTACTTTCCGCTCAAAGAAAATCTGATCATATACTGGTCCTGCTATAAGCAGCGGTTTATGCGTTTTTTGCGCTACGTATATTGCATCTTCTAGCCCTTTTTCTGGCACCACACGCCCCACATGGAGAAGATAATCCTTGGGGGCTTCGTTGTAAATAAAGAAATCTGTATCTACGCCATTTCGAATGGTGGATTGATAGGTGAGATCCGGATATTCGTCACGTTGCGCATTGGAAACTGAAATGAAATGAAGATTTTTGCAAGATTCGCTATATAGCTTGAAAACAGACCCAAATGGAGCTTTCCGGTAATACCAAAGGGGATTATGCAAAGTGACCACGACTGGCACAGTTGGAGCCTCAATTGCGGCAATTAGTGCCGGTAGTGGATGAGCAAAATACATCAAGTCGTATTCGCCGCGGCGAGCTTTCTGAATCATGTCATGACTGAGGTAATGGTATGAACATAAAAGCATTTGCCCTACCGTTGCATTAAAAGCCTTATATACCTCTGCCCATTCTTGTGCATTAGTTGCTACCGGCTTTACGCCGCGTGTTAATAGTTGAACCCCTGCGAGCTGCGAACCATGGGGCGCGTAGGCGAATACATCGTTGCCGCGATCGGATAGTCCCTCGAGGATTTTCTGGGTCAACATAAAAATGCTGAAGGCGCCATCTTTGGGGGGGGGAATGGGTATCACTGGCCCCGTACTGGCGGCAATACGAAGACGATTTCCGCCAGGCACGCTGTGGGCCTTTCTTGGCTATTTGGTTATTTTCGGGGATTCCGCGACCTAGTCTAGGGAGCTGATGTGCCTTGCCGACCGTAGCGGTCTTCGAGGCGAACGACATCGTCTAGCTCGGTGGTCGAGGCCTCTAGCACTACCGAATCTTCAATCGCGGTGACGCGGTGCAACGTGCCGGGGCGAAGCCGTACAGACTCACCGGGTAGAAGCTCGAAGCTGTCGAGCTCCGTCTGTACTTTTCCTACCTCGAACAGCACCCGACCAGACTGCACCGAGATGGTTTCGTCTTTGCGCTCGTGGAATTGGAGGGACAAGGAATGGGCGGCCTTGATGTGAAGCGCCTTGCCGCAATACTGGTTGGGAACGAGAGCGAAGTGCTCTTCGTGGCCCCACGGCTTCACGACCTTCGTTACGTCCGAGACCCAATCTGTTTTTGCCATAGGTTTGATCATGCCCTGTCCGACTTTCGCTTATGACAGCCCCCACCTCGCCTTTTGTAGCTCGACAATTACTACCGGAACATCCGCATTTGGTGCGCTGGCGCAAGATGTGGCCGACGTCGCGCTGGTGTCGTTCGTGGTTACTTCCGGGTTGCCGTTACCGTGAGGGCCAGCATCAACGCAGAACAGGAGCGCGCCACCGTGACTCTCGTGGGTCCCCTCGGATTGACCGTGTCTGACTCAGCTTTGGAACAAGATATCCGCGCCGGCATGTCCGCAGTGGAACAGACACTGGTCGAATCAACAAGAAGTCCACATAGGGTAGTTGGGGATATCACTCGCCACCTGGCCTCGGCGGGAGGTAAACGATTCCGTCCATTGTTGACCTTGCTCGCCGCGCAATTCGGTGACAGCACTGCGAGTGGCATCGTCCCATCGGCTACCGCTATCGAACTCACCCATTTGGCGACGCTGTATCACGACGACGTGATGGATTCGGCGCAGACTCGTCGCGGTATTGAGAGCGCAAACGTGCGGTGGGGCAACATTGAGGCGATCCTCGCCGGCGACATTTTGCTCGCGAAAGCCAACGCACTCCTCGCTGAATTGGGTGCGCGTTCTGTTGCTATACACGCCGCTACCGCCGAGCGGTTGGTGAGTGGACAGCTGCGTGAGGTCTTGGGTGTGGAAGCAGGCGCCGACCCCGTGGCGCATTATCTGTCAGTGATCGCCGACAAGACCGGGGCGCTCATCGCAGCAGCGTGCAGCTTCGGTGCGATGCATGCTGGTGTCTCCCCGGAAGATGAACAGCGCCTCACCGAGTTCGGGGAACAGATCGGGATCGCATTTCAAATCGCGGACGATCTGCTCGATGTGGTGGGGGAGCGGGACGCGATCGGAAAGACCCCTGGAACAGATCTGCGAGAAGGAGTCGCCACGCTTCCGGTGCTGTATGCGCGTGAATCTCGCGATCCAGCCGATCGGCATCTGCTTGAGCTACTCAGCGGCGAACTCGGCAACGACGAGCGGCGTGAGGAGGCGCTTCGATTGCTGCGCCAACATGTAGCTGTCGATCGTGCCCGTGCTGATGTGCGCGCCTATGCGGAGCGGGCACGCACCGCGCTGTTGCCGCTGGCGGAAAACCCAGCGAAGACCGCGCTGATGGCGTTATGTGACGCCGCATCCGAGCGAGTCCGATGAGCAACGGTATGGCGCAAGGCTCTCCCCGCGCTATCGATGGCGAACGGCCGGGCCAAACGGCCAGGAGCAGCACGGTCAAGCTGTGGCTGGAGGGCGCTCGCCCGCGCACCCTTCCCGCGGCTATCACTCCTGTCCTGGTCGGAACCGGTGTGGCCGCGGCAGAGGAGCATCCAATATGGACTCGAGTGGTTCTGGCTTTGGTGGTGGCGCTGGCGCTGCAGGTGGGGGTCAATTTCGCTAATGACTACAGCGACGGAATTCGCGGCACCGACGCCGCACGGGTAGGTCCATTGCGGATGGTCGCAAGCGGACTAGTTCGGCCTAAGGCGGTGCTGACCGCAGCGTTGGTCTGCTTCGCAATCGCCGGCGTGACGGGGTTTGCGCTGGTGGCGGTCGCGCATGCGTGGCTGCTGTTGCTTATGGGATTTGCCGCGATCATTGCGGCGTGGACCTATACCGGAGGTCCACGTCCTTACGGATATCACGCGCTGGGCGAAGTCGGAGTGTTCTTATTTTTTGGACTCGCCGCCGTGATGGGCACCGCATATGTGCAGGCCGGCAAAGTCACGACGTTGTTGGTGATGGCCGCGGTCGCGATTGGACTGTTGGCGTGCTCGCTCCTCATGGTCAATAACGTGCGGGATATCGCTGGTGATGCCCAGGCGGGTAAACGGACGTTGGCCGTGCTGTTAGGGGAGCGGCGGGCACGCAGGAGCTTCGCTGTGTTGTTGCTGGTGCCGTGTGTGATCGCAATGGGCATTGGGCTGTGGCACCCGTGGGCGTTGTTGTCGTTGCTTGCCCTGCCGCTCGCCTACCGTCCATTGCGGACGGTGATGTCCGGCGAGACTGGTCGGGCGCTCATTCCGGCGCTTCGCGACACCGGCCGGACCGAACTGCTGTTTGGTGTGCTGATGACCGTGGGTCTGTTTCTTAGCTGAGCGCCTTTAGGTTTGACCGGTGATTTTCCGGGGTCCAGGTCCGGAAAATCACCGGTCAAACAAGAGCCCGGGCGGTAGCTGGCGTAGAGCCACGCGATCGAGTTTGCCGGAGCTGAGCGTGGGCAGCTCGGGAAGCACGATGAGTTCTCGCGGGGCCGCTGCGGCTCCAAGGTGCGTGCGCACGTGGGCCCTCAGCTGGTCGAGCGTGATGCGGCCAGAGGCTGCGGTAGCTGGCACTACTGCCGCAACCACGCGCTCGCCCCACTCGGAGTCGGGCCGTCCAAAGACGGCGGCTTCCCGGACTTCTGGGTGTGTCAACAGGTGTGCCGTCACCTGGCTAGCCATGACTTTTTCCGCGCCGGTATTGATGACGTCGTCGAGCCGGCCCAGCACAGTGAGCTGACCGTCAGCGGAAAGCTGGCCAAGGTCACTGGTGTGAAAAAGGCCACCGGCGAAAGCCGCGTGATTCCCGTCCGCGTCGCCGCGGTAACCACTGGCAAGCATGGGGCCGCCGAGCACGATGCGGCCAGGTTCAGTTGTTGGATCGGTGGTGTGGTCACCAATGTGGACAGTGACGCCGTCCAGCGGATGGCCGTCGTAGATGCAGCCGCCGGAGGTTTCGCTCATGCCGTAGGTGGTGGTGATGCGAGCACCGGAGTGGCGCGCCGCAGACAACACACTGTCCGGAGCGGCCGCACCACCTAGCAAGATTCGGGAAAACGCCGACAAGTCTGCGCCGGCGTCGAGCAGTCGGTGCAGCATGGTCGGCACCAGTGAGACGAACGTGGCCTCTCCACGCAAGCCACTTGCGGCTACCCCATCCAATGTGAACGTGTCGTGGATCACCGGCTCGGTGCCCCCCACGATGCTGCGGACCAGAATCTGGATTCCGGCGATGTGATGGGTGGGCAGGCAGCAGAGCCATCGGTCGCGCGGGCCAGCAGCCAGCCAGTTGAGCGTTGAACGTGCCGAATGATGGAGGGCAGGAGTGCTCAGCCGCACCCCTTTGGGCGCGCCGGTGGAGCCGGATGTGCAGATGACCACGGCGATGTCGTCGGCGACCGGCTCTGCCGGATAGGGCGAGTGTGATGAACCGTCCACAGTGAACACTTGTGCGGGCCGCAAGGCATCCAGTGCCTGATCCAGTCGGCTAGCAGACATATTCGGGTCGAGCGGGAGTATCGCCGGGCCCTCATTCAGCGCCGCACTCAGGTGCTGGTAGACCTGACGCGGTGGCAGCAGCAAAGCGTGTAGCGGGCGGCTCGTCACCCTCGCCACGTTAAATCATGGGCGCATCTGTGCCCGCTTGATCAGTGAGTTTGTGGTTTTGGCGACAGTCAGTGCGGTGCCCGTGGCGAAAATGTGACTATCTCTCACGATGGAAGGCGGCAGCATGTCAGCAAGTTCGGCAGAGGCTATCGAATGGAAGCGCTCCGGGGATTACCAGGACATTTGGTACGACACGGCTGAGGGGATCGCCAAGATCACCATTAACCGGCCAGAGGTGCGTAACGCGTTCCGCCCTACCACGTTATTTGAGCTTTCACACGCCTTCAACGTTGCTAGAGACGACGCGGGCATTGGCGTCATTATCTTGACGGGTGCTGGCGAGAAAGCATTTTGTTCCGGCGGCGACCAAAAGATTCGTGGCAGCGACGGTTACAAAGACCCAGAGGGCGTGGGTCGGTTGAACGTGCTCGACCTGCAGATTCAGATTCGGCGCACGCCTAAGCCGGTGGTGGCGATGGTGGCGGGCTACGCGGTCGGTGGCGGCCACGTGCTCCACGTGTGTTGCGATCTGACGATTGCTGCCGACAATGCCCGATTTGGACAGACGGGTCCTCGTGTCGGGTCATTCGACGGCGGTTATGGGTCTGGTCTGCTCGCGCGCATGGTAGGTCAGAAGAAGGCTCGCGAGATCTGGTTCTTGTGCCGGCAATACGACGCGCAACAGGCGCTGGACATGGGGCTGATCAACACGGTTGTGCCCCTGGCCGAGTTGGAACAAGAGACCGTGCAGTGGTGTCGGGAGATGCTGGAGCACTCACCGCTGGCGCTTCGCATGCTCAAGGCAGGGCTCAATGCGGCCGACGACGGCCTGGCCGGAATCCAGCAGCTCGCTGGCGATGCCACTCTGCTCTACTACATGAGCGAAGAAGCCCAAGAGGGGCGCAACGCGTATGTAGAGAAGCGCAAGCCTGACTTCGCACAGTTTCCCAAGCGGCCTTGATCTAGAGAGTTTGCCAAAACTTCTGAATAAGTTCAGAATTAGGGCATGACTACTGAGGTGCATTGGAGTCAGCTCCAGCGAGATCCGAAGAGCGTGGCTGAACTTGTTGACCAAGGAGACGTCCGGGTGCGGCGTCGGGATGGCGCTGCGTTACTGCTCACCCGTGAGGATCGGGCGACCGCATCCGCGGGTGGTGCTGTGGATGCGGCCCGGGCGCTCCGAAACATTCTCGGGCATATCTCTACAGACGCGGCCGCCAAGGCGTTGGTAGACGAATTTCCGTGGGTGGAGTGTTTACCAGCGGACGCTTGTGCTGAATTCGTCACAGATTTCACTCGTGCATGTCAAGCCTCTGCCGAGATAGGACGATGGGCTCTGCTTACCCAGACACTTATCGAGTGGAAATCAACAGCTGCCATTTACGCCGATTCGGTGCTATCGGAGAAACTTGCAGAGCCCCTGTCTGGTGATGATTTTGGTGCGGTCCCTGACCCGCTGGATGTGTGACGCATGGCCAAGCGAGGAGACCGAGTAGCCCCTCCGGCTAGTCCTGGCGGATGGGAAGTGCGTTTTGCAATGGCAATACGAGGTCACTTCCGGAGGGCGGATTTGGTACTGCCCAGACGATTCAAAGAAACTAGTCTGGCTAGTTGACGCGAGCCCGGGACATCCAAAGAGAACGGAGTAGTTGTGCCTGCTGCCGCATTTCCTAACGATACTCGCGTGTGGTCGATTCCACTTAGGACCCGATTTCGCGGGCTGACGGTGCGCGAGGGCGCGCTGGTACGAGGGCCAGCGGGCTGGGGAGAGTTCTCGCCGTTCGTGGAGTACGGCACCGCGGAGGCGGCGCGCTGGTGGGCGTCCGCGGTAGAAGCGGCTCACGGTGAATGGCCGAAACCGGTGCGGGCCAGTATTCCGGTCAACATGATCGTGCCGGCCTGCGATCCGGAACGTGCGGGGCAGATCGTGCAGAACGGCAACGGCTGCCGGACCGCAAAAGTCAAGGTGGCCGAGCGGGGGCAGGCTGAGGCCGACGATGTCGCCCGAGTAGAGGCGGTGCGTGACGCGATTGGCCGCGACGGCAGGGTGCGAATTGACGCCAACGGTGGCTGGAGTGTCGAACAAGCAACCCGAATGATCCGCATGCTCGGTCGGTTCGACCTCGAGTATGTGGAGCAACCATGCGCCACCTTGGAAGAGATGGCCCAGCTGCGCCAGCGGGTGGACGTGCCTATCGCCGCCGACGAATCGGTGCGTAAGGCGGAGGACCCGTTGCGGGTGGCGGGGTTGGAGGCGGCCGACATTGTGGTCCTCAAGGTGCAGCCATTGAGCGGTGTGCGGAGTGCCCTACGTGTGGCCGAGGCGTGCGGATTGCCAGTGGTGGTGTCCTCGGCGTTGGATACGTCAGTGGGAATGGCTGCTGGAATAGCGCTGGCGGCTGCCTTGCCGGAGTTGCCGTACGCGTGTGGGCTGGCTTCAGTGCAGCTACTCGAAGGCGACCTGGCTACAGAGCCGCTGTTACCAATAGGCGGCGAGATCCCGGTCCGGAAGCCGGTCGTGGACGAGTCGCTATTGGACAGATATGCGGCGGACGCTGGGCGCACCGAGTGGTGGCAGGAGCGGGTAGCGCGGGTTGACTCCCGCGCCAAAGCCGAATGGCAGAAAGAAACGAAATGAATCCCTCTACGGCGCAGGCACGAGTGTGGGTAGACGAGTTTGTTCGATGTGGAGTAACAGAGGCGGTACTCTCACCGGGCTCGTGGTCCACCGCGCTCGCGCTGGCGCTGTACGAGCATCCAGCCATCCGTTTGCATGTGCGCATCGACGAGCGGTCGGCGGGGTTTCTCGCATTGGGTCTGGCCAAGGCATCGGGCACGCCGGTTCCGGTCGTATGCACCTCGGGCACCGCGGCGGCAAACCTACATCCAGCAGTTCTCGAGGCGTCTCATGCGGGCATTCCCTTACTCGTGTTGACGGCTGACCGTGCGCCCGAACTACGTGACACCGGTTTTAACCAGACCGTAGACCAGCTCAAGCTTTACGGCAGCGCGGTGCGCTCCTTTGTTGAGGTAGAGACAGCTGAGGCGCGGTCCGGCATGGTCGCCTATTGGCGGTCGTTGGTGGGACGGGCGGTGGGGCACGCGCTGGACCCGAGGTCTGCTGGACCGGTTCACCTCAATGTGCCGGCACGTAAGCCGTTTCTTCCGGATGGCAATCCAGACTGGCCAGAGCCGCTGGATGGCCGGGTCGGAGGTGCACCGTGGGTGCGGGTTGATCACAGTGCACCGAGCCCGGTGGCATTGGATTCCGCGCAGCGGGGGGTTCTAGTACTGGGCGATGGCGCAACCGATCCGGCTGGCGCGGTGCGATTCGCGGAACGTGCGGGGTGGCCAGTCATTGCTGAGCCGACGAGTAACGCACGTCGTGGGCTGAACGCACTGTCTAGTGCTGCCTTTCTGCTGAAGTGTCCGTCCTTTGTGGAACAGCATCGGCCCGACATGGTGGTGACGGTCGGCAAAGTAACCCTTTCGCAAGGCCAGCTTGGGCAGGGCGTGTTGGGCTTGGTGCAAGCAGCGTCTGAGCATGTCGTAGTCGATCCGACGAACCGGTGGCCCGATCCACTTCGTACAGCAAGCAGGGTGATTCCGGCGTTGGCAGAGTGGCCTGCTCGTCCGGGGTCGCCGCCATCGCTGGATTGGCTCGCGAGTTGGCTGAACGCCGACAGTGCAGCTCGTATCGCGATCAACCAGGTCGTGGACGCGGGCGATGTGCCCAACGAACCGCGCCTTGCGCGCGAGGTGGCGGCATCCCTGCCCGATGGTGCCCTGCTTTTCGTGGGGAGCAGCATGCCAATCCGCGATCTCGACGCCACGATGGCACCCCGTGATGGCCTGCGCATCCTCATTAACCGTGGTGTGAGCGGCATCGACGGCGTGGTATCTACCGCGATGGGTGCGGCGCTGGCGCATCAACGCGCTGGGGGTGGACCAGCATATGCATTGATCGGGGACCTCACCCTGCTACACGACCAGAATGGGCTTGTTCTCGGCCCGGACGAACCGCGACCAGACCTCACGTTTGTGGTGCCTAACAACGACGGTGGCGCACTATTCTCGGTGCTGCCGCAGGGCGAGGTCGGGGCAGCTTTTGAGCGAATTTTTGGCACCCCCCATGGCGTGGACCTTGCCCGCATCGCTGCCACCAGCAAAATTCCGTACCAGCTGATGAAGTCAATGTCACAGGTGGACGAAACAGTACGCACCTCGACCGGAGGTGGAGTGCGGCTAGTGGAGGCGCGCACAGATCGCAGTAGCAACGCTGACTTGCATCGACGCATGCAGGAGGCGGTCGTCGCCGCGGTGGACACAGCGATGCGGGGCGCTTCCTCGTCGGATCGTCAGCTGGTCGTGGAATAGCGGTGTGGCAGTAAAAGCAGTGTCGCTGTCCATCGCAGCACCCGCGAACGGCGATGATGACCCCTATGGGGGAAATCGTGCTGATCCGGCATGGGGAGACTGAGTGGAGCGTCAGCGGGCGCCATACCGGTCGCACCGATATCGAGCTGACAGGCGACGGTGAGCGGCGGGCGCGAGCGATAGGTCGGTCGCTGGACGGCCGCTCGTTCGCAACGGTGGTGGCAAGCCCCGCTCAGCGCGCGCGGCGCACGGCCGAGCTGGCCGGTCTGGACAAGGTCGACATTGACCCTGATCTATGGGAGTGGGACTACGGTGGCTACGACGGGGTGACCACCGCCGAGATCGTGGCAGAACGGCCGGGTTGGAGTCTGTGGCGCGAGGGGGTCATCCCTGGCGACTCGCAACATCCGGGGGAGACGATCAGTCAGGTCGGCGCAAGGGTTGACCGCGTGCTGGATCGCGCACGTTCAGCGTTGGACGGCGGCGGCGATGTGGCACTGGTGGCGCACGGACATGTGCTGCGCATCCTTACCGCACGCTGGCTCGGGCTGCCGGCCTTAGGTGGGGCACTGTTCGCTTTGGACACCGCGACGCTGTCGACGCTGGGTTTTGAACACGAGCGACCGGTCATTCTTCGCTGGAATCTCACGCCTCAGTGACGCTTTTTTGCGGATTGCCCGCAATATTGGCGCAAAATATTGCGGGCAATCCGCAAAAAAGCAGGGGGTGAGGGTCAGGCGTTTTCTTTCTGGAAGGTCCGGGTGCCCATGATGGCGGAGAAGATGAGCAGCCCGAGAGACACGAGTACGCCCCACAGCACGGTGGTGTTTGCGTAGTGTCCGACGAAAACCGAGCGCATCGCCTGCACCAGGTAATAGAACGGGTTGAAGTGCGCGATGGTCTGGAGCCAATCTGGCGCCAGCGACATCGGCAACATGATGCCTGAGAGCAGCAGGATGGGCGCGGTGACCGAACCCAAGATCGGCGCGAATGAGTCTTCGCTCTTGGTGATGAGCCCGACCGAGTACGACAGCGAAGCGATGCTCGCCCCGAGCAAGATGACGAATACGCAGCCGAACAATATGCCGCCCAGCGGTGCGCGCAGTCCAAACGCGACACCGACCACAAATAAGACAATCGCTTGTATCAGTAGCAGCAACACATCGCGCAGGATTCGCCCGGTGAGCATCGCGACCCGGCTCATGGGTGTGACTCGCATCCGTTCGATGATGCCCAAGCGTAGGTCGGCGATAATCGCGAAACCAGCGAATGCGGTGCCGAAGAGGCCTAGCTGCACCAATAGTCCGGGCACAAAGACTTGCCACGAGTTTCCAGCTTGAGGAAAGCCCGGTGTTTTGGCGACTTGGGTCAGCATGGGTCCAAAAAGGACCAAGGTAAGGAAGGGCTGGAGGAGACCAAATACGATCACTACCGGATTGCGGATGGTGCGTCGCACCTGACGCCCAAAGATGATTCCCACATCGCGGAGGGTTTCCATAGTAGATCGTCCTTTGTGATCACATGCGGTCTGAAAGTTGCAAGAACCGAGCTACTCGGCCCGGGGGAGCGTTACTGCTCGGGGCTTGGTTCGAGATCAGGTCGGGCAGGTGGCGCGACGGAGTCGGCGGGGTCATCGCGAAGTGAGCGCCCGGTGAGCGCCAGAAACACGTCGTCCAAGGTGGGGCGAGCAAGTTGAATGGAATCAATAGCGATCTGTGCGCTGTCTAGCGTTCGAACAATGCTCGAGTAGCACTTGGTCGTCATGTTCCACCGTGAGGCGAATAGTGCGTCCGTCCACATTGGTCTCGCGCACGTATGGCTGACCGCTGAGAGCGGACGCGGCTTGCCGCGCCCGTTGAGCGAGACTGTCGTGAGTGTCTTCGGCGCCGTCTTCGGGCAATTCGATAGTGACCACATCGCCAGATATGCGCGCTTTGAGCTCATCTGGCGTGCCGGTGGCGACGATCTTGCCGTAGTCAATGACCAAAATTCGGTCGCACAACGCGTCTGCCTCATCCAGGTAATGGGTGGTGAGGAACACGGTGGTGTCGAGCTCGTCTCGGATCCGCCGAATGTGGTGCCACATATTGCTGCGACTCTGTGGGTCTAGGCCGGTCGTTGGCTCATCCAGGAAAACCAGCGGTGGCTGATGAATCAGCCCCAGCGCGATATCGAGGCGTCGGCGCTGCCCACCAGAGAGCGTCTTTACCGCACGATCTTCTAGTCCCGCAAGATCGAGCTGGCCGCACAATTGGGCGATGCGTGGGCGTGCTTGCTCCGCAGTGAGACGATATGCCTTTGCTTGCATCATGAGCTCGTCGGTCACGAACTCGATGGGGTCGGTTCCGCCGCCTTGCGCCACGTAGCCGATGCGCTTGCGCACGCCTGCTGGGTCGTGACGCAGATCGCAGCCAGCAACGGTGGCCGAGCCGGCCGTGGGTTCGAGAAGCGTGGTGAGCATGCGCAGCGTGGTCGTTTTACCCGCGCCGTTCGGGCCGAGGAAACCGACGATCTCGCCGCGGTGGACGTCAAGATCAACACCTTGAACGGCGTCAATAGTCCGATGCCGATTGGTGAAAGAGCGGGCGAGGCCGGTCGCGGAAATCATAGTCTCGGGGGAGACTTGCACAGACATGGCAACAGAAAACCACACCGCCCGCAAAACTGCACTTTCGGAGATATCACTGAGGACATCCACCGCGAGAGCACCGAGCCCATCGTGAAATTGGTTCGGTGCTGAGCGCGGATAGCCTCAGCGGCCCTCGCACGTCCCTCGTGCGCCCCGAAATTCGCACCGATGTGGGCGCTCCTGACCTCGAAAAATCCTCCCTCGAGCTTGGCTTTGCATGGTTGTTTCCTGACGTAGACTTCGTGCTACTTCTGAGGTTTTCGTTCCAGTTTCGGACAGATGCAACGCATGCGACGGGGGGCCAATGTCGCACGATCCTGTGTCTTCTCCAACCCATGCGTCAACGTCAGCGTTGAGCGGGGTTGCGGTAGCAGCTGGGCGGGAGCCTGCGGTGGGCCGAGTCGCGGAAAAGGCGTCTGGCCTTTACGACCCATCCTTCGAACACGAGGCGTGTGGCTTAGCTTTCGTGGCCGATGTCTCGGGGCAGCGTTCCCGCTCGGTGGTGGACCAGGGGTCTCGCCGCGCTCTGTCGGCTTGACCACCGTGGTGCGCGCGGCGCCGATCCCAATACCGGTGACGGCGCTGGTTTGTTGCTGCAAATGCCTGACGACTTTTTCCGCGCGGCTACCGCAACGATGTTCGAACTCCCGCCCCGGGGCGAGTACGCCACCGGTCTGGTCTTTTTGCCGCCCGAGCCTGCCCGAGCTGAGGAAGCGGTCACTCTGGTGCACCGGATCGCCGAAGAAGAGGGGGCGTCCATCCTGGGTTGGCGTGATGTGCCCACCAACGCCACTGGGTTGGGAGCTCAGGCTCTGGCCGCCATGCCGCGATTCGGCAAGTGTTTATGACGACAACGGGCGCTCGGCTCTCAGGGCTTGCGCTCGAGCGAGTCGTCTACTGCGTCCGCAAGCGAGTCGAGCATCAGGCCCGGCGGTCTGGCACACGCATTTATTTCCCGTCGCTATCCGGCCGGACCTTTATCTACAAGGGCATGTTGACGCCGGCGCAGTTCGGAAATTTCTTTCCTGACTTGGCGGACAAGCGGCTCACCAGCGCATTGGTATTGGCGCACAGCCGGTTCTCCACTAATACCTTTCCGTCGTGGCCGTTGGCGCACCCCTATCGGTTGGTGGCGCACAATGGCGAGTTCAATACGATTCGCGGAAATCGCAGCGCCATGTCGTCGCGGGAGGCCCTGCTTAGCTCGGCACACATCCCCGGCGATATGGGCAGGTTGCTGCCCATATGCGGCCCGGAGAGCAGCGACTCGGCGAGCTTTGACGAAGTGTTGGAACTATTGAATCTGGGCGGGCGTTCGCTGCCGCATGCGCTACTCATGATGATCCCCGAGGCGTGGGAAAAGCAGACGGCGTTGACCGCTGAGCAACGTGCGTTTTATCAATTCCACGCCAACCTGATGGAGCCGTGGGATGGCCCGGCGTGCGTGGCGTTCACAGATGGAACCGTGGTGGGTGCCGCCCTCGACCGTAACGGCTTGCGCCCGGGCGCTGGTATCGCACGCGCGATGGACTCGTGGTCTTCGCCAGCGAGGCCGGAGTGCTTGATCTCGATCCGGCAGAGATCGTCGAAAAAGGACGGCTACAACCTGGGAACATGCTGGTCGTCGATACCGAGCGCCAGTCCGTGCTGCGAGGCGCGGACATCAAAGCCGAACTCGCGGCAGAGCAGCCCTACGCGCGGTGGCTCGGTGCGGGATTTACCTCTCTGCCTTCCACGCGGAAAGCTGCGACGTCGGCGAGCCTGAGTTCTGGGCCAGTCACTACGAATGGCGACCGGCCTAACAACGACCATCTTCTGCGGGCTCAACGCACGTTCGGCTACACCCAAGAAGAGCTGCATCTCTTGCTGGAGCCGATGGCGCGCGCGGGGCAGGAGCCGCTGGGTTCGATGGGATCAGATACGCCCATTGCGGTGCTGTCTCGGCGGCCGAGAATGCTCTATGACTACTTCACCCAGCTTTTTGCCCAAGTGACTAATCCGCCGCTGGATGCGCTGCGCGAGGAATTGGTCACGAGCACTGTCTCGTTGATAGGGCCGGACGCTAATGTGCTCACCGCTGGGCCCGAGCATTGCCGCAAACTCGCGCTTACGTCACCTATCATTGATGACACGGCGCTTGCCAGAATCTCGGCATGGGCCGAGGGCGAACAGGGCGAACATATGTCCGCCGCGCCCACCGAAGCGGCTCCGACTTCTACGCATATCGTCGGGCGTTATCTCGTCGGGGCTGGTGCAGAAGGGCTGCGGAGCCAGCTCGAACGGATTTGTGACGAGGCATCAGCCAGAGTCGCCGCTGGTGCGCGGGTTATTGTGCTCAGCGATCGCGGTCCGAACCCCGGCAGCGGTCCGAACCGTGATTGGGCCCCTATCCCCTCGTTGCTGCTCGTCGCTGCCGTGCGGCACCATCTCGTGCGCGAAGGTACCGGCGCGTTGGTGAGCCTGGTGCTGGAGTCAGGGGATTGCCGAACAGTGCACCATGCGGCGCTGTTGTTGGGGTATGGAGCTGCCGCTCTCAATCCCTATCTTGCCCGCGCGACGGTGGCTGAGGTTGCCAGATCCGGCCGGTTGGAGGGCATGAGCCCAGGCCAAGCGGTCGAGAATTACCACAAGGCGCTCAACAAAGGCATCGTCAAAGTTATGTCCAAAATGGGCATTTCCACGGTGGCGTCGTATCGAGGCGCGCAAGTTTTTGAGGCAACGGGTCTCGACGGTGCGCTTGTGAGCCAATATTTTCCGCACACTCCCAGTCGCATCGGGGGCGTGAAGCTGGACGTGATCGCCGCTGAAGTCGCCGCTCGGCATCACGCTGCTTGGTCAGAAAACCCAGCGACATGGGCGCATCGAGAGCTCGACGTCGGAGGCGAGTACCAATGGCGACGCGAGGGGGAGGTGCACCTGTTCAACCCAGAGACAGTGTTTTTGCTGCAGCATGCCACCCGCACCAAGCAGTTCGACGTGTTCCGTCAATACACGTCCAAAGTGAACAAGCTCGCTCAAGACAATGGGTCGTTGCGGGGGTTGTTCCGATTCCACGCGGGTGGGCGCTCGCCAGTCCCGCTGGAAGAAGTGGAGCCTGTCGCAGACATTGTCCGGCGGTTTGTCACCGGAGCCATGAGCTATGGGTCCATCTCAATAGAAGCGCATCAAACCCTTGCGATCGCGATGAACCGTTTGGGTGGTCGTTCCAATACTGGAGAAGGTGGCGAGGACCCGGAGCGGCTGTATGACCCGGCGTTGCGTAGCGCGATCAAGCAGGTAGCGTCAGCTCGCTTTGGCGTCACCAGTGAATATTTGGTCAACGCTGACGAACTTCAGATCAAGATCGCCCAAGGCGCCAAGCCAGGGGAGGGCGGTCAGCTGCCGGGGAACAAGGTGTGGCCATGGATCGCGCGGACTCGTTATGCCACTCCCGGGGTAGGGCTCATTTCGCCCCCGCCGCATCACGACATCTATTCCATTGAGGACTTGGCGCAGCTCATCTACGACCTCAAAAACGCTAACGATGCCGCACAGGTCAGCGTGAAGCTGGTGTCAGAGACGGGCGTGGGCACGGTGGCCGCAGGGGTGGCGAAAGCGCGAGCAGATGGCGTACTCATCTCCGGCCACGACGGCGGCACCGGCGCCAGTCCGTTGAGCTCGGTGAAGCACGCTGGTGTGCCCTGGGAGTTGGGGCTGGCCGATACGCAACAAACGTTGATGCGTAACCGATTGCGAGACCGGATTACGGTGCAAGTCGACGGTCAGCTGAAGACCGGACGCGACGTGGTGGTCGCGGCCTTGCTCGGCGCGGAGGAGTATGGATTCTCCACCGCGCCGCTCATTGTTTCCGGCTGCGTCATGATGCGGGTGTGTCATTTGGACACCTGCCCAGTCGGGATTGCGACCCAGAATCCGGAGCTGCGTAAGCGATTTGCGGGCACGCCCGAGTTCGTGGAGAGTTTTTTCCGGTATATCGCCGAGGAAGTCCGCGAACACCTTGCCGCGCTGGGGTTTCGCGGTCTGGAAGAAGCGATTGGGCGAGTCGATGCGCTCGATGTGCGGCCGGCTATTGAGCATTGGAAGGCGGCTGGGCTCAACCTTGCGCCCATCTTGGCCGTACCTGAGAGCGTGCCGGGAGCCGCGCGAACAAAAATACGTGAACAAGACCATCGTTTGTCCTCTGGTTTGGACACTCGGCTCATGGAGCTCGCCGAGCTAGCGTTGTCGCGGGCTGAGCGCGTGCGGAGGAGCCTGGATGTGCGCAATACCCATCGCACCATCGGCACACGCCTTGGTAGCGAGGTGACCCGGAGATACGGCGGCACGGGATTGCCCGATGACACCATCGACTTCACGCTGCACGGCACCGCTGGTCAATCGATGGGGGCGTTCCTGCCACGCGGCATTACGCTCCGACTGTTTGGCGACACTAACGACTACCTGGGCAAAGGGCTCTCCGGCGGCAGGCTTATTCTCCGCCCAGATGAGCGAGCGCGGTTCGCGGCGGAGAAGGCGGTGATCGCGGGAAACACTGTCCTCTATGGAGCAACGTCAGGTGAATTGTGGTGTCGGGGTCTCGCGGGCGAGCGGTTCGCCGTGCGCAACTCCGGCGCGACGGCCGTGGTGGAGGGGATAGGCGAACACGGTTGCGAGTACATGACTGGTGGGACGGTGCTGGTGCTGGGTCCGGTCGGTCGCAATTTCGCTGCGGGTATGTCGGGCGGCGTCGCGTACGTGTACCGCCTCACCGCACAGCACGTGAACCACGAGCTGGTCGAGCTGTGCCCGCTGTCCGATGCGGACGCTAAAACCGTGCACACGTTGCTCGGACAGCACAAGGACGAAACAGGATCCGTGCTGGCCACCGCGATGCTTGCGGAATGGCCGCGAGCCCGTCAGCGGTTCACCCAGATCATGCCCCGGGAGTATCGCCGTGTGCGCAGCGTCATGGCGGCCGCCGAAGAGGCCGGACAAGACGTAGACACCGCGGTCATGGAGGTGATCTCCCATGGCTGACCCGACCGGCTTTTTGCGGCATGCGCGCCGTGAGATACCTCGACGGCCGGTGCCGGTGCGGATCCACGATTGGCGCGAGGTGTACGAGACCGACAGCGACGAGGCGGTGCAAGAGCAGGCGTCGCGGTGTATGGACTGTGGCATTCCGTTCTGTCATAGCGTGAGCACCGGATGTCCGCTGGGTAACCGCATTCCGATGTGGAACGACTTGGTCCGCACCGGCGATTGGGCAGGCGCCGTCGAAGAACTCCATGCCACCAACAATTTCCCGGAATTTACGGGAAAGTTGTGTCCTGCTCCGTGCGAGTCCGCCTGTGTTCTGGGTATTCCGCACGGTGTTGTGTCCGAAGCTGACGACACGGTAGAGCAGCCGCCCTCGTCCGGGCCCGTCACGATCAAGCACATTGAGGCAGCCATCGCTGAGCATGCCTTCACCGACAATATGGCCCCGCCGATGCCCTCGAACAGCTCCTCGGGCAAGAGCGTTGCTGTGGTCGGATCGGGTCCAGCTGGTTTGGCCGCGGCGCAACAGCTCGCCCGAGCAGGGCATCGCGTCGTCATATACGAACGTGACGACGCGCTAGGCGGTCTGCTGCGGTACGGCATCCCGGATTTCAAGCTTGAAAAGCACCACATCGACCGTCGGCTAGAGCAACTACGGGCTGAGGGCGTCACCTGGGTAACCAACTGCGCCGTCGGCACCAACGTCAGCGTGTACGAGCTACAAAACGAACATGACGCCATGCTGTTGGCCTGTGGCGCCCTTGCGGCGCGTGACGCGGCCCTCCCCGGTCGTAAGCTGCGAGGAGTGCATCCCGCGATGCACTACCTGGTGCAGGCCAACCGTGCGGTGTCGGGGCGGATAGAACGTCCATTTATTCACGCGGAAGGCAAGCATGTGGTCATCATCGGCGGGGGAGATACCGCCGCTGATTGCCTGGGGGTGGCGCATCGACAAAATGCTGCCAGTATTACCCAGTTCGACATCTACCCAGAGCCTCCGTCCACACGGGACAGTAGACGCGATCCATGGCCAGTGTGGCCCTGGGTTTTGCGCACCTACCCCGCGCACGAAGAAGGCGGGGATCGAGAATTCGCGGTCACGGTCACCGCGTTGCTGGGTGATGACAATGACGCGGTCCGGGCCGTGCGGGTGCGGCGCGCGCACGTGCATCGGGAAAACGGCGAGCGCATTGTCCAAACAATTCCCGGCACGGAGCGGGAAATCTCTGCGGACTTGGTGTTGCTGGCTATCGGCTTCGCCGGCACAGAAGACACGCCGTTGCTGCGTCATGCGGGTCTACAGCGCACCCACAGCGGTGTCATCGACGCTGATGAAAACTGGCAGACCAGCGCCCCAGGAGTCTTTGTCGCTGGCGATATGCATCGCGGGGCATCGCTGATCGTGTGGGCCATCGCGGAGGGCCGTTCGGCGGCCGCGGCGATTCATCGGTATCTCGGCGGTGCGGATGAGTTGCCCGCACCGGTTGGTCCGGCAGACACGGCGCTCTCGGCCTAACGGCCTATCCCAAAAGACCCTGCTCATGGCCCCAGCAGGGGACCGACAACTGACCAAGCGTCCGAGGCGGGAAGCGGTGAGCGATTGGCATAGTCGAGGTATCCGTGGCTGTGCCGTACCCCCAACGCCGAAGGATTCCCATGTTTTCCTTGTCCCACGAGACCCTGCTGACGTATGGATACTTGGCGCTCGCCGGTGGTCTCGCGGCGTATCTGGGTGGCCGCATCGGCGATCTGTTGTTGCATGCTTTTAACCGAGGCGACGCCGAATAAGCCGAATAGTAGACCCCGGGTCCGCCGTTGTTTTTTGCGGATTGCCCGCAATATTGGCACAAAATATTGCGGGCAATCCGCAAAAAAAGTGGCGCGTGGGCTAGCGCGATGTGCCGGTCCGGTTATAGACGGTCTCGCGAGGCAGGACCGAGCCGGTGATTGCGCAGTTGGCTGAGTGCAGGAACATCAGGAAGTCGACCACGTCTTCGGTCTGACCAATGCCAGGGCTTTGCTTCCACCGCTCATATTCTGGGCTGCCTTTGGGGTTGCCGGCCAGGAACTGGGCGGTCTCGATAACTCCCGGAGCGACAGCGTTCACACGAATGCGATTGCCTTTTTCTTCTGCCGCGAGAATCCGCACCAACGTTTGGATCGCCGCTTTGGTGGTGGCGTAGGCGGCTTGAGTGGGTTGCGGCAAATGGACGGTGCCTGAGGTGAACGCGACGATAGACCCCGACTGTTGCCGCCGCATGTGCGGGAGTACGGCTTGGCATGCCCACAGCACGCCGTTGAGGTTCACCGACTGCACCCGTTGCCATTCCTCGGGCGATATGTCCGACAATCGAGTACGAGGTTGGATGGCGGCGCCCGCTGTCAGCGCGTCAATGTGGCCATATGCGGCAATCACTTCGGTGGCTGCCGCGAAGACGTTGTCGCGATCGGAAACGTCTACCTTGTGGCACTCAATCCGGTCGCCGGCGAAGTCTGGCTCATTGACGTCGAAAATGACAGATGTGCCACCAGCCGCGGCATAACTGCGGGCAAGATGTGCGCCAAGTCCCGACGAGCCGCCGGTAATAATCTGCACGTCACCGGTGGCATCGAACAGGGTCTTCATGGGGGCTCCTTACCAAAGGCGATGAGCAACCTTGGCAAGCTAACACGGGTTTGGGGCTCCAAGACCGGAATAGTCGAATAACCGGTCGGAGGCGGAAGTACGCGCGGGCTAGTATCTGCTATCTGCACAATTGCCCCGTGTTACTTCTCGCGCCCTGTTAAGGCGCTCCACCCATAAGGAGAATTAGTCGTGTCCGTATCTCGCGCTCCCGTTGTGCCCGCCCAGGACGGTGTCGTCGTGGTGGCTGCCGGCACTACCGCCGTCGAGGCGTTGCGCGAGGCTGGGACGGCCTTGGATGGTCCTCACGGTGCGGTGGTGGTCCGAAGTATTCGGACCGGCCAATTGCACGATCTACAGTGGACACCAGAGTCAGACACCGAGATCGAGCCGGTGCCGATGGACTCACCAGATGGCCGCGCGGTGTTACGCCACTCCTGTGCACACATCGCGGCTCAGGCGGTGCAGGAGATCTTTCCCGGAACCCTCCTCGGCATCGGACCGCCAGTAGAGAACGGCTTCTATTACGACTTCCTGCCCGAGCGTCCATTTACCAATGACGATCTGGACGCCATAGAGAAGCGAATGTCGCAGATCATCAAAGCGGGGCAGCTGTTTAGTCGTCGAGAAATTTCCGACGAGGACGCGCGCATCGAGCTTGCGCACGAGAAGTTCAAAATGGAGCTGATCGAGTTGAAGGGCGCGGCCGGCGATGCGGCCGAGGGCGCCAACGTCGAAGTGGGCTCTGGTGGCCTGACCATGTACGACAACCTCGATGCCAAGTCAGGCGATCGGGTGTGGACAGATCTGTGTCGAGGCCCGCACCTGCCGACCACGCGCAAAGTTCCGGCCTTCAAGCTGATGCGTACCGCCGCCGCCTACTGGCGAGGCAGCGAGAAAAACCCGCAACTGCAACGCATCTACGGCACTGCTTGGGAGTCTAAGGAGGCGCTCAAGGAGTACTTGCGGCTGCTGGAAGAGGCAGCAAAACGTGACCACCGCAAGCTGGGCGCCGAGCTCGACCTGTTCAGCTTTCCGGAGGAGATCGGTTCTGGTTTGCCGGTATTCCACCCCAAGGGCGGCATCATTCGGCGCGAGCTGGAGGGCTATTCGCGGCAGCGGCACGAACGAGCGGGCTATGAGTTCGTCAACACGCCGCATATCACCAAAGCACACGTGTTCGAGATGTCTGGCCACCTGCCTTACTACGCGGAGTCGATGTTCCCGCCCATGGAGTTTGAGGGCGCGGAGTATTACCTCAAGGCTATGAACTGCCCGATGCATAACCTCATCTTCCGGTCGCGTGGACGCTCCTATCGCGAGTTACCGTTACGGCTGTTCGAATTCGGCACGGTGTACCGGTACGAAAAGTCGGGCGTGGTGCACGGACTCACCCGCGTGCGGGGCATGACCCAAGACGACTCGCACATTTATTGCACCAAAGAACAGATGTCGGGCGAGTTGAAAGCATTGCTGACGTTCGTGCTGGACCTGCTGCGTGACTATGGCCTCGACGACTTCTACTTAGAACTGTCCACTCGCGACGATTCACCCAAATTCATTGGCTCGCCAGAGCAGTGGGAAGAAGCAACCGAGACACTGCGGCAGGCTGCGGAAGAGTCCGGTTTGGAGCTTGTGCCCGACCCAGGCGGAGCGGCCTACTATGGCCCCAAAATCTCGGTGCAGGCCAAGGACGCGATCGGCCGGTCGTGGCAAATGTCGACCATCCAGGTCGACTTCAACCAGCCGGCGGGGTTCGACCTGGAGTATCAAGCAGCGGACGGCACCAGGCAGCAGCCGATCATGATTCACCGAGCGCTGTTTGGTTCGATCGAGCGGTTCTTCGGCGTGCTCACCGAGCACTATGCTGGGGCGTTCCCGGCCTGGCTGGCTCCAGTGCAGGTCGTGGGTATTCCGGTTGCGGACTCGCATGTGGACTATCTGCAATCCTTTGTGGAGCGGCTGCGTGCCGAGGGCATCCGGGCCGAAGTAGACACCTCCGCTGACCGGATGCAGAAAAAAATCCGCACCGCGCAAAAGCAGAAGATTCCGTTCATGGCCATCGCCGGTGACGACGACGTAGCCGGTGGCACGGTGTCGTTCCGGTATCGGGACGGGTCGCAGCGCAATGGTGTGCCGCTGGCGGAGGCGGTGGCACATGTGGCTGAGATCGTTCGCTCGCGCACCAATATCGGCCCAAGGGCCGACGGCGCGGGCAGCGGCACAGACTCCAACGGCGCGGCCTAACAGGGTCAACGGCTCAACGGCAGGTGGCGTCACTACCCCGCGCTCAGTACGAGCGCACCGCGTCCGACCAGTCCGCCTCACCCTTGTTTGACCGGTGGGTTTCCGGAGTATGACCCCAGAAACCCACCGGTCGTCGACGCGAACGGCACCCTATTTCAGTACGAGTTCCACGAGCTTGATGCGGAGTTTGTCCAGCGTGGGCTGACTGCGGTCGGTGTCAAGAATCGTCACCTTGAGCGGATGTGCACCGTCGTCGACGACCATGTCGTGGTTCGTCTGGAATCCGTTATGACCGGAAACTGTCACGGGCACATAACGCTCTTGCAAAGCCTCTTGGGTATGGAGCCAACTGTCCCATGCAGACGGATCAGCGAGCTGAACGGTCGCGAATCGCCCATTGTCTGCGGTGAGGTCACAGCCTTTTTGTTGCAGTTTCCTCCGATTGATCAGTAGCTCGTTGCCGTTGTTGGGCTCGATTTCGACGGGTGCGCCGACCTCTTGCGCGAATGCTTGCTGGATAGGAGCACAGTCCATATTTTCCGTCTGTGGAAATTGCAATCCCAAGGGAAGTAATCGGCGTGCGAATTGCGCGAGTTGATCGGGCGCAGCATCGAGCACCTGTGCGGGGTCGTCCAGGTGCTCTGGGTTACTCATGGTGACGAACAGAACTGCTGTGGACGTGCGTACCGTCATGTGGCCGACCCTGAATCGGGCGTCATCTCCTAGTCCACTGTAGGTAGTGAGCTTCTGATCTTGGGCGTCCTGTTGGGCCTCTTTGCGCATTTCTGCATATTTTTGTCCTGGCTTATGTGCACCAGGCTTCGGTTGTACCCGAGAGATCAACACCTCTGTGCCGACATGAGTAGCCTGGTAACCGCACATATCGGATCTTCCACCTACGTGCACGGGACCAACGGTAGGGCTGTTTATTATCTTTGCCACGCTGCCGGAGGTGGGGCAAAGAGTCCGAGACTCTGGTACGGACTGCTCTCGATCTGAGGTGCGGCAACCCGCCATGCTGATCAACACCAGCATGGTTGCTGCTAGCCCACTGGACAAGCGCCACGTTCGCATTCTTCGGCCCCTTACCTTTAGTAGAAACTCACTTATTCAACCGGACACTCGCAATGACCTGTTGAGCTGGCGGGTCCGTAGGATTGTGGAATGGCTGAGGCTGATCCGTTCCAGCGGCTATGGGCGCCGCATCGCATGTCCTACATTCAAGGTGCACACAAGCCCGCAGACGACACCCTTGACGAGTGCCCCTTTTGCCGGGCGCCCACGCTGTCAGACGAGGACGGCCTGATCGTGGCCCGAGGTGAGCTGGTGTACGCGATCCTCAATTTGTATCCGTATAACTCTGGGCACCTGTTGATCTGTCCTTTTCGGCACGTGGCTGGTTATGAAGAGCTCACCGACGCTGAGACACTCGAGTGTGGACAGTTTACTCAGCGGTCGATGTCGGTCATTCGGTCCGTCACCGGTGCACATGGGTTCAACATTGGCATGAATCAGGGGGCGGTAGCGGGGGCGGGCATCGCTGCACACCTGCACCAGCACGTGGTGCCCCGCTGGGGCGGCGACACGAACTTCATGCCGGTGGTGGGTCACACCAAGGTGCTTCCTCAGTTGTTAAGCGACACCCGGCAGCTCCTGGCAGACGAGTGGGCCAGCCACGACAAGCATCATGGTGACTAGAGGTGATGATATGATGTTTACATGCGCACTACCGTGAATATTAATGAGCGCCTCCTTGCAAAAGCTAAAGGCGTCGCTGCGCAGACACATCGTTCGCTGGGAGCGGTCATAGACGACGCTCTTCGTTCCTTATTGGTTGAACAACCCATTGCCCGCTCGTCGGCTACGTCTTTCCCGCTTCCGACAGATGGTGGCACTGGATTTCGGACGGGGATCGATCTGGCAGATAAAGAAAGAGTTGCCGACATTCTCGGAGATAATGAGCCGCATCATGTTGATGCCTGACGTAAATATATTTGTGTACGCGTTTCGCAGAGAAAGCAAGCAGCATATAGAGCACAAAAATTGGTTGGAAACCAGACTGGTGGGGCCAGAAATCATCGGCCTTAGCGAGCTTGTTCTTTCTGGATTTTTGCGCATCGTGACCAACCATCGGATCTTCATAGATCCGACAACTCCGGAAGCCGCACGTGCCTTTTGTGAGACGTTATTCGAGGCACCAGCAACAACGCCACTTCGGCCAAGCTCGAGCCATTGGCCGATCTTTGCCGAGCTTTGTAGAGCTACCGAAGCACGAGCCAACACGATTCCAGATGCCTACCATGCAGCGCTTGCTATTGAGCATGACGCCACCTTGGTAACAACTGACAGCGGCTTTGCTCGTTTTCCACAGGTGCGTTTGCTGAACCCTCTCGAAATGCGATGACCCGGTCTTCTTCCAACCAGCGTGCACGACGAGCCGCGCAGCGAGGCCGCAATATGCGTTGGTTATGGTGACGGCCATGCTCAACACCGTTGCACGGTCGGCTGTGAGTCGGCTCCTCAATCCTCTGGGCGCTGCCTTAGGGCGTCGTGGCGTCAGCCCAGATGCCATCACTGTGTTGGGCACGGCGGGTGTCGTCGTGGGGTCGGTGGTTTTTGCTGCCCGGGGCGAGTTGTTTTGGGGCTTCGTGGTCGTCTCGATCTCGCTCCTTACTGACTTGGTCGACGGGGCGGTGGCGCGGGCTACGGGCCGCCAAAGCTCATGGGGTGCTTTTCTAGACTCCACCATGGACAGATTGGCAGATGGGGCGATCTTCTGTTCGTTGGCGTATTGGCTAGCTACTCAAGAGCGCTGGTCAGCGGTGATCGCAGCGTTGGCATGTCTGCTCACCGGGTTCATCGTGTCTTATGCGAAAGCGCGCGCTGAAGGACTGGGCATGACCTGCAACGTGGGCATCGCCGAGCGCGCTGAGCGCCTGATCATCATCGGTGTTGGTGGTGTTCTCGCCATTGCCGGTGTGCGTCTGGCTATTGACGGCGCGCTCTGGCTACTGACGGTGCTGGCCGTGATCACTATTGGGCAGCGAATGACCGTGGTGTGGCGGCAAAGCCGGGACGCCGCCAAGGGGAAAAGCGCGGTAGGCGGCGCATGAGTGGCTTCCGCGATGCGTTGACTCACGCGGGTTATCTGGCTGCTTGGCGTGCGGTGCGTGCTATGCCCGAGTCCGCGGCGGAGCGAGTGTTTCGCTACGGAGCTGACCGGGCCTGGCGAAAAAACGGCGGGTCGATTGTTCGGCTGCGGCACAACCTCCGACGCGTAGTCGGCGGTGAGATGCCCGAAGACCAGCTAGAACACCTGGTTCAGGCAGGCGTCCAGTCCTATGCGCGATATTGGCGGGAGACTTTTCGGTTGCCACGTTGGAGCCCTTCACAGCTCTTGGATCAATTCTTTTTGGAAGACAAGGATGAGCTGGAGCGGCTGTATGGCCATGGCCGGGGCATCATTCTTGCGTTGCCTCACGCCGGCAATTGGGACCTCGCGGGTGCCTGGGCGTGCATGAACGGCCTGCAGCTGGTCAGTGTGGCCGAACGGCTGCGTCCTGAGCGGCTTTACCAACGTTTCTTGGACTATCGGCGCTCGCTGGGCATGGAGATTGTTCCGCTGACTGGTGGTGATCGGCCACCGATCGATGTGCTGGCTGAGCGGTTGAACCAAGGCGGTGTGGTCGCGTTGTTGGCTGATCGCGATCTGTCCACTAAAGGGGTAGAAGTCGACTTTTTTGGCGCCAAGACTCGGATGCCTCCTGGCCCGGCGCTGTTGGCATTGCGCACCGGTGCGCCGCTGCTGGTGGCGAACATCTGGTACGAGCCCCACCGCACCCGCGCACGGGTGAGCGGGCCGGTCGCTATGCCTAGCAGTGGTAGCCAACGAGAACGTGTCACCACCATCACGCAGACTTTGGCCGACAGTTTCGCGGCGGGCATCGCCGAGCACCCCCAGGATTGGCACATGATGCAGCGCGTCTGGTTGCAGGACAGAGGCGCGAGTAGCCAACCGTCGCACACAGAGGGCCCCGCAGGGATGGGTTCGGCATGACGCCGAGCGTTCCGGGTTCCCTACGGATCGGTCTGGTGTGCCCCTACTCCTTCGATGTTCCCGGTGGAGTGCAGGCGCACGTGCATGACTTGGCAGAGACTCTGATGGGTTTGGGTCATCACGTTTCTGTACTTGCCCCCGCCGAAAACGACGACAAACTGCCGCCCTACGCGGTCTCTGTGGGCAAGGGAGTTTCCTTGCCCTACAACGGCTCGGTGGCTCGGATCGTGTTTGGACCGGTCACGTTGGCCCGGGTGCGCCGCTGGCTCAAGAACGGCAACTTTGACGTTTTGCACCTGCATGAGCCGCTCGCGCCTAGCATTTCCATGTTGGCGTGTGTCCTCGCGCAAGGCCCCATCGTCGCGACCTTCCACATTGCCAGCGATCGATCCCGCGCGGTTGCTATTGCGCACGCCGCTCTTCAGCCTATTTACGAGAAGATCACCGGGCGGATCGCCGTGTCAGCGTTGGCTCGGCGGTTTCAAGTGGAGCATTTGGACAGCGGCGGGGTGGAGATTCCTAATGGGGTCGACGTCAGTCGGTTCGCGCATGCCGAGCCACTACCCGGTTGGCCAGGCGAGGGTGGCAGCATCGGATTTTTAGGACGCTTCACAGAGCCACGCAAGGGTTTTACAGTTCTGTTGACAGCCTTCGATCAACTTGTGGAAAAGCGGCCCGACCTGCGGATGCTGGTGGCTGGGCCGGGCGATAGTAGCGACGCCCTCCATGGAGTTCCGCAGCGGTTGCGGGATCGCATCGTGATGTTAGGCATGGTCTCCGATGCCGACAAAGCGCGGATGCTTCGCAGCGTCGATATTTACGTGGCGCCCAACGTCGGTGGGGAATCGTTTGGGATTGTGCTCACAGAGGCGATGGCGGCTGGGGCGGCGATCGTCGCCAGTGATCTTGATGCTTTCCGTCGAGTGCTTGCCGATGGTCGGGCGGGCGCGCTTTTTTCCACCGGCGACCCTGACGCCTTGGCGGCGCTATTGGCGTCGCTGTTGGACGATTCCGTGCGACGACACGAGCTCAAGGAGCAAGCCAGCAGCGTGGTGCAGGCCTTTGATTGGCCGGTGATTGCCCGACGAGTGCTGGATGTCTATGCCAGTGCGATCGACGCCAGCCCCGTTTCGGTGATCGAGGATGAGGCCGCGAGTACACGGATGCCGGGTGAGCTTAACAAGTTGGCTAAACAGCTATGGAAGAGTACTTAAACAAATTCACGTGAACTATCAGGCATCGAGTTTTACAAACTGACCCGACGACTGTGACCGCCCGAGCATCCATCGAAACAGCAGAATCGTTGCGGTGAGATAGACAGCGTTAAGGCCGCACATCCATAGCGCTTGGGTGAGGTCTATGCCGCTGTGGGTGAGGCCTCTACGTGCGGCTTCGAACACGTGGGTCGGTGGTAATGCGAGCGCGATTCCACGCAGCGGTTGCGGCAGAAGGCTCACCGGAAAATACGCGGCACACAGCGGTTGAAATAGAAATACCACGCCCCAAGATAACGCCGCTAGGCGAATGCCGAACACAAAAATAATACCCAAGATAATCAAACCGAGTGACCAAGCAAATACTGACAAGTTGACAAAGAACAATGCCAGATTGGCGATACCCAGGCTCAGAATATGTAAGTCGAAAAAAGCTTGAGCCATGCTGGCGACAATGGCCAACGTCACCAACGACTTTGTAACGGCGACGAGAATTCGCCCTACAAGATATTCGAAAAACGTGAGGGGAGCAACGAACATATTGCCAAAATTGCGGGACCAAATATTCCACATACTAGACACTGATATGGAATATTGAGTGACACGGACAATCTCCCATAACACGACGCCTAGTAATAGGTAATAAGCGCCCGTTTGCTGAGTAACGTCAAAGAGATAGCGAGAGGCAAAGCCAAAGACGAGTGTCCCCATTACTGAGAACAAGTAGTTATCGATAATTACTTCCATTGATCTTCGGGTGATATAGAAATCTTGGACTAATATGCTCCATATCCTTTTCCAAGACATTCCTATTTACCTCGCGCTATGTTGAGAAAGACGTCATCCAAAGTGGCTCGGCGAATCTCAATGTCCACAAATTCGAAGCCAGCGCGTCCAATGCTGGACAGCGTTTGCCCAATCGCCTGCTCATCGACGCTGATCCGTACCGCGTGGGTGCCTAGGGTGCCAGCGATGAGGTGCCGTTCTAAACACCACTGGTGCAGCTTGTCTTGCTCGTGTGCCACAGTCAGAATGATGTCGGCGTTGGGGATTCTTCTCGTTAATTGTGTCGGTGTATCGCGCGCGGCTACCCGTCCGTGATCCAGAAAGATGACTGAGTCGCAGATCCTGGCTATTTCGGACATATTGTGACTGGTGTAGAGGACCGCGATTCCCCGTTGCTCCCGCAACTCCTCAATGAGGCTGAGAGTTTTGTCGGCGATGTCGGGGTCTAGAGATGCTGTGGGCTCGTCCATTAACACGATTTCGGGATCGTTGATTAATGATTTAACGAGGTTAACACGGGTCTTCTGACCGGCAGAAAGAGAAAGAAAATTCTGATTACGTAAGTGATTTATCTCGAAGTAATCGAGAAGTTCGTCAATTTTCTTTCCACAACCTTTGACTTGGTACAGGTGAGCGAATACGTGAAGATTCTCTAGTACAGTAATGCGAGTTTGTAAAGAGTTGTACGCAGAGGTGAAATTGATCCTTTGTAAACAGGCTGAGCGCTTTTTGCGGAAATCCATGTCAAAATAACGAATTCTGCCGGAATCGTATTTAGTGAGACCGAGAAGCATATCTATTGTGGTCGTTTTACCTGCTCCATTGGGACCCAGTAGACCAATTATTTCGCCGCGCTTTACCGAGAAAGAGATTGAGTCCACCGCGCATAATGAGCCGAAGTTCTTTGTTAAGTCACAGACGTCGAGCAATGTGTCATTCATGGCCGAGGAAAAGTATCAGATCGGTGTGCACCATGCCACCGATGTGGCGACCAACTAACTCGCCACTGACAACCTCATCACCGCATCTGTGCGCTGAACCACCACCTGAATCTGCCGTTAACATGTGTGAGTGACCTACCTCGTAGTAGTGGTAATCGCGGTCTCGCTGCTTGCGTTGTATATCGCCTGGTTGGCTGGGCGGCTGGCGCGACTACATGGGCGAGCTGAGGCGGCCAGATCAGCGCTTCATGTGCAATTGCGAAAGCGGGCGCAGGTTGCGTCGTTGCTGGCAAAAGACCATGCGCTGGTGTTAGGGAGTTCTGCTGGCCCTATTGAGGCTGCCGCTTATGCCGCCTTGGCTCACGACAATGATCGGGAACAAAGCGAGAACGAGCTGACCCGAGCGTTGCGGCTGCTGCCTTTGGAACCACAAGACCTGTTGTTGGCTGAGCTTGTCGCCGTAAATAGTCGGCTAGAAGTTGCCCGCCAGGTGTACAACGACGCCATTCGCGACACCTTAGCTTTGCGCGGACAACGTGTGCCTCGAGCGCTGCGGCTCGCCGCCCATTGGCCGCCGCCATGTTATTTCGATATTGATACAGAATTTGTTTCTGCCTTGCCACGTCCGCGTCCGTCCAAGATGGCGGCTTGATCACCGCACGCGCCAGTGTATGTGCGTAAGCGGGTTCATCGCGTAGCCCCGTACATCCCTAGCCGTGGGCCGAGCCTTCAGCGGTGCTGACTACGATGGATCCAAGCAGCGTTGTGCACGGTGATGACGCAGAAAATCAAGATGAGCTTCGAGATGAGCGAGGTCCTTGTGTCCGCAGCCAGTAGCCACAGCGTCGCATCGGTCAGCGGTCTGTCCGGTCCAGCCTCTGCCAACACCGGCACTGCCCGGGTAAAGCGTGGCATGGCTGAGATGCTCAAGGGCGGCGTGATCATGGACGTGGTCACACCTGAGCAGGCCAAGATCGCCGAGGACGCGGGTGCGGTCGCGGTGATGGCGTTGGAGCGAGTTCCGGCCGATATTCGCGCGCAGGGTGGCGTGGCTCGGATGAGTGACCCAGACATGATCGACGGCATTATCGAAGCGGTGTCGATTCCGGTTATGGCCAAGGCGCGCATCGGTCACTTCGTGGAGGCTCAGGTGCTGCAGGCGATCGGCGTCGACTACATCGACGAGTCCGAAGTGCTCACACCGGCCGACGAATCACATCACATCGACAAGTTCGCGTTTACGGTGCCATTCGTGTGTGGGGCAACGAACCTTGGCGAAGCGTTGCGACGTATTTCCGAGGGTGCGGCGATGATCCGCTCCAAGGGTGAGGCCGGCACGGGCAATGTGGTCGAGGCCACTCGCCATATGAGACAGATCCGGGGTGACATCGCCCGTTTGTCTACGTTGGACGAGACTGAGCTTTATGCCGCAGCGAAGGAGCTGAGGGCTCCCGTCGAACTCGTGCGCGAGGTGGCGCAAGCTGGAAAGCTTCCGGTGGTGTTGTTTACCGCCGGAGGGCTGGCGACACCCGCCGACGCGGCCATGATGATGCGGCTAGGGGCCGAGGGTGTTTTCGTCGGGTCAGGAATCTTAAGTCGGGTAATCCGGCTAAGCGCGCCGAGGCGATAGTCAAGGCCACCACATTGTTCAACGATCCTGACGCGATAGCCAAGGTCTCGCGGGGCCTTGGTGAGGCGATGGTCGGTATCAATGTCAGTGAATTGCCCGAGTCCGAGCGCTATGCCGGCCGGGGCTGGTAGGCAACGGGTTTCGCGGGGCTTACTCCCCGAGTTCATCGGCAGACGTGCACATCGGGAGGAAGCAGCGTTGCGTCAGACGGTAGTAGGCGTACTCGCATTACAGGGGGATGTGCGCGAACACAGCGAAGCGCTACGCGCGGTGGGGGCAACACCAGTGCCGGTCCGGCAGCCTCGCGAGCTGGACCTTGTTGAGGGGCTGGTCATTCCGGGCGGCGAGTCGACCACCATAAGCCGGCTTGCGGACGTCTTCGAACTGCGCGAGCCGATCGTGCGGCGCATCGCGGCGGGGATGCCTGTCTATGGCTCCTGCGCCGGGATGATCATGCTGGCGGAATCCATTATGGACGGTCGGGCGGACCAGCGTCCTTTCGGCGGCATCGACATAGTTGTTCGACGCAACGCATTTGGCCGTCAGGTCGATTCGTTCGAGACCGAGGTGACGATGGCCCGCATCGTAGGAGCGCCGGTACGTGGGGTGTTTATTCGCGCACCGTGGGTCGAGCACGCGGGGCCGCACGTTGAGGTGCTGGCGCGGCTGTCGCGAGGCATCTCCCTGGGCTCGGGTGCTCACGAGAAAAGCACCGTGCCTGGGCCACCTGAGGCCACGAAGGGGCCCGGTACCATCATCGCGGTGCGACAAGGCAACCTGCTTGCTACGGCGTTCCATCCAGAATTGACCGGTGACACGCGAGTGCACGCATTGTTTGCGGCGATGACCGCAAACGCGAGCCAGCACGCGGTCAGCCAATAGCGGCACACATCGGCATCCGTCAAGCGATCGACAGAGCACAGTGGACACGACACATATAAAGGAGACGAAGCGGTGAGCGGCCACTCGAAGTGGGCAACCACAAAACACAAGAAGGCCGTTGTCGACGCCAAGCGCGGCAAGATGTTCGCCAAGCTCATCAAGATGTTGAGGTCGCCGCGCGCACTGGCGGGGCAGACCCCACTGGAAACCCCACCTTGTTCGACGCGATTCAAAAGGCAAAAAAGAGCTCGGTCCCTAACGACAACATCGATCGCGCGGTAAAGCGCGGTGCGGGTCTTGAAGGTGGAGGCGCCGACTACCAAAACATCACCTACGAAAGCTATGGCCCGGCGGGGGTGGCGTTGCTGGTCGAGTGTCTGACCGATAATCGCAATCGGGCCGCCGGCGAGGTGCGCACGGCTTTGAGTCGTAACGGAGGCAACCTCGCGGATGCGGGCAGTGTGGCCTACATGTTCGCCCGCAAGGGTGCGGTGATCGTGCCCTCACAGGGCCTAGGCGACGATGATGTCCTGTTAGCGGTCCTTGACGCCGGCGCTGAAGAGGTCAATAACTTAGGCGATTCCTTCGAGGTCGTCAGCGACCCAACGGATCTTGTGGCGGTGCGCTCCGCGTTGCAGGCAGCCGGTATTGACTACGACTCCGCCGATGTCAGCTTTATCCCCAGCGTGACGGTGCCACTCGATCTCGACAGTGCGCGCAAGGTATTCAAGCTGATTGATGCGCTGGAAGACTGCGACGATGTGCAGAACGTATTCGCCAACTTCGACGTCTCTGATGAGGTCATGCAAGAGATCGACTGACGAGTTCTGTCCGGCGTGCGTGTCGGTTGTTCACCGTCTCAGTGAGACCGGTACCGTATCGAACGTCTGTTCGGATATTCGTGAGCGGTGAGTTCGGAGGTCTGTGGTGCGCGTGCTTGGCGTTGACCCAGGGCTCACCCGGTGCGGGGTAGGGGTAGTTGAAGGCGCCGCAGGTCAGGCTTGCCGCATGATCCATGTGGGTGTGGTGTGTACCCCTCCCGATGACGACCTTGGTGCCCGGTTGGTCGCGCTCGACGAAGCCTTCAACGCAGCGATCCTCCAATTTAGACCCGATGTCGTGGCAGTGGAGCGGGTGTTTAGTCAGCACAATGTGCGGACCGTCATGGGGACCGCTCAGGTAGGAGCGGTTGCGCTTACCGCAGCTGCCCGGGCCGGTGTGCCAGTTGCGATGCACACACCCAGCGAGGTCAAAGCTGCGGTCACGGGCAGCGGGCGCGCTAACAAGGAGCAAGTCACGAGCATGGTGACGCGGCTGCTTCGGTTAACCGAACGCCCCAAGCCAGCTGACGCCGCTGACGCTCTCGCGATTGCCATGTGCCACCTGTGGCGTGCTCCCACGCAGGCGCGTCTTGCGGCAGCGGTACAGCGTGCGGCAGGGCTGGTGGCGCGCGGACCGTAGAAGCCATCGACGTGGGCTGAGTAGTAGCCGGGGAAAACGCATGATCGCCAGTGTTGCCGGCGTCGTCGGCGCCGTGGCCCCCAATGGTGCCGTGGTGGAGGTCGCTGGGGTCGGCCTGCTGGTGCAGTGCGGTCCGGCGACTTTGGCGACATTACGGGTCGGCGAGGCGGCTCGGTTGTTTACGAGTCTGGTGGTCCGCGAAGACGCGCTGACGTTGTATGGCTTCCTGAGCGACGATGAGCGGTCAATTTTTGAGCTGTTGCAAACCGCGAGTGGGGTGGGTCCTCGGCTTGCCCAGGCCATCCTGGCCGTCCATTCGCCTCGCGGCGTGCGCAGAGCGGTTGTCAACGGTGATGTATCTGCTCTGACCCAAGTATCGGGTGTAGGTAAGAAAGGCGCGGAGCGGCTGATTCTGGAACTGAAAGACCGAATTGGTCAGATCGATGATTCCGACAGTACCTCCGGAGAGGCCGCACAGTCTTCATCGGCCGATTGGCTGGAGCCGGTTCGGCAAGGCCTGGTGTCGTTGGGGTGGTCCCGGCGGGAAGCCGAGCAGGTCACGATGGAGATCGCTGCTACCTGCGACGACACGTCCATGTCGGTCAGTCGTGCCTTAAAGCAAGCTATAGCGATGTTGAGCGCTGTTCGATGAGCGACCCCACCACCACCATGACATCGCCGGTGTTGGCCGTCGGCGAACGAGTGCTGGAGTCGGGTCTACGTCCGGAGATCCTGGCCGATTTCGTGGGCCAAGTCCGGGTCCGCGAACAGTTGGAGTTGCTGCTGCGCTCAGCGCAACAGCGAGAACGTCCGCCGGACCACATTTTGCTGTCCGGACCTCCAGGGTTGGGCAAGACAAGTCTGGCGATGATCATCGCGGCAGAGCTCGGGGCGGCTATCCGCATCACGAGCGGGCCGGCGATCGAGCGCTCCGGCGATCTAGCGGCGATCCTCACTGCACTTGCCCCCGGTGACGTGCTTTTCATTGACGAGATTCACCGGATGGCTCGTCCTGCCGAAGAGCTGTTGTATTCGGCGATGGAGGACTTCCGTGTGGATGTCATCGTCGGCAAGGGACCAGGGGCAACAGCAATCCCGCTCGAGGTGGAGCCTTTCACGTTGGTGGGGGCGACCACTCGTGCTGGCTTGCTTACGGGGCCGATGCGTGACCGTTTTGGCTTCGTTGGCCACCTAGATTTTTACGATCCGGCTGAGCTGGAGCAGGTGATTGCCCGCTCGGCGCAGATTTTGCGGGTACACGTCGAGCCCGCGGGAGCTGCCGAGATCGCTCGTCGGTCGCGGGGGACACCGCGGATCGCCAACCGGTTGCTGCGGCGGGTGCGCGATTACGCGCAGGTCCGCGCCGAAGGTGTCATCAGTCGTGTGGTGGCGCGGCAGGCGTTAGCGGTCTACGACGTCGATGAGCTGGGGTTAGACCGGCTGGATCGGTCGGTCGTGGAGGCTTTGGTGAATTCGTTTGGTGGTGGTCCGGTGGGGCTGACCACTCTCGCGATCGCGGTGGGCGAAGAGCCTGGCACGGTCGAAGAAGTGGCTGAGCGTTATTTGGTGCGAGCGGGGCTGATGCGGCGCACACCACGGGGGCGAGCCGCCACGCCAGCTGCCTGGCGGCATCTTGGCAAAACGCCACCACAACCCGCTAGCCTGGGAACCGAGTCATCAGACTCAGCGGAGGTTTAGGCAGTAAATGCCGCTCAGCCAGCATGGACGCATAAGCGCGTTTTGTCCTAGCTTGCTGGCTGCGCGTTTCGTCGATTTCTCTGCGGGCTAGACTCGCCCGCTGTATCTCAATTCGTAGGCTCAGAATATCGAGCGTCCACTCGCTTACTTGGTCTAAAGGAGACAGTCCGTGTATTTGGCCGCATCTGGCGGAGGAAGCGGAAGCCTCGTTCCGTTGCTCCTCATCGCTGGTCTTTTTGTACTCACCTATTTCCTGATCATCCGTCCGCAGAGCAAGCGGAAGCGTGAGCAGGCGCAGATGCAGTCTGCGATCGGGCCGGGCACCGACATCGTCACGATCGGCGGCATGTACGGCACGGTGGTGGAGGTAGACGACGAGTCGGTAACGCTGGAGATCGCGCCGGGCATCCATGCCCGTTATGCCCGTGCCGCTATTGGCCAGGTCCGCAAGCCCGTTGAGCAGTCGGAAGAAGCCGATGAGCAAGGCGATGAGTCGGGCGAGGTGACCGCCGATCACGCAGGGCAAGCCGAGGTCGATGAGGCGCAAGAAGCCCCTAAAGCAGTGGTAGGCGAAAAAGAAGCTAAGTAGCTTCCGCGTAGTCTTGGCACTACAGCAAGTGGTCGTATCGGTGCCTCAGGTCTCTCTGTACTCCCGGTTTGCCGAGTATGGGTTTCCTGAGGTGCCACCCCCGTTAGCCCTCACAGGAAGAAATACGCTGTGGCAGCACCACCTCACGGACGGCTGCGAGTAGCTCGCTATTTTGCGGTGCTCATCGTCGTCCTCGCTGGTCTCTATGCATTGGTCTTTTTCACCGGTCCAGGTGGAACGATCCGTGACAAGTTGACACCCAGTCTCGGTTTGGACCTACAAGGCGGCACGACGGTAACCCTTAAAGCTGTGCGGCCGGGCGGCAAAAACCCGGATAAGGCACAGCTGGAGCAGGCCCGACAGATCATCGAGAACCGCGTCAACGGCAGTGGGGTCGGCGAATTTGAGGTGATCACCGAGGGCGGCAACAGCATCGTCATCAATGTGCCCGGCCACGACGACGAGGGAGTCAAAAAGATCGGCCAGCCGGCGCAGCTGCGCTTTCGCCAGGTGGCGGGCAGCGCTAACGACTCTGGCGCAAAATACTCCAACGCAGCAAACGACGACGGCACCACGGATCCACAGAAAGTACCATCGTCGCAACAGGTTTTGTCTAAATTTTCGCCGGAGGCACAACAGCTGGTGGCGGTTGCTCAACAGAGCCAACAGCCCATCGACAAGTCGCGGTATGCGGCCTTCGACGTCGCGAAAAAATTGACGCCCGCAGAAGTCGCGGCGTTGCCCGCCAGTTTCCAGATGTGGGTTCCCCAGATTACCTGCGCACAGCTCAATGCGCGGCAGGCTGGCAGCATCATCGACAAGAATCAGCAGGTCGTCTCGTGCGAGAACAACGGGCACAGTAAATATCTGCTCGACCAGGCGAAGGTCGTCGGCACGGATGTCCGTGGTGCGAGCTTCAACTACGACCCTTCCGAGGGGTGGAAGGTGTCGATCAAGTTCACTGGTTCTGGCCAAGAAAGATGGACCAAACTCACCAAAGCAACAGTGGGTAAGCAGGTAGCGGTTGTTCTGGATAACCAGGTTGTCTCCGCGCCGGAGATCCAGAATGTCATTACCGGTGACGCGCAAATCACCGGTGGCTCCAGCGATCCATTCACCAAAAGCGATGCACAGACGCTGTCTAACCAGCTCAAATATGGTGCGCTGCCGCTCACTTTCTCGGTAGACAATGCGAGTTCGGTGAGCCCGACCTTGGGCTTGCAACAGCTGCGAGCAGGTTTGCTGGCGGGTGGCATCGGACTCGTCCTGGTCGTGTTGTATTCCCTGCTCTACTACCGTGGCTTGGGTTTGGTCACCATCGCCAGCTTGGTGATATCGGGGCTGATCACCTATGCGGCTCTGCTGCTCGCCGGCACGGCGGTCGGATTCACCCTGACCTTGGCGGGCATTGCGGGATTCATCGTCGCCGTGGGTATTACCGCGGATTCGTTTGTGGTCTATTTCGAACGCATTAAGGATGAGATACGTGAGGGGCGCTCGGGCCGTAGTGCGGTGCCGCGAGCGTGGGTCCGGGCGCGAAAGACCATTTTGTCCGCTGACGCGGTGTCGTTCCTCGCGGCGGCTGTGCTTTACATTTTGGCGCTAGGCCCAGTGAAGGGGTTCGCGTTCACCTTGGGTCTGTCGACCATCGTCGACCTGGTAGTGGTGTTCTTGTTCACCCACCCCTTGGTGGTCCTGTTCTCTAGATCGAAGAAGTTTGGCACCTCCCGAGTGTCGGGATTGGGGCGGCTTCGTCGGCGACGCACCGAGTCGACCACCTCTGCGGTCGTGAAGGAGTCCTGACCAATGGCAATCGTGCGATTTTTTCGCAATCTCTATCGTGGACAGACCACATACGACTTCATCGGCCGACGCAAGTGGTGGTATGTGGTGTCGCTGGTGCTTGTGGTCATTTCTATTGGGAGCATGACGTTCCGCGGTTTCAATTGGGGCATTGAATTCTCTGGCGGCAGCTCGTTCCTCATGCCTAAGCCGGCGGGCACATCGCTGAGCCAAGCCCGCGCGGCGGTAGAGGACGCCGGAGTAACGGTCCAAACCGCACAGGAGGTGGGCACCGGCGGTCAGCAAAAATACAACATCAAAACTGAGGTGCTCGGCAGCACAAAAAATGTTGCGGTCAAGAATTCGCTGGCAAACAAGCTCGGGATTAAGAGCAGCGAGGTCAACGACAGCGTGGTGAGTTCTTCCTGGGGAAGCGACGTCACCAAAAAGGGCTTAATCGCCCTGGTGGTCTTTCTAGTGCTGGTGAGCCTGTATATCGGGGTCCGCTTCGAACAGAAAATGGCGATAGCCGGAATCTTGGCGCTGATTCACGACTTGGTGCTTACGGCTGGTCTGTATTCGGTCATTGGCTTTGAGGTCACTCCGTCCACTGTGATCGGTCTATTGACCATCTTGGGTTTCTCGCTTTACGACACCGTGGTGGTCTTCGACAAGGTGCAGGAGAACACTAAGGGCGTGCTGTCCAATACCCGCATGACCTACGGTGAGGCCGCGAACACCGCGGTAAACCAGACGCTAATGCGCTCGATCAACACCAGCCTCATTTCGCTGTTTCCGGTGGGTGGCTTGTTGTTTGTGGGTGCCGGCCTTCTCGGTGTCGGAACCTTGAAAGACTTGGCTCTGGTGCTGTTCGTCGGTTTGGCAGTCGGTGCCTATTCTTCGCTATTTTTGGCAACACCCTGGGTGGTGGAGCTCAAAGAGCGCGAGCCGCGTTATGCCGCGCAGAAACAACGAGTGTTGGCCAGGCGCGCTAAAGAGGGAGCGGCGAGTGTCGACGACTCACCTGGGTCCGACAAGGCGCGGTCAGATGCCACGGCCAGCGAAGATGCGACCCCAGTATCCACCGCTGCCGGTGGTGGCCACCGACCACCGCGTCGTCGTAGTCGTGCGGCACGTCCGGGACACACCAGCAGTGGTAAGCGGCGACGGTAGCCTGGAGCGTGTCCAAAGGAGCCTGAACGCACCGTATTTCTGACCAGCTAAGAGGAGGCGGCATGTCGTCAGATACCGCTCCCGCCGCGGGTTCTGAACCCGGCGACGGTGAGGGGCTGCCCGCCACCCCCGCGGCTGGAGCAACGCCCCCGTTGGGATCGTCAGCGGGCGCTTCGCAAGGTGCCATTCCGACAGGCCAACGGGTCCGCGCCGCGTTCGCGCGGTTTGGTGGAGGGGCAGCACATGTCAGCGGGGTGCTGGAGCCGATAGTGGCCTCGCACCGGCGTGCCCATCCCCGCGCCGATGCGCGGCTGCTGCAGCACGCATACGAGGTGGCCGAGCAATTCCACCGTGGACAGACGCGTTTGAGCGGTGACGCATACATCTCCCACCCATTGGCAGTGGCGCACATCCTGGCCGAGCTTGGTATGGACACCACCACGCTGGCGGCAGGCCTCTTGCACGACACTGTGGAAGACACTGGATACACCCTGGAGCAGCTCAAAGCTGACTTCGGCGGCGAGGTGGCGCATTTGGTCGACGGTGTGACCAAGATTGATCGGGTCCACCTGGGCGAGGCGGCAGAAGCGGAGACGATCCGCAAGATGATCGTCGCCATGGCGCGTGACCCGCGAGTGCTGGTCATCAAGCTGGCTGACCGTCTGCACAATATGCGCACCCTGCGTTTTTTGCCTCCGGAGAAGCAAGCGCAGAAAGCTCGCGAGACGTTGGAAGTGTTGTCGCCACTCGCGCACCGGCTGGGAATGAACACCGTTAAGTGGGAGCTAGAAGACTTGGCGTTTGGCACCTTGTATCCCAAACGCTATGAAGAGATCGCGCGTCTGGTGCACGAGCACGCGCCCGCACGCGAGAAAGCCCTGATGGATGTGACGGAACGGGTCGGTGGAGACCTTCGCTCCGCCAAGATTCGCAACGACATCAGCGGACGTCCAAAGCACTTTTACTCGATCTATCAAAAGATGATCGTGCGTGGTCGCGATTTTTCCGATATCTACGACCTCGTGGGAATGCGGGTCCTCGTGGATTCGGTGCGCGATTGCTACGCGGCCCTAGGCGTTATTCATTCGGTGTGGCAGCCCGTGCCTGGGCGCTTCAAAGACTACATAGCCATGCCGAAATTCAACATGTATCAGTCTCTGCACACCACCGTCATTGGCCCGCAAGGCAAGCCGGTGGAGTTCCAAATTCGCACTCAGGCGATGCATCGCACGGCAGAGTTCGGGATCGCCGCCCACTGGAAGTACAAAGAAAAGAAAGGCGTGCCGCTCGCCGGGCCTATCACCAAAGTGGACGACATGGCGTGGCTGCGTCAGCTGTTGGATTGGCAGCGCGAGGCAACCGACCCCGGTGAGTTCCTCGAGTCGCTGCGTTTCGACCTTGGTGGGCAAGAGGTGTATGTCTTTACACCTCGAGGTGATGTGATCGCGCTGCCTCCGGGCTCCACCCCGGTCGACTTTGCGTATGCGGTGCATACGGAGGTCGGTAACCGGTGTGTGGGTGCACGTGTGAACGGCAAACTGGTTCCGCTGGAGAGCGTGCTGGTGAACGGCGACACGGTGGAGATTTTTACTTCCAAGTCCCAGACCGCCGGGCCGACGCAGGATTGGTTGGGTTTCGTCAAGAGCCCTCGGGCGCGCACCAAAATTCGCCAGCACTTTGCCAAGGAGCGCCGCGAGGACGCCATCGAAGCGGGCAAAGAGTCGCTGCAACGAGCCATTCGCAAACAGAATTTGCCGCTGCAACGGTTGTTGTCGGGCGATTCGCTGCTGACCATTACCCGCGATCTGCACTATCCGGACGTCAGCGCGTTGTATGCGGCGGTGGGGGAGAACCACGTCTCAGCCCAGTCGATTGTCCAGCGACTATTGACCGCGCTCGGTGGCCCCGAGGGTGCCGCGGAAGACATGGCCGATGTCGCTGTGCCGTCGCCGCGTCGGTCGCGCCAAATTGGGGCTAACGATCCCGGCATCATCGTGAAGGCCGACGGTGGTTTGACGAGCGACATCTGGGTCAAGCTTGCTCGCTGTTGTACTCCGGTGCCAGGTGACGACATCCTGGGATTTGTGACTCGCGGCGGGAGCGTCAGCGTGCACCGCGCCGACTGCACCAACGCCGACGATCTGCGGCAACAATCCGAGCGGTTGGTGGAGGTCAGCTGGGCGCCGACGGCTGGTTCGTTGTTCTTGGTCGCCATTCAAGTGGAGGCTTTGGACAGGCACCGGTTGTTGTCCGACATTAGCCGAGTGCTGTCCGACGAGCGGGTCAGTATTTTGTCAGCTACTGTGACCACTACCCGGGACCGTGTCGCGATTTCCCGGTTCACCTTTGAGATGGCCGACCCCACTCACCTTGGTCACCTGTTGCGAGCAGTGCGCAAAGTGGACGGTGTCTTCGACGCCTACCGCGTCAATTCTGGTTAGTACCAAAGGTGGTCTCGGGCGACACGGGTATGGTGGATTAAGGGAAGCCACATGATCTGGCCGTTACCCTCGATCCATGTGTGGTGCGAGGTAACTTTTATTCCGTCACTTTGTTTATCGTGACGGGCTTTGCGGGTTTTCCGTCGCCAGATCCGGGGGGATTCTCGCCGGTGATGCCGTTGGGTGCGATCTTTTTGGTGATCACGTCCATGCCGTCGCTTACCTCGCCAAAAAGCGAATAGTCATTGGTGAGGTCCGGGCTGTTTTTGTAGACAATGAAGAATTGGCTGCCATTGGAGTTTGGGTCGTTGGGGTCCCGTGCCATGGCCACGCTTCCGACCGGGTATGGCGGGTGGTCGTTAGCGGACGGCGTGTTTTCTAGTCCAAATTGGTAAGAGGGGCCACCTTTGCCGGTGCCAAATGGATCGCCACATTGCAGAATGTAGTCGTTAGTCACTGTGATGCGGTGGCATTGGGTGTTGTTGTAGAAGCCTTTTTTAGCGAGGTATAAGAAGCTGTTGACGGTGCATGGCGCGTTTTCTTCATCAAGAGAGACTGTGATCGCACCAAAATTGGTATTGAGCTTGGCGGTGTGGCTCCCTACGTGTGGCACGTTGCCGGTAGAAGGCTTGCCCGCATCTTTGATGGTGGTTTTGTCGCGAGCGGCATCGGTGTAAGCGCAGGTCGGGTTGGCGCTGTCCTTTGTAGACGAGCCATCTGAGCCGCCGTACTTTTTTACGAGAAAGACCGTGCCGGCGACGAGTGCGACAAGCACTACCGCTGCCGCGACGCCAGCTTGGACGCGCCGCCGTCGGCGAGCGGCCGCGGCTTTGCGCGCCATGCGACGTTCGAGCTGCGCTCTGGCTAGTGCACGCTGGCGATCCTTGGACGGCACCGGGGTACTCCTTGCTGCGGTGATTCGCGATGACACGGGGGGTTTTGCTGGCCACGATAACTGGGTGGCTGCCCGCGCCAGCGGCTGGGTAGGCTCGCCTCCGTGAACTCTAGCTTTTCCGCTCCCAAAGGAACTTTTGACGTATTGCCGCCGAATTCGGCCACATTTCTCGCCGTGCGAGAAGCGCTGACCGTGCCGCTGCGCCGTGCGGGGTATGGCTACATCGAGACCCCCATATTCGAAGACACTGCCCTGTTCAAACGTGGTGTTGGTGAGTCGACCGACGTCGTCAGCAAGGAGATGTACACGTTTGACGACAAGGCCGGACGTTCGCTGACGTTGCGCCCGGAGCTCACCGCCGGACTGATGCGCGCGTTTGTCGAACACAAGCTCTACAGCGGTACCTTGCCCGTCAAGCTGTACAGCGTCGGCCAGAATTTCCGGTACGAGCGACCACAAGCGGGGCGCTACCGGACCTTTACCCAGGTCAATATGGAGGCCTTGGGAGGCGACGACCCGGCGCTCGACGCGGAATGCGTGGCGTTAGGAGTGGACGCCTTTCGGGGGATCGGGCTCAACGATTTCACCGTTCAGCTCACGTCGCTGGGGGATCGGAATTGCCGCCCCGCTTATCGAGACAAGCTCACCGCGTTTCTGTCTGGTTTGGAGCTTGACGCCGATACCGCGCGTCGCGCAGATATCAACCCCCTGCGGGTGCTCGACGACAAGCGTTCCGAGGTGGTCGAACAATTGACCGATGCGCCGCTCATGGTGGATCACCTCTGCGACGAATGCCGCGCACACTATGACGCGGTGCGTAGCTACCTCTCGGAACTTTCTGTCACCTGGACAGAAACTCCGAGACTGGTGCGAGGGCTCGATTACTACACCAGAACCACATTCGAGTTTGTCCACAACGGACTCGGAGCCCAGGCCAGCATCGGTGGTGGCGGCCGATACGACGGCTTATGTGCCGACATCGGTGGGCCAGATATGTCGGGAATTGGCTGGGCCGTAGGTGTAGATCGCACCCTTCTCGCGATGATGGCAGAAGGTGTTGTTGCTGGCGACACCGCTCGGGTCGCCGTGTTCGTGGTTCCGCTGGGTGAGGCACGTACCCAGGCCGTGCGGATCGTGGCACAACTGCGTGCGGCCGGGATGGCCGCTGACATGGCTTATGGGTCACGCGGCCTCAAGGGCGCTATGAAGGCAGCGGACCGCTCTGGCGCTCAGTTTGCGGTGGTCATCGGTGAGCGAGACCTTGCCGAAGGTGTGGTGCAGCTCAAGGAGTTGTCCACAGGTGAGCAGCGGGCGGTCGCGCTCGCCGACCTGCCCGCTACCCTTAGCGAGTTGCTGTGAAAGGAGAACACCCCGTGACCCTCACCTCCGTCGCCCCTTACCGTTCCGTCGAGGCAGGCACACTGCGGTCCGACCACAGTGGACAAGCTGTCACCGTGGCGGGGTGGGTTGCTCGGCGGCGCGATCACGGCGGCGTCATCTTCCTCGACCTGCGCGACGCGTCTGGGTATGTGCAGGTAGTCATAGAGGGTGAGCGGCTTGCGGAGGCCGCACACGATCTGCGCGCTGAGTACTGCCTGCAAATCACCGGTAACGTGCGTTTGCGCCCTACCGGAAACGACAACCCTGAGTTACCGACGGGGAAGATCGAAGTAGAGGCAACAGCCTTGACCGTGCTGAGCGAGGCCGCACCTTTGCCGTTCCCCATCGATGGCGTGGGCGGTGGCGAGACAGGCGAAGAGGCACGTCTTAAGTATCGGTATCTCGATCTTCGTCGTCCGGAGGCAGCGCGAGCGTTGCGCATTCGTTCGCGGCTCAACGCGATCGCGCGGCAGATCATGGTGGAGCAGGGTTTTATTGAGGTCGAGACCCCCAACCTCACTCGTTCCACTCCAGAGGGCGCCCGCGATTTCTTGGTGCCGGTGCGGTTGCAGCCAGGCAGTTGGTATGCACTTCCGCAGTCACCGCAGCTTTTCAAGCAGCTGCTCATGGTCGCGGGGCTAGAAAAATACTTCCAAATCGCCCGTTGTTTCCGGGACGAAGACTTCCGCGCCGATCGCCAGCCCGAGTTCACCCAGCTCGACCTCGAGATGAGCTTTGTCCGGCGTGACGACGTCTTGACGGTAGCTGAAGATCTCATCGTTGCGATCTGGCGCGATCTGGCCGGCGTGGAGCTGCCACGTCCGTTCCGTCGAATGACCCATGCGGAGGCGCTCCGCCGGTTTGGTTCCGACAAGCCAGACGTGAGATTTGCGTGCGAGCTGACCGAATGTACGGAGTACTTCGCCGAGACCACGTTCCGGGTGTTCCAATCGCCGTACGTCGGTGCGGTGGTCATGCCTGGCGGCGCGAGTCAGACCCGTAAGGAACTGGACGCCTGGCAAGAGTGGGCGCGGGCTCGGGGCGCTAAAGGCTTGGCGTACGTGCTGGTGCAGCCCGATGGCGAGTTGGGTGGGCCGGTCGCAAAGAACCTGTCCGACACAGAGCGTGCTGGTCTCGCCGCGCATGTGGATGCCCGTCCCGGCGATGCGATCTTCTTCGCGGCAGGCGTCCGTCGGGAAGCGCAAGAGCTATTGGGTGCGGCCCGGCTCGAGATTGGGCGCCGATGTGGGCTCATCGATGAGCAAATGTGCGAGTTCCTCTTCGTTGTAGATTTCCCGATGTTTACCCCGACCGATGACGGTGGCTGGACGGCCGAGCATCATCCGTTTACCTCGCCGACTGCTGAGTGGATAGACACCTTCGACAAAGACCCAGAGCACGCCTTGGCCGACGCCTACGATCTGGTCTGTAATGGCTGGGAGGTCATGAGCGGATCGGTGCGTATCCACCGTTCGGACATTCAACGTCGCGTGTTCGAAACCATCGGCCTCACCGATGCCGAGACCGAAGCCAAGTTCGGCTTCTTGCTCGAGGCATTCCAATATGGACCTCCACCACACGCGGGGGCTGCGTTAGGCTGGGACCGTCTCGCCGCCTTGCTGTATGGGGCTGACTCCATCCGGGATGTCATCGCGTTCCCCAAGGTTGCTTCGGGCGGTGACCCGCTTACTGATGCACCTACACCCATCACTCCGGCGCAACGAAAAGAAGCGGGCATCGACGCTAAACCGGCGAGTGCTGAAGCGACGTCTCCGAGCGCGCGGCCCGCTAGCGCGTGACGTCTGCTGACCTTTGCTGATGTCGAAGCGCCGCGAGGGCTGAGGCAGCGACGGTTCGGGTTGTCCACATGGCGAGATCACGCCCTTGGCCATAGGGCCTGATCTTTAGGCGCGGTGACTCGGCGGCGTCCGCGGGCGAACGGCCGGAAACAGCTAGCGGCGTGGTTGATTAGGCTCGAGGTGTGGAACCAGCCGATCTATTTGACTCCGCACTCGAAGACGATGCCCAAGGCCAAGTCCAAGAGCACGGTGGACGCGCGGGAGCAGCGCGTCGGCATGCTGCGGGCGCCCACAGTCGCGATGCGGCAGCTGTGTCAGCTGTCGACCCCGATTCGCCGTTGGCCGTGCGAATGCGTCCGCAAACGCTCGATGAACTTCTTGGGCAGCAACACCTCCTTGCGCCGGGTTCGCCCCTGCGGCGATTGGTGGAGGGGGACGCACCACTGTCGGTGATTTTGTGGGGGCCGCCGGGGTCTGGCAAAACGACCGTGGCGCACATCGTGTCGCGAGCTACGAAACGGCGGTTTGTGCGGCTCTCGGCACTTTCTGCTGGGGTGAAGGATGTGCGGGCCGTCATTGACGAAGCAAGGCAGCATCGCGCCACTGGTGAACAGACGGTGCTGTTTCTTGATGAGGTACATCGTTTTTCTAAGACACAGCAGGATTCGCTGTTGTCAGCGGTCGAGGATCGCACGATCGCTTTGGTTGCCGCAACGACAGAGAATCCGTATTTCTCCATCGTGTCTCCGTTGTTGTCCCGCTCGTTATTGCTGACGTTAGAGCCGCTCACCGATGACCACATTCGGCTACTGATTACTCGGGCGTTGACGGACGAACGTGGCCTCGCCGAACGGTTCACGATGGAAAACGCAGCCGAGAACCACATAGTGCGGGTGTCGGGCGGAGACGCCCGCAAGGCGTTGACCGCGCTGGAGGCGGCGGCCGGCTCGGCCGACGCGCGTGGAGCGTCGGCAATAGACCTGGCGATTACGGAGCAAGCGATCGATCAGGCGGCGCTGCGTTACGACCGAGACGGCGACGCGCATTATGACGTGGCGAGTGCGCTCATTAAGAGCCTGCGTGGCTCCGATGTAGACGCTGCGTTGCACTGGTTGGCCAAGATGATCGTGGCGGGGGAGGATCCGCGGTTTATCGCCCGCAGGTTAGTGATTTTTGCAAGTGAAGACATCGGCATGGCCGACCCGACCGCGCTACAAATCGCGGTGGCCTCAATGCGGGCTGTGCAAATGGTGGGCTTGCCGGAAGGTCGTATTAACCTCGCACAGGCGGCTATCCATTTGGCTACGGCCCCCAAGTCCAACGCCGTTATCAGGGCTATCGACGCCGCGATCGGCGACATCAAAGCAGGGCAGACAGGTTCCGTGCCGGTGGGCTTGCGCGATCCGCACTATCCGGGAGCTAAGCGGATCGGTCATGGCAAGGGTTATCGCTATCCGCATGACGATCCACAAGGGATAGTGCCGCAGCAGTATCCGCCAGACGAAGCCGTAGGGCGCGACTACTACCACCCAGGCGAGCACGGCGCGGAGAGGCAGCTGGTGGCGAGGGTCCAGAAACTGCGCGCCATTGTTCGAGAAGCACCGGCAGAGCAGTGACGCGATGATGGTTAACGGCAACAGAAGTCGTCTAGACGTTGCGCCTCCAACCACGCGGTCCTTACCGGGGCGTCGGGATGAGCAGGGGTACGGCGGCGAGATAGGCTCGGCGCTCTGATGTGGATGTATTTCGGCCGCAGCGGCCGTTTTGGACGAGCAGGAGGCTGAAATCCAGTGTCTGGTGGCGAGATCGCAGCGCTTATTGCGGCGGGCGCGTTTCTACTGTTAGTGCTTTTCTTGGCCGTTCCTATTCTCAAGCTCGGACGGACTGTCGATGCGGCAACCCGCAGTGTGAGCCAGCTGACGGATCGGATCGATCCTATTCTCGCCGACACTCATGTCACGGTGGTCAACGTCAATGAGACGTTGGTGGGAGTTAATCAGCAGCTGGCTAAAGTCGACAACCTCACCGATCATGTTTCTTCCATCACTGGCAACGTCTCCGCGCTGACCTCGCTTGTGTCCGCCACTGTTGCCAGTCCGCTCGTGAAGGTGGCCTCGTTCGCCTACGGCCTTCGCAAAGCCGCCCGGGGACGTCGCAAGTCCGATATGGACAAACAGGTCAAGGCCGAGATGAAAGCGGCGCGCGGCCGCAGCAAGGGCGAGTGAGGCATGCGTCGAGTTTTTTGGCTGGGCATCGGCGTTGCTGTCGGAGTGCTGGTGGTGCGCAAGCTGACGAAGACCGCCGAGTCCTACGGTCCTAAGGGTCTGGCGCAGTCGGCGAAGTCAACCGCGACCGGTCTGCTCAATTCGGCTCGTGCGTTCGCCGATGATGTGCGTGATGCCATGGATGAGCATGAGGACGAGCTCCTGATCGCACTCGCCACAGAGGTCGAGCCTGTTCGCGCTTCCGGTCTCTCGCGGCATGGAGCGCACGAGTAGGTCACCAATATGGGTGCACGATCGTCTGAAATTGGGCGAGCGATACGGTGTTCCTGTTATGACTGACCACATTGGCGTCCGACTGGGCATTGATGTAGGCGAGGTGCGGGTAGGGGTTGCTGTGAGTGACCCCAACGGCATTCTGGCCTCGCCGCTTGTCACGCTCGCCCGGGACCGGCGGCATGGCCGCGACATCGCCGGCATCGCCGCGCTCGTGGAAGAGCGGCAGGTCATTGAGGTCATCGTAGGCATGCCTACGTCGCTGTCGGGGGCCAAAGGCCGCGCGGCTCGTAACGTGACAAGCTATGTGGATAGGCTCGCCAAGCGGATAGCACCGGTGCCGGTGCGCACCTGCGATGAGCGGATGACTACGGTCATCGCGAGTCGCACGTTGAGCGAGCAAGGCGTTCGCGCTCATCGTCAGCGAGCTGTGATCGACCAGGCGGCTGCGGTACTCATTTTGCAGTCATGGCTCGATGGCCGCCGCGATGAGTACAGACAGCCATGATCATCGGGAGGTTCGGTGAGCTCTGGCAGGTCCCGGCCAGGTCGTGCGCCACAGCAGCGAGCTGCGAGCGAGCGGAACCACGGTGCCGTGTACGGCTCACAACATGGGGTGCGCGACGGTAGCGATGCCTGGCGTGACGACAATTACGGCACAGTTCCTTCTCGACCGTCGCGGCACCATGCGCGAGAGCCATGGGATGAGTCCGCCGTGCCATCTCGGTCGACTCGGGGAGAGGCATCTCGGCGCCGACCGCACGAGCGTTATCCCGAGCAACGTGCGTCTCACGATGTACAAGGGCGGGGAGAGGACCGCCGCCGCGGTCATGGGCGGCACTCCCAGGCAGAATCAGATCCTTACGACCCCTACACCAATGATGCGCGTGCTAGCCGCCATGGCCGTAGTCCCCGCGTTGATGAGCCAGCGCCGCTCGCTCGCGCCCGCAGGGGTGTCCGCGATGAGGGTCTCTACGCGGACGACAGGCGCGGTCTCGGTGGTCTCCAGGATCTTCCGGTCGATGCCGAGCGCCATCCAGTGGGTGGCACCCGCGCGGCGCGGCACCAGCGTCGGCGTCAGCGGATGCGTGAGCGTCGACGTAATGTCACTGCTGCGGTTGCGGTAGTGCTGGTATTTCTCTTATTGGCCGTGGGTGGTTGGTGGGGTTTTGGCAAGGTGCGCGATTTCTTCTCGGCCCCCGACTATTCCGGAAACGGAACGGGCTCGGTCATGGTGACAATTGACGATGGCGAGACCGCCGCGGCCATTGGCAACACATTGGTACGGCACCAGGTTGTTAAAAGCGCTGAGGCATTTGTGCGGGCGGCGAAAGACGATTCTCGATCTCGCAATTTACAGCCGGGCACATATCGCCTACATAAGGAAATGAATGCCGCTGCGGCGCTGCGCATGCTTTTGGACAAAAAGAGCCGGGTGGGCGGGGTTACTCTTCCGGAGGGCGCCAGCGTCAAACAAATGTTGCAAAAGATCAGCGATCAGACTCATACACCGTTAGCAGAGCTACAGAATGCCGCGCAAGATACCGGAAGTCTCGGGTTGCCAGATTGGTCAAGCGGCCATCTTGAGGGTTTTCTTTTTCCCGGAACATATCAATTTCGGCCGCATAGCGATGCCAAGACCATACTGTCCACTATGGTCGCACGAACCGTGCAAGAGCTGACCACCCTTGATTTTGTGAACAAAGCAAATGCGAAAGGCATGGAGCCTTACCAGGTGCTCACGGTGGCTTCGCTGGTGGAAGGCGAAGGAATTACCAGCGACTTTGGAAAAATCGCCCAGGTGGTGTACAACCGTTTAGCGCAAGATATGCGACTCGATTTTGATTCCACCACCCAATACTGGCTTGAACTTAATGGTCATGATCGAAAAGACCATTTGACGGACGACGACATCCGAAATAGCGCTAACAATTACAGCACCACCTTAAACAAAGGGTTGCCGCCCACGGCTATTGCGAATCCTGGCAAAAACGCACTTGATGCCGCTATTAATCCGGAATCCGGTCCGTGGCTTTATTTCGTGGTGACAGAGTCCGATGGCCATTCTGCATTCACAGATAGTTTGGATGAGCAAAACCGTAATGTGGAAATTTGCAGAGAAAAGAATCTTGGTTGCTAATGAGTAATTGGCATCGCGCGGCAGTGCTAGGTAAACCAATCGGACATTCGCTCTCGCCGGTGTTGCATCGCGCGGCGTATCGTGCGTTAGGCCTCACAGACTGGCGTTTTGCGGCCTACGAATGCGGTGAGGCAGAACTGCCCGCGATTGTGTCGTCATTGGACGAGGCGTGGGCTGGTCTGTCACTCACTATGCCGCTTAAACGGGTCGCTTTAGACGTCGCCACGGAGGTATCACCTCGGGCGGCCGCCATCGGGGCAGCCAATACCTTGCTGCTGCGTGACGGAGCGATTCGGGCCGAAAACACCGACGCACCGGGCATGGTCGACGCGTTGCGGGAGGCGGGATGCGCCAGCGCGGAGCGAGCGGTGGTGATCGGCGCGGGTGGCACGGCGCAAGCCGCACTCGCCGCACTCACGGAATTGACCACGGCGCCGGTGCACATAGTGGTACGGGAGCCCGCGCGTGCCCGCACCGCACAGATGGCGGCGGAGCGGTTAGGGTGTCGCGACGGAGGTAATGCGGCTCGATGACGCAGCTGAGCTGCTCGCCGATGCTGATGTGGTCATCTCCACTCTGCCGTGGGGCGCGGCCGATCAACTGGCGCATCTGCCATGGCGTCGGTCGACCACAGTGTTCGACGTCATCTATGACCCATGGCCAACCCCCCTTGCCGAGGCGGTGCTCGCCCAACAAGGCAGGGTGGTGTCGGGTTTGGACTTGGTGCTGCATCAGGCTGGGCCACCAGATTCAACTGATGACTGGTCAGCCGGCGCCCCTCGACGCGATGAGGTCCGCATTGGCGGCGAGCCGCCGCGTCATACGCCGGGTAAGCATCTAATGCCTATCGGATTCGCCATCGCGATCGCAGCAATGCGGTCTGGCCGTTGGATGGGCGCTGACGATCGTCATGTGGCGCGCGCCGCGTCGGGAGCCGCTGTGGCGTGGCTCTTCGCGCTGCGTGCAGTGTCAGCTTCCATTGGCGGCCCGAGATCTGATTCCGGTGTGGTCGTGGGTTTATTTGCGCGGACGTTGCCGGCAATGCGGTTCCGCCATTGGCTGGCGATATCCGCTGGTGGAGGTTGACCACGGCCATTTTGTTCGCTGGGTTGTGTTGGCGAAGAGCAGGGTGGGCGCCGCCCATGCTGGCAGAACTGTATCTTGTGGCGTTAGCGGTCGTGTTGGTGGTGATCGACGTCCAGCTGCATCGATTGCCCGACCGGCTCACGCTTCCTTCTTATCTTGTCGTAGGGTGCATTGCTTGTGTTTGCGAGCTACGTCGCAGCCGATTGGTCGGCGTTATTGCGGGCGTTGCTGGGTGGGTTGGTGCTGTTTGCCGGCTATTTCTTGCTGGCCGTGCTGATCCCAGGTGGCATGGGTTTTGGCGACGTCAAACTCGCGGGTGTATTAGGACTGATGCTCGGATGGCTGGGGTGGGGGTCTGTGATCACCGGCACGGTGCTCGCTTTTATCTACGGTGGTATAGGAAGCCTGGGTCTGCTGGCTATACGACGAGCGAGCCGCACGACCAGAGTCGCATTTGGACCTTTCATGCTCGCCGGCGCGCTCACCATCCTGATGTTAGGCGCCGATGGCACATCCAGCTGGTTTAACGATGCCGCCCGCATCGCTTTCGGCTAGCTCAATACGCGTACGACCGGCATGCGAGACTTGGCGCATGTTGCGCTGGTTGACCGCTGGGGAATCACACGGCCCGGCCCTGGTGGCCACTATCGATGGCCTGCCGGCTGGCGTCGAGGTCACGTCGAGTGACCTGAAGGAGCAGCTTGCTCGCCGGCGGCTTGGTTATGGCCGTGGCGCGCGGATGAAGTTTGAGCGAGACGTGGTGGAGGTCCTAGGTGGACTGCGCCATGGCGTCACACTTGGCAGCCCGTTTGCGGTCCGGATCGGCAATACCGAGTGGCCAAAGTGGGAAAAGGTCATGGCGGCGGACCCCGTGCCCGCTGAGGAGATCGCCGAGTTGGCGCGGAACGCACCGCTTACTCGGCCCCGCCCCGGGCACGCCGACCTCGCCGGCATGCAGAAATACCACGTCAGCGATGCTCGCCCGATCCTGGAACGGGCCAGTGCACGAGAAACCGCGGCGCGGGTGGCACTGGGCACTGTTGCGCAGGCACTGTTGCGGCAGGTGTTGGGCGTGGAGATCGTCAGCCACGTCGTGGAGATCGGCTCGGTTGCAGCGGTAGGGTACGCCAGCTCCCCACGCCGGCCGATCAGGGAAACGATCGACGCCGACCCCATGCGGTGCTTCGAAGCCGACGCATCGGCCCGGATGGTGGCGGAGGTCGATGCGGCGAAGGCGGACGCTGACACGCTCGGCGGAGTCGTGGAAGTGCTGGCGTATGGCCTTCCGCCCGGGTCTGGGTAGCCACGTGCAGTGGGATCGCAAACTCGACGCGCGCGTCGCGGCCGCGCTGATCAGCATTCAAGCGGTCAAAGGTGTGGAGATCGGCGATGCGTTTACCCAGGCGCGTAGCCGAGGCTCGGCGGCGCACGACGAGATCGTCAATACCGCAGATGGCGTGCGCCGGCTGACGGGGCGTGCCGGTGGACTAGAAGGCGGCATTACCACTGGTGAGGTGCTCCGAGTGCGTGCGGCGATGAAGCCGATCTCCAGCTCTGTCCCGCCCATTATCCACTGTGGACGTCGTAACCGGTGAGCCGGCAGAAGCGATTACCCAGCGCAGTGACGTCTGTGCGGTGCCGCCAGCGGCAGTAGTGGCCGAAGCAATGCTGGCGTTGGTGCTCGCCGATGCCGCCATGGAAAAGTTCGGCGGCGACAGCGTGACGGAGATGCGCCGCAACGTTGCCAGCTACCGCGACTCGCTCATCATCTCTTGAGCGTCTTGTCACCGGGACCATCGGACGCAATCCGCAGCGGGACCACGATGCCCTCTAAGCTCACGTTATGGTCGAAAATGGTCGGCGAGCGCCGATGATGGTACTGGTGGGGCGCGCCCGGTGCCGGGAAATCCACGGTAGGCCGGCTACTGGCGCACCAATTGAGGTGCCTCTTTTTACGACGTGGATACTGCGATCAATGTCATGCAGGCAAGTCAATTAGGGACGATTTTTATCGACGACGGCGAGCCTGCGTTCCGTGCGATTAGAGGAGGAGGCGATCGCACAAGGCCTCAATGCGAGAGTCCGGCGTGGTCGCACTCGGTGGGGGCGCGGTGTTGTCAGAGCGAACTCGGGAGAGGTTGGTGCGGCATCGAGTGGTGTGGCTCCAGGTCGAGTTTGCCGAAGCCCTTAAGCGGGTGGGGTTGGACGCAGGCCGCCCGGTTTTGGCTCTTAACCCAAGGGCTACACTGCGTCAGCTTGCTTAAAGAACGCACACCGTTATATTCCGAGGTGGCGACCGTGGCGGTGAGCACTGACGGTGCGAGCCCGCAAGAAGTGGTCGCACGAATTGTCAGCAAACGTGGCCAGGTTCAGAACCGCCGAGATAGTCGACAACGAAATCAGTGAAGAGGCATCGCGATGATGACCCGTATTCCGGTGGCCGGGGCACAGCCCTATGACGTGCTTGTCGGGACCAACCTGGTTGACGAACTGCCGCGTCTACTCGCCGATGCACGGCGGGTTGCGCTGATGTATCAACCCACTCTGCGTGGTGCGGCTGAGTCCATGGGCGAGATCCTGCGCGGCAGCGGCTACGTGGCGCACCTGGTGGAGGTAGCTGACGGCGAAGAAGCGAAGTCGTTGGCGCTCGCTGAGTTTTGTTGGGACACCCTCGGCAACGCTGGATTCACTCGCAGCGATGCCATCATCGGACTAGGTGGGGGAGCGCTCACTGACTTGGCGGGTTTCGTCGCCGCGACCTGGCTTCGGGGGGTCCGGGTCATACAGATCCCCACCACGTTGCTCGGCATGGTCGATGCCGCGATCGGCGGCAAGACGGCGATCAACACCGCGGCGGGCAAGAATCTTGTTGGCGCGTTTCATTCGCCGGCGGGGGTGTTGTGCGATCTGGTCACCCTCACCACATTGCCGCAGGTGGAGCTGGCAAGCGGTTTGGCTGAGGTGGTCAAATGTGGGTTTATCGCTGACCCTCAGATAATTGCTGCGCTTGAGGCCAACCCTGCGGCTGCACTCGACCCACGTTCGCCATTGCTCGAAGAACTGATCGTGCGGGCGGTGCGGGTCAAAGCCACTGTGGTGTCTGAGGATCTGCGGGAGAACGGTCGGCGCGAGATCCTCAATTACGGCCACACCCTCGGCCATGCCATAGAAAAACAGCAGCAGTATCGGTGGCGGCATGGCGCGGCGGTCAGCGTCGGCATGGTGTTCGCCGCCGAGCTTGCGCGACTTGCGGGAGTGCTTACGGATCCCGGTCTGGTGGATCGACACCGTCGGTTGCTCACCGCTTTGGGTTTGCCCATTCGCTACCGCACGGATGACTGGAACGAGCTGCTGACATCGATGCGCATCGACAAAAAGGCACGCGGCGACCGGATGCGGTTCATTGTGCCGCAAGCACTGGGCCAACCCACGATCCTGGATAACCCGGACGCTGAGCTCGTGGCAGCTGCCTATCAGGCGCTACTAGGTGGCGGCTCCAGCGAAGGCCAGCCTTATCAGGAGGTATCACGATGACCGCCCCAGCGTCCGACCGTCGCGTGCTGGTGCTCATTGGCCCTAATCTGGGCCGGTTGGGTACCCGCGAACCCAGCATCTACGGCACCACCACTCATGCTGATCTGATCGCTTTGTGTGAAAAGACCGGCAGCGAGCTGGGCTTGGCGGTGGAGGTGCGGCAAACAGATGCCGAGTATGAGATGTTGTCCTGGCTTCATGAGGCCGCAGACAACGAGCTTCCGGTGGTTCTTAACGCAGCTGCCTGGACGCACTATTCGGTCGCTGTCCGGGACGCCTGCGCCATGCTTACTACCCCGTTGCTGGAGGTGCACATGAGCAACGTGCACGCCCGTGAAGAATTCCGCCGCACGTCACTGATCTCACCAGTAGCGACGGGGGTCATTTGTGGCCTGGGGGTCGATAGCTACCAGCTCGCGTTGCGCTGGCTAGCAACGCATTAGAGTGGCCAACCATGGCGGTGATTTCTACAAAGTACCCCAGGCGGTAGCTGTGCCGAGCGAGTCCGGCGCTTCAGCTGCCATGGGGGTGCCCGAACCGTCATCTCAGCCGGAACCTCCGCGTAATAACCGCCGGCGGGCGGTGGCCATGGTCGTCTTGGCCGTGGCGTTTGCCGCGCAGTGGTTTGGCTGGGGTCTGCCCACCGATTCGGTGCTTATTTTTGCGTGGTTGGGGTTGGTGGTGGTCTGTTGGAATATTGATCACCCGCGTCGCTATCTGGCGAGCTGGCTGCGAGATTGGGGTCCCATTCTCGCGTTGCTGCTCATCTACGATTTCAGCCGTGGACTGGCTGATAATCAGCGCGTGCCACACGCTATGGAGATGATCGATGGCGACCGATTCCTGTTTCGCGGGCATTTGCCTACCCTGTGGCTGCAGCAGCATCTCTACGATCCCGACCACGTGCATTGGTGGGATGTCCTCGCCTCATTCACCTACATGTCGCATTTCGTCGCCAGCTTGACCGTGGCGGTGGTGTTGTGGATGCGCACCCGCCCACAGTGGGCGTCGTTCATGCGACGTTGGTTCTTCTTAACCGCTATTGGTTTGACCACGTACTTCGTGTATCCAGCGGCACCACCCTGGTGGGCCTCGCAGTTTGGGTATTTCGCGGAGCACGTGGAGCGGCTTTCCTCACGCGGCTGGGGCGCGATCGGGCTGGATGGCACTGGCAGCCTGCTGAGCCACGGCCAGTCGTTGGCCAACCCCGTCGCAGCGATGCCGTCGCTACACGCCGCATTTACGTTGCTGATCGCACTGTTCTTCATGCAACGGACCCGTAAACGGTGGTGGCCGCTGTTGGCCGCGTATCCGCTCGCCATGGCATTTACTTTGGTGTACTGCGGCGAGCACTATGTCACCGACATTCTGGTGGGCTGGACCTACGTGGGCATGACATTTTTGCTCGTGGGTGTGGCCGAACATTGGTGGCGTGGGCACAAGGAGCGACAGGCAAGACGCGCACACAGTGTATCCACAGTAGACACTTCGGAGCGACAGTTGGCGGGTTCGGCTCTGCATTCCTAGAGCCGGTTGCTCGTTACTTGTTGCTGCGCTGAGCTCGTGGTTAGTCAGGAGCATGCTGGCGGGAGTCAGCACCATGCGAGGACCGAACCAGTATTGGGAGGAACGACGTGACCGCAAAGACGTCCATGACGCCAGCGCAGGATGCCACGCTGCTGGAGCGGACCATGTTTGAGGTCAAGCGGGTCATCGTGGGTCAAGACCGCATGGTCGAACGCATGTTGGTGTGTCTGTTGGCGCGTGGTCACTGCTTGTTGGAGGGCGTTCCTGGGGTTGCGAAAACTCTTGCGGTAGAGACATTGGCGCGGGTCGTGGGTGGGTCTTTCACGCGCATTCAGTTCACCCCAGATCTGGTGCCGGCCGACATTCTAGGCACCCGTATTTACCGAGTCTCCAGCGAGAAGTTCGACGTCGAGTTGGGTCCAGTTTTTGCCAACTTTGTGCTCGCCGACGAGATCAATCGAGCACCGGCCAAGGTCCAGTCCGCGCTGCTCGAGGTAATGGCAGAAAAACAAGTCTCGATCGGTGGTCATACCTACGAACTGCCGGATCCATTTCTGACGCTGGCGACACAAAATCCGATTGAGCAAGAGGGCGTGTACCCGCTGCCAGAGGCCCAGCGCGACCGCTTCTTGATGAAGATCGTCGTCGGATACCCCACTGATGCCGAGGAGCGAGAGATCGTCTACCGGATGGGCACTAATCCGCCGGAGCCGCACGAAGTACTCGCTCCAGACGACCTGATCCGTCTGCAAGAGACTGCCGACAACGTCTTTGTCCACAATGCATTGGTCGACTACGCGGTGCGTTTGGTCTTGTCCACTCGCACACCGGCCGAGCACGGCATGCCTGAGATCGCCGGCCTGATTAGCTATGGCGCGTCACCGCGCGCGTCGCTGGGGCTCGTCGCCGGGAGCAGAGCATTGGCGTTGATGCGGGGGCGCGACTACGTCCTGCCACAAGATGTTCAGGACGTTGCTCCCGACGTTTTGCGACATCGGTTGGTGCTGTCGTATGACGCGTTGGCGGACGGCGTGCCCGCGGAGCAGATCGTGGACCGCGTGCTGGCCACCGTGCCGTTGCCGTCAGTTACGCCACGGCAGCAGGCAAACCCGCTTCCGCAGCATAGTTACGCGCAGAATCCCGTTTCGGCTACGCCGGCATCGGAGTCCTACGCGTGACGTTTCCGGCCAGGTCGCGGTCGACGCGGCATGATGGCGTGCACCCTAAGTCTCCCTTCGGGGCTGGGGGCGACGCCACCACCATTCTGCGACGGTTGCGGGTGGTTATTTCCCGGCGGCTGGATGGGCTGTTGCATGGTGATTACTTAGGGCTCCTGCCGGGTGCGGGCAGCGAGGCCGGCGAGTCTCGTGAGTACCGACCGGGCGACGACGTGCGCCGCATGGATTGGCCGGTCACCGCCCGCACCACTGTGCCTCATGTCCGGCACACAGTGGCTGATCGTGAGCTCGAGACGTGGCTCGCGATGGATCTTTCGCCGAGCCTAGATTTTGGTACCGCCCGCTGCGAAAAACGTGATCTCGCTATCGAGGTGGCGGTCGGGATCGCCCAGTTGACCATGCACGGGGGCAACCGGCTTGGCGCGGTTGTCACCAACGGCGAACGCCAATCTCAGTACCCAGCTCGTCCCGGTCGGCTCGCCGCTCAAGCACTGCTGAAGCGCCTGTTGACCACTCCCCGCGGTAGTCGCGGCGCGTCCAGCGATTTGGCCGCGTTGATCGATGCGCTTAGCCGGCCCGCGCGTCGTCGTGGTTTCGTGGTGGTCATCTCAGACTTTTTGGGCGATCAGGAGTGGTCCCGGCCGTTGCGCAAGCTTGCGGTACGGCACGATGTTCTCGCGATCGAGGTGGTCGATCCTCGCGAGCTGACGCTTCCGGCCGTGGGCGTGCTCACGCTGCTCGATCCAGAGACCGGCGCGGTGCATGAGGTAGAAACGTCGGCCAGGTTCCGAGAAAAATACGCCCGGGCGGCAGCGGCGCAGCGCACGAGAATCTCTGACGCTTTGCGACATGCGGGCGTGGCGCACCTGCGATTGCGGACGGACACAGACTGGCTCATGGATTTGGTGCGCTACGTCACCGCGCGTCGACGAGGAGTTGCGAGAGGAACCACCCGATGATTCGGTTTCTGGCACCGTGGTGGCTGCTATCCGTGGTCGTCGTGCTGGTCTTGGCGGCCGTATACGTCTGGGCGCTGCTGCGTCGACGCACGTATGCGTTGCGCTTTTCCAATGTGGACTTGCTGAAGTCGATTGCTCCCAAGGGAGCCGGGTGGCATCGGCATGTCGCTGCGGGGGTATTCGCGGTGAGCGTGCTCATGTTGTCTGTGGGCATGGCGCGCCCGGCAGTCGATGTGCATCAGCCGCTGGAACGGGCGACGGTGGTGCTGGCGATCGACGTGTCGCTGTCGATGAAAGCCACGGATGTTTCCCCCAACCGGTTTGCTGCGGCCAAAGATGCGGCAAAGCTGTTCGTGCGACAGCTACCCAAGTCGTACAACCTGTCGTTGGTGTCGTTTGCTAAGAGCGCGACGGTGGCCGTCTCGCCCACCAAGGATCATGCGCAGATAGACAGCGCGATCGATCATCTGCGGTTGCAGGAATCGACCGCGATCGGCGACGCGATCTTCGCTTCCCTGGAGGCCATCGCCAACGTTCCCAGCGACGGAGCAAAAAAGGCGGCTCCTGCCCGCATTGTTTTGCTATCCGACGGGTTCACCACCTCGGGGCGCTCCAACGACGAGGCCGCGCAAGCCTCCTCCCGGGCCAAGGTTCCCGTGTCCACCATTGCTTTTGGTACCCAGGCGGGCTCGGTGAGCGTCGAAGGCACCGAGGTGCCGGTTCCTGTCGACGGCGACGCGCTCAAGAAAATCGCCAGCGAGACCGATGGCAAGTTCTATACCGCCGTCACCGCGAAACAGCTCAAAGAGGTCTACCGGGATTTGGGGTCATCGGTAGGCGAGCGCACCGTCGCGCACGATGTCACTCGTTGGTTTCTGGCGATCGGCACTCTGTTGGCGTTGGTGGCGGCCGGGCTGAGTCTGCTGTGGACTGGTCGGATCGTTTAAGGCGACCAGCATGCGGACGTTGCGCCTATGGGCGACGTAGTTCTTCGCTCGCGATGTGCGCTCCGTCGTGGATAGCGCGAAGTTTTGCCCACACGATGCTGTCGACGACGTGGTCTTGGCCGATGAGAGTGGCAAAGCCGCAGTCCGTTCCCGCCATTGCCCGCTCTGGCCCTACCAGGCGGGCATAGTTGAGAATTCGCTGTGCGATCAGGTGCGGGTGCTCAATGACGTTGCTGGTGGTTTCGACCACGCCGGCAACCAAATATTTTTCGTGCAGGTGGGGTGTGCGAACCGTGTGGGTGCGAGCTGGGCCGCCAACCGTGCCACGAAATCCGGATGGTCATGCATGTCCCGTGTGGACAGCATGGTGGGTTCGCCATCAAAGTCGGTCAAGCGATCCTTGACGTAACCCACGTAGCTGATTTTCCCTTGCTCGCCGTCGCTGACGACATCGATGCCCGCGTCGACATGTCGTGTGACAGTGTCGTGCACAGCCGAGCGGATGCGGCTATCTATACCCGCAACGGCAACTCCAACAGCATGCCTAGCGTAAACCTCACACAGTCGGCGCACAGATAACATGCGAGTCCGCTCGACCTTCCACGCATCTTCGTTGCCTGGCTGTCTCTACCAGCGGGTAGGCCGTAGGGTCGTCGCGAGTGTCAGTACCGCTCACGACAAGCTCAAAACAAGCTCAAAACGAGCATGGTCTCAGCAAGGAGTAATGCAGTGGCACGTACGGTCTTGGTTACCGGAGGAAACCGCGGTATCGGTCTTGCGATCGCGCAAGCCTTCTCAGCACAAGGCGACCGAGTTGCGGTGACGTACCGCAGTGGTCCCGCTCCAGCGGAGCTGTTCGGGGTCAAGTGCGATGTCACTGATCCATCCACAGTGGACGAAGCATTCACTACAATAGAAGCTGAGCTAGGTCCGGTGGAGGTTTTGGTCGCCAATGCGGGCATTACTGACGACACCTTGCTGATGCGGATGAGCGAGGATCAATTCACCCGGGTGCTTGACACCAACTTGGCGGGAGCATTCCGAGTCGCGAAACGGGCAGTTCCCAAAATGGTGCGGGCGCGTTTTGGCCGGCTGATATTTGTGTCCTCGGTGGTGGGCTTGCTTGGCTCGGCGGGGCAAGCGAACTACGCCGCTTCCAAGGCGGGCCTGGTGGGATTCGCCCGGTCACTCACCCGGGAAATTGGCTCGCGATCCATTACGTCCAATGTGATCGCGCCCGGCTTTGTAGAGACAGACATGACCGCGGCATTGCCAGAGGCGCGGCAGAAAGAAATTCTGTCGTCTATCCCGTTGCGCCGCTACGCCCAACCGGCGGAGGTTGCCGGCGTCGCGACCTGGCTGGCTAGTGACGCTGCCGCCTACATCTCCGGCGCGGTCCTTCCCGTTGACGGTGGCCTCGGCATGGGCCACTGACGCGTGCTTGGCCTGGCTGGGGGGATGGATGACGGAAGTGCGGATCGGACGTGGTGGGGCGCCGGCTCCCCACGTCAGGCGGTGAGGCTTCATCCCTACGTGGTGAACCGCCGCCCCTTTCTACCCATCGTCATTCCCGCACGCTGGAGGAGAGATCTGGAGTGTGGACAGTCTATTGAGGACCATCCACACTCGCGCGTTCAGACGTCCGTGTGCTCAGTCTCCCGGACCCATTAGATAACGACGAGAAAACCAAGGTTAAGGAGTAACAGAGTGACGGGACTACTAGCGGGTAAGCGATTGCTGATCACAGGGGTGCTCACCGAGCAGTCGATCGCATTTTCTGTGGCCAAGCTGGCGCAGCGGCAAGGTGCGCAGGTGGTGTTGACCGGTTTCGGTCGGATGTCGCTGGTGGAGCGGGTTGCTAAGCGGCTCCCCGAGCCGGCGCCGGTCATTGAGCTCGATGTGACCAACGAAGAACAGCTGGCAACGCTCGCTGACAGGGTGCGTGAACATGTGGACGGCGTTGACGGGGTGCTCCACTCGATCGGCTTCGCGCCACAGACATGTCTAGGTGGCCAGTTCTTGGACGCGCCGTGGAGCGATGTCGCCGTCGCGCTGCAGATCTCGACCTTTTCGTTGAAGTCCTTGGCGGTGGCTGCCGCGCCATTAATGTCTGCTGGCGGGTCGATCGTCGGTCTGGATTTTGATGCCAGTCAAGCCTGGCCCGTCTATGACTGGATGGGCGTGGCGAAAGCCGGTTTGGAATCGGCCTCGCGTTATCTCGCTAAGTACCTCGGCCCACGAGGGATTCGGGTCAATTTGGTGTCGGCCGGCCCGATCAAGACCATGGCTGCCAAGAGCATCCCGGGTCTAGGCCAGATCGAAGACATCTGGTCTGATCGTGCCCCGCTGGGCTGGGACGTATCCGATCCCGAGCCGGCTGCCCGCACCTGCCTTGCGTTGTTGTCGGATTGGCTCCCTGCTACCTCGGGTGAGATTGTGCACGCCGATGGTGGCTTCCACGCGGTGGGCGTCTGACCGATCGCTTCTGCCTCCGACTCTTGTTTGACCGGTGGTCTTCCCCTTGAAAACCCCGGAATCTCACCGGTCAAACGTTGTGCGGCAGGGCAGAGGCGGCAGGCAGGGCAGGTATCGTACGAGCGTGGCAGTCCAAGAGATTCCGTTCGATGCGTTGCTATTGGTCTCGTTTGGCGGGCCCGAAGGTCCCGACGACGTCATGCCGTTCCTACGGAACGTCACCCGTGGACGAGATGTACCTGATTCTCGGCTGTCTACGGTGGCTGACCACTACTACCATTTCGGTGGCGTCTCACCTATCAACAGCCAAAATCGAGAGTTGTTGACAGCTATCCAAAAGGCTCTTGCCGAGCATGGGCCGGACATTCCGGTCTATTGGGGGAACCGGAATTGGGCACCGTACCTGGACGACACGGTTCGCCAACTGCGAGACGACGGAATGCGCAGAGTAGCGGCGTTTGTGACCGCGGCCTATAGCTCGTATTCAGCATGCGGGCAGTATCTGGACGACATCGCAGCTGCTCGTGAACAGGTGGGACCGGGTGCTCCACAGATTGTGAAATTGGGCCACTACTACGATCATCCTGGTTTTGTTGACCCTCACGCCGATGCTGTTGGCGCCGCACTGCGTCAGTTGGCGCCCGCGGACGTGCAAAAAACTCGGCTGATCTTCACAGCCCACAGCATCCCGATGGTGATGAATGCGGCGAGCGGCCGTGGGGGGGAGTACGCACAGCAGTTGCGTGCTACTGCCACACGTGTGGCCACGGCCGCCGCGCCACATCTGAAGTGGGATCTAGTCTGGCAAAGTCGTAGTGGTTCGCCACTGGTGCCTTGGCTTGAACCGGACATCAATGATCACCTGCGGCAGCTGGCCGGGATTGGTGTCAACGATGTCGTGGTGAGCCCTATTGGCTTCGTGAGCGACCATCTCGAGGTCCGGTGGGACCTTGATGAGGAAGCTGCTGCCACCGCACGGGAGCTGGGAATGCGGTTTGCTCGTGCCTCCACGCCGGGCACGGACTCGCGGTTCGTCGCGATGGTCCGAGACTTGCTCGCACGTGCAAGGACGGAGTCGGAAGATTCGGTGGCGGTGAGTGAGTCAGGGTGTTGCCACGGTGCGTGTTGTGGCCGCTCAGTGCGGAACCACTGACCACTACGGCCTAGCATCCGCCCGCACGTACCCGCTCCAGGCGTGTGCGGTGGTTAAACGGAGGGTGTTGCCGCGCTGAGAGCCGCTATGACCCGATCCGCGGCATCCTTGCTGCGCGGATCGATCAAATTAGCGAGAAGTTTGAGGACGAAGCGCATCAGGACCGGTTGGGGGAGCCCAAACCGGAGTGCCAACTTCATGAAATGTGGTTCGCCAATGAGCTTGGCAAACCACCCCCCCATTCGGTAGTAGCCTCCATAGCGTTGCTGTAGTTCGACTCGGTACTGGAGCAGCATTCTCTCTCGCACGGCTCCGGACGGCTGGGTAAGCGCCGCATCCGCGATCTCGGCGGCAAGGGCGCCGGCTTCCATTGCGTAAGCGATGCCTTCCCCGTTGAAGGGATTGACCATGCCGCCGGAATCCCCAACCAGCATCACACCGTTGGTGTAATGCGGCACTCGATTGAAGCCCATAGGTAATGCGGCGCCACGGGTGGGACCATCCGCATTGTCGATTGTGGACAATCCCCATTCTTGCGGGGTCGCGGCTAGCCAGTCCGTCAATAGTTGTCGGTAGTCGGTATTCCGGAAGGCATCTGTGCTATTGAGTACGCCCAGGCCAACGTTGACGCGACCGTCGCCAAGCCCAAAGATCCAGCCATACCCGGGCAATGGTGTGCCGTTTTCGCCGCGAAGGGATAGCCAGGACTCGAGGTAGGGATCCTCGTGTTTGGCGGGGCTGTGGTAATAGCGACGAACAGCGACTCCCATCGGGCGGTCTTCGCGCTTTGTGATCCCCACGGCAAGCGCGAACCGAGCGGAGACACCGTCGGCGGCGATGACCAGCGGCGCGCGGTAGACCACGGGCTCTTTCTCCGGTCCGGTAGCGGCACGCACACCCACTACGCGTCCGTCGCGATTGGTCAGTGGCTCGGTGGCCGTGGTGCGGGTATGTAGTTGAACACCACCCTGTTCCGCTTTTTCGGCGAGCAACTGGTCGAAATCGAGACGAGTACGGGTAAGACCGTAGTCGGGAAAGCTGGTGAGCTGTGGCCAGTCGAGCTCCATCGATACGCCATCGCCAATGACCCGCAACCCCCGATTACGCGCCCAACCATCGCCCTCTCGCGGCCCGTCTTTGCTAATAACCCCCATCGCCATGAGCTGTTTGACCGCTCGGGGCGTGAGTCCGTCACCACACACTTTTTCTCGGGGGAACTGTGTTTTCTCGAGCAGGATGACCCGGCGGCCCTGCCGAGCGAGATGGTAGGCAGCGGTCGAGCCTCCAGGGCCCGCGCCGATCACGATCACATCTGCTTCGTTCGCCAACGAGAATGAATTGGTGTCGTGAGTAGACATTCTTGCCGACCCATCCCTTCTCGCGGCCGCGATGCGGCTCCATCGATAGCGTGACGTGTGCAGTCTAAGCACCGCTTTGCGTCTGGCGAGCTCGCGGCCCCGCTTGCTGTGGATAACCGTCGGCTGTGGATAACCGATGCCAGGGAACTCACATTTTGGCAGACTGCTCACCCTGTCAGTGGTGCATTGATAGCGGCGCGGTAGGCGGTTCGAGCGGTGGAGGCGATATGACGTAGTGCTTCGGCGCGGGCGGTGGCTTGGGCGTTGTTGATCGCCCCGCTGTGGCTGTGATCGCGTCCGGCGAATGCGGAGATAGCTAGTACCCGTGCGGCTCTGTCAATGAGCTGACCAGCGCGAACCCCGTAGCCGGGCGGCAACCAGTCGGTTCCGCCTGCTCCTCGCAGCGTTGCCACCTCAGTGCCTAGTCTTGTTCGCCAGTTGGTCAAATCGAGGTCGCCCAACAACGTCGTGACGCGGTTGGTTTCGAGCAAGAGTTCTTCGGTTGCCTGGGCTATAGTCGTGTGCTCGATGGGCGGTGAGTCCACTGTGTACAGCTGCCAGACAATCATCCTTCCCTCGACCACCTGCGGCACCAGTCCCACGTGGCCACAGACCATGCCTTCCCCTATGGAGAGGGCAGCCTTAGTGAAATCACTCGGTCCCGGTGAGGCAGTGGGATCGCCAGGCGCGGGGAGCACCAACCGAATTTGTTGGTCAGAAACAGTGGCCAATTCTGTGATCGCGTGGGCGAATGGCCTCGTCACACTGGGGTTGTTGGCACCCGGGCGTCCCGACGAGCTGTTAGCCGCATCAACAACAACCTGCTCATACGTGTGGCCGTAGCGGTGCTCGGTACGTTCGGCAAGTGCTGCTAGTACGTGGTCAAACGAGGTGTACCCCGCTCGCCATGAGCGAATCCACGCCGTAGCGATGGCCGCGAGCCGATGATGTTCCATGCCCCAATCTTGCCGCAGCCGGCGCGGCGCGCTCGCTGGCTCGGTACCTTGCGACTGCTGATCTACCCGAGAGGCGGAAGAATGAACGACGCTCCGAATGAGTACGTGCTCGTTTTGTGGGACATAGATCGGACGCTCATCGAGAGCGATGTAGTCGGGAAGGAGTTGCTGGCGGAGGCATTCTCCATATTGACGGGAAGAACAGTGACCAAAGAATTTACACCAGACGGTGGAACAGATCCCTCCATTATGGAAGAGCTATTACGGCTGCACGACATTGTTCCTACAAAAGAACACTGCATACAGTTGTCAGCGGCGTTGTCCGATGCCATGGAGAGCAAGACGGCTCGCCTCCAAGAGCGAGGTCACGCTATGTTGGGGGCACGGGACGCGCTTGCAACACTGAGCAATTCTTCCCGCGTCGTGCAGTCTGTCCTGACCGGCAATATCAAAGTAAATGCGATAAAGAAACTGGCGCTATTCGGCCTGGACTCCTATATAGATTTCGATATTGGGGGCTTCGGTTCGGACGACCCGGTAAGATCCAACCTTGTTGCCGTGGCGCAAAACAGGGCTCGTACTAAGTACAACGCGGTCTTTTCGCACAAAAATACTGTCTTAATTGGCGATACGGTCCGCGATGTCCAGGCTGGATTAGGCGGTGGTGCGTTCGTGGTCGGCGTTGCGGCGGGTGCGTACTCGCCGGACGCGTTGCGACGCGCGGGTGCCCATGTTGTGCTCGATGATCTTCGTGACACAGCGCAGGTTGTGGATTCGGTAGCCTCCCTCAGAAATCGTTCTCTTTCTTAATGGTGAGGTGCCAGTGCGCGGTAAGGATTACGGGTCAGATGTGCTGGCCGGCGATTGGCGACGTCCGCCCGAACGTCGCATTCGGACGGTGCCGGCCGAGCTAGAGTTGGTGGTGGAGGAGGCCAATTCTGGATATTGCGGTGCCATCGTCGCGGCAAACAAAAAGACCGTGACGCTAGAAGACCGTTATGGTCGCCAACGAGTCTTCCCGTTGGCGACGGCTGGTTTTTTGTGGGAAGGACAGCTGGTCACTCTGACCGCGCCCGAACAGGGGAGTGCACCAGGTGGCGCTAAGCCCCGCCGTACCGCATCGGGCTCCATCGCGGCTCACGACGCGCCGGCAAGAGTGGCTCGCGCGAGCCGCATCTATGTGGAAGGTGTGCACGATGCGGCGCTGGTCGAGCGTATTTGGGGCGATGACCTGCGAGTGGAGGGCGTGGTGGTGGAGCCGCTCCATGGCATTGACGACCTGACCTCGGTGGTGCGCGACTTTCAGCCGAAGTCGCATCGGCGCTTGGGGGTACTCGTCGATCACCTGGTTTCGGGCAGTAAAGAAAGCCGCATTGTTGGCGCGATCAGTGATTCAAATGTGCTGGTCACGGGTCATCCCTATGTGGACGTTTGGCAGGCGGTTAAGCCGGCAGCGGTGGGGATTCGTGCGTGGCCGACGGTAGATAGGTCCATGCCATGGAAAGAAGGAATCTGTCGTGCTCTCGGGGTGAGTGATGTGCACGAGATGTGGCGCAGGGTCCTCGGCTCGGTGAACTCATACACCGATGTGGACACTCCGCTCATCAACGCGGTCGAGCGTCTCATTGACTTTGTCACCGATGTACCAGCTGTCAGTGGGTGACGTGCCAAACGCTTGCCGCAAGATCTTGCCCTAAAAGGACAGATGATGGTGTCCCGGAACCCGCACTCGGTCACAGGTGACTACGTTTTCAACGCAATCGGCGGGTTCGCTGCGCGCGGGATAGCAGGGGCATGCCAGGATAGCGCCTGTGCAAGCCTGGTTAATTTGGTTGATCGCTGCGGTGGCGCTATTGGTTGCTGAGCTGTTTTCGCTGCAGTTGGTACTGGTGATGTTTTCACTCGGCGCATTTGCGGCGTCAATTGCTGCCGGCCAACACGTCAACTTGTTCGTGCAATCGCTCATCTTCGCCGGTGTATCGGTTTTCACGTTGATCTTGGTGCGCCCGGTGGTGTTGGCGCGATTGCACCGGCACTCGGACAAAGCCAAAACTGGCATCGACGCATTGATCGGTGCGCCGGCAACGGTATTAAAACCAGTAAACGAATCTGGTGGGCTGGTCAAGGTATCTGGTGAGGATTGGTCCGCACAGGCAGTCGAACCTGGTGCCATTTATCAGCCAGGAGAAAAAGTATTTGTTGTTGAGGTCAAGGGCGCGATAGCGCTCGTGAGTGGGGAGCAGAAATGAGCGCGTCGACCGTGGGATTCATCCTGTTGATGATTCCGGTCATCATCGTGTTGGTGGCACTGGTCAAGTCCGTGCGCATCATCCCCCAGGCTCGGGCGGCGGTGATCGAACGACTGGGGCGGTATCACCGCACCTTGATTCCTGGCCTGACGCTGGTGGTTCCATTCGTCGACCGAGTCGGCCGCATGATCGACTTGCGTGAGCAAGTGGTGTCATTCCCCCCTCAGCCGGTAATCACCGAGGACAACTTGGTGGTGAACATCGATACCGTCATCTATTTCCAGGTGACGGATCCACGTGCCGCGACCTATGAAATTTCTAACTACATTCAAGCGATCGAACAGTTGACGGTTACCACGTTGCGTAACGTCATTGGTGGATTGAACTTGGAGGGCACACTGACCAGCCGTGACCAGATCAACGGGCAGTTGCGCGGCGTGCTCGATGAAGCAACCGGCAAGTGGGGTATTCGGGTCAATCGAGTGGAACTTAAGGCCATTGACCCACCGGCGTCCATTCAGGACTCCATGGAGAAGCAGATGCGTGCCGAGCGTGATCGTCGTGCTGCCATCCTGACCGCAGAAGGTGTTAAGCAGTCGCAAATCTTGACCGCTGAGGGTGAGAAGCAGTCGCAAATCCTTCGCGCAGAAGGTGAACGAGAGGCTCGCCGGCTTCAGGCAGAGGGCCAGGCCAAGGCGATCGAGACCGTGTTTCAGGCGATTCACGATGGCAATCCTGATGAACGGCTACTGTCCTATCAGTACTTGCAGGTGTTGCCGCAGTTGGCTCAAGGCAGTGCGAACAAGATGTGGGTCATCCCGTCGGAGTTCACGCGGGCGTTGGAAGGCCTGGGTAACATCTTCCCGGGCGCGAAGTCTGCCCCCAAACCGTCCGCTTCCGAATAGGTCACAGCTCCAGAGATCTTTATCGAAATTCTGAGCTTCTAGCATGCCGATTATTGAGATCACCGATCCTGATGACCCGCGCATCGCCGACTATCGGTCTCTGACCGAACCGCAGCTGCGGGCGGTCAAGGAGCCGGAGTACGGGCTGTTCATCGCCGAAGGTGAACTGGTGATCCGGCGAGCAGTGGCAGCGGGCCACCAGCTTCGCTCCATTTTGGTGGATGCTAAACGAGTAGACCAGGTAGCTGACTTGGCTAGTGCGCCGCATTCCGCTCCGCTCTACACGGCTACCCCGGAAGTCTTGGAAGGCGTCACTGGTTTTGTGGTGCATCGCGGTGTGATGGCCTCGCTGCATCGTCCTCAGCCGCATAGCGCTACCGAGCTGTTGGCTCATGCCCAGCACGTTGTCATTGTGGAAGACGTCAACAATCACACCAACCTCGGCGTTATTTTTCGCACGGCTGCAGGTTTGGGCTTCGATGCGGTGTTGTTATCGCCCTCGTGTGTGGATCCGTTGTATCGGCGGTGCGTGCGGGTGAGCATGGGCCAGGTGTTCGCGATTCCGTTTGCCCGGATGTCCCCCTGGCCGGAGTCCCTTGCAGACGTTCGAGCTGCGGGCTTTAGTGTGCTTGCGCTGACACCAGGGGCAGACGCGGTGTCTTTGTCGATGCTGCCACCGCAAGCACGACGACGCGCCGCCCTGCTGCTGGGAGCGGAGGGTCCAGGGTTGAGCGCGCAGGCACTCGAATCCGCCGACTACCGAGTCCAGATTCCGATGTACCACGGGGTTGACTCGCTTAACGTGGCGGTGGCTGCCGGCATTGCGTGTTATGAGCTGCGGCGAAATCTCTAGGTCGCGGCGGGTCGAGTTATGCGCTCGCCAGGGCCAGTGCTTAGTGCACTGTAAGGCCGCTGCTGACTACTCCCGCCCGAGTAGCCGCGTGAGCTCCTTAAGCCGGGTATCAAACATGGCGGCACCTTCGCCGGCAGCAAAACACAACTGCCCGTAGACCTCCATCGACACCAGCCCGTATAGCTGAGTCCAACATGAGACGAAGACATAGATGGCCCCCATCGGCATCCCGATGCCGAGGTCTGCCCGGTAGCTCTCCAATTGTTGCCGAAGTTCCGTAGGCAGAGCGCGCGTTGCTGGAACCGGAAATGGCTTTTGTTCCCAGAGCTCGTTGAAGAGCACCACAAATGTCTGTCTGAATTGGATCCCTGCTTGGTGGAGTGCTGGGTGTTCTTGCTGCTCACCGGGCTTCTCCGGCAACTCCCCACTGAGCAGCGAGTTGCCGAACATGAGCGCGAATTCACGACGATGCTGAATGGACCATTCGCGGAACGCATGTGACGCGGCATAGAGCCGCTCCATGGTGTGGCCTGGCGCGTGGGCGGTGATGGCGTTTTCCATGGTCGTGTTCAGTTCGGTGAATAGGTCAGCGAGCATGTCGGAAATGAGCTCGCTCAGGCTGGGGAAGTAGCGGTAGAGAGCGGCTGGTGCCATCCCCAGATCCCGGGCGATGCCGCGAAGCGAAATGGTGGCCGCCCCGTCGGTCATCAGTCGATGTCGCGCTGCCTGTTTTATTTCCAATGCCGTATTTGCCCGAAGACGTTCGCGTCGAGTGGCCGGGGCGGTCATGGATTTTCCCTTTCCGCTTGACAGCAGCGAACGATGTTGGGATTGTGAACGACGTTCGCACTGTGTTCATTGACCACCAGTGTACGGGTAATTCGGCAGTGAGTGAGGAATCTGCGATGTTTCAGTGGTTGGGTCGAGTCACCGTCCGTTTTCGCTGGATGGTCCTTGCCGCAGCAGCTGTGGTCGTACTCATCGGTGTGACCTGGGGGACCGGCGTTTTCGGAGCTCTCTCCGGCGGCGGATACACCGATCCCGGTTCCGAGTCGGCTCGTGCCGTAAGCCGTATCAACCATGAGGTGGGGCGGCAAGGCGTCGATCTGCTGGCGCTCTACTCCAGTAAGCAGTCCACCGTGGATAGTCCGGAGTTCCGTCAAGCAATCAGCGGCGTCGAGCAGCAGTTGCGCAATCGCTCGGAAGTCGAGCAGGTGACGTCCTATTACGACCTATCTGCTCAGCCCACAACTGCGGCTAGCGCTACATCTTTTGTCGCGAAAGATCGGCATGCGACCTACCTCGCCATCCGGTTGAAGGGTAGCGATGACGCAAAAGAAAAAGCATTCACCGCAATACATGACTCGCTGCGGTCACCCACATTGACCGAGCACGTGGGCGGACTGGTAGCGGTTAACCATGATGCAAACACGCAGGTCAGCAAGGATATTGCCCGCGCCGAAATGCTCTCGATGCCAGTAGTTCTTATTCTTCTTTTGATCATTTTTGGCAGCGCGGTCGCGGCAGCCATGCCACTGCTCATCGGCGGCATAGCCATCATCAGTGCGTTCCTGATCACTCGAGTCCTCACGCTGTTTACCGACGTCTCCACGTTCGCCATCAACGTCATCACCATTATGGGCCTGGGGCTCGCCATTGATTACTCGCTCTTCATCATCGGCCGATTCCGAGAAGAGCTGGCCAATGGGCATGCTGTCGACACCGCGATTCGCCGCACAATGATGACCGCTGGGCGCACGGTAGTGGTGTCTGGTGTGACCGTCGCGTTGAGCATGGCGGGGTTGCTGGTCTTTCCGATCGGCTTCTTGCGCTCGATGGGGTACGGCGGCATCGCGGCTGTCCTGATTGCGGTGCTTGGCGCGGTCACGGTGTTGCCGGCGATGCTGTCGTTGCTCGGACACCGCATTAACAAACTGAAGGTTCGGCTTCCGTGGCGTAAGCGGGGGAGCGGCTCGTCCGTGGGAGTGCCTGCTCCCCGTCGACCTGCCCACGTCGAGGTGTGGGCACGTATCGCTCGGAGCGTGATGCGCCGACCGGTGCTCTACCTCCTGGGGACCTTGGTCATTTTGACCGTGTTGGCGGTGCCATTCACACACATCAAGCTGACCAACATGGACGTGACCTCGCTGCCTAAAGGCGCCGACAGCCGGGTAGCGAACGATCGTTTGAACCACGACTTTCCGCGTACCGCCAACGGCGGTACGGAAGAGATAACCGTGTTGGTGAGCCACGCTAGCCCCGCTGAGGCTGGCCAATTTTCCCAGCGCATCAAGAAGCTGGACCACGTCGATGATGTTGCGGTCACCGCAAGTAAGGGCACCTCATCGGTGATATCGGTCCGATATCAGGGCGCCGCGACCTCGGACAAAGCCCTTGGCGTGGTACATGACATCCGTGCTCTCCACGGACCAGCGGGAGCCACCGTCATGGTCGCGGGAACCAGTGCCCAGATGGTGGATCTAGTTCACAGTTTGCTGACCCATCTGCCATGGATGATCGCGGTCATTGTGATGGTCACCCTGGTATTGCTCTTCCTCGCGTTCGGCTCCGTGGTGCTGCCGCTGAAGGCGGTCTTTATGAACGCGCTCTCCATCAGCGCGTCGCTGGGGGCGATCGTCTGGGTATTCCAGGACGGACACGGAACCGGCATCACTTGGCTTGACCACACGGGCGCGATTCAGGCCACTGTGCCGGTGCTCATGTTGGCGATCTTGTTTGGACTGTCGATGGACTACGAGGTCTTCCTGCTCTCCCGTATCCGGGAGCAGTGGGACCGTACCGGCGATAACGCGCGTGCGGTGGAGATCGGGCTGCAACGTACTGGCCGCATCATTACCTCGGCCGCGCTGCTGCTGGTGATCGTGATCGGCGGTTTTGCGGCGGGGGGCATCAACACGATTCAGATGATCGGCGTGGGCATGATCGTGGCGATTGTGGTGGACGCCACCATCGTCCGCATGCTGTTGGTGCCCGCGACTATGCGACTGCTTGGTCACCTCAACTGGTGGGCTCCGGCGCCTATGCGGCGGTTTTATGCGCGTTATGGCGTCCACGAGTCCACGGAGCTGCTCCATGAGTCTGCCCAGGGAGACAAGGGTGCAGAAACGTCGGCAACTCAGCTGACTCACACTGGGGCATAACCCTCAACTAGAGGTTTACCTTTATCGTGAGGGTTATGCCAATGAAGGGGAGCTTTTCCAGCTAGATGGACGTCTTTTCGGCTTGACCGTTGATCAGGCGGGTGCGCAGCTGGCGGAGGGTCTGCGCCAATAGCCGAGAGACATGCATCTGTGAAAGGCCGACCTTTTCGGCTATTTGCGACTGCGTGAGGTTGCCGAAAAACCGCAACATCACGATAGTGCGCTCGCGTGGGGGGAGAGCGGCGAGTAGCGGCAGCAGCGTCTCCCGATTTTCGATCTGGTCGAAATTCGGATCCTCCACGCCGAGTGTGCTCGCCACGGTCGGCATGGATTCTTCGCCGCGCATCGGCGCGTCTAAGGAGCCACTGCGATACGCGCCGGCGACCTCCAGGCCCTCGAGCACCTCCTCGCGCGAGATGCCTAGATACTCGGCGAGGTCGGAGGCGTTCGGTGCATGACCGTTGCGCTGCGAAAGCTCGTTGATCGCGGCGGTTAACGAAAGGTGAAGCTCCTTCAATCGCCGCGGTACCCGCATGGACCACGCGTGGTCTCGAAAGTAACGCTTGATTTCCCCCACGATGGTCGGCACCGCATAGGAGGGGAACTCGACCCCACGAGTGGCGTCAAACCGGTCAATCGCATGGATTAACCCGACCATGGCAACCTGAGCCAAGTCGTCGAGTTGCTCCCCGCGGTGCGCGAACCGATGCGCTAATTGATGAGCAAGAGAGGAATACTGAGCGACCAACGCATCCCGCAGCTTGTGGTGCTCAGGGGAGCCCGCCGATGCTGCGGCAAACTCGCGGAACAGTTGCGTGGGAGGCGTCGAGGTTGTTTCCTCGCTGGTCACGCCGAGGTCCTGCTGCGCTGTTTACGGAGCAATATGGACACTTCGCCGGATGGGTCAAGCTCGGTGTCCACCATGTCGACCAACGCGGTCAGCACCCGCCAGCCAAAAGTGTCGCTGGCCGGAACCGTCGCGTCGCGCGTGGGGGCGCTCGCTCGAACCTGCAGTACTTCGGGGGAGACATCGAAGACGCAGCTGAGGGTCGCATTCGGACGGATGAGTTCTACCAGCGTTGCGCACGCCTCATCGACCGCCATTCTCAGGTCATCGACCTCGTCGAGGTTGAAGTCCATCCGAGCGGCGAGCTCTGCCGCCAGCGTGCGCGCCAGCGGCAGCTGATGTGGCGTACCTGGGAGTCGTAGTTCGATCCGTTCTGCTCCAGGAGCTCGACTGGCTGATGAGATTGTGGATACGTCGTTGGTTGTCACTGCGCCACCATGCTGTTCTAACCTTCTAGATCCGGTAGCTCAGATCGGGAGCTACATACGTGCAACACCTGGTCGAGGCCAGTCAGCGACAGCGCTCGTGCGACCTGGCGTTCCCCACTGACTACCCGAAATATCGCACCGTTCTCACGTGCGGCATTGGCGGTCTCCACCAGGATCCCTAAGCCCACAGAGCCGATGAACGAAACGCCGGTCAGATCAGCGACTAACTCGCCCTCCGAAGAGGGCACGCGTGCCAATAGTTCCTGACGCAATTGTGAGGCGGTGAGCATGTCAATCTCGCCCGCCACCTCAACAACGGTGCGTCCCGGGAGGCTGGAGTCCGCTGCTATCTCCAGCGCGGCAGCACCGGCGTTGTCCGAAGTGTCTTCTGCGTTGCCAACAGGGTCGTTCGTCACCGTTAATCCACTTTCCACACACCCTTACGTGGTGTGTCAGCCCACGGGTTCCTTCTTCTTTGCTGGTGCGCCCGCGCTCGCGATGCGCGTGAATTCTTCGCGCGGTTGGTGAATCTCGCCCAGTGCGACCGCGTCTCGCTTGAATAGCGCGTTGAAGAACCAATCGCCAAGGATGCGCATCTTCCGGTTCACCGTAGGCACCATCGCCACGTGGTAAGCACGATGCAGCAGCCAGGCGGGGAAGCCACGGAGCTTTACTCCGTAAATCTGGGCAGCTCCTTGGTGTAGACCGAGACCAGCGACAGACCCCGCATACCGGTGTCGATAGGGCTTTGGCTCGCGAGTGCGTAGTGTCGCCACGATGTTGTCGGCCAGCTGCTTTGCCTGGCGCAGCGCATGCTGAGCGCTGGGCGAACAGAACGCGCCTTCACCCTTGGTGATGTCTGGCACCGCGGCGCAGTCGCCCGCGCTCCAGGCATTGGGTGTGTCCACCACGCGCATGCAGGCGTCGACACGAATCCGGCTGCGTTCATCCAGCGGCAGGTCAGAATGAGTCACGATGGGGTTGGATTTGACACCTGCGGTCCACACCAGAGTGTCGGACTCGATCTTCGTGCCGTCAGAGAGCACCACGTGCCCGTCCACTGCGGACTCGAGCCGGGTGTCGAGCCGGATGTCGACGCCGCGTTCGGACAGCAAGCGCACCGTCCACTTGCCCATGTCTTCGCCGACCTCGGGCAAAATGCGGTTGGTGGCCTCGATGAGGTACCACTTCAGCTCGTTGGGGCGTAGCCCCGGATGTGTGCGCCGGGCGTATTGCTGCGCGACCACCTTGCTCAAGTTTTCTAGCTCCGCCAAGGTCTCAACCCCGGCGTAGCCGCCTCCCACCACGACAAACGTAAGCGCACGTCGACGGACGTTTTCGTCTGACGTGGATGCGGCGATGTCCAAACGCGTCAACACGTGATTACGGAGCCAAGCGGCCTCACCGATGCTCTTGATGCCAATGCCTTGCTCGGCGAGGCCAGGGATGGGAAGAGTACGGGTGACGGACCCGGGGGACGCGATCAAAATGTCGTATTCGAGGTGGCGTTCTTCGCCGGCCAGTGAGGTGAACGAGACTCGACGCTCGCCATGGTCGATGGAGGTCACGTGTCCATTGAGGACTTCGCACTTCTTGAGGAGCCGCCGAAGAGGAATAGCGATGTGGCGAGGTTCGATGTTTCCGGCTGCGGTCTCTGGCAAGAACGGTTGATACGTCATGTAGGACTCGGGGTCCAGTACCGTGATTTGCGCTTCGCCTCGTCGGAGTTTGCGTTGAAGACGGAGTGCGGCATACAAACCCACATAACCTGCGCCAACGATCAGAATGCGCGGTGGGACCGCACCGGTTGGGGTCATTGTTCTTCCCTCACATACCTGGGTGATGCTTAAGACTATCTCTGGGCGGGCATTGGATTGATTCAGCCGCCGGCCGCCTGTAACGCTAGTCCTGCCACTTTATTGCGTGAGAAAAGGGCCGGCTTTTGGCGCTCGTTCCAGTAGGTTTACGCAAGAATGACCATAGGTAAGCCTCCGGCGACGCGACATTTAGCCCACTGACTAGGTGCTGGTAAACAGGCTCTAAGCTGGCGTGCGGCCAGGCAATGGTGGGGTGATTAATCGACGTGGACGCTAGCCAGTCCGACCAAGCGGAGCAACGCGCAAGGCTTGATCTACGCGATGCGCAGCAGCCAGCACGTCAGGCGCGTAATTGGGTGCGCGGCCAGCTCGCGGCTTGGCGCCTTCCCGCAGAGTTGGTGGAAGACATCGTGCTGGTCGTCAGCGAACTCGTCACCAACGCGGCGGTCCATGCGCCACCGGCCCGAGGGGTCCGGCTCACTCGGGCGGCAGAAGAGCTCCTTGTTGAAGTTATCGATAGTGCGGTCACCATGCCGGAGCTTCAAGCTGGGGACGGTATCGCCGAGGCGGGCCGGGGTCTGTATCTCGTCCGTCACCTCGCGACACGGTGGGGGAGCACGGTCTTCAATCACATATCGAATGATTCGCTCGCTCAAGGATCCGGTATGGAACAGGTGCCCCATAAGGTCGTTTGGTGCGTATTTGTGGTCCCGCGTCCAGCGCCAGATTGGCAGCACTGACACAATGATGGCCACGGTGCGGTGTGGGTTGCGTGGGTAACCGCCAACCGCACGGCGCTTCTGTTTGCGTGCACCGATGGGTCACAGTTGGTGAGCTGATAAGCGATGTGAGATCGCTAATAACAAAGAGTGGCGTTGGTGGTAGCGGTGACAGTGATCTGCTTTGGGCTTGCATGGTGGATCGGGCTCTATCTGATAGAGCGCGAACTCCGACTGCCGGGTGTGATCGCGATTCGTGCGGCGGGCTTCGGATTCGTGATCTATGCGGTTATTTTGGCCACTGAGTCGGTACAACGGTCGGTGGTCAGTGGTGGATTTGCCGATGGTCTGAACTGGCTACAGAGTGCCATCGCCTACCTTCCCGCTCTGATCTGGAGCACCGTGTCTCTCGCCATGCTCAAGGCTATTCACGCGGTCGACGCTAAGACTGTCCGATGGGGACGCTTGTCGCTAGCGCTATTTTTTGCGGCGCTCGTCGCTGGTGCCATTACGGCAGCGCCGCCGGCGGCTCGCGGCGCGCATGGAGTGAGCGCTTTGCTGCAAAGGCACGGGGGAACCATTTTTGTCCAGTGCCTGTTGGTGCTCAGTGCGGTTGCTCTCACGATCGTCGCGGTGACGGTCATGTGGCGTAATAGAGAAAAATGGCTACCCGAGATGCCTCAACATCGCAGGTGGGCGACCATCTTTTTCTCCAGCGCACTCTGTGGAGCCGTTGCTATTGTGCCCACCGGCCTGGTGCCCCCGTCGGCAGTACCCGGAGCCGCGGGCGCAGACCTTGGACTCATCGCGGGAGCGGTCCTGATGGTGCATCTACAAGAAGGTCCTTATGCGATACACATTCGAGCGGCCCTGGTTGGCGTAATAGCAGCATCGACGCTATTTGCGCTTAATGCCGCTATCGCCCCGTGGTCTGGGGGCATCGGCGTGGGAGTCATGCTGGCGCTTACCGTCCTGACCCCCATCGCCTTGGTTCTCGTAAGGCGTTCTAATGTGCGGGCGCGGGAGGCATCACACACTCCAGCAAACCTCGCCGAGCAGAACGAAACAATGCACCACATTTCTTAGTCGCTCAGTCACTTTCATGGTCGGGTGGGATCGGATGAGGCGGTGAACTGCTCCTCGACTGCTCATCGTGGCGTCGATCCGCTCCCCTCTGGGCCGCACCGCCTAGAGCGCGCACTCCGAATCCAATGAGGACAACACCACCCATCATCTGCACCATCACCGCGATCCGCGCGCTCTCGCTGACCGGCACCAGATCGCCGAATCCGACGGTGGAAAACACGGTGATCGTGAAGTAGAGCGAGTCGGTGCGGGCGAAATGGGACGAGAATGCGGTTGGATCGTGCTTACACATGAGGTAGTAAAGCGTTGCGAAGACGATGAGAAAAAAGGGCAACAACGTGGCGAGAACCTCTACGGCCCTCAGCCATGGAATCTTCGAGCGCAGGACGCCCCGGATCTCGTACCAGGTGAGCAGACAAAATAGGAACAGGCTGAGCGGTAGAACGAGCAGGCTGAGGCCGTGGAACTTGCCGTCGAGCGGCAGAGCGTAGTAAAGAAAGACAAGTGCCGTAGACATAGCCGCCGCTCGTATGAGCGTTGCCGCAACCGCCCGACGCGTCCCATGTCGGTTCTTACCGTGGGTTTCCTGGCCTACCGGCATGCCCACCGCCTCATGTCGTATACGCAGAAAATCTTGTCAAGCTTGCCGACATCACTCACTCCTCGTGAGTAAACGTAAACAATGTCAACATTTGACCCAGCTTGCCATAGTTGACCGGAACGGACGGTAGTTGATCCGTCGGGTTTTGGAAGCCTTGAGACGAGGCATGGTCTACGCCCGGGGAGACGATGGACTCGGCGGGAATGACCGAAGCAGCCGGCGTCGCCGTGGCTATGACCGCTCGGTGCGCGCCGCCCGCTCAAAGAAACGCAGGATCTCCACCGGGAACGGCATGACGAGCGTGCTGTTCTTCTCGGCAGCCACATCGACGACGGTCTGCAGCAGTCGGAGCTGCAAAGCGCCTGGCGTGTCGCTCATCGCGGCGGCAGCTTGAGCGAGCTTGTTCGACGCCTGGAACTCCCCGTCAGCGGCGATGACCCGAGCACGGCGCTCCCGTTCCGCTTCGGCCTGACGAGACATTGAGCGTTTCATTCCCTCAGGCAGGGCCACATCTTTCACTTCGACTCGCTCAATGTGCACGCCCCATGGTTGTTCGGTGGGGGCGTCAATGACTTCTGTGAGCTCGGCGTTGATTTGGGCCCTGTCTCCGAGCACCGTGTCCAAATCGGCCCGACCGATCACTGAGCGCAGCGAGGTTTGGGCAACTTGCGACACCGCGCCGTGGTAGTTCTCGACATTGATGATGGCTTTTACTGGGTCGACAACGCGGAAATAAACGACAGCATCGACAGTCAGCGTCACGTTGTCTCGGGTGATCGCGCCCTGTGCCGGAATACCCATGACCACGATCCGCAGCGAGACTTTTGTCATCCGGTCAGCAAACGGAACGATCAGCTGGAGACCAGGTTCGCGGACGCCGGGCAGAAGGCGCCCAAACCGCAGGACAATGCCTTTCTCGTATTGCTGCACCATGCGAACGCTCGCCGCAAGCAGTATGAGCGCGATGACGATCGCGATGACGGCCGCAGTGATGAGGATAGTCATGACTTCCTCGGCGTCGATGTCGACGCGGCTTCGGGAAAACGCACGGGACGCTTTCGGATGCCTCCACGATACGTCGGCGCCGTGTCCGCTTAGGGTGCGTATGTTGCGCTGTGATGCGGCTGGGGTTCGAGTTTGAAATATATGTGTCCGGAGGGGGACTTGAACCCCCACGCCCCGCAAAGGGCACTAGCACCTCAAGCTAGCGCGTCTGCCATTCCGCCACCCGGACTGGGTGTTGCCGCCGCACACACGTGTGCGATGCGATGAGCTGATCCGCTCCGAGCCGATACTGTACCGAACCCCTTTCTGGGCATAGCGGGCTGGTGTCGATCCTCCGTGGCCGCGGGATGGCTCTTCAGGTTATGAGCGGTCGTTGGTCACGTGGAAGTAATCAACGCTCCGCTGTGGATAACGGATTTTGTCCACAGCAGAGCGTTGCCGCATTGTGGTGTGGGCACGCTGGCCCTAGATTCAGTTCTCGCGCGCTCCTTGTATGTATGGGTTATTTTTCGCCTCGCTTCGTCCACTTTGGTGTCACCAGTGGGTGAGGGTGCGGGCGTCATCGGGTGAGAGCGCTTATTTTTCTGCGAATCGCTGTTGTGGCGGCTCTATCAGGAGGTGTGTGTATGTTGCGCCGGTTGTTGGTAGTGGCAATAACGGTGGCAAGCGCGGTGGTGCCTGCCGCCAGTGCGGGGGTCGCTCACGCCGATCAACTTTCCGCACCATCATCTATGTCGGCGCTCGGCGACTCCGTCACCCGAGCCTTTGACTCGGCCGGCTGGTACACGGACGCGCCTTCTCGATCGTGGGCTACCGGGGATGAGGCCGGTATGGATAGTCACTACCTGCGCATCCGGTCAAAGAATCCTGCGATAAACGGACGAAATTACAACGACGCAAAGACCGGGGCCAAGTCCGATGCGCTCGCCGGTCAAGTACAGCAAGCAGTCGCGCAAAAAGCGGAATACGTGACGATCCTGATGGGTGCCAACGATGCGTGTACGCCAGCACTCGCGCAGATGACATCTGTGGCCAATTACCGGGCCAACATCGCCAATGCGTTGACGATTCTCAAGAAGGGTACGCCGACGGCTCGAGTCTTTATCGCGAGCATTCCGGATCTACAGCAGCTGTGGAATGTCGGAAAGAGCATCCTGCGTGCTCGCACGGCCTGGTCTCTGTTGCACGTGTGCCAGTCCATTTTGAACAATCCGACCTCGACGGCGTCGGCAGATCAACAACGTCGGGATCACGTACGCCAACGCGTGATCGATTACAATGCTGAGCTTGCCAAGGCATGTGCTGATTATGGAACGAACTGCCGGTTCGATCACAACGCCGTATTTAACTACCGGTTCACCGCAGATCAGATCAGTCACTGGGATTACTTTCACCCGAATCTCGGTGGGCAAAAGGTGCTCGCGGACGTCACGTACCGCGCCGGATACAACTGGTAGACAACCATGCGGCATTCGTCTCATTCGGACAAAAGACAGGTGGCCAGTCTTGATTAGCAAAGGTGAAGCCGCCCCAGCTATGAACTCATTACGTTTGCTTGAAGAGGACGTAATGACGTTCGCGCGCGAGCTGATTCGTATCGACACCACGAACACAGGTGATAACGACTCCTGTGTGGGCGAGCGGGCGGCGGCGGAATACGTCGCAGAAAAGCTTGCGGACGCTGGAGCCGAGCCGCACATTTTTGAAAGCAAGCCCGGTCGGGCCAGCGTCGTTGCCCGCATTGCGGGCGTGGACCAAAGGCGTCCTGGACTTGTGCTCCACGGCCATCTCGATGTGGTGCCCGCGGTCGCGAGCGACTGGCGTATTCATCCCTTCAGTGGGGAGATCCAGGACGGGTATTTGTGGGGCCGCGGAGCGGTCGACATGAAAAACATGGATGCCATGATCTTGGCGATCACGCACCAATGGGCTCGCACCGGTGAGCGCCCGCCTCGGGATGTCGTAATCGCTTTTTTCGCCGACGAAGAAGCTGGAGGTGCACTCGGAGCGCGTCATGTGGTGACGCATCATCCCGAACTGTTTGACGGTTGCGATGAGGCTATCGGCGAAGTGGGTGGCTTTTCTTTGACCCTCGCAGAGAATGTTCGTGCTTACACGATCGCCACGGCCGAAAAAGGACTGGCGTGGCTCCGTTTGTCGGCGAGTGGTGTCGCGGGGCATGGATCGATGATGCATGCGGCCAATGCGGTTACGGCTCTCGCGGAGGTGGTGACACGGCTGGGTCGTCACACCTTTCCGATGGTTCTCACCGATACCGCGCGCGAATTCCTCCAGCGGGTGAGCGTACTTCTTCAGGTGCCGTTCGACGAGAACGATCCACAAAAGACAGTGGACCAGTTGGGTTCCGCGGCAAAGCTGATCGGTGCGACGATTCGAAATACGGCTAACCCCACCATGCTCAATGCTGGGTACAAGGCGAATGTGATTCCCGCGGCTGCCGAGGCTGTGGTCGATTGCCGAATCCTGCCAGGGCAAGAAAAGCAGTTTCTCCAGCAGCTAGACGAACTGATGGGAGCAGGTGTCTCTCGCGAGTGGATTGAGTACCTGGCGCCGCTTCAGGTGCCATACGACGCTCCGATCGTCCGCGCGATGTCGGAAGCCTTGAAGGCAGAAGATTCTCAGGCGCATGCTGTTCCATATATGCTCTCTGGTGGCACGGACGCGAAATCGTTGGCGGGCCTGGGGATCAGAGGCTATGGTTTTGTCCCGCTCAAGCTACCGCCGGATCTCGATTTTGCGGCGCTCTTTCATGGCGTTGATGAGAGGGTTCCGGTCGACGCGCTACGCTTCGGCGTCCGTGTGCTTCATAATTTTCTTGCCCACTGCTAAACCTAAGGAATCGCGGGCCCACCGTTCGGGGCTTAATAATAGTCAGCGTGCTGTAACGAGTTAGCCAACCTCCTGCGACTGTCCGGAGACATCATGCCTACCGATGCTGAGATCGACGCCGCGCTCGATGCTGTCATCGCGGCGGCACGTAATCATCGTGCTGTGCTGCGCACTTCGGTGGCTACTGACGATGAGGTTTGGACCGCATACGTGGCGCTCAATAACGCCAGTGTTCATTACGACGATGTGCTCAACCGTGCCTACGACGAGGTGACGCCCTGGGATTGCGAGTACATCGAAGACGATGACGCCGACGACAATCGCTCTAGCAAGCCGCTACGAGACGACCGCGCTGTGGCAGCAAATCGCCTTGCTGTACCCACGGAATCGGTAGAGGTTATCTCCATCGATCACCACGGTGGCAACGGCGAGTGGAAACCCTCAGGCGCCGCTGTGGGCCCGCTCATGGTGTGTATACGGCATCGTCGTGATTACACAGTCGAGGATGTGCCCGCGCTGCTTGCGGCGGCCGAGGCTGCGTCGGGCGGGGTTGGTCAGACGGGAGCGCGCCCGGTGACCCACGTGGGGCAGGCCCTTTACCTGTTGATGGAGGCGGGGGACGGCACGATCGGTGCACTCGACGAACGGGACGAGCTTGAGCCAGGAAATGGCGTGATGCTCATCAACGAGATAGCCGAGCCGGTGCCGCTGGCGGTGCTCGACGTTAACCCCGAGCTGGGGTTTCGGATGGGTGAGCAGGAGCGTCTGCTGTATCGCCTCGACGAAGTCATGACCGCAGATGAAAGCGTCGACGAAGTGCACGGGCACTAAGCCAGAACGGCGGCTTCACCGCGACAGCCCCGGCAGGGGAATCACATTAGCGGGCCGATGTCGTCGTAGGAGCACGACGCGGGTGCCGTCAGAAAAGCGCTGCGTGCGGGCGAGTTCCCACCCACCGAATTCAGCTCGAATACCCAGTTCGGTCGCGGCGGCGGCGACCTGGGTGTCTGCCGAAACCCGCAGGCGAGCGAACTCGTAGCTCTCGTCGTGATAGTGAGCACGCTCGACCCCGTACACCCGATGAGAGCGTTGGTGAGGCCCGCGGTGGTCAGACGACATGCTGACCATCTTGCCCGCCCGCCGCGCCAAATGCCGCAATGCTCGCGCACATCGAGTTCATTATTCACTCGATCGGGGACGCCACCCCTAAGACGATCCGGCGTTGATCCCTCTTAGTGGTCAGTCCTCATCGACGGCGGAGACATCGGTGAGCGCGTGGTTTATCTCTGGCGGAAGTGTGAGCTCCTCTGTTTGTAAGGAGCTCACAAGCTGCCCTACGGTGCGTGCACCGACGATGGGTGCGACGACGCCAGGTCGATCGCGAACCCACGCTAGGGAGACGGCTAGTGGCGATACGCCCAAGCCGTCCGCTGCGGTAGCTACCGCTTCGACGATGCCGGCTGAGCGTTCGTTCAGGAACCGTCCCACAAAGGGCTGTCGGTGTGCTGAGGCACCGCGCGAATCGGCGGGAGTGCCGTCGCGATACTTGCCGGTGAGTACTCCTCTGCCTAGGGGAGACCACGGCAGCAGACCAATCCCGGAATGAAGTGCGGCCGGCACTACTTCTGTTTCCGCATCCCTGGCAAGGAGCGAGTACTCAATCTGGTTGGCCACGATCGCGTTGCGCCCATGCGCCATTTGGGAGGTCGCCGCCGCAGCCGTTTGCCAACCAGAAAAGTTGGAGACACCGGCATAGCGGACCCGTCCACTCGCGATCGCGATGTCGAGGGCAGACAGCGTCTCGTCGAGTGGCGTGCCGTCGTCCCAGGCGTGGATTTGCCACAGGTCGAGGTAATCGGTGCCAAGGCGCCGTATAGAGGCGTCCAAAGCGGACAGTAGATGCCCACGGGAACAGTCTCGGCCGCTCGGCGTGCCGGGGGAGATGCCCGCTTTTGTGGCGAGTACCACGGATTGGCGTGGCACGAGTTTGTCGAGCAGCGTGCCAAGGAGCGTTTCGCTGTCGCCGTCGTTATAGACATTCGCGGTATCGACAAGCGTGCCCCCGGCCTCGACAAATGCGGTGAGCTGTGCGGCAGCATCGTCAGATTCGGTCTCGCGGCCCCATGTCATGGTTCCGAGACCTAGTCGCGACACCGTCAACCCACTCTTGCCTACCTTGCGTTGCTCCATAGCAGCGGACCGTACCGTTGCCCCGGGCTCCAAGCGAGACGGACCCGCCGTTAGTCTGCCGGCGTGAATATGGTTGACGCGGTCATTCTCGGCATCGTCGAGGGGCTCACGGAGTTTCTGCCTATCTCCAGCACGGGCCATCTGACGATCGCCGAGCAACTGCTGGGTCTCACGGTCGATGATGCGGGAGTAACCGCTTTTACCGCGATCATCCAAATGGGAGCTATCGCAGCGGTCATCCTCTATTTCTGGACTGACATTGTGCGGCTAGCGGTGGCGTGGGGTCGCGGCATATTTCGGGCACAGGCACGAGAAAATCCGGACTATCGCCTGGGCTGGTGCGTCATCATCGGTTCGATCCCGATTGGGATAGTCGGGTTACTGGGCAAGGACTTGATCGCTGGGCCATTGCGTAACCTGTGGGTGGTGGCCGCGGCGCTCGTTCTCTGGAGCGGCATCATGATTTTCGCCGAGCGGGTGGCGACGCAGCAGCGGGCCGAGGGCGGCATCACCGTAAGAGACGCCATTTTTGTGGGTGTGATGCAGTGCTTTGCGCTTATTCCTGGGGTTTCTCGTTCGGGTGCCACCATCAGCGCCGGATTGCTCCGAGGTTTCGACCGGGTAAGCGCTACCAGGTTGTCTTTCTTTTTGTCCATTCCCGCGCTTACCGCAGCCGGATGCTATGAGGCAGTTGGAGAAGCGCCCGCTATCGCCAGCAGCGTGGGATGGCTACCCACTCTTGTGGCCACATTCGTCAGTTTTGTGGTGGGTTACGCCTCCATCGCGTGGTTGCTGAGGTTTGTCAGTAGGCACACTATTGCTGGGTTCTGTTGGTATCGAATTCCCTTGGGGCTGGTGCTGGGTGGATTGTTGGCGGCCGGTGTGCTCGCCGCGTCCTGACCCGCCGGCGTCGCCGCCTTAGCCGGACAAGTCCGATAAACCCCTAGGGTTGGGTCGTGACCACCGTCTTGCTGCTCCGGCATGGGCGTACCCGCGCCAATAGTGCGGGCGTTCTCGTAGGGCGCACTCCAGGGGTTGAACTCGACGAGGTAGGGCAGAGGCAGGCGCGGGACGTGGCAAAGACCTTGGCGCGGGCGCACGTCGAGCTCGCGGCAGTGTACACCAGTCCTTTGCGGCGCTGCCGTCAGACCGTGGCGGCGTTGTCTGCGCATGGTGTATCCGCTCCCGCTCCCGTCGTGGACGACCGACTCATCGAGTGCGACTACGGCACCTGGACAAATCGCGATCTGGCCCAATTGGCAGAAGAACCGACATGGCAAACGGTGCAGTGGCAGCCTTCCCGCGCGGTTTTTCCGGGGGGCGAAGCGTTAGCCGATGTCGCCGCCCGTGCAAACGCCGCGGTGCACGAGTGGGAGCGACGTATCCGTGAGCAGCATGGTGCGGATGCGGTCTGGTTGGTATGTAGTCACGAAGATGTACTCAAAACAATTGTCGCAAGCTCTATCGGCACGCACTTGGACTCGTTTCAGCGGATAATGATAAGAAATGGCGCGGTGACGGCGATCCGTTTCGCGTGGGAAAGGCCGTACGTGTTGTGTCTTAATGAGACCGGTGCGGGAGCAGCGGAGTCGCTCGGCCGAGATCGTCAAAGCCAGCCACGGTAGCCACAGTCGTAAGTAAGGGTTTATGCCATGCCACGTCAGGTGTACAGCTTCGACCACCCCGATAGGTTTGTGGTGGGTACAGTCGGCATGCCTGGCGAGCGCACTTTCTATCTGCAAGTCTCAGATGGGTCGCGCATCATCAGCGTGGTACTGGAAAAACTCCAGGTTTCCCTATTGGCGGATCGCCTGGCTGAGCTCCTCGAAGAAGCCCGAAGTCGGCTCGATGCCGATGTTCCCGACGAAGACTCTGGACCAGTCGAGCAGCTCGTGGACGAACAGCCGTTGTCCACTCCAGTGGAAGCGGAATTCCAGGTGGGGTCGCTGGGGCTCATTTGGGATGCGGGCTCAGACACGGTAGTGGTAGAGGCCGCCGCGGTAGCCGAGAACGACGTACCAGCCGCCGAGCGCGATCTTCTCGAGGTCCGGATGAGTCCGGTGCATGCCTGGGCTTTTGTGGTGCGCGCCAACCATGTTATTTCGGCGGGCCGACCCCCGTGCCCGCTGTGCGGTCAGCCATTGGAAGCCGCAGGACATGTATGCCCCCGGCAAAATGGGTACCGTCGGGTCGTGGCTTTCTGATGTGGACGCTTTGTTGATAGGGAAAAGCTGGAAGAGCTGTTGTGGTGCCTCCTGAGTCTCACCCGCCTGTGTCTGAGGTGTTGCGGCGAGGTGAGTTGGAGCTGACGAGTCAGATCATCGATGGCCAAAACCAAGTATTTTCCGCGACCGCCGAGCTCGATGAGCGAGTGGTGCGGTGCGTCTACAAGCCGGTTCGGGGCGAACGGCCTTTGTGGGACTTCCCTGATGGGACGCTCGCGGAGCGAGAACGCGCGGCATATTTAATATCTGAGACGGCCAATTGGGGGATAGTGCCGGTCACGGTATTGCGCGATGGGCCGTTGGGTCGAGGAAGCTGCCAGCTGTGGGTCGACCATAGTGGCGACTCATCTCTGGTCGATGTCCTTCCCGCGGAAGAAGTTCCAAGCGACTGGCTGCCGATATTGTCTGGTGTGGAATCGACCGGGCAACGGGTCGTGTTGGCGCACGCCAACGATGACCAGCTCGCCAACGTGGCGCTCTTCGATGCGGTGATCAACAATGGCGACCGAAAGGCAGGTCACCTCCTGGTCGGAGAGACCGGGCAGTTGCGGGGTATTGATCACGGCGTCACGTTCCATCCCACTCCAAAACTGCGGACGGTGCTGTGGGGATGGGCCGGACAGGAGCTATCGCCCGCGAATCTGCATGCCCTTGCTGTGCTCGCCAATGCACTTGACAGCACACTCAACTCTGAGCTGGCCGCACACCTCACTCCAGAAGAGTGCGATGCCTTACATCAGCGGGTGCGCTTGCTTACGCAAGAGGGGAAATTTCCAGAACCCAGCAGGGATTGGCCACCCATCCCATATCCGTTGTGGTGAGCGAGGTACCTACCGCTAACCTCGGTTTATGGATTCTTGGGCATCCCCCGGCCTACGGCATGTGTCTCCCGCCTTCGGCATAGGTGCACAGCTCCGGCTATACGACACCGCGCAAAGTCGCGTCGTGCCGGTGGGGCCACCGCCCGGGAGTGGTAAGCCTGCCCGCATGTATGTCTGTGGGATCACACCTTACGACGCCACTCACTTGGGGCACGGGGCCACATATCTTGCGTTCGACATAGTCAACCGCGTGTGGCGCGACGCGGGCTGCGCGGTGCGGTACGTGCAAAACGTCACCGACGTGGACGACCCGCTATTAGAGCGAGCTCAGCGGGACGGAGAAGATTGGCAGGCGCTCGCAGACCGAGAGATCCAGCGCTTCCGCGACGACATGTCCGCACTACGCATTCTCCCACCAGAGCAGTACGTCGGTGTCGTAGAAAAAATTGCTGACGTAGCAGAGGTAATCGACAAGCTCCTCGCCCATGGAGCCGCCTACCAGCTCGCCGATGGCACGGGTGACATCTATTTTGACGTCAGTACCGCACCTGACTTTGGATACGAGTCGGGCTACGGTGCGGCGACCATGCGTGCCCTCTTCGCGGAGCGAGGCGGCGATCCAGATCGGTCGGGCAAGCGGAACGCACTGGATCCGCTCGTGTGGCGTGGCGCCAGACCGGGGGAGCCGTCATGGGACTCACCGTGTGGACCCGGTCGGCCTGGGTGGCACATTGAGTGCTCGGTGATCGCGGTCAACTACCTGGGCATGCGGATCGATATCCAGGGCGGTGGATCCGATCTGATCTTTCCGCATCACGAGATGTCTGCGGCCCACGCAGAGGTGGCAACGCAAGATCATCCTTTTGCCCAGGCGTATGTCCACGCGGGAGTGATCTCGCTCAACGGCGAGAAAATGTCTAAGAGCAAGGGAAATCTCGTTTTTTCTTCTCAGCTTCGAGCCGAGGGCGCCGATCCTCTGGCCATCCGGTTGGCTCTCTTGAGTCAGCATTACCGGGTCGATCGAGAGTGGACACCCGATCAGCTGGCAGACGCACAGACCCGTCTGTCGCGGTGGCGGCAGGCAGCGCGGTCCGACGTACACGTGGACGCCCGCCCATTGCTCGACAAGCTGCGCAATCGGCTCGCCAACGATGTGGACACGCCGGGAGCGCTCGCGGCCGTCGATAGCTGGGCGGACGCGAAGCTAGGCGTTGCTGGCACAATCGACTCGAGTACTCGGCAGTACGCAGTCGCCGAATGATCTTGGCGAAGCCCACCAGTCAGCAGTGGACGCCGTGGATGCCCTGCTCGGGATCTCTCTGCGCTAAGACACACTCGCAAACGTCGCATCCACGAGCGTGTCTATGGGGTGGGGCCACCTGGACGACGAAGGTATTTTTCGACCTCACGAGCGAGCTCGTCGCCGTTAGGGGCGCGCCACTGCGGGTCGCCACCTCGCTCCTCTAGCCCTTTGACGTATTCAGCCATCTCGTCGTCCTCGCTGGCCGCTTCGTTAATAGCCGACTCCCAGCCCGCCGCCTGCTCGGGAAGGTCCCCGACCGGGATGCGTAAGTTGAGTACCTCTTCCAGCCGATGAATCAGCGCCAGCGTCGCTTTAGGACACGGAGGTTGGCTCACATAGTGCGGCACCTGGGCCCAGAAAGACACCGCCGGTATTTCTGCATGGAAACAGGCTTCTTGCAACACACCGACGATGCCCGTCGGACCGTCGTATTGGGAAGGTTCCAAGTCGTACCGGCGCATGAGCTCGGCGTCGGAAGCGCTGCCCGTCACTGGAACCGGCCGGGTATGGGGAGTGTCCGACAACAGTGCCCCCAAGAGCACCACCTGCTCCACATCGAGTGCGAAGAACAACTCCAGCAGCTCTTCGCAATAGCTGCGCCACCGCATGTTGGGCTCAATGCCGTGTACCAGCACCAAGTCGCGTTCGGAGCCGGGCGGAGAGCAGTAAGAGATGCGGGTAGTGGGCCACTCGATAGTGCTTGCCGCACCGGCGGCCTCAAGGGAGGTGATGGGGCGATTGACCTGGAAGTCGTAGTAGTCATCTGGATCGAGTGCTGCCAGCGGCGCGGATTTCCATTGTTCGGCAAAGTGTTCGATGACCCCTGTGGCCGCCTCGTCGGCATCGTTCCAGCCTCCGAAGGCAGCAACAACAATGGGGGAACGCAGCACGGGTAGCCCGTCAAACTCACTCACCCCACTAGCCTACGGGCAAGCTTCCCGTTGCTATGCGAACCGCACCGCCGTTGCGGCTCGTGTGCATGGGGCGGCTGCAAGCACGTGAGGATGATCATCGATGGGTTGGCCTACTAGTCATGCTCGCAATTCATCTGACAAAGTGTGGCGCATGGCTACTTATTCACTACCGGAACTGCCGTACGACTATGCGGCGCTCGAGCCGCACATCAGCGGCCACATCATGGAGCTCCACCACGACAAACATCACGCGACCTACGTCAAAGCGGCCAACGACACGTTGGAGAAGCTTGAAGACGCTCGGGCCAAGGAGCAATTCGACACGATTGTGGGGCTAGAAAAAACCCTGGCATTCAACCTCTCTGGCCACTTTCTGCACACCATTTATTGGAACAACATGTCCCCAGATGGGGGCGGGCGTCCAGACGGTGAGTTGGCAGATGCGCTCGCAGAGCATTTCGGTTCCTTTGAGGGGTTCAGCGGCCAGATGGGTGCCGCTGCGACCACTCTGCAGGGCTCCGGTTGGGGCATTCTGTCCTACGACACGCTGGGCAAGCGGCTCATCGTGGAGCAGGTTTATGACCACCAAGGCAATGTAGGCGGGCGCTCGGTCCCGCTGTTGTGCTTTGACATGTGGGAGCACGCCTACTACTTGCAGTACAAGAACGTGAAACCCGACTTCGTTAAAGCAATGTGGAACGTCGTTAACTGGCAAGACGTTGCTCAGCGCTACCAGCAAGCGGCCGCTGGTGTGGTGAGTCCCCAGCTGCCGTAGATAGCCAACGAACTGCCTGAACCAAAGGGGGTGTGAGCCGTAACTGGCTCACACCCCCTACAGATTTTCTTAGCTCGACGGCTTGGCTGCGACTCTAGGGTGTGGTGCACCAAGGCGAGACGCTCACACCTCGGCCGCGGCCAAGTCCGTGTTTATTCGTAAGCTATCGCGCGCAAAACGTTGACACGTGCGGCGCGGATCGCCGGAATAACAGCGGCCACCAGCCCCACCACGACTGCCAGAATGAGGAAGGCCACCATGCGACCCCAGGGCAGGCTCAAAACTTCGAAACCCTGATCCTTGAGCGCTTGCACAATCGCGGCCCCGAGCGCACAGCCGACCACCATGCCCAGAAGGGCCCCAAAGACCGAGATGACGATCGACTCGATGGTCACCATGGTCATGGTTTGCCGTCGTCCCAATCCGACCGCCCGCAACAAGCCCAGCTCGCGTGTCCGTTCCAAAATGGACAAGACGAGGGTGTTGACGATGCCGAGAATGGCGATCACGAGTGCGAGTCCAAGCAGGATGTACAGCATGGTGACCACACTGTCGATTTGCTTGGTCTGCTGATCCAGGAACTCTTTTTGGTTGAGCACCGAGACTTCGGGATTTTTGGCCAAAAGGTGGTCGATGCGGTGCTGCACGCTGCCGACATCGGCACCTTTGCCCAACGCGACGAACCCCGCCATCGGCTTTGGGTTGGAGAAGTCCCGCTGAGCGTCGGCGATGGAGATGAACGTGCCAGACATCAGTTTGCTCTTCTTAAAGACACCGATCACTGCGAATGCTTGTTCACCACCCTTATTGGTGGTGATACGCATGGTGTCACCGACCGAGAGGTGATTATTCTTGGCGGTCCCGCTGTCGATGAGCACTTCGCCAGACTTTGGATCACGGAACTGTCCGCTGTCGCTCTTGAGCTCAAATATCTTCTTCATGGGGCTGATCTCAGCGGCGTTGAGACTGGTTGTCTTGCCGTTGTACTTGGCACGGTCCGTGTAGAGACCGACCGCGCTATCAACACCAGGTATCTGACGCGTCTTGGTGATGACGTCAGGATCGAAAGCCGGCGCTATGCCACCAAACCCACCGTTGTCACCTTGAATAATCAGTTGGGCGTTGGTGTCTGTTTTCACCAACTTGCTGACGCTAGCGTTGATCGATGCGGCGAGCACGCTGACCCCTGTCACCAATGCGAGACCGACCATCAAGGTAGCCGCGGTAATGGCAGTCCTACGCGGATTGCGCGCCGAGTTGCGGCGGCCTAGCTTGCCCGCAAGCGACCAGCTGAAAACGCGCCCGATGATCGAGATGGTGGGTTGGGAAATAATGGGGGTAAGCATTGCTACGCCAATAAAGACCAGCACCACTCCGGTGAGCAAGAAAGCCCAGATGTTGTCGTCGACTTTCCCTGAGAGTGCCAAAAACACGCCCGCCGCCCCGAACATGGTGATGACGAGTCCACCGACGGTCATCTTCGTGAGTGGCTTCTGGGTGTTGGCAGCTTCGCGCATCGCCGCGATCGGTGGGATGCGCGACGCCCGAAGTGCGGGCAACAACGCCGCGATCAATGTCACCACGATGCCCACGACGTAGGAGGCGATCACGGCGCTGGCAGGAATGACAAGTCCAGAACCCGGCAGCGTGGCGTCGCTTTGTGATTCGAACAGTTTCTTCAGTAGCGCCGCTATGCCTAGGCCAGTCAAGAAACCGAGGGTAGAGGCGATAAATCCGATGATCACCGCCTCAATGAGCACAGAGTTGATGACTTGACGCCCGCTAGCCCCCATAGCTCGGAACAGAGCCAGCTCACGGGTCCGCTGCGCGACGATGATCGAGAAAGTGTTAAGGATCAGGAAGATGCCCACGAACAGTGCTACGGCGGCGAACCCCAACAAGACATTCTTGAAAATGCCGATGAATTGGTTCAGCTGCTGAGCGCTCTGATCGGCAAGTTCCTTACCTGTCTGTACCTCGAACCCGTTGCCCAGTGCTTTTTGGGTCTCGTGCTTGAGCGCTGCTTGCGAAACGCCCTTCTTGGCCTGGAGGTGAATGTCGCTGAACGCATCCGTTTGGCCAAGCATGAGCTGTTGTGCCACCGGCTCGGTGAAAGCGACATAGGTCTCCCCGCCGGTGGTGTCGCGATCGCCAGAGAAACCGAAGATGCCGACAAGTTTGAAGGTCTGCTCCGGAGCCCGGGTAAGCACCTTGACCTCGTCGCCGACCCTGAAGTCCCCGCTCTTTGCCAGCGATGCGTTGAGCGCGATCTCGTTATCCGACTGGGGCCCGTGCCCCTGACGCAGCTGGACGATGTCCGAAGCGCTGGTGGACGGCCAGTCAACCCCGAGCCGAGGTGGACCGTTGGTGGTGAGGACCTTGCCGTTCTTGCCAATGACCCTTGCGCCATCGACACCGACCTCGCCTACCACTTTGGAGGCGCTGGGCACTTGCTGACGCACCTGATCGACCGTGCTAGCGGGCAAAGGTTGGGTGTAGCCACCTTCATTGGCGGAGGTCACATTGCTTTTGCTGGTGACCTGTACGTCCACATGGGAGTAGACGTCGGCGAACAGGCTGTCGAATGACTTGGTGAGGGTCTGCCCCAGTACGAGAGCGCCAGACACGGCCATTACACCGAGCACTACTGCGAGCCCCGACAGAATCAGCCTGATTTTGCGTGACAAGAGGCTCTTCAAAGCCGCCTTTAACATGCTCACAACCCCCGGGCGGTGTCGACGGCCGCGTCGAGGTTCTTCATCTGGTCCAGCACGCGTTCCTCCGTAGGATCCTCCATGGAGGTGACGATCTTTCCGTCAGCGAGGAAGACCACTCGGTCTGCATAGGACGCGGCTCGCGGGTCGTGGGTGACCATGACGATCGTCTGTCAAACTCGGCGGTAGAGCGACGAAGGAACTCCAGCACTTCACTACCGGAGCGCGAGTCGAGGTTGCCTGTTGGTTCGTCAGCAAAGATAACCTCAGGGCGTGACACCAGCGCGCGGGCACACGCGACGCGTTGCTGCTGGCCACCGGAGAGCTCCGTGGGTTTGTGCTTGAGGCGGTCGCTTAAGCCCACCGTCTGGATAACCAGGTCCATCCACTCCTTATCGGGCTTCCTCCCGGCAATATCCAGCGGCAAGGTGATGTTTTCCACCGCTGTCAACGTGGGCAGCAGGTTGAACTGCTGGAAGATGAACCCCACCTTGCTTCTGCGCAGTTTGGTGAGGCCTCGATCTCCCAGGTCGCTTACCTTGGTGTCACCAATCCACACCTCGCCAGAGCTAACTTGATCTAACCCGGCAAGGCAATGCATGAGGGTGGACTTGCCCGACCCGGATGGGCCCATAATGGCGGTGAATTTTGCCCGCTCGAAATTGCTCGAGACGCCAGCAAGGGCGTTTACTCGAGTCGATTCGCGGTCACCGTAGACCTTCCATACGTCGACGGCGCGCGCCGCGACGTCAAGCGCCTCCGCTTTTGCGGGTGCTGTGGTAGTCACATGTTCTCCTGTTGAGATATGAATCTTCCTGAGGGTGATTCCGGCTCATCGTAGGGAAGAGGTGCGACCAATCCCTAGCTGATTAAGGGGGAATCAGGGTCATCACCCAGCTAATTCCGGGATGACTCGCAAGTCATTGTTATGTGCATTGACACAGTACTGACCTATAGCCCGAGATCGGCACACCGTGGTGATTTGTTACCGGCACTGTTATCTCCAGGCTCCTCCTGTTCTGGAAATGGTGGAGGCTGACCGCCGAAGGCTGGGCAGATGCGTTGATGCGCACACCAGTCGCACAACCGATTGGGCTTGGCAGGGAATGTGCGAGTGGCGGTGGCGGATTCGATCGCTGACCAGAGGGCCCGCAGTGTTCGTTCGAAGCGATCCAATTCGTCGGTGTTGGGCTCGTAGTCGAGGATGCGGCGGTCTTTCAGATAGAGAAGGCGGAGTACTCGTGGCACCGTGCCGCGCGTTCGCCACAACACCAGGGCGTAGAACTTGAGCTGGAATAGCGCTTTTCCCTCGAATGCGACCCCCGGAGAAGCCCCCGTCTTGTAGTCGACCACGCGTATCTCACCGCTGGGAGCGACATCGAGCCGGTCCACGAATCCGCGGAGGCGTAAGCCGTTGTCGAGAAACGTCTCAACTTTGTGTTCCCGTGCCGACGGTTGCAGCCTGCTGGGATCTTCTAACTCGAAGTAGTGGTCGAGCAATGTGCGGGCGGATCGCAGCCATGTGGTCAGCGCGGTGTCGTCCGCGTCGTCGGTGGCGATAATAAGGTTTCGTAACTCGGGCTGCTCTTGCACCAGCGCATCCCACGCTGGTTGCAGCAATGCCTGTGCGGTCGCCGAGGTGCGTTCATGTGGCGGCTCATCAAACAGCCGCTCTAAGACGGAGTGGACCAACGTGCCTCGGGTGGCGGCGGCGTTGGGCGGTTCCGGCAGTCGATCGATGCATCGAAAACGGTACAGCAGCGGGCAGGTTTTAAAGTCCAGTGCGCGCGACGGTGACAGCGATCCAATGACAGTTACCCCCATGTCGGCATAGGGTACGGATGCCCGCCGACAGTTTGAGCCGTGAGCGGGGTGTGTCTTGACGCGAATCGTGGTGCCGATGGAGCCTTGAATTCAGTACTGAACGGGTTAAAGCGGCGATAGTCGGGACGTAGGATCAAATCGATGTCTTCGCCGAGTGTTTCTCTGACACGTTCGGTCGCCACGCTGAGTCGGATCTGGCGGATCGGTAGGTTTTTCGGAGCGCCGATATTTGTGACCCCAAGTTGGCTCTTAGGTGCCGTGGTGCTGATCCTGGCCTATGCGCCTGTTGCCCAGCGGGAGGGGATGCAAGGGGGAGTAGCCGGATCTTACGTCGTTGCGGTCGCGGTAGTGGTGTTGTTGTTCGCCTCTGTTTTGGCCCATGAAATGGGCCACGCGTTTGTGGCACGGCGGATGGGTGTTGGGGTGCGAGCAATGACCTTGTGGCTGCTCGGCGGCTACACCGAGATGACCAGCCAGCCACGAAACCCTCGCGCGGACCTGGCGATCTCATTGGCCGGTCCTTGTGTGTCGTTCACGTTGGGGATCTCCGCCGCAATGGTCGTTGCACTGTTGAAACCCGAGACAGTAGGAGGGCAACTCGCGGGCCAATTAGCCCTCAGCAATCTCGTGATCGCGTTGTTCAATATGCTGCCTGGTTTGCCTCTCGACGGCGGTGTGGCCCTTCGTGCCCTGGTGTGGCGTGGCTCTGGCGATCGCCATCAGGGCACAGTGGTCGCCGGACAGATAGGCCGGGTTATTGCGGTGCTCATCTTGGGCATTGGTTTGGCCACGGGTTTGCATAGCGACAGTGGCCTTGGGCTGGCGATGCTGTTTGGCGCGATCGGTTTTTCCACCTTCTTTTGGTTCACTGCGTCCCAAGCGGTACACGCCGGGCGTAAAGCGCACCATGCGCAAGCATTGACGTTGAACACCGTCATGCGCCGGCCACTTGTAGTTGCCGAGCACATGTCCCTTGCGCGGGCTTTCGAGCGTTGGGCCGAGACGAGTGCGGACGTGATCGTCACCGCTGACTCCAATGGGAAACCGACGGGTCTCATGAGCATCCAGGCGGCCTTGGCCGTGCCCGCTGCGCGGCGGTGGCAGGTACCTGTCCGGGCTGTGGCGCATACGCTCCCGCCAGTGTCGACGCTCGACGTCGGCCTCAGCGGGGAGGCTCTACTGCAGGCGGTCGAGCGCAGCGGTGCCGCAGAAATGGTGGTACTAGACGGCGACCAGATCGTGGGTGTGCTCGCTGCAGATGACATCATGAGGTCGCTTTAGCGGCGAGATAGACGGTCACACTGTGCCCTCCGCGCTACGGCGTAATCATCCCCAGTAAAGAAACGGTGCAATGCGTAGCTTTCAGCCCGGCGATCGAGTCCAGCTCACTGACCCAAAGGGGCGTCTGCACACGGTTTTGCTGGAACCAGACAAGGCATTTCACACCCACCGTGGCGCGATCGAACACAACGATCTCATTGGTGCACCCGAGGGCGTCGTGGTTACCTCCAGCTCCGGCACTGCTTATCTCGCATTGCGTCCGTTGCTCGTAGACTTTGTGCTGTCGATGCCGCGTGGCGCGCAAGTGATCTACCCCAAAGACGCCGCGCAAATCGTCGCGTTTGGCGACATCTTCCCGGGTGCGAGGGTGCTGGAGGCGGGGGCCGGCTCTGGTGCGCTTACCTGCTCGCTTCTACGAGCGGTGGGAGAGCGCGGCTCGGTCGTTTCCTATGAGCGGCGTGACGATTTTGCGCAGGTGGCTGCAGCAAATGTCGGAGCGTTCTTCGGTCAGACACCCGACACGTGGACGTTGCGTGTGGGTGATGTGGCAGAGATCGGTGCCTTGACACCCGCCGTCGACCACATAGTCACGGGAGAGAGCGTCGCCGGAGGGCAGGCATCGCGGTCCTCGCGGGCCCCGATGGCGGAGGAATTCGATCGCGTTGTGCTCGATCTGCTCGCGCCGTGGGAGATCGTGCCCGAGGTGGCAAAGGTACTCACTCCGGGCGGCGTGCTGGTGCTCTATGTAGCCACGACGACGCAGCTTTCCGCGGCGGTCGAAGCGCTCCGAGAGCACGGTGGCTTTACCGAGCCCCGATCGTGGGAATCATTGGTGCGCGATTGGCACGTGGATGGGTTGGCGGTACGTCCGGATCATCGAATGATTGCGCACACAGCTTTTCTGATTACCGCCCGTCGGCTGGCTGAGGGGGTTGTGGCGCCCAAACGTCAGCGCAAACCGTCCAAAGGTGCGCAGGCATATGCGGCGCTGCGCGCTAACCTTCGAAGCGAATCGTCGATAGGGTAGGCGTAAACCGTTTTAAGACTTGGTTTTTGTCTGGTCTTGGCGTTGGTCATACTGGTCATACCAGGAGGTGGGCGGTCGTGAGTACCGATGGCAACGATGCGGCGCGGCGCATGCGTAATGCTCGTGACCGTGATGCGCTGCATTCCGAGTCCGTGGATGAAACAACTGTAGGTGGCGAGTATCGCGAACGCGGTGAGTCCGACACGGAGCGGCTCGCGTCCACGCGCTCGGCGCTGGCACGTTTGTCTGAGCGCAACGAACGACTCACGGACACTCTGCGAGAAGCGCGGGATCAAATCGTCACGCTGAAGGAAGAGATCGACCGGCTCGCGCAGCCGCCCAGTGGATACGGCGTTTTTATTCAGCACAACGACGACGACTCGGTCGACATTTTCACCGGTGGTCGGAAGCTGCGCGTGAGCGTGTCTCCGGCGGTGGAGGCAAAGAATCTGCGCCGTGGCCAGGAAGTCATTTTGAATGACGCGCTCAATATTGTCGCGGCTGTCGGTTTCGAGCGTGTGGGCGACATCGTGATGCTCAAAGAGCTGCTGATCAATGAGGAGGGCCAACACGACAGGGCGCTGGTGGTGTCGCACGCCGACGAAGAGCGAGTGGTGCACCTTGCGGAATCGTTGGGCGAGGAGTCGCTGCGTCCGGGCGATACATTGCTGATCGATACCCGTTCCAGTTACGCCTATGAGCGCATCCCCAAGTCTGAGGTAGAAGAGCTCATTCTTGAGGAAGTCCCCGACATCGATTACTCGACAATCGGTGGGTTGAGCACGCAAATTGAACAGATTCGCGACGCGGTCGAGCTGCCGTTCTTGCATGCTGACCTTTTCCGGGAGCATTTCCTGCGGCCACCCAAAGGCGTTCTTTTGTATGGCCCTCCCGGGTGTGGGAAAACACTTATCGCAAAAGCGGTAGCTAATTCTTTGGCCAAACAGATCGCTCGTACTCGCGGCGATGAAGCGGGTCATGTGAGCCACGCGCGTTCTTATTTCTTGAACATTAAGGGCCCGGAGCTGCTGAACAAATACGTGGGCGAGACCGAGCGACACATTCGGTTGATTTTCCAGCGTGCACGCGAGAAAGCCTCTCAGGGCACCCCGGTCATCGTCTTTTTTGACGAGATGGATTCGATATTCCGCACCCGAGGCTCCGGTGTCTCCTCGGATGTTGAGAACACCATTGTGCCGCAGCTCTTGTCGGAAATAGACGGTGTCGAGGGCCTGGAAAACGTCATCGTGATTGGCGCATCGAACCGGGAAGACATGATCGACCCGGCTATTTTGCGTCCCGGCAGGCTTGACGTAAAGATCAAGATTGAGCGGCCCGATGCCGAGGCGGCTAAAGATATTTTCAGTAAATACATCACCTCGGAAATTCCGATCCATGCTGACGATATCGCCGAGCATGGTGGCTCCCGTCAGGCATGCATGGCCGCGATGATCCAAGCGGTCGTAGAGCGTATGTACAACGAGGTAGAAGAAAACAGATTTTTGGAAGTCACGTATGCGAATGGCGACAAAGAGGTGCTTTACTTTAAAGACTTCAATTCGGGGGCAATGATCCAAAACATTGTTGACCGCGCCAAAAAAATGGCCATTAAAGATTTCTTGAACCAGGGTGGTAAGGGAATCCGGCTCCAGCATTTGCTTGATTCCTGTGTGGACGAGTTCCGCGAGAACGAAGACTTGCCTAACACCACTAACCCGGACGATTGGGCGCGCATTTCTGGTAAGAAAGGCGAACGCATCGTCTATATCCGTACGCTCATTACTGGCAAGGGCGACGATGCCGGCCGTTCTATCGACACCGTGACGAACACCGGCCAGTACCTGTGATAGAACCGATTGCCGGCAGAAAACATAGGGCCCGAATTCTGCCCGAAGTAGTGGAGCTACTACTTTGGGCGCAGTGCGTGACAGAGTTCTAGACCCACAAAGTTCGCCCGAAGGCGTTGCGGAGAGCCCAACGCCTTCGAATGTGTCGGTTGCTGCCCCTACCCGTCCCAGCGCTCGCTTGGCATGGCTCGATGCGCTGCGGGGTGTGGCCGCACTGGCGGTGGTTTACGAGCATTTAGCCCCCAGAACGGTGTATTGGGAGTTGTATTCCAAAACGAGTCACTGAGCTTTTTCGGGTTTCGGGTTTGAGCTGCGGGAGTGTGACTACATAGGACAGGGCTCCTGGTAGAACAAGCGATGTCTAGTCACCCGTTCTGCCCCAGGAGCCCTGTTGATCACCTATCCTGCCATTCTTGACGTGCCGACGCGACTGGTTGACCGCCTGGAACGTTGGCTACTACGGCGGTCTCGCCGCACGAACCGGCGTTTGTCGGCACGGCAACAAGCGATCATGACCCTGGTCTACCTGCGTAAAGGTGAAACGTTCACCGCGCTAGCCGCCGGGTTCGGTATCGCAGCCTCGACAGCTCACGGCTACGTCAACGAAGCTGTTGACGTGCTACGTCGGCATCGCCGCCCGCTACGGCAAGCCCTAGACACCCAGAGGGCCCGGGATCACATTCTGGTGTTGGATGGCACCATCGTGCCTACAAACCGGCTGTGGCATCGCCGTGGCACCACCAGCGGTTTCTACTCCGGTAAACACCACTGCTACGGACTCAACGTCCAAGCGATCACCACCATAGGAGGGCAGCTGATCTGGTTGTCCGACCCGCTACCCGGGGCTGTTCATGACACCAAAGCCGCCCGTTACCATCGCATTCCCGAACACCTCGACCACCGTTATCTCGTGGCCGACCTGGGATATCTCGGATTGAGCCCGGAAAGTACGGAATATATTTGTTTTTTCTTATAAGCGGCTACATTATTCCCGCTTCTTTGGAACGCCGGGGAAATGTACGCAGATTCTGGTTGGGCCGCTTTTTTCGACTCTACCCGCTATTCATCGGTATCGTTGTCGTGGTGTCGGTGATGTATTTGGTTGGCATTGCGGATTTAAAGCCGTACATTGCGCAACATCCAGGGCTATCGCTGGTCGGAAATGTCACCATGCTGGAAGATCTGCTGAGGATCCCGGTATGGACTGATCCAATGTGGACACTTTCCTACGAGATGATTTTCTATCTGCTTGTCACGTCGCTGTTTGTTTTTGGACTCCATAAATTGAGCTGCGAGCTCTCACTCTTTTTTGCGGCGATTGCGGTTTCCCTAGGCGGGCTTATGCCGAAAGGTCTCATTTCGGATAAATTCGGGATTGCGCCTGTCGCGGCATTGGCGCTGATGTTCCTTGTAACTGGAATTCTCGCGGTCTCGTCCGGTAGCAGGAAGTTGCTGTGGTTCGGTGCGGTATTGCTAGGGGGTTTGGCGGTGTCATTGCTCGCCGCCAACCAAAGGGTCGGTGGTTGGGAGGGATGGTTCATCATCGCCGCAATGTTTGCCGGCACCGCCATTTACCGCATAGAGCAGGGTCAGGTGGATAAGCGTAAAGGCTGGGGTGCTGTGGCAATAGTGGGTGCCCTTGGTATCTCCGTGGGAGCTATCCAATGTCGCTTTTGGAATTGGACAAGCGCGCAAATTTATCAATTTCAAAAACAATGGATTATTACCACAACGGCAGTAATTCTTACCTTTGCGGTTGGTTACCTTTTACGGAAGAAAAAATCCCGGGATTCCTAGCCTGGTTAGGGCTAGTGAGCTACTCAATTTATTTGTTGCACTACGTTTTGTTGCTTCCGCTTGATAAGCGCGGATGGCTAAACAGCCATGGACCACTGCTGCCACGAATAGCGCTCCTGGGGGGCTTGATTGTGGCATTGCTGGTATTGGCGGGGTTGTCTTACCGTTTTGTGGAAGCGCCGATGCAGGCGTTAGGACGACGAGTCGGCAAAAGGTTGAATGCGTGACATAGGGGCGTCAGCCCGTAGTCTGTAGCCCATGACTGTTTGCCGCATTATGGGTACCGAAGTCGAATACGGCATCTCGGTCCCCGGACAGCCTGGTGCTAACCCCATGATCACCTCATCGCAGGTGGTCAACGCCTACGCTGCTCGGATGGCTCCCACTAAGAACACCCGGCCTAAGTGGGATTACGAAGAAGAGTCTCCGCTGCGTGACGCACGCGGTTTCAACTATGGAGGTCGACTCTACGACCCCGCCGAAGCGTTGTCCGATGAGGACACGGGCTTGGCCAATGTCATTTTGACAAATGGTGCGCGTCTTTATGTTGACCACGCTCATCCGGAGTATTCGGCTCCTGAGTGCACGAATCCTCGCTCCGTGGTCGTGTGGGACAAAGCGGGTGAGCGGATCATGGCGGAGGCGAGCCGGCGCGCCGCACATGTGCCCGGTGGCACGCCCATCAACCTGTACAAGAACAACACTGACAACAAGGGAGCCTCGTATGGCACCCACGAGAACTACTTGATGCAACGGAGTACCCCATTCGGGGAGATCGTCACGCATCTGACGCCGTTTTTTGTGACGAGACAGGTGATGTGCGGTGCGGGGCGGGTGGGCATTGGCCAAGACGGTTCCGGCGTCGGGTTCCAAATCAGCCAGCGGGCCGACTTCTTTGAGGTCGAAGTGGGGCTGGAAACGACCCTGAAACGTCCCATCATTAACACCCGAGACGAACCCCATGCGGACCCAGATAAATATCGTCGGTTGCACGTGATTATCGGCGACGCGAACCTGTCCGAGATCTCTACCTATCTCAAGCTTGGTGCCACGTCTCTGGTCCTCGCCATGATTGAAGATGGATGGCTTGCCGCAGAAATGACACTTTCTGAGGCGATCCCTGACTTGCATGCCGTGTCGCACGATCCTGAGCTGCAGCACAAGGTGTCTCTGCAGGACGGGCGCCGGATGACCGCAGTAGATATTCAGGAGTATTACTGCGAGCAAGCGCAGGCCTATGTGAACGACCGGTGGGGTGCGGATGTCGATGCTGATACCAAAGATGTCCTCACGCGCTGGCGTTCGGTGCTAGATCGGCTCCGGGTTGATCCCATGTTGTGCGTGCGGGAGTTGGACTGGATCGCCAAATTGCATGTGCTGCGGGCTTATCGGGACCGTGATGGGCTGACCTGGAGTTCTCCACGTCTGCAGTTGGTCGATCTGCAATATTCGGATGTGCGTCCAGAAAAGGGGTTGTATCACCGGCTGGTGGCACGTGGCGATATGCAGACATTGGTGAGCGATGCCGAGGTGGAGGCTGCGATCCTCAACCCTCCAGACGACACCCGTGCGTATTTTCGCGGCCGCTGTTTGGAGCGATACGGCTCGGCAATTGTCGCGGCAAGCTGGGACTCACTCATCTTCGATGTGGGACGTGACTCGTTGGTCCGAGTTCCGATGCTGGAACCGCGCCGAGGTACCCGGGCAGCGGTAGGCGAGATGATCGACCGATGCGATACCGCGCCGGAGCTGCTCGATGCGCTGACCAATCGGTGACGGTAGGCATTCGCACACCGCATGCGCCTCATTCCATCGAAGGTGGAAGCATCTTGAGGCACACCACGCGGGAATATGGGAGTCCGGCGGGATCCTCGACGTAGTGGGTTTGGCCCGCGACTGTACGGCACGCGGCGATGGAGCTTCTACGGGCGAGCACCTGCGCACGTAGGTGCGGATCGTCGCAGGAAACCGCCGTAAAAGAGACGGGACCGTGCTGCGGGTTGGCGATGCACTTTCCTGGGTTGGCCATGGTCCGGCCGTCTCCTAGGCAGAGCACCCGTGCCGTGCCCCCATCCAGCACCGCGAACCGGTGGGCCGGCTCTGCGCAGTCAGCGACAGTCTTTACCCGTGCCGCGATTGTTTCGAAGACGTCCGGAGACGCACAGGACACTTCATGGATGTCTCCCCGGTCGTCTGTTGCTGCGCAATCCCCGGCTCTGAACACACCGCCACCCATCCCGGGGTTGCCAGGATGGTGCGATGAGTTGAGCTGGCGAAGACATGCCAGTCCGTCGCCTTGGCTGGCGAAGAAATCTGTCCTCACGTCACATGCTTCGGTTCCAGCATCGGGATTATCGACGAGGTCGATTACTTTTCCGTAGACACGATTGTCGGTACAGATTACGCGGGTGAATTCGGTCCGCCCTAGCGGCTCTTTTGGCAGCGTGGTGGTGTCACCGTGAGTCGCTCGAGGTTGAGCTGGCGGTGTAGCGGCGTTCTTCTGGACACAGTCACCGACGTGGAGCGGACCCACAATGTGGCTGGAGTCGGCATGCGCGGTGGGGGTGTAGTCGATATCTGGCCAGATGCCCAATTTCGCGGTGAGGACTCCCACCAGCAAGAGCTGGGGCGTGACCACGGCAATGACCACAAACAGAACGGAGTGTCCACGCTTGCGTCGCGCACCCACATAACCATGCGGTGCTGAAGCATGATGCATGGTCTTGGAAGCGGACACGGGATTAATAACGATGACCCCGTCCGCGAGTAACGGCCAACATGGGCCAGAATTGTCCTTCCTACCCGGTACCGTCGAGATAGCGTGCATGTAGTCGTACGAGCATGTAGTACGAGCATCGGTGAACACGCCATGAACATGTAGTCAGGCCAAGGCCCGCATCTGCGAGAACGAGAGGTTTGCGATGGCGATGAAGGATACTGGCGGCGGACGAGCCCAGTCTCAGAAATCCCGCCACGATGAAGAGGTTGAGCAGGAGAACGCGCAGCCGGAGTCTGAGACAGCCGAACGGCACGAAAAGATCTCCGAGGACGTCGACGATGTCCTCGACGAGATCGACTCGGTGTTAGAAGAAAACGCAGAGGAGTTCGTCCGGGGTTATGTTCAAAAGGGCGGACAGTAGGCGTTACGGGGGCTCGTGTCCGATCCTTGAGCCCCATGAGTAACACTTGTACCCCTTATCAGCGTTGCCAGCACCAGACGAGGGAGCCAGCGGTGGCAGCAAGAATTGAGCAACCCGGTCGACTTCCAAGCGCGTTCACCATGCCCGGTGTCTCATCATTCACCGAGTTTCTCGCCTCAGCCTCACCAGAACTCCTGCCAGGATCTGGGTCGGCGCTCGCCGCAGAGCTTGCTCCACATGGGACCACCATCGTCGCCGCGCAGTGCGCGGGCGGCGTCGTCATGGCTGGAGACAGAAGAGCCACTCGTGGCAATCTCATCGCTAGTCGTGCCACTCAGAAGGTCTTTCTGTCAGACGCGTATTCCATGGTCGGCATCGCCGGAACGCTGGGCACCGCGGTCGAGTTGGTGCGTCTGTACTGTTTGGAGCTGGAGCACTACGAGAAAATCGAGGGCACGTCTCTTTCTCTGGCCGGAAAAGCCAACCGCCTCGCCACCATGATTCATGGCAACCTAGGGGCAGCATTTCAAGGGCTCGTGGTGCAGCCATTGTTCGCTGGGTACGACATAGAGGCTGATCCCGCGGAGGACAACGTCGGGCGCATCTTCAGCTACGACATCACCGGCGGTTGTTTCGAGGAAGAACACTACGATGCGGTCGGTTCCGGCTCGTTGTTTGCCAAGGCGGCTCTGAAGAAGCGCTATGAGCCGGGTCTCCCCGCTGAGCAGGTGATGCGGTTGTGTGTGGAGGCGCTCTACGACGCCGCTGACGACGACTCCGCCACCGGTGGCCCCGATCTTGCGCGCCGCATCTACCCCGTGATCACCCTGGCGGATGCCGAAGGCGCGCGGCAGCTTAGCGAAGACGAAGCCGGCACATTGGTCATGCGGGTTGTGGAAGGGCGGATGGCAAACCCTGGTGGGTGAGCAATCGCAACCACAGTCGTAGTAACGACCGTCGCGATGCACAACCAAAACAGCTTGTTCGATAGAAACGACCTCTGGTAACACAGCGAAGGGATCTCGCCACCGTGGCCATGCAGTTTTATGCCTCACCCGAGCAGATCATGCGGGACAGGTCGGAATATGCCCGCAAAGGTATTGCTCGCGGCCGCAGCGTAGTGGTGCTGAGCTACGCGGGTGGCGTGCTATTTGTCGCAGAGAATCCTTCCACCGCATTGCACAAAGTCAGCGAAATCTACGACCGGATCGGCTTTGCGGCGGTCGGCAAGTACAACGAGTTCGAAAATTTGCGTATGGCCGGGGTGCGGTTTACCGACCTGCGTGGCTACTCCTATGCCCGCCGTGATGTCACCGGGCGCGGCCTCGCCAACGTCTATGCCCAAACTTTGGGCGCGATCTTTACCGAGCAGTCCAAGCCGTTCGAGGTCGAGATCTGCGTCGCTGAGGTGGGGGAGTCAGCCGACAAAGACCAGCTCTATCGCTTGACCTATGACGGCTCTGTGGGCGACGAACCAGGATTTGTGGCGATGGGCGGACAGTCGGAGGCCATCTCTGCGCGCCTCCGCGAAGACCACAGCAATGCTGCCTCCCTACCTGAAGGGCTGCAGTTGGCCGTCTCCGCGCTTGCCAACGCGGGAAGCGAAGCGGGCAAGGCCCGGGAGCTTCCCCCCGAGCAGCTGGAAGTGGCGGTGCTAGAAAGGGCTCGACCGGGGCGTGCTTTCCGGCGGATCACCGGTGCGGCCCTCACTCGCATTCTGACCTCAGGAGGAGCCGGCGAGGGTGGCGGCAAAAAGCCCGGTCGCAAAGACAGCAAGGCAGCTAAAACTGCCGAGACGGCTGCTCCCACAGATATCGATGTGCCGGCGAGCGATCAAGAGCCGGAGTCACCCTCGAGCGGGTCGTAACTGCTGCGGGAGTTGCCGCGAAACTTTGCGCGCACAACGTCATAAGGGCGTTGAGGAAGCTAGGGTCGTCGCATGGACCGGCGGATTTTTGGGCTAGAGACTGAGTACGGCGTGACGTGCACTTTTCGTGGTCAGCGCCGGCTCTCTCCAGACGAAGTAGCTCGCTATCTTTTTCGGCGAGTCGTCAGTTGGGGTCGATCGAGCAATGTTTTTTTGCGTAATGGTGCTCGGCTATACCTCGATGTGGGCTCCCACCCCGAGTACGCGACCCCCGAGTGCGATGACCTCACTGACCTCGTTGCGCATGATCGCGCGGGTGAGCGAGTGCTAGAGGGCCTATTGCTCGATGCGGAGCGGCGGCTCCACGAAGAAGGCATCGCTGGCGACATCTACTTGTTCAAAAACAACACCGATTCGGCAGGCAATTCTTACGGGTGCCACGAGAACTACCTGGTGAGTCGGCACGGCGAGTTCAGTCGGCTCGCGGATGTGCTCATCCCGTTTTTGGTGACGCGCCAGCTCATCTGTGGTGCGGGCAAGGTTCTGCAGACACCGCGGGGCGCGGTTTTTTGTTTGTCACAGCGGGCGGAACACATTTGGGAAGGCGTCTCCAGCGCCACCACTCGGTCCCGTCCGATCATCAATACTCGTGACGAGCCCCACGCAGATGCCGAACGATTTCGGCGGCTCCACGTGATCGTGGGCGATTCGAAGCATGAATCAGGTCACTACTTTGCTCAAGGTAGGCTCGACTGACTTGGTGTTGCGCATGATCGAGGTGGGGATGCCGATCCGGGATCTCGCGTTGGAAAATCCCATTCGCGCTATACGCGAAATCAGCCACGACATCACTGGTCGTCGGGCAGTGCGGTTGGCTAATGGACGCGAGGCCAGCGCGCTGGAGATCCAGCAGGAGTACCAGCAGCGAGCGAGTGAGCTAGTAGACCGCTACGGGGGTAGCGCGACGGATCGACGCATTGTGGAATTGTGGGGGCGGGTTCTCAAAGCGGTTGACAATGACGATCTATCCACAGTGGAGCGTGAGATTGACTGGGTGGCCAAGCTGCGGTTGATTAAACGGTTTTGTCAGCGGCATGAGGTGGCGATGGCCGACCCCAAGGTGGCGCAGATAGACCTCGCCTACCACGATGTTCGACGAAACCGCGGCATTTTTTCGGTACTGGAGAAACGTGACGCGGTCGATCGAGTCGTAGGCGATCTGCGTGTTTTTGAAGCCAAATCCGTTCCTCCTCAGACCACGCGAGCGCGGCTCCGGGGCGAGTTCATTCGTCGGGCGCAGGAGCGTCGTCGCGACTTCACTGTGGACTGGGTACACCTCAAGCTCAACGATCAAGCCCAGCGCACAGTGCTGTGTAAAGATCCGTTCCGGTCCGTCGATGAGAGAGTCGACCGACTCATCGCCAGCATGTAGGGCCGGGCAGATTTGCTATTGACCGAGCCATGTACCCCCATGCCGAAGGACGCCAGGGTCGCATTCGCTCTCAGGTACCCGTCTGCTCCGTGACGGATAGCGCCAATGTGGCTGCGTGGCGGCCGGCAGCTGCCGCAGCGAGGAAGTATGCGTAGTCTTCGTCGAGCCCGCGTCCCATAGTGGACAGTTTCACCGGGCTGGTCCGGAGCGCATCGTCGAGCCCTTCAGTGGGAACATCCACGATCTGATGCTGGTGGACTAGGGGTACCATCGCCTCTCGCACGGCAGCATCCAGCTTCTCCTCCAGCCCCTCCGGCACCACCAAGTCCGCTGCGGCTAAGGCCACTCGACCGTATGCCGTAGTGGAGTGATGTGAGACTCCGGCGTGTCGTCCACGTGCGTCCGCGTCCGAGATGCGCAATGAGCCGATCGGGCGCCCGTTGAGCGCCGCGACTGCGTTGATCGCCTCGCCAGCAGCTACTCCCGTGAACCCCCACGGTGTCCCGGTACCGAGATTGCCCGGTCCTTGACTCACGATGGCAATGTCCGCACCGAGGACGTGTCGCGCCGCGAGTAATCCAGTGTGGAGGGTCACGGCTTCCAGATCGCCACCCAGCGCTTGACCCACGGTTACGATGCCACACAGACTCTCGGACAGCCCACTGGCGGTGCGGGAAAACCACAGTGGTAATGCCGCGCCGTCGGTCATTACGTATGCGATCCGTGCTGTGGGGCGGTCGACATGAATACCCGCCACGATGGCAGGGAGCGCGGAGTGCAGGTCGGCCACTACCACCGGCATGCCGTCGATGCCATCAGCCTCCGCGATGATGCGATGATGTGGCGAGTCCTGCTCGTCTACGCCCAACACCACCGCTTGCAGCGGCGTATACCGCGCCTTGACCATATGACCAGGGCCGGTCGGGTCGGGTGGCAGTCGGTCGGGAATGGCCACCACCAGGGCATAGCCTCCGGTACCCAGCCCCATGGAGAGGGTGGTGGTGTTGAGCAGTACTCGATCGCCCGGTTGTGGCTCACCCACCAAATTCGGGTACACCAGCGCGCGCACGATGTGGGTGTCGTCGGGGGTGCCGGGGGTTTGTACGTGCTCCGTGGCGGCATCGGGGGCGTCGTTTTTCGTGTCTAGTTCGGAGGGTCCGTTGAGCTGGACCTCCAGCTCAACCGCTCCGCGCCACCGACGCCGTTCCCGCACCACCGTGCCCGCTCGCCACCGAATCATGCCGACGACTTTAGCCATGACTCGGGATCGAGGGTTACCCCCCGGCGCGTCGCAGAGCAACGACCCAGAGAAGACTGGCATGAGACGTCGACTACCGTTGGTGGACGTGTCTCGTCGCCGTACTGAACGCCTGGTCAACCTGGTGATCTGTCTGCTGTCGAGCCGTCGATTCCTGACCGCGAGTCGCATCGCCGAGTTGGTCGCTGGCTACGAGCACGACGTTCACAACGCGGCAGAACACGAGGCATTCCAGCGCCGGTTCGAGCGCGATAAAGCAGAGCTACGGGAGCTCGGCATCCCACTCGAGACCGGTACGGCCAGTGTGTTCGACACCGAGCCCGGCTATCGCATTGCTCGTCACGATTACCAACTGCCCGAGATTCGGCTAGAGCCAGCGGAAGCGGCGGCTGTCGGTATCGCTGCCCGTCTGTGGCGCAACGCCGGACTGGCGTCGGCTGCCTCGTCGGGGCTCCGCAAGTTACGAGCGGGAGGGCTGGACGTTGCCCCCAGTACCACCCTCGGCATCGAGCCGATCGTCAGTGATGAGCCCGCATTGGACGCGGTGATGGGGGCGGTGCGGAAGCGCCAAGAGATCAGTTTCGGATATCAGCGGCTTCGCGATGTCGAACCACACATGCGGGCGCTGCAGCCGTGGGGCGTGGTGTCATGGCGTGGTCGGTGGTATGTAGTGGGACATGATCTCCACAGGGGAGCGCTGCGATGTTTTCGCCTGTCCCGCATCGTGGGAGAGGTAGTGCTGGCCAGCTCGCCTGCGGCTTTCACCCCACCACCGAAGCTCGATCTCGTGTCCCATGTGGTGGGTCGAACCGACAATGATCCTGGACAACAAGAAACCGCTCGCGTACACATCGAGCCAGCCGCAGCTGCGGGGCTTCGGCGTCAGGCACACAAACTCGAGCCTCAACCTGACGGCTCCTATGTGGCGACGCTGCACTACTCCGAACGAGAGAGTTTCGCGGCGAGCCTGGCAAGTTATGGTCCGCAGGTGCTGGTCCTTGATCCACCTGACCTCCGCAAGGCAGTCATCGTCCAATTAGAGCGTATGAAGGACAGCCATGGCCGCAAGTAAGGATCGGTTATCGCGGCTGCTGGACCTCGTGCCGTATTTGCTATCCCGGCCCGCCATTGGGCTCACGGAGGTCGCCGCAGATTTTGCTGTCACCGAACAACAACTTCGCGATGACCTGCAATTGCTGTTTCTGTGTGGTCTTCCCGGGTACGGACCGGGCGATTTGATCGACATGTCACTGGATGGCGATACCGTCACTGTGACCTATGACGCGGGCATCGATCGTCCGTTGCGACTGACAAGCGATGAAGCGTTCGCGCTGCTGGTGGCGTTGCGGGCTCTTGCGGAAGTACCCGGTCTGAGTGCGGGGGCCGCAGTGGCGTCAGCGATGGTCAAGCTCGAAGCCGCGGTACAACCGGGTGCGCACGCAGATGTGGATGTCGCCGCCCGGGTACAGGTGCGCACGCACGCGAACGAGCGTGTCATGTGGACGGTCAGTGCCGCTCTCGAGCGAGGGCGTGCCTTGGACCTCACCTACTACTCGGCGACCGAGGATGTCGTCACCGAGCGAGTGGTGGATCCGATCCGGTTGATACTCGTCCGGGGATCTGCCTACCTAGAGGCGTGGTGTCGTCTTGCCAACGGAGTGCGTCTTTTTCATATTGACCGCATTGACGCCGCATCAGAGCTCGCCGAAGCGGCCAGAGTGCCAGGCGACCTTGATAATCACGCTGAATGGGATGGCAATTTTCGGCCCGGTGAAGATTCGGTGCTTGTGGTGCTCCGTGTTGGTCAGCATTCACGGTGGATCGCCGAGTATTACCCGTGCGAGGAAGTGAGTGCCGAAGCCGACGGAACATGGAACCTGACTTTGCGCGCCACAAATGTGGCGTGGGCGAGGCGGCTGGTGTTGAGTCTCGTGGACGACGTGGAGATCCTCGAACCAGCCGAGCTCGCCCACGCGGTGCGGGAACATGCCTCGGCCGCCTTGGCCAGGTATGCCGAGTGTGACGCCGAGTGAGTATCAGCGAAATACGACGTGAGTAAGGTGGGGTTGTGTCGTTTCCTGTGTGGCTAGCCCTCGGTGCCGTTGTGTTGGCTGTGCTGATCTTGGTTGCGGTGTCGTTGCGCGTGGTGGGCAAGCTCACCCCGTTGCGGCACGCACTGGATCGGCTCGATCAGCGGGCGGTCGGTGCACGTAGTGTGGCCGAGCAATTGCGGTTGTTGCAGCAGAACTTGGTTCACATGCAGAGCCAGAGGGCAGCGGAGCGTTAACCAATTTGCGGCACTAGACTGAGGTGTCGTCCACCGGTGAGAGGTGCTGCCATGAGGCCATGGCATTTTGTTGTCATCATTGTGGTTATTTTTTTGCTGTTTGGCTGGAAGAAACTGCCAGATGCGGCTCGGGCGGTAGGGCGGTCTTTGCGCATATTTAAGGCCGAGACTAAAGAGCTCCTCGACGATGATGTAAAGGGCAAAGCTGAAGCCAAAACCGCTCGACAAGGCCTCAGCGACGACAGCACACCCCATGCTGCCCGGGACGAAGAGACTGACGAGGCGGTGCGCCCCACCTCCCCGCTGTCAGGCGAGGTACTCGAACCGAAACGTCAACCGCGTGAGCAGCGATAACGTGCCCAGCTATCGACGCGGCAGCGCCATGGTTGTGCTCGCTGTGAGCGAATAAAACGGTGAAAATATTTACGCGTCAGCGCGAAAAACCGGTGCTCAGCGCTGACGGCAGCATGTCTTTGCTCGAGCACTTGTATGAGCTACGTAATCGACTGTTCAAAGCAGCATTGGCGATTGTCATTGCCATGATCATCGGCTACCTAGTCTCGGATCCGGTTCTGCATTTTCTTAATGCGCCGTACTGTGGCCGATACGGTGCGGACAAGTGTCGTTTTACCGCGCAGTCACCCATCGATCCTTTTGTCCTTAAGCTCAAGGTCTCCTTATATATAGGCATCATCATCTCGTGCCCGGTATGGCTGTACCAATTGTGGGCGTTTATCGCTCCCGGCCTTCACCGACGCGAGAAGCGGTGGGCTTACGGATTCGCGGCTGTGGGCGCGCCACTTTTTCTCATGGGCGCAATTTTGGCGCATTTTGTCGTCGACAAAGGCTTGAATTTTCTGCTGCCCGCAAATTCGCAATACGACGTTGACGTCAATATCAGTGGCTACTTCGATTTTGTGACCGGAATGCTGTTGGTATTCGGTGTCGCGTTCGAATTTCCGCTCATTATTTTTGTGCTCAACTTGGCGCACATCGCTACCGCTAAACGGTTGTTTGGTTGGTGGCGAATAGCGGTGCTCTTAATCTTCGTATTCACTGCCGTTGTCACGCCGACGCCCGATCCATTCGGAATGACCGCGTTGGCGCTGCCGATGTGCGTGCTGTATTTCGCTGCCTGTGGTGCGGCGGCATTCAACGATCACCGGCGTGCTCGCGCCGCTGCCAAGCACGAACAGGCACAGCCCAGTGACGATGAAGCCTCGCTGCTATAGACAGCACAGCGGCACCACGATGGCCACCGCTGGGTAGTCAGTCTTAGGACACGACAGGCGTGGGTACATGCGAGCGCTGCCGTAGCCTAGGAGCATGTCCAGCGATGCCGAAGAGCGAACCGTAACCCATCCAGGCATGTGGTTCGGTGACTTCTCCGCCGCGAGCCCCTTTCCACTGGACGACTTCCAGATTCAGGCATGTCGAGCGGTCGAGAGCGGCGCCGGTGTTCTGGTATGCGCGCCAACCGGTGCGGGTAAGACCGTCGTCGGCGAGTTCGCGGTTTATGTGGCATTGCAGCAAGGCAAAAAGTGCTTCTACACCACGCCCATTAAGGCTTTGTCTAATCAAAAATTTCACGACCTAATCGCTCGGTACGGGCCTGACAAGGTGGGGTTGCTCACTGGTGACAATGCGATAAACGCAGAAGCGCCGATCGTGGTCATGACGACCGAGGTGCTGCGCAACATGCTCTACGCCGGGTCATCGACGTTGGCGGGTCTGGGCTATGTCGTGATGGACGAAGTGCACTACCTTGCCGACAGGTTCCGCGGGGCTGTGTGGGAAGAAGTCATCATCCACCTACCGGCGTCCGTAACGTTGGTGTCTTTGTCCGCCACAGTCAGTAACTCAGAGGAGTTCGCCGAGTGGTTGGTGACTGTCCGGGGGCATACCGAAGTCGTAGTCTCCGAAGAGCGCCCCGTGCCGCTGTGGCAACACATGCTGGTGGGCAAACGCATGTTCGACTTGTTTTCTTCTGGCACTGATGCTGCACAGCGCCGGGCAGACCCAGAGCTGGTTCGGCACATACGCGACACTGTCCGCAGGCTAGGCCCACTGGCGGGCATGCGTAATCGCGGAAGACGCCGGGGCAATGGCTCCCGGCCGGGTCGGGGCGTGACACCGAGCCGTGCAGAGGTAATAGAAAAACTAGACGCCGCCGGGCTCCTCCCGGCGATCACCTTCGTGTTCAGCAGAGTGGGCTGCGATGCCGCGGTACAGCAATGTCTCTACGCCGGGCTCCGCCTGACATCCGCCGAGGAACGGGCAGAAATCCGACGCATCGCCGAGGACCGAGCCCGGCATCTGGCCGCAGAAGACCTCCAGGTGCTCGGCTACTGGGAATGGCTGGACGGGTTGCAACGGGGGGTGGCCGCTCATCACGCGGGCATGCTGCCGCTCTTCAAAGAAATCGTCGAAGAACTGTTCGTGCGGGGCCTGGTGAAGGCAGTATTCGCCACGGAGACCCTGGCCCTCGGCATCAACATGCCCGCCCGTTCGGTGGTGCTGGAACGGCTGGTCAAATACAACGGCGAAGCGCATGTGGATATCACCCCCGGTGAGTACACCCAGTTGACGGGGCGGGCCGGCCGACGGGGAATCGATGTCGAAGGGCATGCAGTCGTCGTGTGGTCCCCCGACATCGATCCACAGCAGGTCGCAGGGCTGGCCTCCACTCGCACATATCCGTTGAACTCCAGCTTCCGACCCTCCTACAACATGGCCGTCAATTTGGTGGCCACCGTGGGTGCGGAGAAAGCACGGGAGCTGCTGGAAACCTCATTCGCGCAGTTCCAAGCCGATCGGTCGGTAGTGGGGCTCGCTCGTCAGGTTCAGCATCAGCACGAAGACCTAAGCGCGCTCGCCGAGTCGATGACGTGCCACTTGGGAGACTTTGCCGAGTATGCCCGCCTGAGGCGGGAGCTCAAGGATCGCGAAAACGCCCTGGCTAAGCAGGGTTCCTCCCAACGTCGTGCGCGTGCTGCCCAGTCGTTGGAGCAGCTGGCGGTGGGCGATGTCATAGCCGTGCCATCGGGGCGGCGCTCCGGCCTAGCTGTGGTGCTCGACCCTGGGTTGCAACCGATGGGAGACCCCCGACCCTTAGTACTCACAGAAGACCGCTGGTCGGGCCGTCTATCCATTGCGGACTTCCCGGACGAGGTGACCAAGCTGGCGGCGATGCGAGTACCCCAGCACTTCAATCATCGATCCCCACAAGCTCGCCGAGATCTCGCCTCGTCGCTGCGCACTGTTACCCGGGGGCTCCTCCCGCCGCAACGTCGCCGACGCAAGTCCGCGGCCGCCGATGACCCGCAGCTCACCGATGTGCGGGCACAGGTTCGCCGGCATCCCTGCCACGGATGCGACCATCGCGAAGAGCATGCTCGCTGGGCGGAGCGGTACTACCGCCTCCAGCGACAGACGTCCACGTTGGAACATCGGGTGCACCGCCGCACTAACTCGCTGGCGCGCACCTTTGACCGTGTCTGCGAGCTATTGACAGTCCGGGGCTACCTGAACCATGACGGCATCACCGAGGCGGGCACCCGGCTAGCTCGCATTTGGACAGAAGCGGACTTGCTGGTCGCGGAGTGTATTCGCGAGAAGGTGTGGGATTCACTATCGCCGGCCGAGCTCGCCGCCGCCGTCTCCGCTGTGACCTACGAGGCGCGCGGTGGCGACACTGGCACCGGCACGATGCCCAATGGGGCGTTACGTTCGGCCTTGGCCGACACGGTGCGGATGTGGGCTGAGCTCGAAACACAAGAATCCGAGCGCGGCCTGGCGTTGACCCGCGAGCCAGAGCTGGGCTTTGTCTGGCCGATGCTGCGATGGGCACGAGGAGAACCCCTCGAGCGGGTGCTCGACGCGGGGCCCGGGGACGGCGAGCTGTCCGCCGGAGACTTTGTGCGGTGGTGCCGTCAAGCCATCGATTTACTGGACCAAATTGTGGAGGCCGCACCGGGTTCCGTGCTCAGCCGCAACGCGCTGGCCGCCATCGGTGCGGTGCGACGCGGTGTGGTGGCGTACTCCAGCGCCTAGCCGACGATGGGCTGCTGTCACAATGACATGAGCTATATACAGAGGAGAAGTGGTGACTATCCGCCCCATCGTTGTGCTGGGTCATCCGGTGCTCCGCACCCCAGCCCGCGCTGTCACTGAGTTCGACGACCAGCTCAAGCAGTTGGTCCAAGACATGCTCGACACTGTCCGTAGGCCGGGCCGAGCTGGGTTGGCGGCACCGCAGATCGGGGTCGATCTTCGCATCTTCACCTACAACGTGGGGCGCAAGATCGGTCACGTCATTAACCCCGAGATTGTCTCCCTCTCCGACGAACAGCAGACGGGGGAGGAAGGGTGCCTCTCCGTTCCCGATTTGTGGTTCCCCACCACCCGGGCCATGCGGGCAACCGTGCGTGGAGTCAACTACGATGGTGCGCCCGTAGAGCTGTCGGGCAGCGGCATGATGGCGCGATGCTTACAACATGAGGTCGACCACCTTGACGGCATGCTCTACCTCGACCGTCTGACCGGCGACCAACGCAAGCGTGCGATGCGCGCGGTTCGAGAAACAGACTGGGCCCAGACATCCCTGGTGTAATGCGGTCCCACGTCGATGCTCACTTTCTCCGCTCAGGACAGACCGTGCGCGGCAACGCCGGCGATGCCCACTAGGCCACGCCGGACCCTGTATCGCAACGGCCGCATTTACACTCCCAGCCACCCGTGTGCCACCGCGCTTGCGGTGCAAGACGGCAGGGTCGCGTGGATCGGGACAGAAGCAGATGCCGTCGGCTTCTGTGAATCCGTGCCCACTATCGACCTGCGCGGCTCGTGGGTGACACCAGCCTTTGTCGACGCCCACGTGCACGCCACCGCGACGGGGTTGGCACTCCATGGCTTGGATGTCAGTGGGTGCCGAAGCGAGTCGGAATTGCTCGATGCGCTCGCCGCACATGCCGCGGCCCATCCGGGCCAACCAATCCTCGGGCACGGCTGGGACGAAACCAGGTGGCCGGCTGGCCATGCGCCGAGGACCCCACAGCTAGACGCATGTGTCGGTGAGACACCTGTCTATCTGACGCGAGTCGATGCGCATTCCGCTGTCGCGAACTCGGCATTGCGCGCCATGGTGCCCGAACTGCCGGCGCTCGCCGGCTACTCACCGCAGCACGCCGTCACGCGTGATGCACATCATGCGATCCGTCGGATGGCGCTGGCCAGCATTACGCCCACGCAGCGTCGCGCGGCGCAGCAAGCCACGCGGGCCCGTGCGGCGCAACAGGGCATCGCGGCTTTACACGAGTGCGCTGGACCCGACATATCCAGCGAAGACGATTTTCTGGCTTTACTGGCGCTCGCGGCGGAGGAGCCAGGCCCTGAGGTGTTTGGTTTCTGGGCCGAGCTTGGTGCGGCCGCAAAAGCTCGTGAGCTGGGCGCCGTCAACGCCGGCGGCGACCTGTTTGTCGATGGCTCGTTAGGATCGCACACCGCGCTGCTCCGCGAGCCATATCGTGACCTGTCGGAGTCTCATCCGGACCGTCATGGCACCTGTTACGCCGACGTCGACGCGATGTGCGACCACATTGTGGACAGTGCGGCGGCCGCCTTGCCGACCGGCTTCCATGTGATCGGCGACGCTGCCATCGACATGGCACTGGATGCGTTTGGCAAGGCGGCCGCGGTGTTGGGGGCAGAGGTGGTGCGCAATGCCGGCCACCGTCTTGAGCACGCCGAGTGCCTTGACCTGACGCACATTAAGCGAATGGTCGAATATGGACTGATCGCCAGCGTGCAGCCCATGTTTGATGCGGTGTGGGGCGGCCGAACCGGCATGTATGCGCAACGCATGGGCGCGGAGCGTGCCGCACGTCTTAACCCATTGGCCGCGCTTGCCGCACATAATGTGCCGCTCGCTTTCGGTTCGGACGCGCCGGTGACACCGCTCAGTCCGTGGCAAGCGGTGCGGGCAGCGTGCTCCCCACGGGAGGCTCGCCACGCACTGGATCCAGAATCAGCATTTGCGGCTCACACCCGGGGCGGTTGGCGGGCACTGAACCTCGGAGCGCTAGACACCTCCCGGCACGTCCGGCGCGCCACGGCCTTGGCGGGAATTTTAGAAGTCGGGATGCCGGCGACGTTCGCGGTGTGGCGACACGCAGAGTGGCAAAATAATAATAATCCTTTATGGACTGTCGTGTTGCGAGAAGATCCCGCATGCGTTTTGATGGTGACCCGTGGCGATCCCGCTTATGAGCAGGGAACTTTCCTACTCTAGCGACCCTCCGAATGCGACACACAGCTAACACGCTTTTCGCTCGCGTAAACATCGTTAAAAATCATGACGCAAACGACCTGCGAAAACGCAAAAAATGCCAGGTCAACGTCGAGTTGACTTTAGACGTATGTCAACTAGTGTTCGCTTTTGTCTCACTCGGGGGGCGACCGTCCGACGATTCGCATATCCGCTCTGGGCAGCGGTGGCCGGCACCGCAGATGGCCAGGTCCAGTAACGGAGCATGTGAAGCGGCGACGTCGTGGTCGAACAATGCACGAAGAAGCGGAGCACCGCAGCCAGTAGACAACGGCGCACGACACACCACCAGTGTGTACTGCGTCGGTCCGAAGGTTCGCGGCGAACATCGAGTCGACGTGCTGGTCGAGGGACGAGCAGGGCGCGGCCATATCAACGTTGGGGCCGCGCCTTGTTCCTTTTTGTTCCTCCAGCACAATCGCGTGTGTGACTGCGACGCACGCGGCTACCTCCGCACAAATGGACGCCGGCAAGCAGAACAGATCGTCGTTGTCGCCGTGGCACCAAGCCCGCTGGTTCACCACCTGTATCACGCTGGTCGTGGCCTGCGGCTCGGGTGGATTACTCGTCTTAGCGTTTCCCCCATTCGGGCTATGGTGGCTCGCGCCAGTGGCGATATCGCTATTTTTTCTGTGTTTGCGGCGATGCTCTGTTGCTATGGCGGCCCTTGCTGGCTTTGGCCATGGATTGGCTTTCTTTGCGCTGCTGTTGCATTGGACCGGCGCGTACGTGGGAGCATTTCCGTGGCTTGTGCTCTCTAGCGCCGAATCGCTCTACTTTGTCCCGCTCGGCATGGCGGTGGTGTTAGTCAGTCGTATTGTCTTCCGGCGCTCTGGCATCGGTGCACTGGTCACCCCGTTCTTGTTGGCGTGCCTGTGGGTGGCGCAGGAAGCCATCCGCGGCAGATTTCCCTGGGGTGGGTTTCCCTGGGGGCGGCTCGCATTCAGCCAGGCAGACAGTCCACTGTTGCGGTGGGCGGCGGTCGGTGGCGCCCCCTTTGTGAGTTTCCTTGTCGCGGCAGTGGGTGCAGCGCTTGCGGGCGCGGTGTCGTGGTTGTGGTGTCACCGAGGTGAGCTCGCCACCGTGCGCCTCGTGGTGGACGGCACCAAGTGGCTTCAGTGGCGAGCATCCACGTTCGCGGTGCCCATCGTCTTTACGATCGCCTTGGTCGCGGTCGAATACCTAGCCCCGATACTCGTCGTCGCTGCTCCGTCCGAGCGGGTAGCTACGCGGTCGCTTCGGGTGGCAGTGGTGCAAGGCGATGTGCCCAGGATGGGATTGGGATTTAATGCCCAACGTCGGGCAGTGCTCGACAATCACGTCAACCAGACGCTCAACCTCGCCAAGGCTGTCCATTCAGGACACGCGCCCCAACCTGACATTGTGATTTGGCCAGAAAATTCGTCGGACATCGATCCGTGGACTAACCCCGATGCCGCAGCGCATATCGACCAAGCAGCTCGCGCCATCGGCGCACCGATTCTGGTGGGCGCCGTACTCAACGGTCCAGCTGGTCGTCTCCTCAATACGGCAATCGTGTGGAGCCCTGGCGTAGGCCCCACACAGACCTACACCAAACAGCATCCGGTGCCTTTCGCCGAATATGTACCGCTGCGCTCAGTGCTGCGGCACATCACCACCAAAGTGGACCTTGTCCCGCACGATTTCGCGCCCGGGCGCACATCTGGCGTACTCCACATGGGCTCAGCATTGGTCGGCGATGTCATTTGCTTTGAAGTGGGCTACGACGCGCTGGTCGCCAACACGATGCGTGGCGGCACTCAGATCCTGATTGTGCAAACAAACAACGCCACCTTTGGTAAATCCGCTGAGAGTGCACAACAGTTGGCCATGGTGCGATTGCGTGCGGTCGAGCACGGACGTTATGCGGTGATGGCTTCCACCAGTGGCATCTCGGCGATCGTCTCACCGACAGGTCGCATCATGAAAGAGTCGCGGCAATTTGTACCGGCTATCCTGTCCGAACAACTCCGTCTAGGGACTGAGCGTACGCTGGCGACCGCTGTGGGCGGTTGGCCTGAGCTTATGCTTACCTCTATAGCAGGGTTGGCAGTTTTGATAGCGATTGTCCGTCGATATAAAGCGAAGTATCAGTTCGTTCGCGCAGCGGCTAGACCTGTCCCCGCGACACCCGATCCGCACCGACGCCAAGGAGTACCGTCGATGACCCACGCTTCCTCCGATGCCCAGTCGGTGGGCCAGCCGGCACCAGCTCAAGAAAACGTTCCTCAGCTTGGGCGCGTATTGGTGGTTGTTCCTACCTACAACGAGGTCGAGAACCTTCCTCTCATCGTCGATCGTGTGCGTCGGGCCGCTCCCGACGTCGACCTCCTTGTAGCCGACGACAAATCCCCTGACGGCACCGGAAAAATCGCCGACGAACTTGCCGCAACCGACGGCGCGATCCACGTGATGCACCGCGCCGGAAAGCAGGGCCTAGGTGCCGCGTACATAGCAGGATTTCGGTGGGCCAGAGAAAACGGCTACGACGTCGTAGTCGAAATGGACGCCGACGGTTCGCATGCGCCGGAACAGTTGCCAGCGCTGCTAGCGGCCATGGCAGAGCGCAACCTAGACGTCGTCATCGGTGCTCGCTGGGTTCCAGGCGGGTCGGTGGTCAATTGGCCGTGGCACCGCAAGCTGCTTTCTCGCGCGGGCAACGTATACACCAGGCTGTTGCTGAGTTTTCCGCTGCGTGATGCGACCGGGGGATTCCGGGCATATCGACGCGCCGTACTGGACCGCCTCGACCTTGACGCTGTGGCGTCGCAAGGCTACTGCTTTCAGGTCGATCTCACTTGGCGTGCATATCAGGCGGGGTTCCAGCTGGGAGAGGTGCCCATCACTTTCACCGAACGCACCATCGGGAAAAGCAAAATGAGCTCCTGGATCGTCGGCGAGGCATTATGGCGAGTAACGGTGTGGGGGACTGCCGCGCGGTGGCACACAGTGAAACGTCTCTTCCGCCGCAGTAGCTAGGGGGCGGTCGTGCGACGAATCGTAGGCGTGATTTTGCTAGCGCTATTGGCGTGGATAGCGGCCGAGATAGCGGTATTTGTCTTACTCGGACGCCAGTTCGGGTTCGCGCCAACGCTGGTCGCGGTCTTGATCGTAAGCGCCATCGGTCTTGCCCTGCTGCGAAGCCGGATGCGAAGACTGTTTGTGACAGTCCGTGGTGGCCCCCGTGCGACTGGCTTCCAGGGTGCGGTCGACGATGGTCGTGGCAGTCAAACCTCGGCTGCCATCGCCGCGACGGTAGGTAGCTTTCTGCTCCTCGTGCCGGGCTTCATTAGCGGCGTCACGGGTGCTGTGTTGCAGGTGCCGCCGGTGGGTCGAACCGTAGGCGGTTGGGTTGGTCGGCACGCCCACCGACGGCTTTTCCGCATGCTTGGCATAGACCCGTCGGTCCTCAAGCACTCCGCTGCCCCTCAGGGCGGCGCGGTAAAAGTCGACTCTGAAAGGCCAACCGCTGAGGACACAGTGTCTTCTTTGGACGCACCAGACCACAGCCTGGTGATCGACGACCAGGACCACGACCAGGACTAATCGATCTTCCTCAACGAGTTCATTAACCTTTACGTTTGGCCCGGAGTAGCTCTAGGCGCTCAGCGAGCACCTCTTCCAATTCGGGCATGGAGCGGCGTTCTAACAGCATGTCCCAGTGGGTGCGGGCCGGTTTGACCTTTTTAGCCTCAGGCTGGTCGCCGTCGATGAGGCGGGCAACGGTGCCATCTACCCGACATTCCCACAATGGTGGAATATCTACATCTGCCGCAAAAGGAACTACAAAGCGGTGCCCTCGGGCACATTCATATTCACGTTCTTGTCGTGGTGCTAGTTCGGTGTTGCGATCAGTCTCGTAGCTTACGGCCCCTAGTCGGCTGCCGCGTAGTGTGCGTTCGGCCATGTTGCCCCCTTGTTTGCCCCCCGGCATTGTGTACCTCTCAACATGAGAAAGCGGGGAAACATTCCGTAAAGAACGCGAGAGCATGTGCGCGTTGTTTCAGCGGACGAGTGATTGCTCAGTTTGTTGCACATGATGCGTTTATTGCGGATTGAGAAATACTCGCAGTACACCGCCCCTCATCTCGCTCCCATGTGGTTGGGTATACGGAATTGTGGTTGTGCCATGATTCTCACAGCCGCATTAACAATTCAGTTGTAAACGTCAATTAGGGGAGCCAAATTGAGCTATAACCCACAATACCCGCCCGGCGGTGGCGCTCCGGGCCAGCCGCAAGGCCAGCCGGGGCAACCGGGGCAGCCCCAAGGCCCCGGGGGGCAACAATATCCGCAACCGCCGCAGCAGGGATATCCGGGCGCTCAGGGGCAACAGTCCAGTGGTGCACCCTATGGCGCCCAGCAGCAGCCAGGTTACGGTGGTTATCCCCAGCAGGGATACGGCGTGCAAGGGCAATTTGGGGGACCGTCACAGTCGCCGTTTAAGGTGCCCGACTTCGGGCGGTTTAATCCACTGCAATGGGCGTCCATTGCCGCGACCGGCTTGGGAATCCTGCTCGTTTTTATCTCGTATTTCGTAGATTGGGTTTCGGTAAAGGGCGCTAACAACGGCGGCAGCCTAGGCGATTTGGGCGATATCCCCGATACGTCTGCGGGAACTCTCTCCACGTTTTACGTAATCCTGTCTATCCTCGCCATCATCGCCGCGGCACTGGTGGTGTTCTTTGTGGACAAGATCCGCACCTACGTGCGATATGGCGCCGGCGCCGTCGCAATTTTGGCGCTGCTCTTCGTCATTTTCACGATGATTTCGATCAGCAGTTCCCTTGGGGACGCCATCGACAAGCTGAAAAAGCAATGTGGAGAGTTCTGCAGCGGTTCCGAGTTTGACTGGAGCTACGGTGCGGGTGTGTGGCTTGCGCTTATCGGCACGATTCTGCTCATCGGGGCGGCCGTGCTGAGCATGGTGGGAGACAAACAAGGGCCAAAGCAAGCTGGGCAAATCGGCGGTTACAACCCTTACCAGCAGGGCGGCCAATATGGCGCACAGCAATACGGCCAGCAGCAGGCTCAGCAGTACCCGCCGCAACAAGGTGGACAACAGCCTCAGCAATATCAGCAGCCAGGGCAGCAACAGTATCCGCCGCAACAGCAGCCAGGGCAGCAACATCCGCCGCAACAGGGGGGACAGCCTGGCCAGCAGTACCCGCCGCAACAAGGTGGACAACAGCAAGGTGGACAGTGGTAGCCCGGTTCGGGTAGATAGTTAGTTCCATGGGTGTGGCCCCGGCTATAAATAGCCGGGGCCACACCCATGTATGACTCGTGGCGTGACAAAGCGAACAACATCGCGTCAGGAACGACGTCCATTGTGAACACGGCAAGGATTTTCTCGAGAACCGGTAGAAACCATGTGCGATCCGGTGTACGCAGGCTGAAGCTTGTACCCCCGAAGCCGCAGCGATCATGCTCGGCCGAGATAGCACGGAGGATTCCGCATGTCCGCACCATTGTTGGTGGTTCCCAATAAAGGCGAGGCGACGAACTCCGCACGAGTACTCACACGGCAAGGCTGGAAAATTCAGCAAGGTTCTCAGCTGCCAGAACGGCCATGGGATATATCTCTACGGCGCCTGGTCGTTACCACCATGGTTGTCGACCGGCCCGCAATAAAGGACACGGTGCTGGCGGCGACGCGGGGCGCTGGTGTTATCGCGGTGACTGCCGACGTGCAGAGCTTGACTTCGGCGTTGATTGGCGATCTCGGACAGATCGGCACGGTCTTTTACAGTGCCGCCGAGCTTGCGGACACCCATGAGATTTGTCTCCCCGTTGAACAGCGTGCGCTCTTAAGCAGGCTCGCGCGGGGCGCGTCGATCGCTGCCGCGGCAGAAGCGGAATTTTTGTCATTGCGTACGGCAAATCGCCGACTTGCGCGGGCACGGGATGTCTTAGGTGTCCGCACTACGCGTGAAGCCGTGGTGGAGTACGTGCGGGCCAACAACGGTGTGTGAGTGTGAGCGCTAAGACTTGGCACTGCTTTCGGTAGGACGGGTGGGATCGCTGTAGCGAGGAGCCGTCGGCTCGGCGGCGCGAAGGGCGCGTAGCTCGTCGGTCAGGCTGCTCATGATGATCGCGGTGAGCCTGTTCGCGGCACCAGCACCTTTTAGCGACATGGTCGAGCTGTCGATGGGAGATCCGAAGTGGACGCGAACGATGGGTCTACGGAAGAGCGCGCTCATGGCGCTGGCGATTTGCTGCGGGAGGCCGTGATACACAATCACCTCGTGGGCGCCCCATTGCGTCACTGGAACTATGGGTGCACCTGTGGCTAGGGCGAGTCGTGCTAGTCCGGTCTTGCCATGATGTTCCGGCCAGATATTAGGGTCTCGAGTAATGCGTCCCTCCGGGTAGCCCATGACGATGGCGTTTTCGTTGACGGCGGCTATCGCCTCGACAAGCGCTTGCCCCACGGTGTGCTGCCAACGGTTGACGCGGATGTGGCCCGAGCGTCGAAGAAACCATCCGGCGATAGGCGCATCAAAAAGCCCGCCCGTGGCCATAATGCGCGGCGCGATCTTTGCGATCCGGCACGCCGCAGTGAAAGCAATGGGGTCGAATACCCCAATATGGTTTCCCGCAAGAATGAAGCCCCCGTCTATCTGGGGGAGCGTTCCGGTCACGCGAAGTCGACACAATGCTCCCACGATGGTGGGTGCCATTCTCAGCAAGAGTCGCCAGAGCAGGGGAGGGCGCCAAGGTTGGCGAGGCGTCTCTGTTGGCGGGCTCATCCTGGGCATAGCCACACCAGTGACTATAGAAGTGGTTCTCCTACGCGTCTGGGAAGTCGAGAATGGTCCGTTGACTGATCTCCGACAATTCGGATTCGTGTGGTTGACCGCACTATAACAACGCCGATAAGCATTGTTATGTCAAGTTATCTCAAACAAGATACCAGCACCAAGCACACCGCCTTTTCGCCTCACCAACTATCACAGACCGCTTATAAGGGAGTGGCAATGTTCCATGCCCGTTATCGGCTCGGGTGGGGGACTGCGGTAGTCTTTCGTCCGCTGCTACGTTTCAAACGGACCTTGTGGTCAGTAACGGCAGCATCGGGATGTGGCGCAGCTTGGTAGCGCACTTGACTGGGGGTCAAGGGGTCGCAGGTTCAAATCCTGTCATCCCGACAAACTGGGGCGTTCCTCTAGTCTTTATAGGGATCTTCAGAGCATCTCTAAGAGTGGTGAATATTCACTACCCGAGGCGTGCCTTTGAGTCGCGAAGTTAGCAAGGCGGGTCCGTAAGTAAGAAAGCATTGACCTTGGTGGGGACGTGAGCTCTGTCATCAGGGAGCTAAGGGATAATCAAGTAAGCCAGTCCAGTGAGTAGTTCGTCGCTCATGCGGTTCCTAGCGGCTAGCGGCTACGCGAGGTAGCTCGCGTCTCGCATCCCAGAACTCACTTGCCACATATGTGCCGCACTGAGTGTTGGGCTAAGCCTGTGGCCAGCATTTCATTCGTCTACTGTGTATAGAATTGTCGTGCTACACGGCGCGGCATAGAGAGACGTGGTCCAAAAAGGATGCTCCCGCCCATGGTAGATCAGTCGTTTCGTGTGGAGAGTCTCGCTGTCGTTGTGGGTGGGCGAGTCGATCTGACCGACCTCAACCCTGGTGCCCGTCGTCGTCCCTGAGACAATCTAGACTGGCCGGAGGTGGGCATTTTGTTCACCGAAATATGCGCCGCCTCAATTGGCTTGGCGTGTCGCGGTGTCGGCTGACCAAAGTGGACGGTCTCGACTTGCATATCGAAGACCTCGACGCCGTCGACGGCACACCGGTACTCGACATAAAACCGTGGTTCGAAGAGTTTGGGCCGCGAGGCGAAGCCAGGCAAGCGAGCTGGTCCACCGACATGCTTACCCGTTACTTCGCCGCCTCGCCCACAGTGTGACCGTCGAAGAAGCAATGGCACGTCCGCTTCATTCCGCTGAGCAGACGTGCCGGGCGTCCGTCATAGCAGCGGCAAGCCCGGCACGTTCACCGCTTGGCGCGGCTACTGCTGCCAGCAATGGGCGATAGTTCGACCTTGGCGAGCAAATACCTCCAACCGGCTTCCCAAGTTGGCGCCGACCCACAGGTCGTCAGCCTTCCTTCCGAACTTCGCCCATGGTTCCCAGCCGCTCTGGGTGAAGGGGATTGCTCCGAGCGCCATATTTCCTTATCCGTGGCCAACACAAATAGTGTGAGGAGACCACTCTCGTCAGCGGCTACGATGATTTGCGCGCCTTTGCCCCCGTCAGCGGGATCCACTGTGTCCAGTCACTGTCGTCACCAGACTTCTTCTGGTAGCAGTGACTGAATGAGGCCGGCGGCGTCTATGCAGAACAGTTCGAGCCGGCCGTCGCTATTGACCGCTAGCTCAGTAGGGGAGTGTCCGCTGGGCAGGTCAATATCGAACACCCATTTTCCCTCGCCGTTAATTTGGTGCCCAAGGACAACATGTCCATCAGTCGTTTCAAGTACTGCGGCGACACTGGCATCCAGCCTTTTTGCGGTGAGTATCTTCCTGGAGAGGGGAGCCCCAATAGAGACAGGTGCAGCCCATTCCGAATCGCAGTCGGATGGAGCTGCGCCGTGTCGTGTATTGCGCCGCTTTGTCCGATCGTTAAAACATGTATGCGTTCCTCAGGATCTTTACCGCGGAAAAGCTTTGCACTGATTCGGCTTTTTCGAGATATCGCCAATCCGCCCAGCAGTACTCGCCATCGTCATAGATGTTGATAGCTATATTGCACTGTCTCGGCCCTCAATATTCAGGCCCACGAGCCGTTGGTTCCCCGAACGCAATAGTTGTGGTGAAGACGTACGGCGAACTCATGCCAGAATCACGGTACTGTTGGTCCAACCGTGACGTGGATCCTGCTGGGTCCACCCCAACCATAAAATTTCGTGTTTTTCGTCCACGTCAATGGACATGAAGCCGAGTAGCCCGGCGGATCCCAAATTGGCTGCGGCCGTGCACGAAAAATAAGGTGCCGGCAAGGTATACAAAGTGGACCATTTGCTCCACGAATCACCAGGTGGCTGCCACGTTCCGGGACCTTCGGAGGAGAGCGACTGGTCAAGGTTATACCAATGGTCTTCAGAACTACCCCAGCGACCTACCCAACGCAGCCAGTCAGGCTGAGGGAAATTGACGCCGTGCGGAGTCAACGAAGTTTCGATGCCAATGACCTGCGCGTTGCCGTTCCATCTGGTTCCGCTAGCGGTGCGATCGTTGGCCGCGTAGTAGGTTTCCGAGCGCATATGTAGCCCAATGTTCGGGTAAGACGCGTGGCTGTGCCACGCCGAGTACACCAGCGGGCGTTCTCCGATGACTTTGTAGGTGTCCTCGGTCGGTTCGCCGGTGGTCGAGTTTTTTGACCCACCTCCCGTCACCGTGTCCAACGAAATTGACTTGAACAATATCGAGACAGCGTCGGATCAAGCCGAACGATGACGTGTTCCCAATCGCCTTCGTGGTAGCCGAAGAATGCTGAACGTTCGACTCATTCCGTTGCCGACGGGACCGTTATAGGGATAGAAAAACCAGTAGTCCAGATCAACGCAATTATCTGGGGCGGACCGAATGTTTACGTAGTACGGGAGCATGGGCCAGGTCTCCCGCCGACGTGTCGACTAGTGGATTGAGGTACGTGGATTTCTTGTTGTGACTCGAGGAAATCCTGCCCAGAGGGGGAACGGATATCCAAATGCTCGTTGTCCCGGTCCTTGAGACTGCATCGGGTGACAAACCATTGGACGCTCGAGGGTTTGTACTCTTCGTAAAAAGGCTCCAAATTGACCCTGAGATTCGCAAAGCTCCACATAGGGCCGAAATCTGGTTGCCGATTTTTCACCATTCGTTAATCGTGCGTCTGGTGGCCACAATCCCACTCCCTTTCGCCTGGTCTCACCGGGAGTGGTTGGCGGCATTCACCCAAATTACAAGGTGTCTGCTTCGCTTATTAAAGCAGATGTATGCATCCGTTTCGCGTGTCGATGTTTACAGCCGTGGGTGTGGCGTCAGACTTATATGCGAGGGAATCGAATCTTTCCGGGAAGGTAAAGAGTCCGCACTGCGACATCTCGAGTGGAATGTCGAAGCGTGAACGTATGTCGTTGGACGAATGTAAGCAACGTGAGAAGTAGCGCTGGTCAAGTACTGGAATGGGCTGGCTTCGTTTCGAGAAGGCTACGAAGCGTTCCGATAATATATATTATGTAAGCTAAGAATCGATTCTCGCATCTTCTCTCCCGATGCGGCGAGACATGCTGCACTATTACCCCGCACATCTTAATCACCTACCAAGTCAGTCGCCGTTATCGGTCACTCGCCGGTAACCTACGGAATCTGAGTCAAGCGCAAATCGCGTTGTGTGTCGCTGGTGGCGATGTTAATGAGGCCGATTGTCTGCCTTTTGTGCTGCCGAGTCCTTGGCCTAGTGCCCGTGAGTGCCAAAAGAATAGCTATGCGATGGTGTTGGCGCTATTCGCTCCGTAAACCCACGTTTCGCTCGACTTTTTACGCATAATCCATATTATGCGTAAAAAGTCGATACGGCGGTGATCGTCGGATGAAATTGTCGGCGCCATCCGACAATATGTCCGCTATGGACACTCCCGCTTCGTCACAGTCCACTATCGACACTGCGGCTCGAGATAGCGACCCGCTACTGCTACTCCCCCTTGTTGAAGCCTTCTTTGTTGCCCGAGCGCCACGTAAAGATTCGCCACATACGGTGTCCGCGTATCGGAGAGACTTGACTCACGTGGTTGAGCTCCTGGCGAGACAGCTTGTTATGTCAGCTACAAAGCTGACAGTTGCTTGTCTTACTACCCACACTATGCGTCACGCTTTCGCTCATTTTGCGGCTCCCCGCTCCCCCGCATCGGTTCAGCGCGCTTGGTCAGTGTGGCATACCTTTTGCGACTTTCTCGTATTTGAAGGAGCGTTGAGTGGGAATCCCATGGGGGCGGTGGCGCGCCCAAAGCCGCAGAGCAGGCTACCTAAACCACTCGCGGGTGAGACCACTCCGGAACAGTTGCTGGAGGCTGTGGCGTCTGGGGTAAGGCGCGCGCGCGATCCGTGGCCGGAGCGAGATCTGGCCGTACTGTCCACTTTGCTGCTTACTGGTCTGCGGTCGGCGGAGATGCTGTCACTGCGAGTTGATTCAGTGGCTGGACGCTCTGGCGAGCGTCGATTTGCGGTACTCGGCAAAGGCGAGCGCTATCGCAGTGTGCCGATCGAAGAGACGTTGTATCAGTTACTTGAGGGGTATTTGCGTTCTCGGTGTGCTCGATTTCGGCTTTCTCGGCTGGTGGGCGAAGAGCCATTGTTTGTGGATGGTGCAAATCGGCGTCTGACTCGTGGGCAGTTGCGGTACTTGGTGGAGCAGTGTTACCGGCATGCGGGTATTCGGGATCGGGTTCAGCGCGGGGCGTTGGTGCATGCGCTTCGTCATACGTTTGCGACTCGGCTTGCTGAGGATGGTGCTTCTATTACTGAGATACAACGGTTGCTTGGTCATTCGTCGGTGGCGACGAGCCAGTTCTATATCGATGCCACGAGTCGCGAGCAACGCAATGCTGCCAGCGCCAACCGTACCTATGGAGTGATTCGCCATCTCGCGGCCACAATGGAGGGTGAAGCTTTTGGGAACGAAGGCTAGCGGCTTGTAGGTGCAGAGTGGCGAGTTCTCGTTAACTCCGGACACGTCCACGTATTGGGCATAGCATCGGACGTAGTTTTCCCCCGTTCCGGGCTTGTCTTGTGATGTCAGCAGTACAACTACCTCATTAGGTAGTTGTGTGCACTCTTGGGTTAGTTGTCGGGAGTCGAACTATATGACCAGCATTTCATCGTCGCCCTCGTCTTCTACAGAGAAATTCCATCGGCCCGCTGGCGCAGTGTTGAGAGCACATCGTGCCAGTTGGACAGCTGGTTTGGTTGCGGTGGGCATTGTGTTATCTGCTCTTAATTTGAGGCCGGTCATTACGAGTGTTGGCCCCATGCTCAATGAGATTCAGTCCGGGTTGGGTATGTCGAGTGCGGTGGCTGGGGTGCTAACGACGTTGCCCGTTATGTGCTTTGCGGTTTTTGGCACGTTGTCGCCTTTCGTGGCGCGCAAGATTGGCGATACCCGGCTTATGTTCGCTGCGGCTGTGCTGTTAGGCGTTGGGTTGTTAGCGCGTGCGTTGACCAGCTCGGCAGCGATGTTTTTGGTGGCGAGTGGTGTCGCGCTGGTGGGTGGCGCGGTGGGCAATGTCATGCTTCCGACGTTGGTTAAGCGGTATTTTCCTGAGCGTATTGGCTTGATGACTACTGTCTATGCGACGGCGTTGGCCGTGGGGACCTCTGTGTCCGCAGCGGCTACGGCGCCGATCGAGCGGGTTGCTGGAGGCAGTTGGCATATCGCGTTGGGTTCGTGGGTGTTGCTGGCGGTGTGTGCGGTGTTGCCATGGTTGGCGTTGATGAGTCATCGCTCGGATGTCGCAGTTGACCGGAGGAATCAGCGCGGATGGTCATCTAAGCAGATGGCGCATAGTCGCCTTGCGTGGCTTACCACCGTTTTTTTTGGCGCGCAGTCTCTCATTGCCTATGTGGTTTTTGGTTGGTTTGCACGGATTTTGCGGTCGGATGGCTACTCGGCCTCGCGCGCGGGGCTCGTTCTTGCATTTTTGACGGTGGTCATGGTGCCGGTCGCTGTGGTGCTTCCCTCGATGGCGGCGCACCGCAGGAGCCAGCGCGGGTTCATCGTATTTTCCAGCGTTTGTTACACCGTGGGTTTTGCTGGTTTGTGGATTGTTCCCACGGTGGCGGGCGGTTGGCTGTGGGCGTTATTCATCGGATTAGGGGCTAGTTCTTTTCCGCTGGCGCTCACACTTATTGCATTGCGGACTCGAAGCGCGGCGGCTACTGGTTCGCTGTCTGCTTTTACTCAAGGCATTGGCTACGTGATTGCAGGTACTGGCCCCTTATTGGTGGGTGTGTTGTATTCGGCGACGAGCAGTTGGGTTCCTGCGTTCGTATTGTTGTTCCTTGCGATTGCCGTACAAACGGTGTCGGGTTGGAGAATCGCTCGCCCTCGTTACGTAGAAGACGAACTGCCCAGCGTGGGTAAAGAGACTATGGTGAGCTCTGTCGACAAGCCGGCAATAGCGTGAGTGGAGTTGTCAGGTAGCTCTGTGGTTGTCTCCTTCAACTACGGCTTACACTCGATACTCGTTGCAATTCACTTAAAATTTTCGCGCCTTAAACCTTAAACAGATAGGGAGCATCGCTGGATGACTGGAACTCACCGCAAACTAGGTGCCAGTCGGCGTCGCTCTTACCATGGCAAACATCGTGGTGGTGCCACACGGGCGCGTGGGTTACGTCTGGCGCTTGCGCCGTGGATCGTGATGTCGATCATCGCGGGTGTGCTGGTTTCTGGGATGTCGGTTGGTTATGCATTGATCGTCCGCTCTGGTTGTCATGGCGGGTCCGAACAGCTTGTGGTCGCTGCCTCTTCGGATCAGGCCACAGTGGTGGATCAGCTGGCGCAAAAATTTGGTGAAACCCAGTCCAAAGTAGGCGGACACTGCATTGCCGTCACGGTTGAGCATCGTGAGTCTGCCGACGTTGTCAATGCGTTGGGGTCAACGACGTGGGATTCCCGCAACTATGGCCAGCGTCCGGATGTGTGGATGCCTGACTCGTCGACATGGATACGGTTGGCGGCGCAGAACACCACGGCATCACAGGTATTGCCGACGCAGGCTCCGAGCGTGGCGAGCTCTCCTACCGTGCTCGCTATGCCAGCACCCATGGCATCGGCATTGCATGCGAGCACGGAACAGCTTGGTTGGCAGTCGCTTGGGGATAAGTTCTCCAGTGACGCGAGCTGGGGTCAGTTTGGGCATCCCGAGTGGGGTGATTTTCGGATCGGAATGACGGATCCGCGTGCAAATACGGTGGGGCTCTTGACCGCGCTGTCGCTGGCTAATGGGGATCATGACGACCATGTCACCGATGACGAGCTCTCCGGCGGCACTGGTCATGAGGGCGACAAGACCGTTTATCGTGCGGATGTGGATGGGTTCCTTAACCGGCTCCCGGCCGCATCCGCGCAAGATCCGGATGGGGCCGGTCTCCATGAGAGTCCGGTTTTTACCGCCTCTGAGCGTGACGTGGTGTTGTACAACAACACTCAGCCAGCAGTAGAGCTCACCGCGGTCTATCCAGCAGAGTCCCCTTCCGTAGCCGACTACCCCTATGCGACCTTGCGGGCTCCGTGGGTTACTGAGGGGAAAAAAGAAGCCGCTGGAAAGTTCCTGGACTATGTGCGGGGTACGGCTGGCCGGCTCGCGTATGGCTCTTCGGGTTTCCGAGGCAGCGATTTTTCTACCCGGGATTCCGTGCTGTTGCGGTCAGATCCTGGAATTAAAACTCACCCGGTGGGGTTGCATGCCCCCACCGAAAGCAGCGAGGCTATCTCTCATACAATGGAGCATTGGCGCTCTGAGCGTGGTTCGGTAGCAGATCAACAGATCGAGGCCGACAACAATGAGTGACTTTTCTTCGCACTTCAACGTCTGATTACGTCTTTTCTTCACTCGGGCATAACACTGAGGGTGATCAAATCGTGGAGTGGAAGGGATCAGCATGTGCGAGGTATCCAAACGGTGGACACCCAGCCGCCAGCCGTCGCACGTCGCTACCGTCTCCCTAGCCATTTATGACCAGGACGAGCCTGTCTTGCATTACAAATGCCTCAAAGTGAGGCACGATGGTGTAAGCAAAACCATACAGAGATAATTTTCGGAGATCATGATGTGCCTGCATCAACCGCAATGCCCATTGGCAACTGATGCCGATCGGGACGCTGCGCACGTGATCGTGTCCCATCCCGAGCAAGGATGGAGCCTGCTGTGCAACGGCGTCATTGTCTTTGAAGACACTGGCGAGTTACTTCCCGACGGTCGAACGGTCGCACCAGCCCGGCCTGAGCCGGTGCATTCTGTGGCCTAGCTACCGAAGCCGGCGCGCTACTTAGTACACGCTACGTTTTGGCGAGCAAAATTTCATTCGTATAGTCACACTGCTACACCTTCTCGTTAATCTTCTTGTTGCCCCCATGCCTCCAGCGGAGGACAGGCACACATCACGTGCCGGTCGCCGTAGGCGCTGTCGATCCGGCGCACTGGTGGCCAATATTTATTCCTACGCAGCGAATTCAGCGGGAATACAGCCGTGCTGCGGTCATATGGATGTGTCCAGTCACCGACGAGTAGAGACGCGGTGTGGGGCGCATTACGGAGCGGGTTGTCTTCGCGCGGCCACTCCCCTACTGACACCCGCTCAATCTCGGCGCGGATGGCGATCATGGCTTCTACAAAGCGGTCTAGTTCGGCTAGGTTTTCGGATTCGGTCGGCTCCACCATGAGTGTTCCCGCGACTGGGAAGGACATGGTGGGGGCATGGAAGCCGTAGTCGATGAGGCGTTTAGCGACGTCATCAACGGTGATCCCGGTCTGTTTGGTCAGCGGTCGCAGGTCGACGATGCATTCGTGTGCGACGAGATCATGCTGCCCGGTGTACAGAATTGGGTAGTGCGCACGGAGTTTAGCCGCAATGTAGTTGGCTGACAGCACCGCGGATGCTGTGGCATCGGTGAGGCCTTTGCTGCCCATGAGACGTATGTATGCCCAAGAAATGGGAAGTATGCCGGCAGAGCCCCACGGCGCTGCCGCTACCGGCCCTACCCGCCCTGAAGCGCCCGCTAGCGGATGTGACGGAAGGTAGGGAGCGAGATGCGCCCGCACACCGATGGGGCCAACCCCAGGTCCGCCGCCTCCATGCGGAATACAAAACGTTTTGTGCAAGTTCAGGTGGCTCACGTCCGCGCCAAAGTGACCTGGCCGCGCGTATCCGATGAGGGCGTTCAGGTTGGCCCCGTCTACATAGACTTGGCCACCAGCTTGGTGGACTAAGGAGCAGGCGGTGCCCACGGTCTGCTCATATACCCCGTGCGTGGACGGATAGGTGATCATGAGTGCGGCAACCGTGGCGTGGTGAATGGCCAGTTTTGCTTCCAGATCGTTGAGGTCGATGTTTCCCTCGGTGTCACACGCCACCACTACTACCTTCATGCCGGCGAGCGCTGCGGAGGCGGCGTTGGTGCCGTGGGCTGATGAGGGAATCAGGCACACGTTTCGCTGTGATTGGCCGCCGTCTTGCAGGTAGCCGCGGATGGCGAGTAGTCCAGCGAGTTCGCCTTGGGATCCTGCATTGGGTTGGAGGCTTATGGCGGCGTATCCGGAGATGTCGGCGAGCCAGCGTTCAAGGTCGGTAATGAGGGTGCGGTATCCGGTGGTTTGTTCGCTGGGCGCGAAGGGATGGAGGTTGGCGAACTCTGGCCAGGTGATGGGTTCCATCTCGGTGGTGGCGTTGAGTTTCATGGTGCAGGAGCCGAGCGGGATCATGCCACGGTCGAGGGCGTAGTCGGCGTCGGCGAGCCGTCGCAGATACCGCAGCATCGCTGTTTCTGAGTGATGTTGCGAGAACACTGGGTGGGTGAGATACGGAGTAGTGCGGCGTAATGCTGCCGGTATCGGCTCTGCTGTCTCTGTGGCTGGTGGTGTTGGTGTTCCCTGCTGGCGCCTGTTGTTGTGGTGTACGGCGGTGTCGAAGGCGTGCAATACCTGACGGAGGTGTTCGGCCGTGGTGGTTTCGTCGCAAGAGATAGCGACGTGATCTGGATCGACCAGCCGGAGGTTGACGCCATTGGCGCGAGCTGACTCGACTATGGCGCGAGCTTGGCCGGGTGTGTGAGCGAGGAGAGTGTCAAAGAATTCACGGTGAACTATGCGAATGCCTTTACCGCATAGGTCTGTAGCGAGATCGGTGGCGCAGGCGGTGCGCGTGCTGGGCGATGCGGCGCAGTCCTTCGGGGCCGTGCCACACCGCGTACATGCCCGCCATCACAGCGAGCAGCACTTGCGCGGTGCAGATGTTGCTGGTGGCTTTTTCTCGACGGATGTGTTGTTCCCGGGTTTGGAGCGCGAGTCGGTAGGCGGGGTTGCCGTCAGTGTCACGGGAGACCCCGACGAGTCGGCCCGGCAAGGCGCGTTGGGCGGAGGCGTGAACCGCAATGTAGGCGGCGTGTGGTCCGCCAAATCCCATGGGCACGCCAAAGCGCTGGGTGGTTCCGATCGCGATGTCGGCACCCACGTCGCCGGGCGGCCGTAGCAGCGTCAGTGCGAGCAGGTCCGCAGCGATAGTGAGGAGGGCGCCACGTCGGTGTGTTTCTTCAGCCAACGGGGCGTGGTCGTCGATGCGCCCGCATGTGCCGGGATATTGCGCCAGAACTCCGAAGAGGGGGATGTCCGGAAGGCCTTTGCGCAGATCGGAGACGACGAGGTTGATGCCGAGCGGCTCTGCCCGTGTGGCGAGGACGGCTTGGGTTTGCGGGAGCACATCGGTGTCAATGACGAAGGCCGCGTCCGGTGGTGCCTGGGTGACGCGGCGTGTGAGTGTCATCGCTTCCACAGCTGCGGTGGCTTCGTCGAGCAGGCTGGCGTTGGCGATCGGTAGTGCGGTGAGGTCGGCGACCATGGTTTGGAAATTGAGGAGCGCTTCCAGGCGCCCTTGTGAGATTTCAGGCTGATAGGGGGTGTAGGCGGTATACCAGGCTGGGTTTTCGAGCACGTTGCGGCGGATCACCGCCGGGGTGTGGGTGCCGTAGTAGCCGAGACCCAGCATGGGGGTGACGAGGTGGTTCGTCTTGGCGAGGGCACGGAGTTCAGCGATGACCTCAGCTTCGCTTGCCGGTGCGGGCAGGCTGGTGAGGGCAGTGTCGCAAATGGCGGCAGGTACCGCAGCGTCAACGAGCTCGTCGGTGGTCGCGTAGCCAACGGTGTGCAACATACGCGCTTGTTCGCTGACGGAGGTACCAATGTGGCGCGCCGCGAAGGTGTCTTCGTGGTGGGGTGTGGCGGGAGGCTGTGAGTCGGGCACCTGCCTAGCTTGCCTCGAGGTGCCTGTGAGAACAAACCGTGTTGTACATAAAGCCGGGGTTGTTCGGGATTAGCCTGTTCGGCGGGCGCGGCGCGCGGCGAGCTCGTCGTTGGGGACAGTGTGCCGCTGGTCCATGGTGGCCGGTTCGCCGGGTAGCTGGGCTAGTGTGCCCTCTAGTTCCCGGAATGCGCCACTGACGGCGATCCCGAACACGCCTTGCCCGCCTTGCAGGAGGTCAACGACTTCTTCCGGGGACTGGCATTCGTACACGGTGACGCCATCAGAGATGAGGGTGATGTGGGAGAGGTCTTGTGCGCCTCGGGCACGCAATTGGTCGACGGCGACACGAATGTTTTGTAAGGAGACTCCCGCATCTAGGAGGCGTTTGACGACCTTGAGCACGAGAACGTCGCGAAAAGAATAGAGACGTTGGCTACCAGAGCCGCTGGCGTCGCGGATGCTGGGTTCGACCAGTTTGGTCCGGGCCCAGTAGTCCAACTGCCGGTAGGTGATGCCGGAGACCGCGCACGCGGTGGGACCACGGTAGCCAACCGTATCGTCGATGACGGCAGAGTAGGTAGGAGGCGGTTCGCTCCGGATAGCTGTCCCTGCAACCTTGTGCCTATTCACGATGGGGAACCTCTCGCGCACTGGTTGTGCCTTCGTGGACGGAACGGTCCGTCGTCTCAATGTGAGAGCACAAGCCAACTGGTGAACTACTGTGACGGTAAGACGGTGGCAGATCTCGGTCAAACAAGCACCCGGTGTGTCACTATGCCAACAATCGCAACGGGATGTGGGGAGTTGACGGGAGTTAACTTCCGTGGTCTATGAGGCTGCGGGGCCAGCGAAATCTTCGGGTGAGATCTTGTCCAGAAACTCGCGGAATTTTTCCACCTCGACTTCTTGGTCGTCTTGTTGATCTTCCGGGATCACGATACCGGCCTCGGCGAGTACCTCTTCGGCACAGGAGATAGCCGATCCCGTACGCAACGCTAATGCGATCGCATCCGAAGGGCGGGCGCTAATGCGCCGTTCCTTACCTATCAGCAGCTCGGCGTAGAAAATGTTTTCTCGTAGTTCGGTGATCTCCACCCGGGTCAATGGCGCATCGAGCTCGTCTAACACCACTTTGAACAAGTCATGCGTTAATGGGCGGCTCGGCAATCTTTCTGGCGGATCGCACACGATGGCGATCGCGGTTGCCTCTGCGGGACCGATCCAAATGGGGAGATACCGCTCGCCGTCGGCCTCTTTGAGGAGCACTATCGGCTGGTTGTTTGGCAGCTCGACTCGAACGCCTACGACGTTAAGGTCTTTCACTCTGCCCCCGTCCCTCGCCGTCTCTGCCAGCGCCACCAGCGCTGCTTCCCTTGCGAACGTACACGTTCACCCCCGCTCCAGACAGGCCATCGATGGGGCGGGGGTCATGTGTCGCGGTTGCCAAGCCGGGCAACCCGCCACCACCAGGCTAGTCCCCCAACACGCTGCGAAGTTCTGCCCGGATCAGGGCGGCATGGAGCCGAAGTGACAGATCGGTAAGTTCCGTCGCCGCAACCTGTGCTTTATGACGTGCTTCTTGGCTACGTTGGTGCGCCAGCGGCGCAAGTGCTTGGGTAAACAATCCGATTTCACGGTCGGCAGAGGCACGATAGGACCGTAGATGGCGAGGGTGCACACCGAACTTTTCTAACGCCACCACGATCATGACGATGTCGTATGCTTCGCGGCCGTAGGTTTTTCGGGAGCGCTGCGCGGTGGGTTTGATCAGACCGTACTGTTCGATGTGGTCCAACTGTTCGTCAGTGACGCCAGCTTGCTCACACAGCTCGTCGCGGCTCCACGTTTCTTGTCGTGGTAGGGGTTCGTCGACTTGGTCGGTGGCAACAGCGGGTGCGAGGGACGAAACCGCGCTCAGCCTTGACGCTGCCGCAGTGCTCACACGCTTACGGTCAGCGTCTTCGAGCTGTTCTCGGATGACTCGCAGCGGCAGGTAATGATCGCGTTGTGCGGCCAGTATGTAACGCAATCGGGAAACATGGTCGTGGGAGTACTTGCGGTACCCGGCCGGTGTGCGTTCGGGTTCCACCAAGCCCTCTGCTTCCAGGAAACGCAATTTGGAGATCGTGACATCCGAGAACTCTGGGCGCAGCTCGGCAAGGACTTCGCCGATGCTGAGCTGCCCACGTGCCGAGTTCTCGGCGTTGCTCAACGTTCTGGGCCTTCAGATGCCAATGAACGGGGTGCGGTCTCGGAAAGGAAAACCAGCCGGAATTTGCCGATCTGCACTTCGTCGCCGTGTGCCAACGTAGCCGACTCCACCCGTTCCCGATTGATGTAGGTGCCGTTCAAACTGCCTACATCTCGGACAGTGAAGAAGTGGTCTTCTCGCCGGAACTCAACGTGTCGTCGGGACACGGTGACGTCGTCGAGGAAGATGTCGCTGTCTGGGTGCCGGCCGGCGGTGGTGATTTCGGCATCGAGGAGGAATCGGCTGCCAGAGTTGGGCCCACGGCGCACCACAAGCAGGGCGGCACCTGGCGGGAGGCCTTCGACATAGCGTGTGCCTACTGCCTCGCCGGCCTCGCTGGCGTCGATGTCTTCAATCGCCCCGAGGATCATAGTGGAGGTCGAGTCGAGTTGCTTTTTACGGCGAACGTCGTCGTCCCGGTGCTCTGAATCGGTGGTCATCGCAGGAAAGCCTCACTGTCTGCCTAAAGTCGAACTGAAGAGGACAGTTGACCGGGGCGAGCCTAGCTAGGGGGCACAAATCCGGTCAACCGTGGACTACTACGAGCTTTCTATCAGGTGTGAATATGCTATTGGGTCCAGCAGCTCTGAGACAGCCCCATTGCCGTCGGTGTGGAGCTCGAACAGCCAGCCAGACCCGTATGGATCCGTATTGACCAGCTCTGGCCGTGCCTCTACCTCGATGTTAACGCGCGTTATTTCGCCTGGGATGGGTGCGTAAATGTCGGAGACGCTTTTAGTGGACTCGACCTCACCGCAGGCTTGTCGCGCTGTCACGGAGCTGCCCGGCTGGGGCAGGGTGACATACACAACGTCGCCCAGTGATAGTTGGGCGAAGTCAGTAATTCCTATTCGGACGGTGTGCTCGTCGAGGATGTGTACCCATTCGTGTTCGCTGGAGTAGCGCAAATGAGGTGGAATTTTTTCCGCACTATCCACGGGGTGCATCCTCTCTGCTGTGGGTAGGGGCGTCGACCGATAGACAGCGAGCACGAACCAACGTGACACTCTGCCGCAGGTACAGCACGGCTGCCAGCCAGTACATTGCTGCTCCCCATATGGCGAATGCCCAAGCAATAGGGGTCAGCAGGTCGGCGATACGACCGTTTACTGTAACGAAGAGTAGCAACGGGAATGCGTATAGCAACGCGAGTGTGGCGGCTTTTCCGATCAGGTTGACTTGCAACGCCGCGTACCCATAGCGGTAGAGCACCAAGACAGCGATGCTCATGACGACATCACGGAGTACCAGTGCTGCCACCAGCCACCATGGAACGATGTCGCGCAGTAGAAAGGCCACCAGGGTCGCCAAGATGTAAAGGCGGTCCGCAGCGGGATCGAGGAGCTGGCCGAGGCGACTGGTTTGTCCGAGGGCGCGAGCAAGTTTGCCGTCGAGCCAATCAGTAAAGGCGGATACGGCTAACACCAGGACGGCGAGCAAATCTTCATGGGGTCCAAGGAGTAACCACAAAAACAGCGGGACACCTAAGAGGCGGAGCAAGCTCAGGGCATTAGGGATGGTCCAGATCCGGGAAGTCACGGTGGGGTTTTCCGGAATCTTCGTCATCGCGGCGAACTTAGCACGGTGCGGTGGTGACATCGTCGCCCGTCGTTGATCAGGAGTGGGGACGACGCGAGGTGGCGGAGGCCATGGCAGTTTCTGGAATGACTACGGCAGAGTGGCGCCGCCGGATGAAGTCGGGAAGACGGGCCAACAACGGTCCGATTACAACGGTAATAAGCACATATGCGGTAACCAACGGTCCGATTTTCCCTTCGATTCCCGCAGCGACCGCTAACCCCGCAATGACGATCGAGAATTCTCCCCGTGGCGTCAGTGCTAAGCCCGCGCGCCATCGACCTCGCCGAGAGATGCCGGCCCGGGCGGCGGCGATGTATCCGGTGACAATTTTGGTGACAATCGTGACGAGAGCCAAAGCCAGAGCCGGTAGTAGCACGGGTGGTAGCTCTGCTGGGGCGGTGTGCAGTCCAAAGAAGACGAAAAACACTGCGGCGAAGAGATCCCGCAGCGGAACGAGAAGCTCGGTTGCGCTTTGTGCGATCGGTCCGGACAATGCGATTCCCACCAGGAAGGCACCTACGGCAGCCGATACGTTGAGCTGCTGTGCGATGCCGGCAACCAGCAAGGTCAGCCCCAGTACACCGAGCAACAGCGACTCCGGATCCCGAGCCGAGAGTGCGGCGCTGATCGCCCCGCCGAACTTTGTGGCGACAAGAAGCACGACCGTCACGGTTGCTACCGCGATCGCCAACGCAAGTGCGCCGCCAAAAAATCCGCTGCCGGCCAATACGGCGGTCAAAATGGGCAAATACAGCGCCATGGCGAGATCTTCGATAACCAAGATGCTCAAAACAGTGGGGGTTTCCCGGTTACCGATTCGTCCCAGGTCTCCCAGAACTTTGGCGACGACTCCCGAGGACGACACCCAGGTCACGCCGGCCAAGGCGAGAGCGGCGACAGGTCCCCAGCCGAGGATGAGGGCGAGCGCTGCTCCGGGTAGTGCGTTGAGAACAGCGTCGATGATTCCTGACCCGGCGTGGTAGCGCAGGTTGGATACCAGCTCCCCTGCGGTGTATTCCAGGCCGAGCATGACCAGCAGCAGAACCACGCCGATTTCCGCGCCGGCTTCGATGAAGTTTTCGCTCGCCGTTAAGCGGAAGAATGCCGCCCTCTCCGAACGCTAGTCCAGCGAGCAGATACAGCGGAATCGGAGAAATACCGAATCGTTTCGCGAAGCGACCCAGTGCGCTCAGCGCAAAGAGCACGCCGCCGACCTCGGTCAGCAGTACGGCGGTGTCCACCGCTACGCTTGGTGGCCGCGGCCAGTAAGGATATCTCCCGCGTGGTTGACGCCTTCGTGTGTGCCGACAACGAGCACCACATCGTCGAGGCGAAAAGTGAAATCTGGTCCAGGTGATGCGATAGCTTGTGGCCCTCGCAGCACTGCGACGATGGAGGCCCCGGTGCGAGTGCGCATACCGGTCTCCCCCAGCTGGTGGTCCACGAACGGCGTGCCCGCGGAGAGCGGGACTTGCTCGGTAACCAGCCCGGCGGCTTGCTCGTTGAGCGTGGCCAATCGGCCTAGTACCGCGGGAAGCGTCAAGAATGTCGGCGAGCGCGTCGGCTTCTTCGTCGCTGAGAGTGACGCAGTCAATGGCACCGTCTGGATCTTCGGGATCGTAGACGACGAGGTCGCGCTGGCCTGAGCGGTGCGTGACGACGCCTAGGCGCCGCCCGTTTTCGGTGAGAAGGTCGTAGCGGATGCCTATTCCTGGCAGAGTGGTTTGTTCCACTCGCAGTCGTGACATACGCGAGCACCTCCGGGATGGGTTGTTGACGAGTTGTACACCAGGTTAGCCAGCGGTGGGCTGATCGTCACTTGTGGACGCGGTTTGGTGCCGCAGAGTTTGGGTGGTGGCTGTGAGCCTGGCGACGTCCAGTTCTAGGCTCCGGGCAGCTGCTGCGGCGGCGTCACGTTCTCGTCGCAGTTCGGCCAATCTGTCTTCGTAGGACAGTCGTAGGTCGTGCAAACGTTCCGCGGCATGGGTGGTGCTCATCTGGAGTTCTTGTTGGGCGCGTTCGAGTGTGGCTGCGGTGGATGCCGCTTCGGTGCGTGCCTCCTGGAGCGCGGAGGCGAGTGTGGTTTCACGAGCCCGCAGTTGGGCTCGCGCATCGCGTTCTTCGGTGAGTTGCCGACTGGTTTCGCGGGCTTGTTCCTGGTGCTGTGCGAGCTGTGCTCGGGTGTGCTGAAGTTGGTGTTCGAGCTGGTTAGTCTCGGTGTGTGCTGCGGTGAGGGCTGACTGGCTGGCGGCGAGTTCTTTTTGGGTGGTTTTGAGGTGGGCGCGGGCTTGGTCTGCGTGTTGCCGTTGCCGGTCTGCTTCGGCGAGCGCCTCGGTTTTTTCTGCTGTGAGGCGGGTGGATTCTGCTTGGCATTGTTCGGCGCGCACGGCTGCTTGCTGGGCGTGGTGTTCGGCTGCGGCAGCGTTGCGCTGGTGTTCTTCCCGTAGTGCGATTTCTTCGTTGAGGCGTTGTTGTGATTCGGCGAGTTCGTGCTGGGCGGTCGCGAGGTCTTGACGTGCCCGTTCTGCTGCTGCGTCCGCTTCCTGGGCTTGCTCAGTGGCGGCGGTTGCTGTTGCTTGTGCTTGCCGGGCAGCTGCGCGGGCTTCGCGAGCGGTGTTCGCAGCGGCAATGGCGCGTGCTTCGGCTGCGGAGGTTTCGGCGTGTGCCTGCGTGGTGACGGCCGCTACTTCTGAGGAGATCGCGTCGGAGTCTTGTAATAACTCCATATCGCGCAGGATGCGCTCCCCCAGCTCTTGCAGAGTTGCAGCGGTCGTGGCGAACCGGTCCACCGTGGACTCCAGTCGCAAAGTTGCGGTGCTGATGGGCCGGGAGGGTGTTGCCAGCTGAGGCGAGTCATCGCCGCTGGTTTGTGCGAGTGCTTGTCTGCGGCGCTCGGCGAAGGCCACGGTGCGATTATGTGCGGCGTCTACGCAGTACGACGGGGTGCGGCCTGGCCCTTGTGCGGGCGCTACTGGCTCGTGGCAGCCGGGGTACGCGCACGTCTTAGTAGGACGGTCAGATGTCGGTGGAGACACGGGCGGCGCATCGGCTTCGGTCATGCGGTCGATCTTATGGTGCTCTGCCTTATGGGGGGTCGCTGCGAGCGGCACTCGCCCATAGCTGACAGAGTCTATTTATGTCGTGCTCGGCGCGTGGAGCACGTCATGGTCACGCGCTAGCGTGGGCAGTATGAGTCCGACAGATCCGGCAAAACAGCCCACGGCGCCACTGTCGTCCGGCGGAAACATTCCACTCATCGGCCTGGGGACGTGGCGTCTTCACGGACAAGAGTGCTACGAGGCGGTCCGGCACGCGCTCGAGGTGGGCTATCGGCACATTGACACTGCCACCATGTATGGCAACGAGGCTGACATCGGCCAGGCAATACGGGACAGTTCAGTGCCGCGAGAAAACATATTCCTCACCACCAAGCTGCGGCCACAAGATGCAGGCCGGGAGCGCGCCGTCATCGCCGACAGTCTGAGCCAACTCGGCACCGACTATGTGGACCTGTGGCTGGTGCATTGGCCACCAAACGGACACGCCCGACCGCAAACATGGCAGGAGTTCCTGGGCGTGCGGCACGAGGGCCTGGCGCAGGCGGTGGGCGTCAGCAATTACAGCGCGGCACAGATCGATGAGCTCGTCGATGCGACGGGAGTAGCGCCATCCGTCAACCAGGTCCAGTGGACACCCAGTCTGTATGACGCGGCTCGGGTCGAGCACCACCACAAACTCGGCATTGTGCTGGAGGGCTACAGCCCATTTCGCGCTGGGAACCTAGCTGAGCCGGCATTGGTCGACATCGCCCGGGCTCATCAGGTAACGCCGGCGCGGGTCGTTTTACGTTGGCACATCGAGCACGGTTTCGTGGCCATTCCTAAATCCGCACGGCCAGAACGCATCGAGGCAAATTTTGACGTTTTTTCGTTCAGCCTCACCAACACCGAGGTAGCCGCCCTGGACGCACTGTCTTCTTAGGAGCAGATCGAACGTTGTCGACACTATGGTAGTGCGGCGTATGCGCGATGAATCGCTGTCGTTTGCGTCGCCGAAAACGACGTAAACGGCGTGGCCGCGATAGTGCGTTTGTTTCCACGGCCGGTGTGCTTCCAGGTACCGATGACCTGACCTCCGGCGACGACTGTGGGTGCAAACATGCCATTGCCACCGGGCACGATCAGGTCGGCAAACCGCGTGGGCAGCATGGCGCCGCGGTCTCGGTAGCCCAGCATGAATTCGTCGAATCCCGGAAGGAGCAGCACCCGCGCTGCTTGATTTCGGTGGGTGACATAAAGGTCGGGTGTGCGCGGATCCAACCAATACTCGGTGCCGCCCACCTCAATGTTTGCTAGCTGGGGACGGGCTTGGTCCAGTCCGATACGGGTATCTGCTGCGGTGAGCCCTGTCCATCTCATAAAGTCCTGCGGCGTGGCCGGACCGTGACCGCGAAAATAGCGTTCGACCCACTCCCCGAGCGCTTCGTCTCGCTCCAAACGTCGCGGGTGGGTAATCCATTCGCTGACGAGAACAATGAGCTGTTCTCCTTTTTCGTCTATGGGTCCAAAACAGACGGTTCCGACCTGGGCCACATACCAGAGCATGTGGTAGCCGCGTTGTCCGCTCATGGGTAGACCGGCGTCATCCCATACCGCGAATAACTCGCTACGACGCAGCCTGTATCTGTCAGTCAAGGCATCCGCTGCCAGTTGTTTTGCCCGCTCCAATGTGGAGTCCGTGAGGTCCAGGCGTGCTCGGCGCCTCGCGGCGCCGGCCAGAATGCGTGAGCTCGTGAGCTCGAGCATCCAGCCCAAGTCTTCGGCAGCGACTACGTGCAGTGTTCCGCGCATCGGCCAGGATTTGACGATGTCACCTGCATTGAATGCCGCCACTACCTGATCGCGAGCGCGCGCCTGGGTGCGGAGTGCTATTGAGGTGAGGGCCCCGTCAAACTGCTGCGCTTGTAGCGCAGTCAACCAACGCACAGCATCTACCGGACCGGCTTGAGCAGTGCCGACCAGCCGTTGTGCCACCACCCGCAGCAGCGCTAGTTCCCGCGAAGTCGTCATGCTTCGTCGCCTCCCACGGTGTGGCCTCTGCGGCTCGTGAGAACCTTGCTACACATGCTTTAGGCCCATTCATCTTCGTCGCTTCGATGTGCAGATGCTATCCTGAAGAATATAGAAGTACACTTCGACGAAATGTACTTCTATATTCTGGAGACCCAGAGTGCTTGCTAAACCGAGCCGGATCTTTGACCGTGACTTCGAGTGGAAACAGCTCACCACGTTCGCCCAACGCAGAGTTGACCGCCCGCGATTGGGCGTTGTGAGCGGACGTCGGCGACAGGGCAAGACATTTCTGATGGACGCCCTCGCCATGGAAACCGGCGGGTTTTATTTCGGTGCCACTCAAGCCAGTGCAACCGAGTCCCTTCGGCTATTCGCGGAGGCGTTAGCGAGGTACACAAACGCTCTCGTGCCTCCTCGTCTGTCCAGTTGGGACGAAGCTATTACCTACTTGTTTTCCATAGATCGCCCAAAATCCGCACCCATCGTCATCGACGAATTCCCCTACCTGACCGCCGTCGTTCCCGCGCTTCCTTCGATCTTGCAACGCGAAATCGACCAAGGTGTGTCACGCGAAAAAAGACTGTGCTTGCTTCTGTGTGGCTCCGCAATGTCGGTAATGGGAAAGCTACTTGCAGGATCGGCGCCGCTAAGGGGTCGGGCAAGTCTTGAACTCGTGCTACGCCCATTTGACTATCGACTAGCCCGACAGTTTTGGCATGTCACTGATCCGAAGCTTTCTGTACTCCTTCACGCCGTTGTCGGTGGCACCCCCGCCTACCGAGGTTTCCTCGATGGAGAGGAGCCACAAGGCTTAGAAGGTTTCGACGATTGGCTGCTGCGCACTGTGCTTAATCCGGCAACACCACTCTTCCGCGAGTCACGCTACCTATTGGAAGAAGAAGCTGACGTCCGCGACACTGCCCTGTACCACTCCGTGCTCGCAGCTGTGGCGGACGGCAATCGCAGTCGTGGCGCAATAGCGAGCTACATCGGTCGTAAGGCAGCCGATATTGGTCACCACCTTGCTGTGCTTGAGGACTGTGGCCTATTGAGGAAGACACCAGACGTTCTTCGCGCGAGTCGCCCTATGTTCGAAGTCGCCGAACCATTGGTGACGTTCCACCAGGTCGTGATGCGACCACAATGGGGTTTTCTAGAAAGTGGTCACGCGGCGAGCGTGTGGGAAAATGCTCGGCCACGGTTCTTGTCCAAAGTAGTCGGACCGCATTTCGAACATATATGTCGTGAATTCGCCATGACTACGCCCCATGCGTTTGGCGAGCTGCCAGGAGACGTGGGAGCTGGCGTAGTCACCGATCCAGCGCGACGCAGCCAAATTGAGGTGGATGTCATTGTCTTTGCACCATCCCTGTCGGGTGAGCGGCGGCGCATCCTGTCCATAGGTGAAGCCAAATGGGGCGAGGTTATGGGAAAGCGCCATGTACACCGCTTGCTGCGAGCTCGAGACCTGTTAGGCGCTCGCGGGTATGACGTCAGCGGCGCTGTTCTTGCTTGCTACAGCGGCGCGGGATTTGACGAAGATCTGATGAATTGGTCAGGCCCTGAGCAGGTTCGCACTATTGGCTTGCACGAGCTCTATGGCCCGGTCGAGCTCTAGCCCAGCTGCAGGGAGCTCTCCCTGATCGAAGCGTTGCACAACACAGCTACAAAGAGGGTGGTCGGTAGCGGCGCTGATCAGCGAATCGGAGAGAACAATCGAGCTGCTGGCTGCTGCTGGCTGCGCTGCTGTGGGGAAGCGCTCTGAGCGCTTGGGCGCTGACGCGGAGGTTCGCCGTTGTGACGTGTTGTGACCCAAGGCCCCTCCGTGCTCCAGCTGTTGGGTATATTTGCTGGCCCGCCGTTGTTGTTAAAGACTACGTATTCGGAGTTTGGCAGAGAACCGCCTGCGGACGAAGTTATCTCTACTACTACCTGTTTTGGCTTCGCAGGGCTTGGGTTGTTCTGCTGACTAAACTTGATCCCCCACCATGAACCGGGAGAATTTGGCAAGTTGTTCTCGGCGAGAGGCTCCTCAGCTCTATACGAAGTGCTTTGCTTCCCACGAGCGACGGTTACGGTCAGCTTCACTGGTTCGCGTTCGGTTGCACCTGGAGTAGTTGGCGCTCTCGCTACGAGAACCCTTCCGTTTTTTCCGTCCGTTGATACTGAGAGGGCTACGGTAATCGGGGCATTCGGATGGCCTGCCACCGCGGCGCTCACAGGAACAACACTGGGAGGGATGTTGCCCGCAGGTAGCTCTGTGAAAGTGTCGCCTTGACTAGAAGCAGTTGAAGAGAGACCAGTGGTAGCGAGTGCTGTAGCTGCAAGAGCCGCTCCGGCCAGCCCGACCCTGCTAGGTTTAGTCATGGAAATGTCCCTCGAGTCAATGATGCGTGCTACTTAGAGCTCTTGAGCTTGTTCATCATGCCAGCGCTGCGCAAACCGAGCTGCCGCCTTCGCTTTTGTGCGACTTCGTCGACTCACTTGGGCTCACCATCTGTGTGAGTCACGTTCCTGTTTGACCGGTGGGTTGTGTCGGTGTTTCCTGCGATGTGACCGGTCGGGCAAGGGGCAGATCACCACCAGCTGGTGCAGGTGTGCCAGCGATGGGACACTCAGCCGAGTTCCTCGGCCAACGCGACGATGATTCCTTCGGGGCCGCGGGCGTAGCAGAGCCGGTAAATGTCCTGGTACTGCACCACCTCTCCCACAAATTCCGTGCCGCGGGCTTGTAGGCCGGCAACGGTGGCGTCGATGTCGTCGACGAGGAACATGATGCTGCGTAGACCCAGCGTGTTCCCCAGTGCGTTCTTTGGCTCAGGGCCCACTACCGCCGGAGCGTGGAACTTCGTCAGCTCGAGCCGGTCGTGGCCGTCCGGGGTCCGCATCATCGCGATGTCGACTCGCACGCCGTCGATCCCGTTGACGCGGTCCACCCAGTCCCCTTCGATCGGCGCCTCGCCCTCTAGCTCCATGCCCAGCTCTACGAAGAACGCTTTGGCAGCCTCAAGGTCGTCGACGACGATGCTCACATGGTCCATCCGCCGAATCGTCATGGTGGTTCCCCTTCTCATAGCGTGCCTATCACGGGCACCGGTGTACCTAGGACGGAGCTAGCGTCGCATTTTCGACACCTAGGACCAGCTTCTGGCTGTCTCGGTCCTAGGACAGGCACTGCTGGTTATCACGCATCACCTGGCTAGGCGAGAGCCAATTATGTCCCTTCCCATACGTTCTCGTGCGTAACGGCGAGGCGTACTCGAGGAAGAGCTATCCATAGCTGCCAGCAACTCATTGCCCATGACGGAGCGTGGCAACGTTTCTTCACAGCAGACGGGAGTACTGAGCTGGCTGCTTGATACTTCGATGTCAAAGATTCGATATGAGCAGGGGTTGAGGAACATCCATGTCAGATCGTGCGTTAAGCCCTCGCGGCCTCGATTGAGGGAGCGCCGTCACGTGCGGAGTTGGAGCGGTACTTCTTCCTGGATGACTCGGATCTGGAGAAAGTGCAGGCCAAACGGCGTTCGCACAACCGGCTCGGGTTCGCGGTCCAGCTGACCAGCGTGCGCTACCTGGGCCGGTTCATGCCGGACCCGCGGCAGGTTCCGGCGGAGGTCGCCGAGTACCTCGCCGAGCAGTTGGGGATCGCGGATGCGTCGTGCCTGAAGGAGTACGGCGAGCGGGACGGGACGGCCCGTACACACGCCGGGGAGATCCAGGAGGCCGGAGGCTGGCGTGACTTCGCCGAGGTGCGCGACGAGCTGAGCGACTGGCTGGATGCGCGGCCTGGACGACCGGCGACGGGCCGAAGTCGCTGTTCGACGCGGCGGCCGGGTGGCTGCGCGAGCGGCGGGTGCTGCTGCCCGGGGCGAGCCGTCTGGCCCGGTTGGTGGGCACGGTTCGGGAGGCGGCGAACAACCGGCTGTGGGACACCCTGTACGGCCTGCTGAGCATCGGCCAGCAGGCGGTGCTGGACTCGCTGTTGTCCGTTCCGCCGGGTGCCCGGATCTCGGAGCTGGACCGGTTGCGCCGGGGGCCGGTGCGGATCTCCGGGCCCCAGATGAAGTGGGCGCTGGAGCGAGCGCAGGAGATCGCAGCCTTCGGGATGGGCGAGGTGGACGTGTCCGCGATACCGCCGCGGCGGCTGGCGGAGCTGTCCCGGTACGGCATCGATGGCAAGGCGTCGCTGCTCAAGCGGCACGGTGACTCCCGGCGTCTGGCCACGCTGCTGGCCACTGCGGTCTACCTGACGTCCCGGGCGGTAGATGACGCCCTGGACCTCCTGGAGGTGCTGATCGCGACGAAGCTGCTGGCCAGGGCGGAGCGGGAGACGGCGAAGGAGAAGCTGAAGACCCTGCCGCGCGTGGAGAGGGCGTCGGCGAAGCTGGCCGCCGCGTTCCAGATCGTGTTCGACAGCACCAGCGAGCAAGTCGACACCGACACCGGGGAGATCACCCGCCCGAGGTGGAGACGCTGGAGGCGATGTGGGAGCGGATCGAGCAGGTGGTGCCCCGGCACGAGTTGGCGGCGGCAATCGCAGCGCTGTTCGAGCTGACTCCGCCGCTCGACTCGGATGCGGACGAGGCATGGCGGGCCCAACTGGTCACCCGGTTCGGCACCGTACGGCCGTTCCTGAAGCTCCTGGTGACGGTGGTCGACTTCGACGCTACCCCGGAGGGCCTGCCGGTCCTGAAGGCGTTGAAGTCGCTGCCGGACTTGATGGGGCGCAAGAAGGTTGGGCCCGCCGAGATCGACACGGGCCTACTCACGGGCTCCTGGCGGCGGCTGGTGCTGTCCGCGCCACACCTGGAGCCGGGCACGGTGGACTGGAAGGCGTACGCGTTCTGCGTGCTGGAGCAGCCTACACCGGATGCTGCGCCGACGGGAGGTGTTCGCGAAGAACTCCTCCAAGTGGGGCGATCCTCGCGCGAAGCTGCTGGACGGGGACGCGTGGGAGCAGGCCAAGCCCAGCGTGCTCCCCTCGCTCGGGCTGCCCGCCGGGGCGGGCGAGCACCTGGCGGCACGAGCCGCGCTGCTGGACGGCACCTACCGTGAGGTCGCCGGCCGGGTGCCGGCGAACTCGCAGATCGTGTTCGACGACGACGACCGCCTGCACTTCGCCGCGCTGGAGCCGGAGCCGGAACCTGCCTCTCTGCGCCAGCTGCGGGAGGCGGTGGAGGCGATGCTGCCCCGGGTCGACCTGCCGGAGGTGCTGCTGGAGGTGTTCTCGTGGACCGGCGCCGACCAGGCGTTCACTTCGGTCACCGGCGGTGAGGCCCGGCTGAAGGACCTGCACGTGACCATTGCCGCGCTGCTGGTCGCGCACAGCTGCAACGTCGGCTACACCCCGGTCATCGGAGCCGCGGACGCGCTGAAGTACGGCCGCCTGTCCCACGTCGACCAGACATATCTGCGGCTGGCGACGTATCGGGCGGCGAACGCAACGCTGATCGACTGCCAGGCGTCGATTCCGCTCGCGCAGGCGTGGGGCGGCGGCCTGGTCGCCTCGGTGGACGGTATGCGGTTCGTCGTGCCCGTGCCGTCGGTGTACGCGCGGCCAAACCCGAAGTACTTCGGGCGCCGGGGCGGCGCCACCTGGCTGAACATGATCAACGACCAGGCGGCGGGGCTGGGCGGGAAGGTGGTGGCCGGCACCCCGCGCGACTCGCTGTACGTGCTGGACGTCCTCTACGACCGCGACGGCGGGAAGCGCCCCGAGATGATCGTCACCGACACCGCGAGCTACAGCGACATTGTCTTCGGCTTGCTCACCCTGGCGGGATTCGCGTACGCGCCGCAGCTCGCTGACCTGCCGGATCAGAAGATGTGGCGCATCGACCGCACCGCCGACTACGGCGCCTTCCAGGACGCGGCCCGCGGCCGGGTAGACCTCGCCAGGATCGAACGGCACTGGGAGGACATCCTGCGGATCATCGGCTCCATCCACACCGGCGCCGTGCGCGCGTACGACGTGATCCGCATGCTGTCCCGCGACGGCCGCCCCACCCCGCTCGGCGACGCCATCGCCCACTACGGGCGGATCTCCAAGACCCTGCACATCCTGCGCCTGGCCGACGAGCCCGGCTACCGCCGCCAGATCAAGAGCCAGGCCAACCTCCAGGAGGGCCGCCATGCCCTTGCCCGGAAGATCTTCCACGGCCGCGCCGGGCAGCTCTACCAGCGCTACCAGGACGGCATGGAGGACCAGATCGGCGCCCTGGGACTGGTCCTCAACGCGCTCGTGCTGTTCAACACCAGGTACATGGACGCCGCGGTTGACCAGCTGCGCGCGGACGGCTTCGAGGTCCGCGACGAGGACGTGGCCCGCCTCTCACCGTTTGTACGGCATCACATCAACATGCTCGGCCGGTATTCCTTCCGACTGCCTGATCTGCCCGGCGGTCTGCGACCCCTGCGTGCCCCGGGCGCTCCTGACGAGGAATGACCGTGTGGACATCGCTGCGTCCTGCTAACGTCTGCGGCATGAAGCGCGCTGCTATGACGACGACGCCGGAGAGTGTCCCGGCGCGCTGACAGATGATCAGTCCGAAGCCCCGGGGCGAGTGCCCCGGGGCTTCGTCGTAGGCCCGGTCACTCGCTCCGCACCGCAAGGAGACCGCGATGACCACCGTGCACGACCACCGCAAGCTCGGCCGTGAACTGGGCCTGTTCGACACCGACCCGCTGATCGGCGCCGGCCTGCCGTACTGGCTGCCCGACGGCGCGGCCGTGCGGCACACCCTGGAGGAGTACATCCGTGCCGCCGAGCGGCGGGCGGGCTACCAGCACGTGTACTCGCCGGTGCTCGGCAAGCGGGAGCTGTACGAGATCTCCGGGCACTGGGCGCACTACAGCGACGACATGTTCCCGCCCGATGGACCTCGGCGGAGAGCAGGTCGTCCTGCGGCCGAGCCTGTGCCCCCACCACGCGGTGATCTACCGCTCCCGCTCCCACAGCTACCGCGAACTGCCCCTGCGGATGGCCGAACTGGGCGGCATGTACCGCTCCGAGCTGTCCGGGCGTGCTCGGCGGCCTGACCCGGGTGCGGGCCATCCAGCTCAACGACGCGCACATCTTCTGCACCCTGGACCAGGTCGCCGAGGAGGCGCAGGCGGCCCTGGAGATGATCCGCCGGGCGTACGAGGCGCTCGGCATCACCCCGGCCCGCTACCGGCTCTCGCTGCCCGGGCCCCGGCGGGAAGTACGTCGCCGCACCCGAGAAGTGGCGGCGGTCCACCGCCCTGCTGACCGACGTCCTCGACCGCTCCGGCCTGCCGTACGAGGCGGCCGAGGGCGAGGCCGCGTTCTACGGCCCCAAGATCGACGTCCAGGTCACCGACGGCGCCGGCCGGGAGTCCACCCTGTCCACCGTCCAGGTCGACTTCCACCAGCCCGAGCAGTTCGACCTGCACTACATCGGCGCGGACGGCGCCAAGCACCGCCCGGTCATGGTCCACCGCAGCATCATCGGCAGCGTGGAGCGAGCCGTCGCCCATCTCATCGAGCAGCACGGCGGCGCCTTCCCCGCCTGGCTCGCCCCCACCCAGCTGGTGATCCTCCCGATCTCCGACACCGAACTGCCGAACGCCGCAGCCCTCGCCCGACGCTGCGACCCGACTCGGGCTGCGTGCCGAGATCGCGGGACCGGACCGCGGCAGCCTGGGCGCCCGAATCCGGGAGGCCCGCCTGGTTCCCTACCAAGCCGTCATCGGCGCCAAGGAGGCCGCTGACGATCACGTCGCACTGCGCCTGCGAGACGGACGCCGACTCGACCCGCAGCCGGTCAGTGACGTACTGACCCGCATCAGCGCTCTCATCGGTGACCACAGCACCGAACTGTGGGCCCACGCCACCTCATAGCAGCGTCGCGATCAGCGTCTGCTGTCGCCCGGCGCGAGGAGGCTGGTTATCTCAGCGATGGCGTCGGGCGAGGGCTTGAAGTAGCGGCGGACGTTCTCCGGCTTCTTGTGTCTCGACTTGGCCATCAGCATCAGCAGGCTGGCCCCGGCCTCGCCCAGGTGGGTGAGGCCGGAGTGACGGTATTCGTGCAGGTCCCAGCCCGTGCCCGGTCCGCGCACGGCGGTGTGCTCGTCGAGAAGGGCGCGGGCCTGCCCGTACGACAGCCGGGCCAGCCCGGTATCCGGGCACACGTCACGAGAGCTGACGACCTTGCCGGGTCCCGGGCGGCGGTGGGTGACGAACACCGGCCCGCGCGTGCGGCCCTTCAACAGCCGGGGCAACAGCCGGGCGGTGCCAGCGTCCCAGTACACCGTCTCCAGCACGAAGTCCTCGCGCGCCTGGCCCCGGCGGCGGGCCGTGCTCGGCGCCTCGCGGCGCCGGCCAGAATGCGTGGGCTTGTGAGTTGGAGTATCCAGCCCAAGTCTTCGGCAGCGACTACGTGCAGTGTTCCGCGCATCGGCCAGGATTTGACCATGTCACCCGCATTGAATGCCGCCACTACCTGTTCTCGAGTGTGCTCCTGCGTGCGGAGGGCTATTGACGTGAGAGCTCCGTCAAACCGCTGCGCTTGTAGCGCAGTGAGCCACCGCACTACCTCTAAGGCAGTGGCCTGATCTTGACCCACCAATCGTTGAGCCACGATGCGTAACAGGGCGAGGTCCGGCGGAGTCGTCATAGTTCTCACCCCTGGGCTTGTGGTGGTCGCACCGTGGCTTGCCGAATACGCCGCACAACTCATTCTTGCTGTTCCGGTGCGCTGGTGTCATCTCGAAGAAGTAGAAGCATGCTTCGACGAAACGTGCCGCTACATCCCGAAGCCGAGGATGACTTCTATGCCAAGACGGATCTTCCGTCGCGACATTAAATGGAAGCTTTGACCGGTGGCATTGGACTGCTCTGGTGCGAGGGTTCGTAGACGACTTCGATCTTCACTCGATCCAGATCCTCGAAGTAAACGGCGTAGTAGCCCTCAGCGTATTGAGGGTAGGCCTTCGCGCCTCCGTAGAGGGGTTCTATACCGCGTGGGCGAAGGAAGTCGGTCACGAACTGATCGACGTGGCCCGCAGAGGGAACGTTGAAAGCAAGGTGACCGAGGCCTGTCTGCTTGCGGTGGTATCCAACCTGCCGATGTCCACCCTTGGTAGTGGAGACGCAGAGGTAGCTGTGGCCGTCATGGGCATCGAAATGATTGCCGTCGTCTGCGATGACGAAACTGAGAAAACGTAAGAAGTCTCTCCAGAGGTCGAACGATTCCTCTGAGTTGGACAAGTTGATGCCCACGTGGCTAATTGTTCCCTTCATGTGTGACGACGCTAGCGCACACGCCGTGGGAAGCAGGTACCCCCTTGCCAGCACCCTCGACCATCTCTCTTCTATTTTGTTTGGTTGAAACGTAAGAACGTAATAAAACACAACTGTCCAAGCCGGAGGGTTTTGCAACAAAACTCCTTTGACCTGCGGTTATGGACACAAAGGACATACAGCAAACGCCCGTTTGTTGTATGGTTTGGCTATGGAGCCGACAACGTTTAACGAAATGCCGCCGGGATGACGCCGCCAATGCGCACTACTCCCCCTACGGCGACCACCTCGGCATCACGGGCAGATGGCGGACCGAGAACGCGGCGAAAAACAGCACGGCGCGCACAGACAAGCACCGTCGTGGGCTATATCCGGGTCAGCACCGAAGAACAAGGCGATTCTGGGGCAGGGTTATCGGCACAGGAACTTTCCATTCGAGCTGACATAAAAAGGCGCGAGTGGGAGCTGCTGAGCATTCATAGCGACATCGCGTCGGGCAAATCGCGCACGAAGCGACCAGGACTAGACGCGGCTCTCGAAGCCGTACGCGGGGGCAGCGCGGGCACGCTCATGGTCGCCAAATTGGACCGACTGTCACGCTCGCTGGTGGACTTTGCCGCCATCATGAAAGACGCGCGTGAAGGCGGATGGAATCTGGTGGCTCTCGACTTAGGTGTGGACCTGTCGACGCCAGCTGGGGAGTTCCTCGCCAACGTCATGGCTTCTGCTGCGCAATGGGAACGTCGCATTATTGGTCAACGCACCTCTGATGCCTTGCGGGCTAAACAAGCAAGCGGCACCGTCCTCGGTAGACCCACCACAATCGACGACGACACGGTGACGTTGATCCGGCAGCGACGCGAGGCAGGAGATTCCTACGCCACCATCGCCGCGCACCTTAACCGTGAAACGATCACTCCCCCACAGCATGGCAAGTGCTGGTATGCCTCCTCCGTGCGATCTGTCTTCTTGCGCTTTGCGGCCCTTGCGGGTTCAGTACAACCAAAGTGACGGGTCCCGCGCAGGCCAAGCGCGGCAACGGAGCTCACTTACTACCTTGTGCTTGGGTATGGGAAAAATGATGGCGTCAGTGGTATGGCCGCATCGGCGCGCGACAGCAGCTGGAGCGAGCACGGCGCCACCATCGGGTTTTTCTGACACGTCGGCATTGGCGTTCGTGTGCGAACGTGTGGCGGCAGCCCGCGACATAGAACAAAAATCTAGCTGACGTTGTTGGTGCTGGCCCGGCCGCCAGTGGGTTGATGCCCTGTCACTCGTCACAGGTCGCATTACGTAGAGTTCGATCCTTGTGGGAGAAAGCGAGGTGAGTCGGCAATGCCCGTTGTGATTGCGGCTGCGGCTTTTTGCATGACCCTGCTGGGCGGTTGGGTCGCGATGCGCATCACCGACCGCAAGCATTTGGTGTTGGGGCTCGCTGCGGGTCTCATGCTGGGGGTCGTTGCGTTTGATCTCATCCCGGAGGCATTGGCGGAACAAAAAGGAACCGTATTTGGGGTGCCGTCAGCACTGCTCATGCTGGTTGCTGGCTTTCTGTCGTTGCATCTGATTGAACGTTCGGTGGCGATACACCGTGCGCACGAGGGTGAGTACGAGGTACACGTTCACGCTCATGGGCATGCGCACGGCCGCAATCAGCAAGTGGGAATGCTCGCCGGGTCTGCGCTGATCGGTCATAGCGTGTTGGACGGTTTCGCTATCGGGGCAGCGTTCCAGGCCAGTAGCGCCATCGGTGGCGTGGTGGCGATCGCGGTTATTGCCCATGACTTCGCCGACGGGTTCAACACTTTCACGGTGGCCTCGATGTATGGGCACGCCCGTCGGCGGGCGATCATGCTGTTGCTGTGTGACGCGGTGGCGCCCATCGCCGGTGCGGCATTGACGCTCACGATGACTATCCCTTCTGGAATGTTGGGTCTCTACCTGGGATTCTTCGCAGGTTTTTTGCTGTACCTGGCCACGTCAGACATTTTGCCGGAGGCGCACAGCCATCATTCGACTCGCGCCACGTTGGCCTTTACGGTCGCGGGTGCGGGGTTCATGTGGTTGGTTATCGGGGCACTGTCTTGACACTGATGCCTATGGGGGCGGCTCGACGATGTCCGGCAGATGCCAACCACAGCGTGGTCGCGAGCGCGCCGAAGAGCGCCCCGAGCCCACACACACCTGACCATCCGAAGTGGGTGAACACGAACGATGAAAGCGCTGAGCCTGTGGCACCGCCGGACAAAGTAGCTGATCATGTAAGCGGAGTTGAGACAGTTGCGTGCCTCGGGGCGAAGCCGGTAAATCTCGCTTTGGTTCGTCGTTTGTAGGCTTTGCACTCCTAAATCGAGGAGCACAATGCCGACGATGAGTGCGAGAAGAGAGTGCTTGCTCAGCGCCAGCGGAATCCATGCGACGAATAAGAGGCTTGCGGCTATCCCGGTGGAGCGGTGGGCATCTCCGCGGTCTGAGATTTTCCGGCAAATGGTGCGATCAGCGCGCCAGCCACACCCACAAGTCCAAATAGTCCGATTACCGCGGGCGTGTAGCTGTAGGGCTCACCGCTGAGTAAAAACGCCATCGACGTCCAAAACACGCTAAAGACCGCGAAGGCCAACGCACCATAGACCATACGCGCTCGGAGCGTAGGCTCATCCCGGCACCAAAGTGGGGATGGATCGCAGTAGGCGCGGAGTAGGTCAGTCCGGCGGATTGTCGAAGTCGGGTAACCAACGCCAGAGGAAGATCGCGATGAGGAACATGAGAGCGGCGGCCATCCAATAAACGGTGGGCCATCCGCCAAGGCGGGCAAGATAGCCGGAGGCAACCCGGGCAACAAAATGCCCAGCAATAGCCCGCTGGTGAGCATGCCTACTACGTGACCGCGTTCCTGGGGGCCGGCCAGACTGGCGCCATACGGAATCAGGATCTGCGCCACCATAGATAGATTCCCACGCCTGCCGCTGCCGCCAACAACACAGGTGCTGAACGGGCGTTGGCCATGACGAGCAAGGCGAGCGCCGTGGCGACGGTCATGGCGATGACGAGGCGGCGCCGCTCCACAAGGTCAGCCAAGGGCAGCAAGAAAAGCAGGCCCAGCGCGTAGCCAACTTGGGCAACAGTGACCACGAGTCCCGCTGTTTGCGTGCTCATATGCAGGCTGTCGCGGACGAGGGCAAGGAGCGGCTGAATGTAGTAGTTACTGGCCACCGCAAAACCCACAGTGGTGGACATCAGCAACACCACGCCACGATGCAGCCGGTGCGGGATGGTGGCAGGCGCGGCCAGCACACTCATGGATGGTCCTTTGGTTGGCTTTGATTGTTGCCACGACCGTCGACATTGGATATGCCGCCATAGTCGGGCAAATATCTTGACTTCAGCATGAGATGGTGCCTGGGCGCTATCGTTCAAAGGGCTGGCATCTGGGATGTGGTGGCCGTTGGTCGCCAGGTCACACCGTCGATTAAGCTAGTGAGTGAAGGGGAGTAGTCCTCAATCGTTGAGTCGACACACTGGTGCCGCACAGGCACCCGGCTCATGAGCCTCCACTGACGGCACGCTGAGTGGCCAGGTATCTAATCTCACAGCCGTTAGCGAGCGCGGACGAGACCTTCAACATAGTTGCCGGTATGCGGGCGGCTAGGTTGAAGCAGCTCAGCCCTGGTTTCTCCCCTAGCTCCCCCCACAGAGAAAGCTGCGACTGTTGCAGGCCTTATTTGTGAGCTTTGTGGTCATTTTTTTGGCGGAGCTGGGTGACAAATCTCAGCTGATGGCCTTGACGTTTGCCTCCCGCTATCGTCCCCTCCCCATCCTTGTCGGGATAACACTGTCGACAGCGCTGGTGCACGCGGTTTCAGTGGGTGCCGGAGCGATGCTCGGCCTCGCTATGCCCACTACCGCTATCACCGTGATTGCTGGACTCGCCTTTTTTGCTTTCGCAATCTGGACCGTGCGCGGGGATTCACTTACTACCGGTGAGCGAATAAAGCCCGAGCGACGGGCCGTTCGGTGACTCTTGCCGTGGCACTAGCATTTTTTCTGGCGGAATTGGGAGATAAGACGATGCTCGCCACTATCACTCTGGCGACCCGCGAAGGTTGGTTTGGCACGTGGCTGGGATCTACGGTGGGCATGGTCGCCGCCGATGCGCTTGCTATCGGGATCGGCGCATGGCTCGGCACAAAGTTGCCGGAGAAAGCGGTTCGAATCGGTGCGGCATGCCTATTTGTTGTTTTCGGTGGGTGGCTTCTGTTCGGCGCGACCGCCAGCTAATTCGCGTAGTCGGGCTGCGCTACGGAAAGGCAGGAAAATGGGTGATCACCCCTCCCCCATGCACCTGTCCAGTTCGCTGACAATGTGTTGTCGCTGGTCGAGCGCATACCCTTCGGGCGCGTCATGTCCTATGGCGATATCGCCGAGTATCTGGGCGTTGGCGGTCCGCGACAGGTGGGCCGGGTCATGGCACTGTGTGGCGGCGGGGTGCCGTGGTGGCGAGTCGTGCGCGGCAATGGCGCTCTCCCCATCGGCCACGAGCGGCGGGCATTAACGCACTACCGGACAGAGCACACACCGTTGCGTAGTGGCACACGTGGTGATGCTCGCATCGATATGCGGCGTGCACGGTGGATACCGCGAGTCAGTGGCTCTGTCGGAGGGTGCCAGTAGGTTTCCTGGCCATGCGGACAAATTCAGATGAGCACGCTCCCCCTGCCACCGACACGACACCCGGCTCGAGCGCATAGCGGTGGGTCTCGACGGAAAACAGCGCTGCCCGTGGGCGCTGTCAGCTAAGGAGTACATCGACTATCACGACACAGAACGGGGTGTGCCACTGCACGGTGAGGTTGCCCTGTTTGAGCGGCTAAGCCTGGAAGCATTCCAATCTGGACTGTCCTGGTTGACCATTCTGCGCAAACGAGAAGGATTTCGACGAGCCTTTCTCGGACTTTGAACCTAGCCGGGTGGCGGCATTCGATGACGCCGATGTGGTCCGGCTGCTTGGCGATTCCTCCATTGTCCGCAACCGGGCAAAAATCACTGCCACTATTCGCAACGCTGCCGCCATCGCCGAGCTGGAGCAACCACTAGACCAGTTGTTGTGGTCATTTGCACCAGAGCCGGGCCCAGACCTCAGCCCGCATTGGCAGCAGAGATTCCCAGCAGCAGCCCAGAATCGGTGGCGATGGCACGCGCGCTGAAAAGACGTGGGCTTCAGCTTTGTCGGGCCCACCACCTGTTATGCGCTCATGCAGGCAGCAGGCGTGGTGGACGATCATATTGCGACGTGTTGGCGGGCGAGCGATCCAACCCCGCAAAAACGTTGACGAGCGCAGCGAGGAACCAGGCGATGAGAGCGCCGGCAGAGATCAATCCGCTCGAGCCCTTACACGGTGCAGATAATTTCGCCGAAGGGCATGGAAAACCACCCGTCTTTCTGCTTCCCCCAGTACCGACATGCTTAGCGATCGCCTCCAGGTCGGCGGGGGTGGCCAACCCGCGGTCCAGAATTTGTTCAGCCAACGCGGTCTCGGTAATCCGCTCCGCCCACACCTCGCTCCACCACATCCGGTCTTCTGGTAGTGCGAAACACCACGCGCTCGCCGACGGTTGGATGTTCTCAAACCCGACTGCTTGCGCCCAGGAGTACAGTCGGCGCCCTGCTCGAGGCTCGCCCCCATTGCCGGTTGCGACGGCGAAGTAGAGCCGAATCCATTCTTCTATGCCTGCATTGGCTGGATACCAGGTGAGAGCGTCGTAGTCGCTATCGCGGATCGCCACCAGACCCCCCGGTTTGCAGACCCGTCGCATTTCGCGCAAAGCAGCGACCGGGTCGGTGAGATGCTGCAGAACTTGGTGGGCATGAACGACGTCGAAACTGTCGTCGCTAAAAGAGAGGTCGTAGGCGTCTCCGACCTGGAACGAGACGTTGGAAATGTTCTGCTGGTCAGCACCGGCACGGGCTGCGGTGAGCGCGGCTCCGGCATTGTCGATACCAATGACCTTGCCGGGTTGGACGCGTTGGGCGAAATCCATGCTGATCGAGCCGGGGCCACATCCGATGTCGAGTATGCGCATCCCTGGGCGAAGCTGTCGGAAGAAGGTAGCCAGCGGAGTTTTCTACGGTGCGCCACTGGTGCGTGCGCAGGACGCTTTCGTGGTGGCCCTGGGTGTAGGTGTCGTCGGTGTGGGACACGGTGCTCCTTGGGTTGGCTCCGGGTGGGCTTAATCAGTATGGATACCGCCACAGTGGACGCGGACGCAACGATTGTGTGCGCTCCTGGTGCGTGGCGCGCGGCTTTTCCTTTGGTGGCGCCTACCATCATCGATCGTCCGGTTTAGAGAGCTATGGGAAGTCGCCACAGCAAGTTGCTGAAACAACTGGGGCGACGATTCGTGCGGTGAGGAGAGTAATGGTGCGCCAATCGCTCCGGATTGTTCATCCTATGTGGGCTCTGTTTTTTGCTTTCCTCGTGCCTATGCTGGTGGTCCCGCTCGCACCCAGCCAGCCGGCATGGGCCGACGTGAGCGCTGCCGAACAGCAGACGTTCGTTGACAGTTCCGGCGCTGCTGCCAAGCCCAGCCAGCAACAGTATGGCGTGCCGCCTTCGGTCACCGTCGCGCAGGCGATCCTGGAATCCAATTGGGGCACAAGCGATTTGGCGGTTCATGACCACAACTATTTCGGCATGAAGTGCAAGGACGGTGATGCAGGTAGCCTATCGCCACCGGGTGTGCTACACATCTGACGCGAGAATGCGATGGCGGCTGCCACGACACCACCGCCTCCTTCCGCACCTACAACGCGGTGGCCGACTCCTTCCGCGACCACGGTGATTTTCTGCGCAACTCGCCACGGTATGCGGCAGCATTTAACTACCCGACCGATCCTGATCAGTTCATTCGTGAAGTCCATAAAGCCGGCTATGCCACCGATCCGCAGTACTCCGACAAGGTCATCGCGCTGATGCAGCAATACAATCTCTATCGGTTCAACTAGTTTTAGATTCCTCCGCTGTCAGGCTTGCTGCCCGCTGAGGTATCGTCTGCTGAAAGCGCTGGTAATGACGAATCTGGTCAATCTGGAATCGGTCCACAAATCTTATGGCGTCCGTCCATTGCTCGATGGCGTCTCTCTGGGGGTCTCTCAGGGCGACCGTATCGGCGTTGTCGGCCTCAACGGTGGCGGCAAAACCACGTTGCTGGAGGTACTCGCCGGTCTGGAATCCCCCGATGCGGGACGAGTCAGTCAGGCACGTGACGTGCGCATGGCGGTCGTCACCCAGGGCACAGAGTTACCAGAAGGCGCGAGCATCCACCAGGCGGTGCTGGACCCGTTGGGTTTCGCCGCCGAACACGAATGGGCCGCAGACGCGCGTATTCGCTCTATTTTGGATGGTCTTGGCCTATCTCGACCTTGGGGTTGGACAAGCCAGTAGGTGCATTGTCGGGAGGTGAGCGCCGGCGAGTGGCGCTCGCCTCGGCGCTGATTCAAGAGCTCGACCTGCTGGTGCTCGACGAGCCCACTAACCATCTCGACATCGAAGGGGTGCAGTGGCTGGCCGAGCATGTGCGGGCACGTCGCTGTGCACTGGTGGTGGTGACCCACGACCGTTGGTTTCTCGACACCGTGTGCACGCGGACGTGGGAGGTCGTAGACGGAGGGGTGGAGCAGTACGACGGCGGCTACTCTGACTGGACTTTCGCCCGAGCCGAGCGGGCTCGCCTCGCCGATACCGCCGACCAAAAACGCCATAACCTGGTGCGTAAAGAGCTGGCCTGGCTGCGTCGAGGAGCACCGGCTCGTACCTCCAAACCTAGGTATCGGGTAGAGGCCGCGGAGGCGCTCATCGCCGATGTGCCGCCGGTCCGAGACTCGGTCGAGCTAGTGACGTTCGCCAAGCGACGGCTGGGGCGGACGGTCATTGAACTGGAAGATGTGTCCCTATCTACTGCGGCGTCCATTGCGGGCGAACCGGCGGAACAACCCGGTGATGCCTCCCAGCGGTTATTGCTCGACCACGTCACTTGGCGCATTGGCCCAGGTGAACGCATCGGCCTGGTCGGGGTCAACGGCTCGGGCAAGACCTCGCTGTTGCGGCTGCTTGCTGGCGAGCGTCAGCAACTTGATGGCGCGCGCATTCAAGGGCAGACAGTCAACACTCGCTCACCTCACCCAGGAACTTCATGACTTGCCGCCCACGCTCCGGGTCCTTGAAGCGATTGAGGAAGTCGCCAACCGGGTGGTAGTCGGCAGCCAGGAGTTGTCGGCGTCGCAGCTCGCCGAGCGGTTTGGCTTTGCCTCAAACAAGCAGTGGACGCCGGTGGGGGATCTATCCGGGGGTGAGCGGCGTCGATTGCAATTGGCGCGGTTGTTGATGACCGAGCCCAATGTGCTGCTGCTCGACGAGCCCACTAACGATCTGGACATCGACACATTGCGGCAGCTAGAAGACCTACTTGACTCCTGGCCGGGCACGTTGGTGGTGGTCTCGCACGACCGATATTTGATCGAGAGAATCTGCGACCGCGTGGTGGCGCTGTTTGGCGACGGGAGCATCAGCGAGCTGGTCGGTGGCATCGACGAGTACCTTGCACGGCGGCACAACGCCCTGGGATCAGCGCCACAGGTCACATCAACGGATCCGAGGAATGCCCCGTCGGACCCCCAGTCGCCGACGGCAGACAGCCCAGCAGGCCTGAGCTCGGCAGAACACCGCGCTGCCCGCAAAGAATTAGCGAAGCTAGAGCGTCGGCTCGACACGTTGCACCGGCAGAAAAACCAGCTGCATGTCGCTCTTGCGGCTGCGGCTACCACACCGGACCGTCTGCTGGCATTGGACGGCGAGCTGCGGACGCTACTCGCCGAAGAGTCCACAGTGGAGGAACAATGGCTCGCCGTTTCTGAGCGAGTCACCTAGCGCAGCATCAACTATTCGCGGGTGCGTGAGGCGCTACAAGGCAGCCCGTAGTGCTTCACGCATGTGACTTTCGGGAAGCCGCTGGTTGAACAACGGGCTGTCTGGCTGCTGAAGCCGACCACCCTCGCGGAGAGTGCCGAGATCGATAGCCACAAACCCTAGCTGGCTGATCAGATCCGCAACCATGTCTTTCGCCGGTCCGTCGTCTCCGGATTCCAAGATGGCGATACGTTCTTCGTCGGTCTTAGCGTCGTTTTCTTCAAGAAATTTGTAGTACAGCGTGTTGAAAGCCTTCACTATTTTCGCGCCGGGCAAACGGCGAGCCATTTCCTCACTGGAGGTGGAACTCCCCAGGTCGAACAGCTCGCCGTTGCTCTGGTAGTGGTTAGTAGCGTCGATGACGACTTTTCCCGCGACGAGGTCGGGTTCCGGCAAGGCCTCCGGTTTGGCCCAGGGCACGGCGAGTAGTACCACTTGACCTTCCCGGGCCGCGTCAGCCACTGTGGCGGGGGTGATGCCCGGCACCTCACGGGCCATTTGTGCAAGGGAAGCCGGCCCTCGGGAGTTAGCGATCCACACTTCATGTCCCACTGCTACCCATTTGCGGGCTAGGGTTCCACCGATTCTGCCCGCGCCTATTACGCCTATCCGCATCACAACTCCTGTTCAGAACTGGATGTGCTGACGCTGTAACCTTCCCGCTACGGCTTCCCGATTAATCACCGTTGAGTTCATCAGTGCGGACGCCGCGAAATTTTGGCCGGTTTCTCCGTCACACCGGTACCCTGGGGCCGGACCATCACGGAGCAACCATCCGCACAATCGGTCAGCAGCCACGCTACTCACAGGAGACGTGTTCGTATGACGCTAGAGGCCCCAGAATCGTCAGCGACCCGCCGTTTTGATGCTTTTGATGTCTTTCGATATCCCGGTGTGGACGTGTCGCTGCCACGAACTACCCAGGGTGGTGGCGCCGACCGGGCGTATCAAGTGGATTTTCGCTACGAATTGGCTGGTGTCGAGGGTAGTGAGCACTTCACCGAGACGGTGACGTTTCCTGCACCGGCTATCCCACCCAGCCAGGACATGCTGCACGCATTCACCCGACTGGTACACCTGGCCTACGTCGCCGCCGGCACCAGCTACTACAAAGTGGCAGCGCCGGCGCGTATCGAGGTTCCCTCGATCGCCGTGACGCGCCAAAGCCAAGGAATATCTGCAACAGCTCTACTGCCATGGCATGGCTGAGTTCGCCTATCGAAACCAGCTCACCAGGGCATTGCGGCCCACGTTCCGTTTCTCCCACCCCGAACCGGACGCGTTCAGCGCACCACCACTGAGCCAGACACCGCTGGTGGCGATGGGCGGAGGCAAAGACTCGATCGTGTCGACCGAACTCATGCGCCCCTATGCGCCTGTGCTCTTCGCAGTGAACCCTAATACCGTCATCCGGTCGGTATGCGACGCCGCCGGATTGCCGACGCTGTTCGTGCAACGTCGCCTCGACCCGCGACTGTTTGAGCTCAACGCAGCCGGTGCCTATAACGGTCACATTCCGGTCACCGCGATCAATTCGCTGCTGGCGCTCGCCACCTCGGCGCTGCACGGTCTCGGACACGTCGTCATGTCCAATGAACGGTCTGCCTCAGCGGGCAACCTGAACTGGCAAAACATTGACGTCAACCATCAATGGTCCAAGGGATTGGCGGCCGAACGCGCGCTCAGCGACGCCGTGGCCTCCACTATGGGGCGCGAGTCCGGCTACTTTTCGCTGTTACGTCCGCTCAGCGAGCTGCACATCGCCAAGCTCTTCGCGCGGAGCACTCGATATGACCATGCGTTCACCAGCTGCAACATTGTTTTTCGACTGCGCGACGCGGCCAACACCTGGTGTGGGAACTGTCCTAAATGTCGATTCGTTTTTCTGGCGCTTGCGCCCTTCGTAGACCGTGATCGGTTGTCCACCATCATCGGGGCGGACATGCTCGAAGACTTCACACAGCTCTCGGGATATCAGGAACTCATGGGGCTTGTGCGGCACAAGCCATTTGAGTGCGTCGGAGAAACTACCGAATCGTTGGTGGCGCTACGGCTATTGCGGCAGAGTCGCGAATGGGCTCGCAGTGCGATCATCGAGGCACTAGCCGGCGAGGTACCGCGCGAGGACTGGCCCACCGAGCAGGATGTCGCCGCAGTATTCACGCCCAGCCCAGACCATCATGTACCCGCTATCTACCAACACGTGATTGCCGGGCCGGGAATGAACTATGCGCATCGCTGACTTGGAGGGCCGTTCCGTCGCCATCTGGGGAGCGGCCCGGGAAGGCGCGGCTGCGGCAAAAATAGCTCTGGCAGCGGGCGCGCGGGCGGTGGCTGTCGTAGATGATCGCCCGCATAGTGTCGCCGCTACCGCCTGGGACACCAGCTGGACGCGTCCGGCATGCCGGTGCCGCTCGTGGTGGGGTCCGCCGGATTCGACCAGCTCATCAACGCCGACATCGTGGTCAAGTCGCCAGGGGTGTCCCCGCACCACACGTGGCTGTCCCACCTGCACGAACGCGGTATCACCGTCACCAGCGGCACGGCGTTGTGGCTCGCCGAGCACGCTGGTCGCACCATTGGCGTCACCGGATCCAAAGGCAAAAGCACCACCTCAGCCCTGGTACATCACCTGTTGGCAGCGGGGCTGGGTTGGGATGTCGGTCTCGCCGGCAACATCGGAACCCCGCTGCTTAACGCCCCCGCAGCCGACTGGTATGTGGCCGAACTCTCGAGCTACCAGTGCCACGACCTGGACACATCGCCCCACGTTGCCGTTGTCACGCGGCTCTTCCCCGAGCACCTAGACTGGCACGGCAGCGAAGAACAGTACTATCAGGACAAACTCAATCTGCTGTGCCACCAGCCAGAAGCCGTCGTGCTCGGTGACGATCAGCGCCTCCGCGAGTACGCCGAGAAACTCACGTTAGCCGCTCCCATTTTTCATACCGAAGAGCACGTCCACGGCGACGATGACGGCTTCTTCTACCAGGATGAACAGCTTTTTCCACGGTCAACGCTGCCATTGTTGGGCGCACACAACGTCGCTAACCTGTGCACCGCACTGACCGCGCTACGCGCGCTCGGCATCGATCTGCTCGCGCACCGGCACGTGCTGGCAGAAGCAACCGTCCACTTTGGCGCTCTCCCGCATCGGCTGCAGCCCATTTCGGACCCGGCCGGGCAGCTGACATTTATCAACGACAGCCTGTCCACCACTCCCCAGTCGGCAATCGCCGCCCTAGAGGCCTTTGCTGGTCGCTCCATTACGGTGATTCTGGGCGGTACCGACCGCGGACTCGACTACACGCCGCTGGCCACCCATCTCGCGCACGCCTCCGCATCGGTGCGGGTCATTACTGTCCCTGACAGTGGACCGCGCATCTCCGAAGCGCTGCGCACCGTGCCTGGCTTGGTAATCACCGACGCCGACGACCTCACCTCGGCTGTTGCGGTAGCTCGCACAGTGACCCCCGCCGGTGGGGTGGTGCTGCTCTCCCCCGCGGCCCCTAGCTACGGTCGCTTTACCGATCACGCACACCGGGCAGAGGTTTTTCGCCAAGCCATCGCAACGAAGAACGAAGAAGGAGACCCATCATGACGATTAGGCGGATGGACCATGTGAGCGTCGTCATCGACGACCTTGAGGCCGCCAAGGCGTTCTTTGTCGAGCTCGGCATGGAGCTGGAGGGCGAGGCGCCGATCGAAGGGGACTGGGTGGACCGTGTCAACGGGCTCGATGGCGTCCGGGTCGACATCGCGATGATGCGGACCCCGGACGGCCACGGCCGGCTTGAGCTGACAAAGTTCCACAACCCGGCGGTCGTCAGGGCTGAGCCGGAGAACGCGTTGGGGAACACCCTGGGCCTACGGAGCATCATGTTCACTGTCGATGACCTCAACACCACTGTCGCCGGCCTGCGCGCTCGCGGCACGGAACTCGTGGGAGAGGTAGAGCAGTACCAGAACAGTTATCGGCTCTGCTACGTCCGCGGCCCCGAGGGGATCATCGTCTCGTTGGCTGAGGAGCTCAGCTAGCCGCTCGCCGTGGCCCAGCTGCGTCCCACCAGAACGGTGCGGTCGGACGGACCGACCGACGGGGTTGGTCTATCGGGAGCGTCGCGCGTTCTTTTCTCGCACTTTCATGGACAACTGGATAGGCGTACCCACGAATCCGAAATCTTCCCGCAGCCGCCGCTCAATGAAACGACGATAGGCCTCATCCAAAAATCCCGAGGTAAAGAGCACAAACCGCGGTGGTCGAGTGTCGGCCTGGGTGGCGAACAAGATTTTGGGTTGCTTACCGCCCCTGATGGGGTGGGGCTTGGCCGCCGTATAGACACGTAAGGCTTTAACGCTTCCCCACGGATAAATCCGGGGGATTTCCAGCTCAGGCCGCATCCGACCAACCATCCCGAAGGGAGGTGATCGAATGTCTTACGCCGTCAACACTGGCACGGCCGCGCTCTGCCGTGGCGAGGATCGTCCTCGCGGCGTTGAGGTCGCGCCCTGCCTTGTGGCCGCAGGTCGCGCACTCGAAAACTCTGACGTTCAGTCCGATGCGCTGCTTGGCTCTCGCGCCGCAGTCCGAACACGTCATCGTGGTGTAGGCGGGCGGCACCAACACCACCTTCCGGCCCGCCCGCGTGCCACGTTCGATCAGTTCCCGCTTCGCCGCGCCGATCGCCGCATCGGCGGCCTTACGCGCCATCGTGGACCGGGCCAGGAACCGTGGCTTGAAGTCCTCCACCGCGATCAGGTGGTGGTCGTCCACGACCCGCTTGGCCCACTGCCGGGCGTCGTGGGTGTTCTGCCGGGCTGCCTTCTTGTGCAGCTTGGCGGTCTGCTGTTTCGCCCTGCGGTACCCGGCCGACTGCGCGTGGCCTCTCGGCCTACGGCGGCGGCACATCTTCCGCTGGGCTTTCGCCAGTTCAGCAGCGCAGCGTTTCCGGTGTCCGAGGTACGGCAGGTCATACGAGGGGTCGGTGGTGGTCGCGGTGGCCTTCACACCCCAGTCGACCCCGATCGACCCGTCCATGTCCGGGGCAGGTTCGGTGTCGCGGCGGACTACGAACGAGGCGTACCAGTGTCCGAGCGAGTCCTGGTAGACCCGCACGCTGGACGGAGCGGACGGCAGGTCACGGGACCACACCACCGGAATGGTGATACCACCGGCCAGCCTCAGCCGTTCATCGCCGACGGCGAAGCCCCGCACGGTGTATTCCAGGCTGGGCAGGGTCTTTTTCTTCACCTTGACGGTTGGCCGCCCCCGCCCCTTGACCTTGAAAGAGTGCTGCAATGCAAGCGCATAGGTGCGCAGGGTCTGTTGCTGGGCGACCTGCGAGCCCTCGCGCAGCCAAGCGTTACGGCTGCGGGCCTCGGTCAGCAGTTTCGACAGCTTGCAGAACGTCGGCTTGCGGCGGGCCTTCTGCTGGTGGACAGCTTCGTTCCACAGCCAGCGGCACCGGCCCCACTCTGCGGTCAATGCGGCCACCGCCGTCGCGCCGGGGCGCAGCCGGTACGTGTAGCGCACTGTTTCCCCCACAACCGACAGCATACACCACGGCGCTATATGCTGTCGGTATGGACGAGATCAGGTCGAACCGGAACGTGGTCTACCGCTGCACCTACCACGTCGTGTGGTGCCCCAAGTACCGCCGGCCGGTTATCGGCGGCCGGGTCGACGCGCGACTCAAACAGATCATCCGCGAGGTGTGCGCCGAGCGTGACGCCCCGATCGTGGAATTGGAGACGATGCCCGACCACGTACACCTGCTCGTCTCCTGCGATCCGCAGTACGGCATCCACCGACTGGTCAAGCAGATCAAAGGCCGGTCGTCTCGACTGCTGCGGCAGGAGTTCCCCACGCTCAAGACCCGCATCCCACGCTGTGGACCAACAGCTACTTCGTCGCCACCGTCGGCGGCGCAACCTTGGAGGTCGTCAAACGCTATGTGGAGAACCAACGGAACGCTTAGGGCACTCCCTTACCTCCCCATGGCTAAAGCCAGGGGTTTCTCGGGAGCTTTCTGATGAATAGGAGATCAAGAGCCCATGTTGACAATCGGCTTGAGGCGGAATGAGCTGGGAATCGAGCGCGATATTACCGGCTCGCCAAGCGAGCTCGTTCACAATCGGCTTGGAGGGTTGTATTCGGCGCGGTGTGTGCTGTTCTCACTGAAATCGCCGAGGTCGAGGCGCTTCAGGCAGAAGGCCGTTGGGATGAAGCCGGGGCGCTACTGGCGCGGTCGGCACAACAGGTTGAAGCTGCCGGTGCGGATTTCATGCTGTTGTGCACCAACACAATGCACAAGGTCGCCGACCAAATCCAAGCCGCGGTGGACATACCGCTACTACACCTCGCCGACGTTACCGCCGCCGCAGCGAAAGCAGCCGGACAGAGACCGTAGGCTTATTGGGTACTAGGTTCACTATGGAGCAAGACTTCTACCGAGAGCGGTTGGGTTCACATGGCTTGACCGTATTGGTGCCCGGCGCCGAGGACCGAACGCTGGTGCATTCGGTGATGCTCATGACGAGTTGTGTCAGGGCATCGTCACTGAAAAATCCCGTGCCGCGTACCGTGAAGTTATCGACCGTCTCGTTGCCGCTGGTGCGCAAGGGGTTGTGCTGGGCTGCACCGAGATTGAGCTCCTCATTGGCCAAGAAGACAGCACGGTGCCGCTTCTACCCACCACACGTCTACACGTGGAAGCCGCGGTGGACCAGGCATTAAGCGAAGATCGACCGACAGTGCCCACACGATCGTGACAAGAGAGCTCGCAGGCAAACCCAAGTCGGTTGATCGAAAGGAACGCATGACTGAGCACGTCTACTAAGCAAACATTAGCGTCCAACGTGGAGGTAACAACGACTTCCGTCTATCACTTTTTCGGTGCGTGCTTCCTCTGGGGTTAGGGACGTGAGCGCCGGGCGTTTTTCTCGCGTACCTTCATCGAGAGCTGAATGGGAGTGCCGATGAAGCCGAAATCTTCCCGCAGCCGCCGCTCAATGAAACGACGATAGGCCTCATCCAAAAATCCCGAGGTAAAGAGCACAAACCGCGGTGGTCGAGTGTCGGCCTGGGTGGCGAACAAGATTTTGGGTTGCTTACCGCCCCGAATGGGGTGGGGCTTGGCCGCCGTCAGCTCCTTGAGCCACGTGTTGAGCTGCCCAGTGGAGATGCGTTGATCCCAGCCAGCTAGTGCGATCCGCAAAGTGGGCGCAAGCTTGTCGACCGCGCGACCGGTCTTAGCAGAGATGTTGACTCGCGGCGCCCAGCTGACCATGCCCAGCTCCCGGTCGATCTCTTTCTCCAGCTGCAACCGTCTGTCCTCATCGAGCAGGTCCCATTTATTAAACACCAGCACCATCGCCCGACCCGCTTCTACCGCTCGGAGAATGACCCGCTGATCTTGGTCGCTGATGGGTTCGGTCGCATCGAGCAATACCACCGCCACCTGTGCTGCGTCGAGCGCCGTGGACGTGCGCAAACTGGCGTAGTACTCGGCCCCAGCTGCTTGATTGACCCGCTTCCGCAAACCAGCGGTGTCCACAAAACGCCACACCTCGCCGTCCATATCCAACATGCTGTCCACCGGATCGACCGTGGTCCCGGCGACCGCATCGACCACCGCGCGCTCTTCGCGGGCCAACCTATTGAGCAAACTGGACTTGCCCACGTTAGGGCGGCCAATTAACGCCACCCGTCGGGGGCCGTTTTCGTCGTCCTCCCGCATCGACGCTTCCGGAAGAGCATCCAAAATTGCGTCGAGGAGATCACCAGAACCCCGCCCATGCAAGGCGGAGATAGGCAGCGGCTCCCCCAAGCCCAAAGACCACAGTTCGGTGGCGTCAGCCTCGGCCCGGGAATCGTCGACTTTATTGGCCGCCACGATGACCGGCGGCTTTCCGCGCCGCAACACCCGAGCCACCGCCAGGTCAGTGTCCGTGGCACCCACCCGCGCATCTACCACCAGCAGTACGGCGTCCGCCGTGCGCATGGCGTACTCGGCCTGGGTGGCGATGCTGGCCGCGCGGCCCTGCGCATCCGGCTCCCAGCCACCGGTATCGACAACCGTGAACCGGCGACCACGCCACTCAGCGTCATAAGCAACGCGATCCCGGGTAACTCCGGGCACATCTTGCACCACGGCCTCACGCCGCCCCAAAATGCGATTAACCAATGTGGATTTGCCTACGTTGGGCCGCCCCACCACAGCGAGAATCGGATCCATGTTGTTTTCTCCTGAATGCGAGGGCTATACCTCTCGCTGACTAGGGTGCTACCCGAACGTGCTCGAGCTGGGCAGTCAAAAGCTCGGCCAAACGGTCAACAACGTGCTCGCGGGTGAGCTCGGTCGTATCGACGATGATGGCGTCCTCGGCAGTGCGCAGCGGATCGACCGCACGAGAGCGGTCAATCTCATCCCGGCGTGCCAACTCTGCTTGCACCGCAGCGGTATCAGCGGTCTTCTGTTCCTTTCCCCGGCGAGCGGCACGGACCTGCTCAGAGGCGGTCAAATAGATCTTGAGCGTCGCCGCGGGTGCGACCACAGTCCCGATGTCGCGGCCTTCCACCACCATGCCGGGTGCGGCTGCCTCGATAAGCTGACGCTGCTGTGCTACCAACGTGGCGCGGACAGCCGCCACGACGCAACGAGGCTCACCGCGCTGGTCACCCGTCGCTCACGAATAGCAGCATCGACCGAACGCCATTAACCGCGATGGCCGGAGCTGCTGGATTAGTGGAGATCGACAGTGTGGTGTTCTCAAGCAGACGATCGACCTCATCGGGGGCTGACTCCAGCGTGGACACGTCAATGCGGGAATCTTGTAGCGCGGCCCAAGTAACCGCCCTATACATAGCGCCCGTGTCCAGATACTGACCACCAAACCGTTGGGCAAGCAGCCTCGACACCGTCGACTTTCCTGTGCCCGACGGGCCGTCAATAGCGACTGTCCACATGGGGGCGCCGGCTTTCCGCAAACTCACGTGCTCTCCTCACAAACCAGCGGCCTTGAACAGCTGGCCCACTTCTTTTTGATCGAGCTTGCGCGCGTCACCCACTTTGAGTCGCGCCAACCGGATCGGACCAAACCGCGTGCGGATCAACCGACGAACCGGATGCCCCACCTCTTCCAGCAACCGCCGTATGACATGCTTGCGGCCCTCATGCAGGGTGATCTCGACCATCGCGCGATCCTTCCAGGTATCCACAACATGGAAGCGATCCACCGTGACCTTGCCATCCTCCAAAGTGACCCCCGCAAGGAGCTGCTTACGCACCTCCGGCTTCACCGGGCCCGGCACCTCCGCAAGGTAGGTTTTTTGCACGCCAAACGACGGATGAGTAAGGCGGTGACTGAGCTCACCGTCGTTGGTGAGTAGCAGCAGCCCCTCCGTGTCGAAATCTAGCCGCCCAACATGGAACACCCGGGTGTCGTACTCAGCAACATATTCCGCGAGCGTGGGCCGGCCACGGTCGTCAGCCATGGCGCTGACCACGCCACGCGGTTTGTTCAGCGCCACATACAGCAGAGTGCTCATCGAGAACGATGCGCTCGCCATCCACGTGAATGACTGCGGTGCGCGGGTCGAACCGTGCCCCCATCCGCTGCACCACTCGACCATCAACACTGACCCGGCCGGCCGCGATGAGCTCCTCAGCAGCCCGCCGTGACGCTACGCCAGCAGAAGCCAAAATCTTTTGCAGCCGCTCGCCTTCGCCCAACTCGATTATGCTCGGGTTCTCCGGGGCCGGCCGTGCCGGCGCCCCGGCCATGCGGATCGGCCGCCGTCCACGGGCATCATGACGCGGTGATGACATCGTCGAGGGAATCCATCTCTGGTAGCAAGGGTGCAATGGGGGGCAGCTCATCGATGCTGCCCACACCCAACTTTTCCAAGAACAGCACCGTCGTGCGATACAAATGAGCGCCGGTCTCTGGCTCTACCCCGCATTCTTCCACGAGGCCTCTGCTGGCGAGCGTGCGGATGACGCCATCGCAGTTCACGCCGCGAATAGCAGAGATGCGCGAACGGGTGGTGGGCTGCCGATAGGCCACCACCGCGAGCGTCTCCAAGGCCGCCTGAGTCAGTCGTGCCTGCTGCCCATCAAGGACGAAGCGCTCCACATACGGTGCATAACGTCTCACGCGAATAAATACGCCATCCGCCGGCGATGGAACGTAGATCGAACCCGCGCTCAGCCTCGGCATACTCAGTAGCGAGTTGGCGCAGAGCTGCGGTGATCTCACCAATGGAGCGCTCCAGCACCTGCGCCAGCATCATCTCCGACACTGGCTCGTCGACGACCAGCAGTATCGCTTCCAGCGCCGGCAGTAGTTCACTTTGACCGGTGAGATTGCCGGCGTTTCCCCCGGAATCTGACCGGTCAGGATCGCCTTCTTGCGTGACCGGTGAGATTGCCGGCGTTTCCCCCGGAATCTGACCGGTCAGGGTCACACAAGAGACGGATGTGGGCATGGCGTCAGTCATGGTCGTCCCCCGAATGGACTGCTGCTGATACGGACGTGGCAGCAGCGTCGGCGCCGCCGTCGTCATATTCGTCCATTGTGGACTGCTCATCACGCTGCGTTGCGCCGTCGGCCTCGTGGGCAGCGATCCAACGCACCCGAAGCTCCCCCAAAGGCTGCACCTGATCGAAACCGAGCACACCCTCCCGGTAGAGCTCCAACAGCGCTAAGAATCGCGCCACCACCTCCAAGGTGGTCTCGCAGTCAGCACACAACCCGCGGAAAGTCCCCACTCCCGCGCGCGCGAGCCGCTCCCGCAACAGAGCTGCCTGTTCCCGCACGCTCACCTTCGGCGTATGCAGATGGTCGATAGTGACGGTCGGCGGCTGCTTAGGTGTCAACGCCTGTACTGCGATCCGCGCGAACTGCTCCCTGCCCACATTGAGCAGCACTTCGGGCATGAGCGCGGCAAAACGCGGCTCCAGCGCCACGGCCCGCGGATACCTGCGACCAGCGGTCTCGGCGCGTTCGGCAATAAATGCCGCTGCCCGCTTATACGCCCGGTACTGCAGCAATCGGGCGAACAGCAGGTCGCGGGCTTCCAACAATGCAAGGTCTTCTTCGTCTTCTACCTCTGCGGCGGGAAGGAGGCGAGCCGTTTTGAGATCGAGCAATGTAGCCGCAATGAGCAAAAATTCGGTAGTTTGGTCGAGATCCCACTCATCGCCTAATGCGTTGATGTGGGCGATGAAATCGTCGGTGACCTGGCTTAACGCCACCTCGGTGACGTCGAGCTGATGTTTACCAATCAACTGCAGGAGTAGGTCAAACGGACCCTCAAAGTTGGCTAGCCGTACGTGGAAACTCTTTTTGCCACTGTCGCGCGCCAGCTCTTCGCGCTGGATACCAAGGTTGGCGCTGGAGTCGTCCGGAAGCGTAGCCAGCTCGGACGCCACCTCAGACATCTCGACAGTCACCCGACGACGGTAGCGCAGCGGCCGTTAGGCCCAGATATGCAGGATCGGCGTGGCGAGAATATCCAGCAGGTAGAGCAGTAACGGCAATCCGTCGAAAATCGAAAACAGTGACGCCACCAGCAAAATCACCACGCCGAGGTGCATGTCTTGCAGCCAATGAGTTGCTCGCACCAGACCAGAGCCCCGGTGTTGTGCCCACTGTTTGAGCAGCGCCCAGCCGTCCAGTGGCGGAAGCGGCACCAGGCATAGCAGTCCAAACGCGAGCAGCCCTACTCCGAGAGTAAGAACGTACTGGGTGAATGCTGGCGCGGGTATACCGCGAATGACATCAGACGGGATGACGAGACGCAGTGTCATCTGGCTCAGGCCACACGCGCGGTAGAGCACAAAGACGAGTTGCGAACACAGCAAAACCACCATGGGGGCGAGCCACAAAGCATGCCGTTGGCGACGATTCTGTAGGTAGATGGAAGCACCCCAGCCGATGCCGCACACCAAAGACGCCACCACGCCGTAGGGATCAATATCCCGACGTGGATTGAACAACGCCCGATCTACGTAGCCGGCCGAACGAATGCGCCACGGAGCAGCACACAGATAGTGCACGCTGCGCCGTAACAAAAGTCCTAACGCGAATGCGGTGATTAAGCCAGCCAGCACTGCTGGCTGCAGCAGCGCCCACAACACTGGTTAGTTCCGCTCAGTGCCGTGCTTGTTGGCGACGATTGTTATCCGCCAGAAAATGTTCGACGAGGGCCGCCGCTCGTCCTTGGTTATCCAGGTCGGCTAACACAATGGACAAAGCAGCCCGCACTAGCCGACCGCGGTCGATGGCGATGCCATACCGGCTTCTCAGCGTGAGCCGTGCCTCCTCGATGGCAACCAGTTCGCCCGAGGATAGGTAAACCGTAATTTTTTCGTCGTGTCGTCGCCGACCAGATGCGGGCCGGTGCGTCGCTAACGCGCTCTCAGCCTCGCTGGCTCGGATGGAGGGTGCCGCAGAAAGCGGGGTGACCTGAGCCGGGGCTGTCTGGCGGAATAATTCTGCCGCGCCGGGGATGCGCGCCTGTCTTCTCATGCGCCCAGTACCTCTCGTGCGAATGCTCGGTATGCCTTGGCACCACCAGAGCCCGGAGCCCAGGTAGTAATGGGCTCGCCAGCAACAGTGGTCTCGGGAAACTTTACGGTGCGAGAGATGACTGTCTCATAGACTTTCTCACCAAAAGCTTCGACCACCCGAGCAAGTACTTGTCGACAATGGACCGTACGCGCGTCGTACATCGTCGCCAAAATACCCTCAAGCTCTAGTTCAGGGTTAAGGCGATCTCGCACCTTATCCACTGTGTCAATCAGCATCGCCAATCCGCGCAGACTGAAGAACTCGCACTCCAACGGCACAATGACGCCGTGCGCGGTCGTGAGCGCATTGACGGTGAGCAAACCCAGCGACGGCTGGCAGTCGATCAGAATGTAGTCGTATTCATTGATGACAGGGCGTAGCGCCCGGGTCAGTGACTGCTCCCGCGCCACCTCGTTGACCAGTTGCACCTCGGCCGCAGACAAGTCGATATTGCTCGGCAAAATGTCAAGACCGTTCACATTGGTCTTTGTGATGACATCCGGCGCGGTGACGTCGGGCTGCATCAGCAGGTTGTAAACCGTGAGCTCGAGGTCGTACGGGTTGACCCCCAGCCCCACCGAGAGCGCACCCTGCGGATCGAAGTCAACCAGCAGCACCTTGCGTCCGTACTCGGCGAGCGCCGCACCCAAGTTGATGGTGGTCGTGGTCTTGCCCACGCCACCTTTCTGGTTGCACAACGCGACGATGCGCGCGGGACCATGCTCGGTTAGTGGAGGCGGTGCCGCAGTAGTGCGGGCCCGGCGCTTTTCTGCCCGCTCGGCGGAGACCAGCCCAATGGTGGCCAGGTCGAGGGCTGTTTGATCGCCACTCGAGGCGTCGCCCTCTGTCTCTGGTTCGCTAACCCACGATTCTGCCGACATAGCCATTGGCGCCCAACCCTCTCGATCGCTTTGTCGACATTAGAGCCGACACCTCACCACCTGGCCGAGCACAAACACCATGGGCTAGGAAGGTGACCAAGGCGATGCACACACTACTGCCTTGCACTGTCGCGAATGTAAAGACCGCTTACGTGTCTGAGCAATGACCTTGGCTGGGCGTGTTCACAACTCCAATGCGGACGAAAGACACGAGCCCGGCTACCGGCGAGGTATTACCTCTTTGAGAACGCCGCCCTTGTCTAGAAGGACACCACGGACAGTCGATCCTGCCGTGCCCGCCTACACCGCGCCAAAACACGAAAAAGTTCCCGAGCTGATGTCAGAGTTCATCGAATGGCTGAACCACGGTGATCTTGAAGCCCCGGTGCAGGTACGAGCTTCGATGGCGCATCTGAACCTGGTCAAGGTCCATCCATGGCAGGACGGCAACGGCCGCATGTCACGTGCGTTGAGCACATTGGTCTTCGCACGAGAAGCGTTGATGCCACCCGAATTTTCGTCCATTGAGGAATGGCTCGGCCGTGGACAAAACACATACGCCTACTACCAAGTGCTAGAACAGGTAGGAGGCCCACATTGGAGTCCAAAACGTAATACTCATCCCTGGATTAAATTTTGCCTGGCCGCACACCACCGACAGGCACAGCAGGCGCAACGTCGCGTCGACCTGTTTTCCCGCGCATGGACGCGACTAGCTGAAGCGACAGAAGCTGACGGGTTGGACGAACGTGTGGTTTATGCGCTACTGCCGGCGTTTTCTGGATCAAAGGTGCGACGAAAGCTGTACCAGCAAGACGCTGGCATTAACCGGCACAAGCCATTCGTGATGTCCGTGAATTGGTGCGCCTGGGTTGGCTGCGGTCCCAGGGCAGGGCACGTGCTCGTTACTACACGCCCGGGCCGCTAATGGCGCCGGTTCAAGAAGACATCCGCCAGTCCCTGGAACCCTACGCTGACCCGTATCGGGCAAGGGTTAAAGGATGAGAAGTGGTGACCTTGATGCACCTGGATGCCTTTCGCGGGTACACGGCGGCGACGTGCCGTCTCGCCCTGGTCTGACGCCACGCAGCTCGACACAGTGGACTGCGGCCAGAGTCGTTGTCATGCTGCGTGCATGACTCATGCCAATGATGAGGCCGCATCGACTGATGCTTCGTCACAGTTAGCTCCAATGCCTGAGGACTGGCATCGAGGGCTAGCCATCGTGGCACACCCCGATGACCTGGAGTATGGGGCCGCAGGGGCGATCGCGGCCTGGACTCAAGCCGACCGAGAGGTGACATATGTGATTGCCACACGCGGCGAAGCGGGCATCGACAGCATCGCGCCAGAGAAGTCCGCTCCGCTCCGTGAAGCGGAGCAACAAACCAGCGCACAGGTTGTGGGCGTGTCCACAGTGGAGTTTTTGGACTATAGAGATGGCGTCATTGAAGCTGGACTGCCACTCCGACGAGACTTCGCAGTCGCAATCCGTCGGTACCGACCACAACTTATCGTCACGCTGAACCACCACGACACGTGGGGCTTTGGAGGATGGAACACCGCTGATCACCGAGCAGTGGGCCGCACTGTGTTGGACGCGGTAGCCGATGCCGGTAACCGGTGGATCTTCCCCGAGCTCCTCGAGCGGGGGTTGGAGCCATGGAACGCGCACTGGGTGGCGGTGGCGGGCTCGCCACGACCGACACACGCCGTGGACGTGAGCTCCACTTTGGATAAATCAGTCGAGTCGTTGTTGACGCACCACGCCTACATCACTGGCCTCACCGAGGAAGATCCGGAACAATACGCCGGCGACTTTTTACGCGGAATAGCTGCCGCCAACGCTGCCCGCTTCGGCGGCCGCCCCTCCGTCGCCTTCGAGCTGTTCGAGCTATGACCGGTGGTTTTGTCGGCGTGTTCCCTGCAATGTGACCGGTCGCTGTCCTGCGGTAACTACGACCGGTGAGATTCCCTGGGAAACGCCGGGAATCTCACCGGTCAAACAAAGGGGGCGCGGCTAGCGCTAGCCCTACCCCAACGCCCGGGGGTGGGCTTCGACGTAGATTTCGCGCAGTCTGTCGACGGTGATCATGGTGTAGATCTGGGTAGTGGTCACCGATGAATGACCCAGCAGCTCTTGCACCACCCGCACATCGACCCCGCCTTCCAGCAAGTGGGTGGCGAAGGAATGACGCAGGGTATGCGGTGACACGGCCGGCATGCCGGCGCGTTCGGCCACGATTTGCATGATCATCCAGGCACTTTGCCGCGACAGTTGCCCACCACGGGCATTTAAAAATAACGCCGACGTGCCCCGACCATGGGCAGCAAGTGACGGCCGGGCCCGCACCAAATATTCGTCCACCGCAGACAGTGCGTAGGAGCCAATGGGGACGATCCGGGTTTTGCTGCCCTTACCCCGCAACGTCACCACCCGCCCCACACGGTCCACATCGTCTATCGCCAAACCGATGGCCTCAGAAATGCGAGCGCCCGTGGCATACAGCAGCTCCAGCAAGGCGCGGTCCCGGATGGCGAGCATGCCCCCCACGATGCTCGCGGCCTCCAAGAGCCGCTCCACTTCGTCTACGGGGATGGCTTTGGGTAGCCGTTGGGGCACCCGGGGTGGCCGCACCGCCCGAGTGGGGTCTTCCCGAGTCCAACCCTCGCGTACCGCGAACCGGTGGAGTCCACGCACCGCACTGATGGCGCGGGAGGCGGAACTGGCCGCAAGCGGTGGATAGTTTTCGTCGCCGGTGCGTAACCGCGCCGCATAGTCGCTGACCTGATTGCTGGAAACGGCTGCCAGCGTGCCGACTCGGCGTGCGGCTACAAAGCGGAGGTAACGGTCAAGGTCGCGACGGTAGGAGATGAGCGTGTTACGGGCCATGCCCCGCTCCACCGCGAGGTGGTCGAGATAGCCACGTATCTGACGCAGCAGCGTGGGGTCGATATCTACGTCGAACACGTGGGAGTCCGCTAGCTGTGTGCTCACTACCTCGTCCATAGTGGTCAGTTTCTAACAGGGCACCGACGTTTTAACGATCGCTACCCCCAGACTCCTTGTCGGCAGCTTTGCTGACCGGTGGTTTTCCGTAGTCATACTCCAGGAAACCACCGGTCAGCCATGAGTTAGGCCAGTGCCTCGGTCAGGCCCAAATGGGACAGACCGTGCGCTTGCGCGACCTGCTCGTACACGATGTGTCCGTCATGGGTGTTGAGCCCCCGCGCGAGCGCGGAGTCGGCGCGGCAGGCATCACGCCAACCCTGATGTGCCAGCTCCACCACATAAGGCAAGGTGACGTTGGTCAGCGCGTACGTGGAGGTGTGCGGAACCGCACCCGGCATGTTTGCCACGCAGTACATCAACGAATCATGGACCGGATACACCGGATCGTCGTGGGTGGTGGGCCGAGAGTCCTCAAAACATCCGCCCTGGTCAATGGAGATGTCGACCAACACGCTGCCTGGCTTCATCCGCGACACCAGCTCGTTGGAGATGAGCGTGGGGGCCTTAGCTCCAGGAACAAGTACCGCGCCGATAACCAGGTCGGCGTCGAGCACCGCACCCTCTAGTTGGAACGCATTGGACGCCACCGTGGTGACGCGTCCAGCAAACGCACGATCGGCGATGCGGAGACGCTCAATGTTTTTGTCCAGCAGCGAAACATCCGCACCCATGCCGGCAGCGACCGTAGCCGCATTCATGCCCGACACACCCGCGCCGATGACCACCACCCGGGCCGCGTGCACCCCGGGAACCCCGCCCATCAATACTCCGCGACCGCCCGGTGCTCGCATGAGGTAGTAGGAGCCGACTTGCGGAGCCAATCGACCCGCGACCTCACTCATCGGCGCCAGCAGCGGCAACGAGCGATCGGCGAGCTCCACGGTTTCATACGCAATAGCCGTGACGCGCCGATCTAGCAGCGCGTCGGTGCACTCCTTAGAAGCAGCCAAATGTAGATACGTGAACAGTGTCTGTCCTGGCCGCATGAGCGCGTACTCGGGCGCAATGGGCTCCTTAACCTTCAAAATCAGCTCAGCGTCAGACCACACCTGCTCGGCAGTGTCGGCGATACGTGCGCCAGCATTGCGGTAGTCGCTATCGGGAATGGACGAACCTATACCCGCGTCTTTTTCGACCAGGACGTCATGGCCATGGCGAGTCAGCTCAAGCACACCGGCTGGAGTGATCGCCACCCGATATTCTCGGTTCTTAATCTCGCGCGGGACACCGATCTTCATTGCCAGACCTTCTTTCGATCAGAGCGCCAGTCGAGGTGTATTCGCTCGACTTCTCCAGTTACCCTCTGAGGCCATGACCAACTACAGCTCTTCTCCGCCGCCAGAGGGACAGCCCTCTTCCGGTCAGCCATACTCGTCCGGGCCGCCGTCGCATCCGCAGAGCGGAGCACCATCGCCCGCATCAGGGCAACCGTACCCGCAACCACCGGCGCCGCCACCTTATCCGCCTGGTCAGCAGCCCAATCCCCAGGGTCACGGCGGCTATCCGCATGGTGGTCCCGGTGGCTATCCGCCCGCAGCTCCGCCACACGGCATGGATCCGACAGCGCCACGGCCTGGTGCACCATATGGCGCGGACCCCGTAACCGGACAGCCCTATTCGGATAAGCAAAAATTGGTCACTGGCCTCCTCAACATTTTCATTCCAGGTGTAGGCCGGCTCTACGCCGGCCACATGGGCATCGGAATTGCCCAACTACTCCTGTGGTGCCTGGTGGTTGGGGCGATTTGGAGTTTCATTGACGGGATCATCATCCTGGTCAACGGCGGCACAGATGGCGAAGGGCGACCGCTCCGTCCATAATGTCCATAGTGGACTAAGAGGTGTTGGATAACTAAGTGTCACCCTGGGGGGTGTCGACATAACCACTCTGCCCGACATCCCCAGGTGCTAAATAGCTATATGCGACAACGGAAATCGACGTACCGACAGGTCAGGCAGCTCATGACCGAAGCATCACAACGGCACAGGTTTTCCTTAGTTTATCTTCGGTAGGGTTGGGTACGCACAAGCACCACACCCCCTACCCCCGGTATTGCTTTATGCCTTTTCGCACTCATGCACCCACTGCGGCTGCACCAGGGCTCGCCAGACGAGTCACCAAACGACTCGCTACTCATCAAGAGCAGCACCAGACGCAATCCACCAGCCCAAAACGCCCTCGCCTTTATGCACTAGACGGCCTGCGCCTGTTAGCGGCATTGTCGGTTGTCGCCTTTCACTTCTTGGCCTTCAGTAAAGGCCTGCACCACGGGGCCTGGGAGAAGGAGCCCTCCGAACTGTTTGGCATGGCACACCACATCGCCTCCTTCGGCTGGCTCGGCGTGGAGCTGTTCTTCGTCGTGAGTGGGTTCGTGATCTGCATGTCCTGCTGGGACAAAACACCGCGTGACTTCGTCTTTTCTCGAGTGGCTCGGCTATACCCCGCCTACTGGTTTTCGGTGCTCACCACCGCGGCCGTGCTGGCGATATGGCCGGTAGTCCGTGCCGTCCCCTCCCCCAGGGTCACGCTCGCAAACCTCACCATGTTGCAAGATCCGCTCGGTTTCGACGACATCGACGGCGTGTATTGGTCGTTATGGAGCGAGATTCGTTTCTATCTGGTTTTCGCACTCGTGCTCGTCACCGGGCTCACGTACCGTCGCGTCATCACTTTTTGTGTGACTTGGGGCCTGGCTGGAGTCGCCGCGACACAGCTCCATTCCCCGCTGCTGACCACCTTCACGATGCCGCAGTACGCGCCGTTTTTCATCGCCGGCATCAGCATGTATTTGATGTACAAATTTCGGCCGACGTGGGCATTGTGGGCAATCCTTGCCGGCTCGTGGCTGCTCGGCTTGCGCGAACTCAACCCGATGGTCGCCACCGCGCAAGAGTCCGTGCACCACCATGTGTCCTGGATTGGTTGCGCCACGGTGGTGACGGGGATCTTCTCGGTCATCCTCGCGTGTGCCCTGGGGCTCTTTGATCGTGTGCGGTGGCGTTGGCTCACCGTTGCCGGCGCGCTCACCTATCCGCTGTACTTATTACACGAGGACATCGGGTGGACCGTCATTCGGCTTTTGCACACCCGGATGCCGCCGTGGGTGCTATTGGCACTGTTGGTGACTGTACTTCTGGTGGCCAGTTGGCTGGTTCACAGGTTTGTGGAACAACCCCTAAGCCGGTTCGTCATCGCCACATCCCAGCTTCTACAGAAGCACAGCCCACAACGTCAGCGGCGACTCTCCTATCGAGCCGCCGTCTTACGCCCCGACCATGGCACCACCGCTGGTCGCATCCCGCGCCAACCAGCATCACGAGCCCGTACCGCCGCCAACAAACCGGCCACGGCCGGGGCGTGCTCTATTTCTCCGGCCAGCGCTCTACCCACAGCATCATCAAGGGGCATCCATTCGCTGGTCATGGTCGCCTCCTCATCGAAGCGCTGATGCTGGTCAACTTCTGGAATTGCCGTGAGATTCCGTGCCAGAAAAACCCGAATGAGCTCATCACTGGAGCCAGTCGATGCCGCCAAATCAACCAAGACGTTCCACTCCGCGGCCACCAGATCGGCCTCTTCCGCGAGCTCACGCGCAGCCGTCAGATGTGGAGGCTCTCCAGGCACATCCAGCAAACCTGCCGGGATTTCCCACAGCTCCCGACGCAACGGATGGCGGTATTGCCGGATCAGCAATACCGCGTCAGCCGTCTCGTCATAAGGAACCACTGCCACCGCGCCGAGATGACCACTGATGTAGTCACGGACGGCTGAACCGCCACCGGGCATCGTCACCTCGTCACTGACCACACCAAAGATGGAGTTACGGAAGCGCTCGGTGCTGGTGACGGTCTCGAAAGAATGCCCGCTCACTGACTCACCTCTACTGGAGACTCGGTCGACACCGGCACGCCAGGCACCTCCACTGGTAGTTGACTCTGCGCTGAATACGCCAAGGCCGCTGCCACAAACGACCGGAACAGCGGATTCGCGCGCGTCGGGCGAGAAGTGAACTCCGGGTGCGCCTGGGTCGCCACGAAGAAAGGATGCAATTCGCGTGACAGCTCGATGAACTCCACCAGCGAACCATCCGGCGATGTTCCAGAAAACACCAGACCGGCTTTGCTCAGCTGGTCGCGAAACGCATTATTGACCTCATAGCGGTGACGATGGCGCTCACTGACCACAGTGGACTCATATGCTTCTGCCACCAAGCTCCCTGGAGTTAGGTGCGCCGGGTATGCCCCCAACCGCATAGTGCCACCTAGATCGCCCTCACCGGCCACAATGTTTTCTTGTTCGGCCATCGTGGAGATCACCGGCTGCGCTGCGTGGGCGTCAAACTCCGTGGAGTTCGCCTCGCGCAAGTTAGCCAGCGAACGGGCCACCTCAATCACCATGCATTGCAGACCCAGGCATATACCCAGCGTGGGGATATGGTGCTCGCGAGCGAACCGGATAGCCCCCAGCTTGCCTTCGATGCCGCGCACCCCGAACCCGCCAGGAACAAGCACCCCATCGACGCCAGCCAGCACCCGGGCAGCTGACGTGGGTTCCTGACAGTCGTCGGCGGCAACCCACCGGATTTTGACTCGTGCGTGGTGTGCGAAACCACCCGCGCGAACAGCTTCGGTCACAGAGAGATAGGCGTCGGGTAGGTCGATGTATTTTCCCACCATCGCGATCGTGACTTCACGGCTTGGATGATGAACCCGCCGCAGGAGATCGTCCCAACTCGACCAATCCACATCGCGGAACGGCAGGCCCAGCCGGCGCACCACAAACGCGTCGAGTCCTTCGCTGTGCAGCACTTTCGGGATGTCATAAATAGACGCCGCATCCGCTGCTGACACCACCGCGTCAGCGTCCACATCGCACATCAGACTGATCTTGCGCTTTAAGGTCGCCGGAATCTCACGGTCGGAACGGCATACCACCGCGTCGGGTTGAATACCGATGTTGCGCAGCGCCGCGACTGAATGCTGAGTGGGTTTAGTCTTCAACTCGCCACTCGGCGCCAAATACGGGATGAGCGAGACGTGCACAAAAAGGCAGTTGTCTCTGCCGATGTCGTGTCGGATCTGCCGGATCGCTTCCAAGAACGGCAACGACTCGATGTCACCAACCGTTCCCCCTACCTCGGTGATCACCACGTCAGGAACATCCGAAGCGGGCATCGAACCCGACGGGCTGTCTTCTCCAGTGCCCGCCATCGCCCGCACCCGATGCTTGATCTCGTTGGTGATGTGCGGGATGACTTGGACTGTGTCTCCCAAATACTCGCCGCGACGTTCTTTGGCGATGACGGTGGAATACACCTGCCCGGTGGTCACATTCGCGGCGCGGGTGAGGGTGGCGTCGAGGAACCGCTCGTAATGCCCCACATCAAGGTCGGTTTCGGCGCCATCTTCCGTGACGTACACCTCGCCGTGTTGAAACGGGTTCATGGTGCCGGGATCGACATTGAGATAAGGGTCGAGTTTTTGCATCATCACCCGCAGGCCACGGGCGCTGAGCAAACTACCCAGGCTGCTTGCGGTCAGGCCTTTACCAAGCGAGGATGCGACCCCACCGGTGACGAAGATGTGTTTGGTGACTGGCTGCGCACGCAACGACAGTTGCAAGGAAACTCCCGTGGTTATTCGTGTGGTCTGTCCACGGGATTTCACAGTAACACTCAGCGAATGGGGGTGCCCTGCGGCGTCGGGGTATTGGACAGCGATGCCCACCGTGCACTGTGGCCGCCTCCAGGATGGCGAATACCTGGCCCTAAACGGGCCAGCCACATACACAACGCAAGGGTGACGGGCCCGGTCAGAAGCGCCATGACCAGCGGAATGATGATTCCAGAATCGTTGGTGGCAAAGCCGAGAATCGCCGCAACCGCTGTACCCACTAGTGCGACCCGCAGTACCGGCATTTCGTCGTAGGCGTTCCGCAGGATGCGAGTCGGGCGGAAAATCACCACAATAAGGAGCACGACTAAGGCAAAACCGGCAATCGTTTGCGGTCCCAGAAACAGTGTATCGAGGTTCGCCGATATCTTCCGATGGATCATGGTGAACGCCGAACCGTCGATAATGGACTGGAAAAACCGTCCAAAGTGACTTCGGCTTTCTTCTGGCCGCAGATAATCCAGCCAACTGATTCCCAGCACCAACGCGGCCCCGCAACCTACCGAGACCGCCACCCGTATCCAGGTGACGCGTAGCTGTGCGGAGAGCAACGCGATCACCACGAATGCCGGCACCAGGGTGAGCATTCCGCCAAAGTCTGACCCCCATTGAGGCAGGCCCTCAATGGCGATGGTGGGCAACGCGATGACCGTGACAATGCTCAGCGCCACCATTCGGCTGTGCCCATGGGCAAGGAACGCGGCGAAAAGCACGGCGGCGGCGGTAAGTACCGAGAAGGCGATGTTGCCAAAGCCGACAAACCGCCCAGCCACCAGTGGGCTATACCCGAGCAGGCTGTCCATCTGCAGCCAGCACCCGGTGATGCCGTCGATGGACAACACCAGCAGTGTGACACCCGATAGCGCGATCACCCGCGTCCGCATGCGATCGCGCAATGGATCCACCACACCGGCAAGCGCGGCAACCGCCAACACAATCACCGCCGCTATCGCCACGGCGACTACGATGGACAGCATCGGCCAGCGGGTACGCCACCACGGAACCAGGTTCGCCAAGAAGGTTGCCACCGGCACGGCGGCAAGCGCCAAACCCACCCAACCGCCGGCACGTAGAGCCATCCGCGGTACCGCTTTGCCACGACTGCGCCGCACCAACAGCCACAGCGTGCCGGCGAGCGCCACGAGCAATAGCGCGCCCAAGCCGATATCGAATGTCACCATGACCGAACGTTGTGCCACCGCATGTGTGTCTGTGTCGGCGAGGCGGCGGACGATCTCGTCCACGCTGGCGGGCCGTCCTTGTTCGCCCCCCGCCAGCGGACGTCCCGCCATCGCATCAGGCACATTGTGGCGCAATAGCTCCAACACAGTCGGGGCCACATCGGACAGTTGGACATAAGGTGTGCGCCGAGTGCTGGGCGAATGCAGCCATCCCGGAGTAAACGGCCCGCCTTCGGCGGCGACCACATGCAGCCGTGGCTGATGGGCGTCGGTCTCAGAGACCCCGACGACCATGATCACCGAGTCTGCCGGCCGATGCGATTCGATAGCGCGAAGTTGACGGTCTACCGCGGTCAGCGAAGCCTGGCGCCGAGCGCCCGACGCGTCATCGGCAACCGCTCCAGCATCCACCACGGTCAGCGGACAACGCCGCAGCAAACCGGACGGGTTTTGTGGCAACTGCGTCGCATAGTTATCGACTTTGCCCTCTTTGTCGGCTGCCGCCAGCGCTCCTCCAGGCCCCACAGCGGAGGAACAGAAGACCTCGGTGCCCAATGAACCGGGCTTAGCACCAAAACGAAGCTGGTCGTTGAGTTCCCGTATCCGCGGCATCTCCGTTACGACGGCGCCACGACCCTCTCGCTTGACCGCGGGCGCCTCACGCACGCCGCAACCAGCATCGGGTTCAACATCGCTGGGATTAACAACCGCGGCATAAGTTCCAGCACCGACAGTCAGCCAGCCCTCGCCCGGACACGTCACAGACGGCGCGGACCGCACCGACAGCGTGCCGTCAGACCCCTGATCGACCAGACGCGCCAACGCTGGGGTCCTCGTGCGGGAAACGTCTTCCCACCGCAAACCAGCAACACCCACCACGATGACGTGCCGGGTGTGCGCAACTGGCTTCTTCTCGTCGCCAAAAGCCTGAGAACTCCAATGTCCAATGATGAGCAACACCAGACCGGCCAGCAGCGCGACAACTCCCCCGCGAATAACCGAACGGCTCATGACGCAGGTCATGACAGTGCCTTTTTCGGAATGCCGGCCTGTCTGGGGGCAGGACGCGAGGAGCTCTCCGGTAACGGGTCCGGCAGAGACGGCTCTTTGCCCTCATCAGCGGGCTCGACGGTCTCAGCATCGTCTCCGTCGAGTAGCAGCTGAGGGCGTGGACCGACCGCTTTTCACCCCCACAGAAACGCCCCCCAATACCCGCAACGTTGTCGCCACCATCAACGGCAAAGCCACCGTGAGCGTGAACGCTGGCACCGCGATCCCGGAGTCGTTTACCGCAAGACCAATCACCGAATAGACCACAATGGCCAGTGCGCCCGCCCGCACACACGGGTACAGACCAAAGGTGCGTCGAAGCCCCGCACTACGACGCAGCAAAATGAGAGGAACAAACACAGCAGCGCCTATGACGAGAAACGTCAGCTGACTGCTCACCAGCAACCCAAAATTCGCTTCTGCCTTGCGGTGAATGATCATGCCCGCCGTGCCATCCATGACCTGCCCGGCGAAGCGGCCCACATGGGAGCGTTCCTCTGCCGGCCGAAGATAATCGATCCCGACAAAAGCGGAGACGGCCACCACGCCCATCGCGACACACGCAAGCACCCGCGGCAACGACAAACGCACGCCCACAGACCGCAGCGTCAGCACAAGCAATGCGGGAGTGAATGCGATGACACCACCAAAGTCATCCCCCCAAGAAGGCGCCCCTACCAGCACTATCGAGATCACTCCGATAGTCACCAGCACCGCGAGCCGCCGGCCGCGACCAGAAATCGTCTGTGCCACGTAGGCCGTTGCGAGCAGAAGGCCGCCAGCGAAAATAGCTGAACCAATGTTGCCAAAACCGATGAACCGACCCGCCACTAATGGCGAGTAGCCAGAGACGGCGTCAAGCTGCAACGGCGACCCCGCCAAGACCTCGCCCGCCAACACCAAAGCCGTGATCGCCGCAACAGCACCGGGGGGCCCGAGCGCATTCCGTCTCCACGGGCCCGCATAGGCCACCGCCGTCACCGCAGTCGCGATCGCCGCAATGCCAGCACCGTTAACCGCGCCCGCGAGCCCCCCAGCTCGCCACCACGGCACCAAATTCACCAGGAGCGAAGCCACCGGAATACTGCCCAAGAACACCGCGGCCACTTGCAAAATCCGGGCGAACGTGCCGGCACGCGCCACCAAAAAATGACCAGGATCGTGTTTGCCGCCAGACTGCGGTTCGGCCTCGACATAGCTGCGATGGCGCAGCCGGAAAAAGATTGCTGCCGCGATCATCAGCGCCAAGCTCGACCACACCAACACGGCAAAAAACACCTGCACAAGGGGGCGCTGCGCGGCAGCCGCCCGGTCGCTGTCATCCAATCGCCGCACAGACGCCGCGAGGCTTTCGTCGCGCCCGATCGATGAGTGCATCGGTTGCCCTGCCACCGAAGACGGTGTGCCCACATTGAAGGCGTGCAGAATCGTCGGGGTGATATCTATCAGCTGCACAAACGGCTGACGACCCGTGCTTGACGACGTCAGCCAGTCTCTACCGAACCCGGGGCCGTTCATCATCCCCACATGCAAATGCGGCGGCGCGGAAAAGTCGGCGATTCCCGCGGTAATAAGCAACGAAGATGACGGCAACGCCGCCACGACCTTTGCCACCCGAGCGTCCAACGCCGCGAGGTCGGCGGCGCGGTTTTCCGCAGTGACGTCACCAATATCGACAATGGTCACCGGGCACTGCGCCAACGTCTCATTAAGACTGTCCGGAAGCGACGGATAGTAACTGTCGACCCGCCCATCGGGATGCGCCGCCGCCACAGCCGCATGTCGGCCAATCGCGGTCACGCAACGCACACTAGAAGCCAACGCACCCGGCTTTGCCCCGTGATTAAGGCTTGCGTTCCGATCCACAATCTCCGACTGCTCGGTGAGTTGATAATGATCGCCAGTCGGCGTCGGCTCGTCGGTGGGAAACTCCTCCGCTGTCTGGGCACACTCCCCCCGGGACAAACCGCGTGCACGATTACCCGCACCGAGGGTCACCCACCCAGAATCAGGGCACGTCACCGCACTCGCGGCTCGGCTAGTAAGCGCCCCTATGGACCCCTGGGATGCAAGCTTCCATAACGCCGGAGTGGCGTGCTGGTCGACATCGCTCCACCGCAGAGCCAGCTGACGCGAGCACCACGGCATGCCGCACCGTGGAGGGCGACGTCGCCGAAACGTGGCGGAACGCTGGCTTGCGCGGCAGCCGCGGGAACAAAGAGTGCGGATACGAAGAAAACAAAGACACAGGCCAGGGCCAGCCGCGCGCCTCCTCTCATGGCGGTCATCATCGTGCTCGCCCCGGCAGCTTTTGCAACTCGGCGTAAATCTCGGCGATTTTCGCCGCTGACTCCTCCTCCGACGGCCACGTAGCAGCCTGCCGACCACCACGTACCGCTAGGTTGCTAGCCCGTTCAGGATCGTCCAACAAGCTACCCACGGCAGCATCGAAAGCATCAACGTCGTTAGGCGGAACAAGTAAGCCACCGTTGGCGATCAACCCCGGCAGCCCACCTACGGCCGTAGCCACCAGCGGCTTCTCGGACCGCAGCACCTCTTGAGCAAAAAGCTGCCGCGCCTCCCATTGGGACGTGACCACCGCGATGTCGCAGGCGTTAATCAAATCGGCTACGTCATCGCGACGACCCAAAAACACCACTGGAGCCCCCAGCCGCTCTGCCATGCCCGCGAGCTCAACATGCTGTGGGCCGCTGCCCGCGATAGCCACCACCGGTGGATTCTTTCGCGCTCGCCAGCGAGCCGCTGCCTGGATCAGCACGTCAAAAGACTTTTGTGGATGCAGTCTGCCCACCGACAAAATGAGTTGCTGGTCTGAATCGGGCGCGATCCCCAATGACGTGCGCACCACCACCCGATCGCGAGTCACTGGCGGTAAGGGTGGTGCGGACACTGGTGCCATACGTGCGTCACGTGCTCCCAAAAACTCGGCACGCGCAACGAGGTCTTCCGAGACACCCAAGGCAACGTCGGTGGAACGTGCGATGAACCGCTCCGCCAGTTCAAAAAGCCGCCCCTTGACGCCGCTGCTGAGTAACAGGTTGTGCCAGGTAGTGACGAAGCGGCGCGCGGGAGAACCCAGCGTTGGTCTCCCAAACGATCGCAATGCCAATGCGCAGACAAGACCTGCTTGCAGGTTGTGCGCGTGCACAACGTCCTTATCGGACAGTTCTTGACGGAGAGCATTGACCACAGCCATGTCGTGCACAGGATTAATGCTGTGAGCGATCTCAACTGGCACGAATCTCGCACCAACCTCACCGAACTGAAATAGCGCGTCAGTGGCGGACGGGGCACACACCGTTACCCGGAAACCAAAACGGACCAGCCACTCTGCCAGCGAGCGCACGTGGCGTCCGGTGCCGCCACTGGCAGAACCCACCACCAGCGCGACCGCTGGCTCCGCGATCGCAGAGCGATGCTCATCCACGTGTTTTCTCCTTTGTGACGGTCTCGCCCCATGCGCCCGGCGGGGTATCGGATGGCGCTATCTCGTTCGGCAAGGCATTGGGCTCCAGTGGCTCTCCCGCGACACGTCTACGTCGAACTATGCGGTGCAGACGTCTCAGCACGGTCCGCATTGCCGTGGGGTTAAGTAGCATGGTTATCGCACCAAATATCAGCACTACCACAACGCCTACTACTGTGCCTGACACCACAGCGCCCGCCAGCTTCGGTAGCGCCAAAACCATACGCCACACCGAAACCAGCCAGTGCTGCCACTAACAAAGCAACCACTGCCGCGCTGAGCGTTCGGAGAGTACCCCGCAAGGCCGCTGGCGTCAGCCGATCGTCGGGCCCACCACAGCAGCCCCGCTCCTGTCACCATCATGCCGATGCTGTTGCCAGCGGCAACCGCTGCTACCCGATCCGCGATATCGACAGTGTTCGCCAGGATCACATCGGCCACTATTACTACCAGCCAACCTGACACGGTGATCAACGCTGTCGACCAGGTCGCACCGCTGGCATATAACGCCCGTGTGAGCAGTGCCAGTAGGCCATAGCCGAGCAGTCCAGGTGCGAATGCGGCTATGGCCCACGCGATACGGCTAGGATCGCTGTAGCCTTCCGCCACCGAGGTAATGACCGTCGCTATCGGCCCCGACGCAGCGATAAGTGCTGCTGCCGCCAGCGCGGCCAGCACGATAACACCTTGCAGCGCGCCGCGAAGAATCTCTTGAAAATGCCGATAATCGCCGGCGTCGTGGGCTGCGGACAGCCTGGGAAACGCCGAAGTCGCTATCGGTACGGCCAGTACCGCCCAGGGCACGAGGTAGATCGTCTGCGCAAGGTTGTAGGCGACCATCGAGCCAACCGGCGCTGGACGCTGTGAAAGAACGAGGACGACCAGCAACGCCAGTTGTTGCCCGCCCACCGCGAGGACTCCACTGGAAACCAGCGCACCGGCTCGTCGTGCCACGCCTGAGGGGAATCGAAATGTCGGTCGTAGTACAACTCCGGTGGCCCGCAACGGGATGAGCAGACACATCGACAAAGCCACCACACCAAGAGTGGTTCCGACCGACAAGATCAATTCGCTCGTGAGGCTGAGCCCGGTCAAGCTCGCACCTCGTCCTGCCACATAGGCAAACACCAAATAGGACGCCATGACCACGACGCTGGAAAGCAGGGGTGCCAGTGCGGGCCAGGCAAACCGATGGTGTGCTTGCACGATGCCCGTCAGCACCACACCCACCCCATAGAGCACAAGTTGCGGTGCGAACACGATCAGCATGCGGGTGCCAACCTCGAGCTCGGCCTGAGTGGCGTCGCTGCCTAATAATGCCCGCACAATCGGAGCAGCGAACACCACCGCTAGCACAGACAGTAAGGCCAATATCGACACAGCCCACGTCAACAGCGCAGACCCAGTTTGACGGGCCGTTGCGGCGTCGCCTTTGGAGACGGCCCCAGACAGCAATGGCACTACTACCGCCGCGAGTGCTCCGCCGGCCACGATTTCAAAAATGATGTTGGGCAGGGTGTTGACGGTCTGATAGATGTTACCCAGGGCGTAGTAAGGCCCACTGCCCACGAGAAAACAAATATGCGGCCAAATCCGGCCACCCGAGCCAGGATCGTCAGCGCCGCAATAATACTGGCGGCGCCGGCGATCCCAGCGGGCTTAGCGGCTGTGGGCCGTGGCTGCGTCGGAGTTTCGTCGATGGGGGTATTCATACTCTCGACAAAAGCTAAGAAACCGGCTCTGCGGCAGGCTCTAATGTGGTCTTCTTCTCGGACCGACCAGACCGGCGGGTCGAGTTTTTGGCTGCGGTTTTCATTGCGCTAGACCGGATGCGCTTTTCGCTGGTGATATCGGCTGCGGGTTCGTCGATGGCGGTGGGTACGTCGTGGTGGTCTGGTGATTCTGCGGCTGGCCTTCGCCCCAACCCGTCAAACTCCCGCAACCCGGGGGTCGACTCGATCACCTTCGTGAAGCTGATTTTTTCGCTTGCAGCGGTAAGCCCAATAAGATCCCGCAAGCGCCACTATTTTGCCCACGCGGCCCGTATTTGCGGCCACGCTGACGCCCAGCAACGCGCCCAGCGAATTCGCTCCGGCGTCACCGAGCATGGTCCGCTCGTCAAGGTCTTCTGGCAGCAGTGCTCCTGAGGCGCCCATCGCTGCGGCCGCAACACCCCGGCCACGCTTGCCCAACAGCTGGGGAGCACCCAAGATCAAGCCGGCCTTTAATGCCCGGCCAGGACGCAGATCCAGCAAATTGACCAGATTTGCGGTGCCCGCAATGACGCCGGCATTAAGCAATACATCGACAGGCTTGCGCGACAGTGCCGCACCGGCCAATAGGCCCGCACCGCCGATAGCGCCAATTTTCACCAAACCAGATGTGACCTGCCCTTCTTTAAGGGCACTCAGGTGTCCGCGAAATCCTTTGCTATGACGTTGGTTTGGCCGCGAGCCGACCACATCGTCGTAGTAGCCCGCAGCACCTGCGCCGAGCCCGGCAATCGCCGCGGCCGTAGCGACCCGTTTACTTCCAGCTCCGACTACAGCCACACCGGTCGCTGCGGCAGCGAGCACCGGGCCAGATATCAGACTTACTTTCTCGCCACGGTGGTTGGTCCGTTCGAGCCGCTCACGTTGTGGTGCTGGCACGTTGTCGCTGGCGGCAAAAAGCGCTCGAGCCGCACCTGCGGCCCCAGTAGCGGCTCCCGCAATCTGGCCGAGACTGGCAAAGAATTTTCCCAACACGATGGAGTCACCTCTCCTTAAGTCCAGTGTGGATCTGTCTTGCGTTGCCGTGCATTACGTAAACGGTATGTGGGCTGGTGGATGTCTTTACGATGGCGCCAGACACTACGTGATGTTGGGGACTTGCGCAGAGGCACCATCTCCGGTGCCGTAGTGGCCGGTCTTGTCGGCAAACTTCTCGATCGTCGCCATCGCGGTCGCTAGCTGACTGTCTGCGGTGGCGATGCTGTCGACTGTGGACACAGAGCTGGACAGCTTGCCGTCGCCTCGGATGGCGGCAATGGCGGTACCGTTGCCGGCCGAGGGGCCAGCTACCACCACGTGCTTATTGACATCGCTGAACTCTTTGATGGTGGTCACCAGTGCCTTCGTGCTGCTGTCGGCATCACGGTCTGTAGACGTGGGTCCCAACACAAACACCACAGCTTGTGCGACTCCATGCACCATGCCTTCGGGTGTAAGGACACCCACGCCGGTGTAGGCCTGCAAAATCGTGGTCCGATCGTTATCGGAGATCGTGTCGTTGGTGAGCACCTGCGCCAGCAACGCCGACGCGGTGATGATGCCGTCTCCGCTCTCGGGCAGCTTTACCCCAGCGGGCACGTCACGGCTTGCTAGATCGTGCAGAGCATCATCGCGTTTGGCGGAGGTGAAGTCGGAATTGAGCCGTATAGTGCCGGTCACGGTGGCGTTGGTCTGCTTGATCATTTTGAGGACCGCTTCACGGTCTTTCGAGGCGGCACCGGGCCCGCTCACCACCACGACGGATTTATCGCGCAGCGTGTTTCCTAATAATTTTGGCGCGATCTGATTGACGAAATCAGAGCGGGAATTCACCGCCGACTGCAACTCAGAGACTTGATCCCGCAATCCGCCATTGGACTTACGCAGCGAGGACAGCCTGTCGTTGAGATTATTGACAACCGGCCCATTCAGCGCAGCAGTGCCCAAGCACCAGACCAATAGCTAACGCCAAGAAAACCGAGGTGATAGAAACCACGTGGTAGCGAAAATTAATCACGAAAACAGCCTCTGAATATGGAAGATGACGCCGTCCCACCAGTCGGCGAGGACCTCGAGATAGGAGCGGCCCACAGTAGAAATAGCCACGGCCGCCGCCATCGCGCACAACGCCGCGCCGATGAGCAACAACAGTGACCAGCCCGAAATGTTTTGCCGGTATAGCCGGCTCACGCCTTTGGCGTCGACCAACTTACCTCCGACTCGCAGGCGAGTGAGAAATGTTGACGCCATGCCGGCACGCCCTTTGTCAAGAAACTCCACCAACGTAGCGTGAGTGCCCACCGCGACGATGAGGGTTGCGCCACGCTCATCGGCCAGCAGCATCGCGATGTCTTCGCTCGTGGCCGCCGCCGGAAACGTGATCGCCGGCAGAGCCAAGCCGATCCATGCGCTCCATGCCTGGTGCGCGCCCGTCGGGGTAGGCATGCACCACGATTTCTGCTCCACACCGCAGCACATCGTCAGACACGGAGTCCATGTCGCCGATGATGAGATCTGGGGTGTAGCCGGCCTCCACCAACGCATCCGCGCCACCATCGACCCCGATGAGCACCGGATGGAACTCGCGAATATAAGGAGCGAGGACATCCAGATCGTTACGATAGTCGTAGCCCCGCACCACGATCAGGCAGTGCCGTCCGTCCAAATCGGTCGCAACCTCGGGCACACCGACACCGTCAAGCAGCAGTTCCCGCTCCCGCTTGACGTATTCCATCGTGTTCGCGGCGAAGGCCTCCAGCTGAGTAGCCAGGCCCGTGCGAGCGGCTCGTCATCGCCTCGGCAAGCGACTCGGCGGTGTAGCGCAAACCCTTGCCGACAGGCTCATCGGCAAGATAAATAGTGTCGCCATCAATCCGAATGTCTTGGCCCTCGTGGATGGCTTCGAATATCTGCGCACCCGCGTTGTCGATCAGCGGAATTCCCGCTTTGAGGATGGCTTCCGGACCCAAGTTGGGGTAGCGGCCAGAAACACTGGGTGAAGCGTTGATGACCGCCGAGATACCCGTCGCCACCAAGGCGTCACCGGCTACCCTGTCAATGTCGACATGGTCGATTATCGCAATATCGCCCGGTTTAAGCCGACCGGTCAATCGTTTCGTGCGCCGATCTAACCGTGCGGCGCCGGTAATCCCTGACCGGCTTCCACTTGCACGGTTACGGCGAAGAGTTGGCAAACGCATGATGGCGCCCATCTTCTCACTTTATGAATTGCTCCCGCCGTTGGACTCGCCGTCACTCATCCGTACGGCAGGACGTTGCTTATGACCAGCGATATTGCCGCCGTTTCTGTAGCTTTTCACTGGTTATCTACGTTACTGCGCCGCGCTAGCTCCAAGAGCTCTTCCGCATGCGCGATGCCAATCTCAGAATCGTCAATACCCGCGAGCATGCGTGCGAGTTCTTTAGGACGCTCTGCCTCGGTGAGCATATGGACACCACTGGTGGTCACTGCTCCAGCGCTGTCTTTGACCACCAGCAAATGCTGATCCGCAAACGCGGCAACCTGCGGCAAATGAGTAACCACCAGCACCTGATGATCTCGGGCAAGTCGCGCTAGCCGTCGCCCCACCTCGACCGCCGCCTTGCCACCGACACCCGCATCCACCTCATCGAAGACCATCGTGGCCACACCGGTAGAGCCAGCAAAAACCACCTCGACCGCGAGCATCACGCGAGACAACTCGCCACCGGACGCTCCACGTTGCAACGCCCGCGCCGGCGCGCCCGGATGGGCGATCAGCTGAAGCTCTACATCGTCCACACCGTCAGGACCCGCCGCCACCCGCTCACCGTCAAGTTCGACCGCGAGGTGGCCGTCTCGGGCAGGGGGATGTGTCACGACGGCACGAACCATCGCATCCGGCATCGCTAACCCGGCAAGCTCCACACTCACCGCTTCACCGAACCTCTGGGCAACCCGAGCCCGTTCCTCTGATAGTTGCGCGGCAGCCGACGCCAACTGCGGGATGAGCACGTCACGCCGTTCGCGCAGAAACGCCAACCGCTCCTCAGACGAGTCCAAATGGGACAGTTTCTCCCGTGCGCGATCCGCCCACGCTCGCACCTCCGCAAGATCGTCACCGTATTTGCGGATCAAATTAGCGAGCACAGCCCGGCGTTCCTGGACCACCGACAGACGAACCGGATCCGCCTCAATTACCTGCTCGTAAGAGGCGAGGTCTGCGGCTAGCTCCCCCGCCAACGCGGTCAACTCATCAGCGCGCTCCGCGAAAGACCGCAGTCGATCGTCGTGAGGTGCGACCTCCTCCAATACCCGCCGCGCCGTGCCCAGCAGGTTGGAGGCATCCGTGCCATCGACCGCAGCAGGATCTCCTGCCAAGGCCTGATGCGCCGCGAATGCCGCACCCCGCAACTGATCGGCGTGCTCCAGACGCTGAGCTTCCGCCAACAGCTGCTTCTCCTCATGGGGCTGCGGATCCGCCGCGTCGATCTCACCCACCCCATACCGCAGGGTGTCTGCCTCCCGAGCCCGCTCGCGTGCGTACTCCGTCAGCTGCTGGAGTTCGGATAGCACGTCACGCATGTCGCTATATATACGGCGGTATTCGTTTAGCAGACGTTGGGTCTCGCCGCCACCAAACCGATCTAGCGCGCCACGCTGAACTCCGGGATGAAGCAGCCGAAGCTGGTCCGACTGGCCATGCATGGCCACCAACTCATCACCCAGCTCTCCCAAGACACTCGCCGGAACCGCGCGACCACCAGCGTGAGCTCGGGACCGTCCTTCCGACATCACCGTGCGGGCGATGATGACCGTGCCGTCATCCTCAAGTTCGGCGCCCAACTCCGTGAGCCGCTCCCGCAACGACGGACTGGTTACCGCGACCCGACCCTCCACAATGGCCCGATTCTGCCCACCACGCACGCGCCCGGCATCTGCCTTGCCACCAAAAAGCAGACCTAGGCCCGCCACCACCATGGTCTTACCCGCGCCAGTCTCACCCGTCACGGCCGTAAAACCGGGAGCGAACGGCAGGGTGGCGTCGTCGATTACGCCCAGACCCGTAATGCGGATCTCAGATATCACGCCGACGACCATAACCATCCAATCCGCTCCCACATAGCAGCACAGCGTGGCCAGCGAGCACGAACGTGGTCACCACCTGCCTCACTTCCACATCCATTGCACCGCTCACGACTAGCCACGCCGACGACGCCAGCCCTCCACCGGCAAACCAAACTTAGCGACTAATCGATCCGTAAACGATTTCGCCGATAGCCGCACCACCCGAACTGGTTGCGCGCCGCGACGCACCGTGACCTTCCCACCAGGGGGCACGGCGATGTACCGACGGCCATCACACGACGCAACCGCGGACACGCCACTCCCCGACTCGATCGTCACCGTCGAATATGGACCAACAACCAATGGCCGACTAAACAATGCGTGTGCATTGGACGGGACAACCAGCAGAGCCTGCACCTCGGGCCATAACACTGGGCCTCCAGCAGAAAACGCATACGCCGTCGAACCCGTCGGAGTGGCACACACCAAGCCGTCACAGCCCCACCGAGACACGGGATGCCCATCGATACTGACAGCCAGCTCCAGCATCCGCTCACGCTCCGCGCGCTCCAGCGCCATCTCGTTCAGCGCCCACGTTCGCCCCAGTGGATGTCCGTCTTGGACGATGTCGACGTCAATAGTGAGACGCTCATCCACGTCATACGCACCTGAAACGACACGCTCTACCACATTCTGAACATCGTCGATCTCCGCCTCGGCCAAGAAACCCACTCGGCCCAGGTTGATTCCCAGCAACGGAGTGCCTGTGGGCCGGGCAAGCTCGGCGGCGCGGAGCAACGTGCCATCGCCTCCCAGCGCCACGATGATCTCCACACCGTCGGCCGCCGGCAAACCCGCGGCCGACGCCGCATGGCCCAAAGCCAGATCGGCAGCCTCACCCGCTAGTACCCGCACACCAAAACCGGCAGCACTCAAGTCGCTCGCTATCGCCCGGGCATGCTCCACCACATCGGGGCGACCAGTATGCGTCACCAACAACGCTTCGCGTGCCATGTCACATACCTCCTGTGGACTCACTGATGACCCGCTCGAGCACACCATCAGCAAGCGGATGAGCGCCAGTACGCAGCCACACAAAAAACTCTCTATTACCGGCTGGGCCAGGTAGCGGACTTATTGCGAGATCGACGGGAAACCAACCCCACGTCGCAGCCGACTCAATCACCCGATTGATGCTTTCGGCCCACAGCAACGGATCGCGCACCACACCACCGGACCCTAGTTTTTCCCTTCCTACCTCAAACTGAGGTTTGATCATGGGCACGATGTCTCCATCCGGCCTCGTGCACGCTGCTAACGCGGGTAGTACAAGGCATAGCGAGATAAATGACAGATCAGCCACGGTCAGCTGTACAGCGCCACCTATTGTTGCCGGCTCCAGCGAACGCACATTGGTCCGTTCCACCACGCTGACCCGCGAGTCAGTTCTCAGCCTCCAGGCCAGTTGTCCATATCCGACATCAACCGCGACGACGTGTGCGGCATCTCGGCGGAGCAATACGTCCGTAAAACCGCCTGTCGACGCACCGGCGTCGAGACAACGCCGCCCTGCCACCTCCAGCCCCTTATCGGCGAAGTGATCGAGCGCGCCAATAAGTTTGTGCGCGCCTCGGGAGACGTAGCCGTCATCGGAGAGGGCATTCACGGTGATGGGAGCCGCCAGCTCTACCCCCGTCGCCGGCTTAGACGCCGCCTGACCAGCGATACACACCGCCCCCTCTGCGATGAGTTCTGCCGCATGTTGGCGCGAACGTGCGAGTCCGCGCCGCACCAGCTCGGCGTCCAGCCGTGGTTTTCGAGCCACCACTATCGTCTTTCGCGACCAGTGACGTCACTGGGGTTACGGTCGATGGCGGTAAGGGTGTCCTGAAGCACTCCGTGTAGTTGTTCGTATGCGGCAACGTGCTCAAATACCGCAGCCGCATCAAGGGCCGCGACCCGCGTTAGGGCAGCGTCAATGCGGTCGTTTCCGGTGGAATCGAAGGGCTGTTGCGTTGGTTGCATGGACCAACGCTAACGTGCCAGCAGCAGACCCACGATAAGCGCGTCCGTGATTTCCGAGAGCAACATCAGCGCACATCTATGAAGGAGCAGTCATGGCAACGCTCGACGAGTGCCAACAAGCGCTAGAAAAGCTTTCCTCGAAAATGGCGCGGGCAGCCGAAAATGGAGATGCGCCAGCGCTAGATCGAACCGTCACTTGTCGAATCCCCGACCTCAACTCCGGATTTCACGCCCATCTTTCCGAAGGCAAACTCAGCGACATCACCCCCGGTGAGACACCCCACGCTGCGATCACACTGACGGTAAACAGCGATGACCTTCTCGCTCTCACTGACGGCTCGCTCAACTTCGCCAACGCATGGGCGAGCAATCGGCTGAAAGTCGATGCGTCCTTTATGGACCTACTTAAGCTCCGTAACCTGCTATAAGTGTCACTCTCCTTTGGCAAGGTGGGTCGCTACGCTCACAACGGTACGTCTGTTTGAATAAGACCAGGCGTTGCGTTCTCGCACAGCCGCAGCCGTCACCCTTCCCACCCTCTTTCGCCGAGCCACACAGCCATGTCCACTACCTGGGCGCAGTGATGAGTGACGCACCCCACGCCCAGGTAGTGCGAGGAAGAAAGTCGGGACTAGTGATCCGACACCGGCATGTGGAAGCGGTGTCGCTCAACAGCGGGTGACGGTTACCCCCGCCCGTGTGGATGATTCCTGTCTTGTTGGTGAGGGCTTTTGTCTTTTCTGTACTTGACATAACACTGCTTATCGGCGTGATTGTCTACCCTGTCAAAGAAGGCCGACGCGCTACCTCGCCCGTCTCCTAACCTATCCGTCCTCACGGGACACTCGGGGCGCGTCCATGTCCGAGCTAGCCGGCACTAGCCGTCGACAGGCCCCAATGCCTAAACAACCCAGCTGCCGGCTCGTCTGCGGCGACCAAGCTTGGCTTTGTCGCATGTTTTCCATCGGCAAGCTGCCATGCCGCCTGACACATCGCTCTCAACGCATCGGTCCAACCCGCCTCGGCTGACCGCTCTGGATTCAATGCGGCCTCTGCTGCGACATTGTCGACACCCCGGCCCACCACCAACTGTGGTAGCCCGTTGGCCGCGACGCGTACGTGCACCGACCAGGCTCCACAATGTGCCGCCCCACCGACGTCTTCTTGCATTGATGGAACACAGTGGACAGTCGGATGTGGGCGGCTAAGTCCATGCAGATCGGCCGCGAGGTACGTAGGTCGCTCTTCTTTCGCCGCACGCAACAATGTGTCCGCCGTGGTTACGCCGGTCATCACCAACAAACTGTGGACACCCGCGCGGTTGGCGCCTGCAATGTCAGTGTCGAGGCGATCCCCCACCACCAAAGGGTGTCGAGCATTACTGCGCCGCACCGATTCTTGGTGTAGTCCTGGGTGCGGCTTGCCCACGATCTCGTCCGGGCCACGACCAACAGCCGAACGCACCGCCGCTATCAATGCCCCATTTCCCGGCAGCAACCCTCGTGCAGATGGCAAGGTCAAATCGGCGTTGGTGGCAACCCACCATGCCCCGCCGCCGACGGCGACAGTTACTTCCGCCAAATCACGCCATCCCACCTCTGTCCCGTAACCTTGGACCACAGCTGCTGGCCGCTCGTCAGCGGAACGCACCGGTGTGAGACCAACCTCAACTATTTCGTGCTCCAACGACGGAGCGCCAACCACAAGCACCGAAGCTTTCGAAGGGAGGCGTTCAGCTAACAGGGCCGCTGCTGCTTGCGCCGATGTGACCACCTGCTGGGGCTCCGCAGGAATCCCCATCCGTCCCAATAGATCTACTACTTCTTCGACGCGGCGACTCGCATTATTGGTGACGAACTCCACGCGCATGCCGGCCTGTCTGGCCTCTCCAATGGCGGTTGCCGCGCCAGGAATTGCTTCCGTAAGACGCCACACCACACCATCAAGATCAAGTAATCCGACGTCATACACCTCATTGAGCGGCCGCGTACATGCGCTGAGAGGTTCCGCACGATCCGAATCAGACGAGTCGCCGCTCTCTGTCATGAAGCTTCATGGGTCATCGTTCCGCCAATCTCAGCCCGGGGCGCCACATTATCCGCGTCTGCCTCATCCACGAACCCAACCGAGTCGGTCTCCTCGCTTGCGGGGGTGAATACGATCCCGTCGAACTCCATGACTCGCTCAGCAGCATCGGTCTGCTGTTCGGTATCGACTTCTGCGGCACGGACAAACCAATCCCGGGCGACTGACGTGTTTCCCTGGCTCATCAGCGCTTCGGCATAGGCATACCGCAAACGAGCGAGCCAAGGAGCAGGCTGATTCCACTGCAATTCCGGAATATCAAGCACCGCGAGAGCAGCATCCCACTCGCCCGCATCTTGACACATGCCCGATTCGACAATGCACAGCTCAGCCCGAATACCTGGCTCTTTTACCGAAGAGAGTCCTTCTCGGACAGTCTCATGTGCTTTGTCGATACGCCCCAGCGCTCGTTCACAGTCAGCCATCATCGCCAAATATTCGGCACTGCCGCTGAGCCGACGTGCGGTGCGCAGCTCGACCAACGCTGTCTGCCATTCCTCGGCATAGTAGGCCGCAATACCCACTGCCTCTCGCACCACCGCGAAACGCGACGCGATGCCCCTCGCGACCTGTGCATGCAATAACGCCTGTGCTGGGTCGTCGGCTAAAAGCTCGTCCGCAGCGGCCAAATGACCCAGAACCCTGGCGGCCGTATCCTTAGGCAACGCGCGAAGTTGCGACCGCACTTCCTTATCTACCTGAGAAATATCGACGTCGTCCGGAATCTGCGGACCGTCACCCCTCGTCTTCCCTGGTCCACTCTTCGCGGGCCGCCGCTCGGGGGAACGCTGCTCACCATGGCCAGCACCCCTGACGCCCGATTCAGTGCTCTTCCTGGCTTTGCCCGTCTGTGTGCCGCTAGTGCTCTTATGCCATTTCTCGCCCACGTGAACCTCCTCTGCAAACTCTAGGCAGTGGAGCTCGCCGACTCCCTGCTGGGGTGGCAGATTAGCTTGCTCTGTTTGCGCGGCACGCGAGGGTAGTTCTGTCCCACTCGGTACATGCGCAATGGTCTTCGACGGTCTATATGTGATGGTCGGTTTCATTGGTCTCGGTGTACGGTCTGGGTTTTTGTTCTAGATGTGTGGAAGGCTCCGACCGTCCATACAGACAGTCGGAGCCTTCCAGTATCACGTTGCGTTCGGTGGTGTCCTACTCTCCCACACCCTGGCGAGTGCAGTACCATCGGCGCTGGCAGTCTTAGCTTCCGGGTTCGGAATGGGACCGGGCGTTTCCCTGCCGCTATAGCCACCGAAACATCTTCATCCCTTCATCACCCCAGGGTCCCCATCACCCCGCCACCACCACAAGCACCACAAAGGACACTTGGACAGTGCACGGAATAACGTATCCCCCCAGGAAAGGGAAAACATAGTGGGTGCGCATACGGTAGTGGAACTGTTTAGCGTGTTGGTTTAAGCCCTCGGCCTATTAGTACCAGTCAGCTTGACACCTGTCACCAGGCTTCCACATCTGGCCTATCAACCCGGTCGTCTACCGGGGGCCTTACCCACGCAAAGGTGGAGGCAGACCTCATCTTAAGGCAAGTTTCCCGCTTAGATGCTTTCAGCGGTTATCTCTTCCGAACGTGGCCAACCAGCCATGCACCTGGCGGTACAACTGGCACACCAGAGGTTCGTCCGTCCCGGTCCTCTCGTACTAGGGACAGGCCCTTGCAAGTCTGCTACGCGCGCGGCGGATAGGGACCGAACTGTCTCGCGACGTTCTAAACCCAGCTCGCGTGCCGCTTTAATGGGCGAACAGCCCAACCCTTGGGACCAACTCCAGCCCCAGGATGCGACGAGCCGACATCGAGGTGCCAAACCATCCCGTCGATATGGACTCTTGGGGAAGATCAGCCTGTTATCCCCGGGGTACCTTTTATCCGTTGAGCGACACCGCTTCCACATGCCGGTGCCGGATCACTAGTCCCGACTTTCGTCCCTGCTCCACATGTACGTGTCACAGTCAAGCCCGCTTATACACTTGCACTCACCATCTGATTACCAACCAGATTGAGCGGACCTTTGGGCGCCTCCGTTACCTTTTAGGAGGCAACCGCCCCAGTTAAACTACCCACCAGGCACTGTCCCTGAACCAGATCATGGTCCGAGGTTAGACATCCAATACGATCAGAGTGGTATTTCAACAATGACTCCACACACACTAGCGTGCACGCTTCACAGTCTCCCACCTATCCTACACAAACCGAACCGAACACCAATACCAAGCTGTAGTGAAGGTCCCGGGGTCTTTCCGTCCTGCCGCGCGTAACGAGCATCTTTACTCGTAGTGCAATTTCACCGAGCCTATGGTTGAGACAGTAGGAAAGTCGTTACGCCATTCGTGCAGGTCGGAACTTACCCGACAAGGAATTTCGCTACCTTAGGATGGTTATAGTTACCACCGCCGTTTACTGGCGCTTAAGTTCTCCGCTTCACCCACCAAAGTGGATTAACAGGTCCCCTTAACGTTCCAGCACCGGGCAGGCGTCAGTCCATATACATCGTCTTACAACTTCGCATGGACCTGTGTTTTTAGTAAACAGTCGCTTTCCCCTGGCCACTGCGGCCATCACCCGCTGCCTGTCTGCAAGAGACAATCACGGGAATGGCCCCCCTTCTCCCGAAGTTACGGGGGCATTTTGCCGAGTTCCTTAACCATAGTTCACTCGCACGCCTCGGTATTCTCTACCTGACTACCTGTGTCGGTTTCGGGTACGGGCCATGAACAAACTCGCTAGAGGCTTTTCTCGACAGCATAGGATCACCAGCTTCACCTCACTCGGCTCCACATCACGCCTCACCCTTATGCGGCACGGATTTACCTGCACCACAGGCCACACGCTTGTCCCGGCACAACCAATCACCGGGTCTGGCTACCTTCCTGCGTCACCCCATCGCTGCACTACTCCACACCAGGATCACACCACCTAGACAACACGCATCCGAAGACACACACCGCCCTCACAGTGCTTAGCATGAAATGTGTTTCGCATTGGGCGTTCATTCACGGGTACGGGAATATCAACCCGTTGTCCATCGACTACGCCTGTCGGCCTCGCCTTAGGTCCCGACTTACCCTGGGCGGACGAACCTGGCCCAGGAACCCTTAGTCAATCGGCGCACGGGATTCTCACCCGTGTTTCGCTACTCATGCCTGCATTCTCACTCCCATCACCTCCACGACTCGGTCACCCGGCCGCTTCCCTGGTGATGCGACGCTCCCCTACCCAACACCACGCCCAACAAACACCCCGCAGGAATGAAAGCCAGACACATGTGGCATTGCCGCAGCTTCGGCGATGTACTTGAGCCCCGTTACATTATCGGCGCGGAATCACTTGACCAGTGAGCTATTACGCACTCTTTCAAGGGTGGCTGCTTCTAAGCCAACCTCCTGGTTGTCTACGCGACTCCACATCCTTTCCCACTTAGTACACGCTTAGGGGCCTTAGCTGACGATCTGGGCTGTTTCCCTCTCGACCATGAACCTTATCGCCCACAGTCTCACTGCCACGCTTACAACGTACCGGCATTCGGAGTTTGGCTGACGTCAGTAACCTGGTGAGGCCCCTCGGCCATCCAGTGCTCTACCTCCGGTACGAAACACGTAACGCTGCACCTAAATGCATTTCGGGGAGAACCAGCTATCACGGAGTTTGATTGGCCTTTCACCCCTACCCACACCTCATCCCCCAGGTTTTCAACCCTGGTGGGTTCGGGCCTCCACACCGTCTTACCGGCGCTTCACCCTGGACATGGGTAGATCACTCCGCTTCGGGTCTGCACCACGCGACTAAAACGCCCTATTAAGACTCGCTTTCGCTACGGCTCCCCCACCCGGGTTAACCTCGCCACGCAACACAACTCGCAGGCTCATTCTTCAAAAGGCACGCCATCACACACCCACCCAAAAGGACAGACACGCTCTGACGGCTTGTAGGCACACGGTTTCAGGTACTCTTTCACTCCCCTCCCGGGGTACTTTTCACCTTTCCCTCACGGTACTCGTGCACTATCGGTCATCAGGGAGTATTTAGGCTTACCAGGTGGTCCTGGCAGATTCACACGAGATTCCACGAGCCCCGTGCTACTCGGGTAACCATCAAACAGAAGACCAGCATGTTTTCACCTACGCGACTATCACGCTCTCCGGTCGGCGTTCCCACACCATTTGGCTAACACACTGTTTTACTACAACTCCTGGACCGTCTGGCAGAACAATCATTCGATGATCCCCACAACCCCACACACGCAACCCCTGCCAGGTATTCCACGCGTATGGTTTAGCCTCTTCCGCGTTCGCTCGCCACTACTAGCAGAATCACTATTGTTTTCTCTTCCTACGGGTACTGAGATGTTTCACTTCCCCGCGTTCCCTCCCCGCACCCTATACATTCAGATACGGGTGACCAGACATAACTCTGGCCAGGTTTCCCCATTCGGACACCCTCGGATCACAGCTTGGCTGGCAGCTCCCCGAGGCTTATCGCAGCCTCCTACGTCCTTCATCGGCTCCTGATGCCAAGGCATCCACCGTGCGCCCTTATACACTTAAACCAACACACAAAACAGGCACACTACACACACAACAATCCACAAAGGACCGCTGTGCTCGTTACACACCCACTATGAACAAAACAAACACCCACCACAACCAGCACCACCACGCCACCACACACCCTCACCAGACAAGAACCAAAGCCCTCACCGGCAACAGCGGGTATAACGCCAGCACCACCATGGCAAACCCACAAGACACACACCCAAAGGTGTTGCCTCAGGACCCAACAGTGCGCCCCCACCACCAACACCCCACACAAGAGGCATCAACAGCAAGAAAGATTGTCATGTGATTCACCCGCGAGCATTCACTAATGCGTCAGAGATAGGAAAAAGCTGACGCGATGCTCCTTAGAAAGGAGGTGATCCAGCCGCACCTTCCGGTACGGCTACCTTGTTACGACTTCGTCCCAATCGCCAATCCCACCTTCGACCACTCCCCCCGGCAAAACCGGTTAGGCCATGGGCTTCGGGTGTTACCGACTTTCATGACGTGACGGGCGGTGTGTACAAGGCCCGGGAACGTATTCACCGCAGCGTTGCTGATCTGCGATTACTAGCGACTCCACCTTCACGTAGTCGAGTTGCAGACTACGATCCGAACTGAGACCGGCTTTATGAGATTCGCTCCACCTCACGGTATCGCAGCTCTTTGAACCGGCCATTGTAGCATGCGTGCAGCCCAGGACATAAGGGGCATGATGATTTGACGTCATCCCCACCTTCCTCCGAGTTGACCCCGGCAGTCTCCGATGAGTCCCCACCATCACGTGCTGGCAACATCGAATAAGGGTTGCGCTCGTTGCGGGACTTAACCCAACATCTCACGACACGAGCTGACGACAACCATGCACCACCTGTACACCACCCCGAAGGACCCCACATCTCTGTGAGTAAATGATGTATGTCAAGCCCTGGTAAGGTTCTTCGCGTTGCATCGAATTAAGCCGCATGCTCCGCCGCTTGTGCGGACCCCCGTCAATTCCTTTGAGTTTTAGCCTTGCGGCCGTACTCCCCAGGCGGGGCGCTTAATGCGTTAGCTTCGGCACAGGAACCGTGAACCAGTCCCCACACCTAGCGCCCACCGTTTACAGCGTGGACTACCAGGGTATCTAATCCTGTTCGCTCCCCACGCTTTCGCTCCTCAGCGTCAGTATCGGCCCAGAGACCCGCCTTCGCCACCGGTGTTCCTCCTGATATCTGCGCATTTCACCGCTACACCAGGAATTCCAGTCTCCCCTACCGAACTCAAGCCTGCCCGTATCGACCGCAAGCTGGAAGTTAAGCCTCCAGTTTTCACGACCGACGCGACAAACCGCCTACGAGCTCTTTACGCCCAATAAATCCGGACAACGCTTGCACCCTACGTATTACCGCGGCTGCTGGCACGTAGTTAGCCGGTGCTTCTTCTCCAAGTACCGTCACCCACCCCGAAAGGAAGGCTTCGTCCCTGGCGAAAGAGGTTTACAACCCGAAGGCCGTCATCCCCCACGCGGCGTCGCTGCATCAGGCTTGCGCCCATTGTGCAAAATTCCCCACTGCTGCCTCCCGTAGGAGTCTGGGCCGTGTCTCAGTCCCAGTGTGGCCGGACACCCTCTCAGGCCGGCTACCCGTCACCGCCTTGGTAGGCCATCACCCCACCAACAAGCTGATAGGCCGCGAGCCCATCTCAAGCCAGAAAAACTTTTCCACCACCCCACATGCGTGGGACAGTGCACATTCGGTATTAGCCCACGTTTCCGTAGGTTATCCCCAAGCTTGAGGCAGGTTACTCACGTGTTACTCACCCGTTCGCCACTCCATGTACCTCCCGAAGAAGGCACTGTCGTTCGACTTGCATGTGTTAAGCACGCCGCCAGCGTTCGTCCTGAGCCAGGATCAAACTCTCCATCAAACAACCAAATACTCTCGATGGGAGAGCAAAAAATACCTGGCAACAAAAAACCATTCAAAATCAACGGTTGCTGCCAAAAACGCGACCACACACAACACCAAAAAGCATCCTGCGCGGCCACAAAAACGGCACACAACAATCTATAAACACACTGTTGAGTTCTCAAACAACACCCACACACCAGCCAGTCCGATTAGGAACCAGATGGGGTTTCGTTCATTCTCAACCGGTCAACTGCGTCGAATTTCTTCGGCATCGCCCGGGAGCCTGATAAAAGCTTATCACTTCTAACTGGCCAGAGATTTCGCGGCCGGCCCTAGCGCTGTGAGGCGCTTTGTATCCGTTCGCCGCGTGCAGAGAGAAACTTACGCTATAGCTTTTATGCCCAAACAGCGGGGGTCGGAAACCATTGTGAGCTGGGCAAATGCTTCTTAGACAGCGATCGACTCTCTGGCAACCACTTCGACACCTGCAACCGATTTTTTGCCTCGTCGTAGTACTAACCAACGACCATGCAAAAGGTCCACCCCGGCGACCGCCGCATCTACATTGCTGAGCTTCTGATTGTTGACCGACACCCCGCCCTCGGCTATCACTCGACGCGCTTCAGACAAGCTGTCACACAAACCCGTCTCCTTAAGTAAGGACACGATGGTGGCGGATGAGTCGCCAATCTCAACTAGCCCCGCTTCGGCGAGCGCCGCCCGCAAGGTCTCTGAGGGCAGCTCAGCTAACTCACCTCGGCCAAAAAGCGCCTGGCTCGCGGCGACCACTCGCTCAGTCTCGTCGTGGCCGTGAACCAATGTGGTGAGCTCTCGTGCCAGGGCACGTTGCGCAGAACGCGCAAACGGTCGAGTGTGGACTTCTTCAGCCAAGGCCTCTATCTCGTCACGGCTGAGGAACGTAAGAATTTTCAGCCACCTGACAACGTCACGGTCATCGGTATTAATCCAGTACTGGTACCAGGCATACGGGCTAGTGAGCTCAGGATCGAGCCAGATAGAGCCGCCGCCGGTACTCTTGCCCAGCTTCTCCCCAGTAGCGGTCGTAACGAGGGGCACAGTGAATGCATGTGCACGCTTGCCGGTGATTTTCCGGATGAGATCCAGCCCAGCCGTGAGGTTGCCCCATTGATCAGTCCCTCCGATTTGGAGTGTGCATTGCTGGTCACGGAAAAGCTGAAGGAAGTCATATGCCTGGAGAATTTGGTAACTGAACTCCGTGTAGCTAATGCCCGCGCCGCCCAGCCGAGTGGCCACCACTTCCTTGGCCAACATTTGATTAATCGGAAAATGTTTGCCGACATCGCGCAGTAATTCCAACGCGGAGATGCCCTGCCACCAGTCCAAATTGCTCACGAGAGTCGCGGCTTGCGAGCCGGTGAAATCCACAAACTTTGCTAGCTGGCTCCCGATGCGGTCGGTCATCTCACGCACTCGCTCGGGCGTATTGAGTGAACGCTCGGTGGCGCGCCCGCTGGGGTCGCCGACCAGCCCAGTAGCCCCGCCGGCAAGCACGATCGGGCAATGACCCGCCAGCTGAAAACGTCGCACTGTAAGCAGCGGAACCAGATTGCCGCCGTGCAAGCTGTCGGCCGTCGGATCGAATCCGGCATACAGCGTGATAGGGCCGTCTGTGAGCGCTTTCCGTAGCTCGGTTTCGTCGGTGCTTTGGCTGATGAGACCACGCCAGTGGAGATCCTCGAGAATGTCGGTCATCCTGGGATCTTCTCGCATCGGTCAATTCTGTTTGCGCCAGGTTGTTGTCTGCCGCGGCCTATCCCCCAGAGGATTGACGTGGCGAACGAGGCACATGCCGCTTGTAGCTGCTGACAGTGGGTTCGTCGGTGAGCCAGAAGCGCCATGGTCGCTCGATTGCCTGTTTGATGCCGACGCGTGGGCCGGTTGAGATGAGGCTCTTAGCTAACGGCGGGGCCAAAAACAGCTGCGGAGCTTGACCACCATCCACTGTGGATGGTGTCGACGATTCGCCAGTAGAACATGGTGGCACGTCAGCACACGACGACTCCGAGGAACTGTCCGCATGGGATAGCAAAGGAAGTCCGTTGTGGACTCCAGAAAGGTCGAGTACTCGCGCTAGCCTTGCGGGACCCCGAGCAAGATCACGATCAGGCGCACCCAGCCGCGCTCGGGTGCGCGCTACGTCGATTCCGCCGATGACCTCGCCGGCGCGCAACAGTACTGCTGATGCCGCTCCGACCGGTCCACACACAACGTTGAGACACCAGTGCATGCCGTAGGTGAAATAGACGTACAACATGCCAGGCTCGCCGAACATCGCCGCATTGCGCGCGGTTTGGCCACGGTGCGCGTGCGAGGCCGGATCTTCTCCCACCCCGCCGTACGCCTCGACTTCCGTGATGCGCACTGTCACGCCAGCGGCCGAGAGTTCAGCGCCCAACAATCGTGGCGCGACCTCCGTTGCTGGCCGCGCCAGCAACAGTCGACTTGTATCTGCGGCAGCCACAGGGATTCTTACTCCCCTGGCTTCTGCGACCATTCCCGGAACGTATTCAGCGCCCCACTGGTCTGCTCTAATTGGACGGTCACGGGGCCAAGCCCGGTGCTGCCTGGAGTTTGACGCGCCGCGATGGCTCCCTCGACAGACAGCACCGAACGTACGTCTGGCTTCAGGTGTGCACTGATCTCAGCAAGCTCCTCATCGGACAGTTCGTTGAGCTCGCAGCCGCGCTCGGTGCAGCGAGCCACCAGCGCTCCCACAATTTCGTGCGCATCCCGGAATGGAACCTGCTGCCGCACCAGCCATTCGGCGACCTCGGTGGCGAGTGAGTAGCCGCGCGGGGCGGCGGCACGCACTACGTCCTCATGGACCGTCCAGGTGGCAATCATCCCGGTGAGCGCGGGCAAGACGAGCCGCAGCGTCTCGACCGCGTCGAATACTGGTTCTTTGTCTTCTTGCAGGTCACGGTCATAGGCCAAGGGCAAGCCTTTAAGAGTGACGAGCAGTGCGGTCAAACCACCAATGAGCCGACCCGCCTTGCCGCGTGCCAGCTCGGCAATGTCCGGGTTCTTCTTCTGCGGCATGATCGAACTGCCGGTGGCGTATGAATCGTCCAGTGTGATCCAGCCAAACTCCTGTGACGTCCACAGCACCACTTCTTCGCCCAGCCGGGACAGATGCACGCCTATGAGCGCGGCAATAAAGAGGAACTCTGCCGCAAAGTCACGGTCGCTGACCGCGTCGATCGAATTGGCGGTGGGCGCCGCGAAACCAAGCTCGGCCGCGACTTGAGTGGGATCCAGCGGCAATGACGATCCAGCCAACGCGCCAGAACCCAGCGGCGAGCACGCGGCACGTTTGTCCCAATCAGACAGTCGATCGAGGTCGCGTATCAGGGGCTGCACATGCGCCAGCAGTTGGTGGCTGAACAGAATCGGCTGAGCATGCTGCAGATGTGTCATGCCTGGAGCCGGCAAACCCAGATGATGCCGCGCCTGCCCAGTCAACGCCTCGCACAGTTCCACCAGGCAGCTCGCGAGGGAACGCGCATGATCCCGCAGATAGAGCCGGAGGTCGGTGGCGATCTGGTCGTTGCGGCTTCGTCCGGCACGCAGCTTGCCGCCCAGCGGGCCCAGCCGCTCCAGCAGGCCACGCTCGAGCGCGGTGTGCACATCTTCATCTTCAATAGTGGGACGAAACTCTCCGGACGCGCAGGCCGCGGCCAGCTCATCGAGCGCGCTCAGCATCTGCTCGAGTTCGTCGGCGGCAAGAAGCCCAGCCCGGTGCAACACACGAGCGTGAGCCTTGGACGCGGCGATGTCATAGGGAACGAGCTGCCAGTCAAAATGGACACTCACCGAGAGCTTGGCCAGCGCATCAGCCGGGCCGCCCGAGAAACGCCCGCCCCATAGCCGAGTCGCCGCGTTTGTGTTGTCCATGAAATATCGCCTGCACTTATTCGTAGGGGTCGAACCGCTGACATCTGACCTGTGATCTTTTGGCCTCGCCCTGAGGCGAGCTCACCATATTCTGGTTTGGATGACTGCCGGCGCTCGCGTGCGGGCCGTCACAGCACATAGCCTCGTCCTGGCACATGTATGTTGCATAGACAGACAAGAAGAGTTGCCTTTCTAATCCGTAGATTTTTAGATTACGGGCGGGCGGCAATCAGTTTCTATGAAATTTTCATCTAACTGACTGTGCATCCCTCGGACCGGTGGTGAAACACGTGTTGAAGACAATAGGGTGTGCGGCGTTTTTCGGATTCGTCGTTGCGCTGGGGCTGCACCTGATCGGTGTTCATGCTTTCGCCATCGCTGGCACCGCATTCTCGCCTATCGAGATAGGACTTTTCCTATTCATCATCGTGATGCTGGCAGCTCTTCTCATTCGATGGCGCCGCCGAGCCAGGTTTGTGAGAGCCATTAGGACGAACGCAGCGCATATGACTTCGTATGCAGATGCCCAGTTCTACAACCACGATGGCGGCACAGATCACGTTCAGCTTAAACTCGATATTGCTAGCGACACCAATTGCACCGCTGTAGGGCCCCATCGAAGCGTTCACTTTCACGTCAGGCCAAGCTTTGGCAACATACCGAGTAGTGGAGCAATAGTCCGCTGCGGTGGTGATGCTGGTTCTATTTACCCAGAAGGAAATAGCGGCGGCAGCTGGTGAACTGTAGATCGCCAGTAATAGCTCGACACAACCGTAGGCCTTATATGTTGTGGACAGTCCATGGAGGACTGTCCACAACATGACTAGCAGCTAGAACGTGCACTCAAGTAATACTATTCAGCGAGCTCACTGCCCGACTCGGGCATCCCTCACCGCCGCCATCTTGCTCGGTAGACCCCACAGCTCAATGAAGCCCTTGGCTAGCGATTGGTCGAAGCTGTCGCCGGAATCGTAAGTGGCCAGGTTGAAGTCGTAGAGCGACTCGTCACTGCGCCGACCAGTCGCCCAGGCGCGTCCCGCATGCAACGCGAGCCGGACGTCACCACTGACGTGCTGCTGCGACTCGGCAATGAACACATCCAGGGCTTGCTTGAGCGGCGAAAACCACAGGCCGTCATAGACCAGCTCGCCCCAGCGCTGCTCTACTGTCCGCTTAAACCGCGCGATGTCGCGCTCCAGCGTCACACTCTCTAGCTCTTGGTGCGCGGTGATCAACGCGATGGCACCAGGTGCCTCATACACCTCGCGGCTCTTGATGCCCACCAGGCGGTCTTCCACCATGTCGAGTCGCCCCACGCCGTGCGCGCCAGCACGCGCGTTGAGCTGCTCGATGGCCTCCAACATGGTGACCGGCTTGCCGTCGATGGCCGTGGGCCGTCCTTTGTGGAATGTGACAACGAGCTCGTCCTGCTCACGCTGCTGCGCGGGGCTTTGGGTGTAGGAGTACACGTCTTCGATGGGGCCATTCCAAATGTCTTCCAGGAAGCCTGTTTCAACCGCCCGACCCCACACATTCTGATCAATGGAGTACGGAGAGCTCTTTGTGGTGGTGATCGGTAGGCCTTTTTCTTCGGCGAACGCGATCGCTTTGTCGCGGGTCATGGCGTAGTCGCGCACCGGTGCAATACACCGCAGCTCGGGAGCCAGGGAAGAAATGCCGACCTCGAAACGCACTTGGTCGTTGCCCTTGCCAGTGCAGCCATGGGCCACCGTGCCGGCCCCATGTTTTTTAGCGGCTGCCACCAAGTGTTTGACGATGGTGGGGCGAGACAACGCGGAGACCAGCGGATAACGGTCCATGTAGAGAGCGTTCGCTTGCAACGCCGGCAATGCGTACTCGTCGGCAAACTCGGCTCGGGCGTCAGCCACCTCTGCTTCCACCGCGCCACATGCCAATGCGCGCTGACGGATCGTCTCGAGATCTTCGCCGTCTTGTCCGACATCGACAGCCACCGCGATGACCTCGGCGCCGGTCTCCTCGGCGATCCATCCAATACAGACGGACGTGTCTAACCCACCCGAATAGGCAAGCACTACCTTCTCAGTCACTTCGATCTCCTTTGTATTGAGTTTCCCCGCCGTTGTGATGACCGTCACTGCCTGTTCGGGCGCAACGTTTCTCCGCGCCTTGAGTGCTTTCTCACATTCCATCCACTCTGGACTCGTCTCGTTCTCGTTGAGCCCAGCGCAAGGCTTGATCGGCGAAGGCCGCGCCACCGGTCGATTCGCCGCACACACACAGCACCGTGTCGTCACCAGCGATCGTGCCAATGAGCTGCGGAAGACCCGCACGGTCCAATGCGGACGCTAAAAATTGCGCCGCACCTGGGGGCGTACGCAGCACCACCAAGTTGCCGCTAGCTTCCGCGCTGGTCAGCAACTCCTCAAGCAGCCGCATGAGCCGGGCGGGTGCGGCCTCTGCTGCCCGCAGTGGCGCAGCGCCTTCATCAGGAATGACATAGGCCGAACTGCCATCGGCGGCGCGCAACTTGACCGCACCGAGCTCCTCAAGATCACGGGACAGCGTGGCCTGCGTGACCTCGAGGCCACCAGCAGCGAGCAAACGCATGAGCTCTGCCTGGGAGCGAATCGGCTGCTGCCGTATCAGCTCGGCAATGCGGGCCTGACGGGCTGTCTTTGTTAACGCTGACGTCATGGCAGCCTCGAGTCAGGATCCAGCAGCCACACCATGAGGGCTTTCTGCGCGTGCAGCCGGTTCTCCGCCTGCTGCCATATCAACGATCGCGGACCATCGAGAACGTCGGCACTGACTTCTTGACCACGGTGCGCCGGCAAGCAGTGCAACACGGCCGCGTGTGGACTGCGCGCAAGGAGGGCGGCGTTGAGCTGGTACGGAGCGAGGTCGGCTAGACGCTCGTCTTGATATGACTCCAACCCCATCGACGCCCAGGTATCGGTGGCGATGACGTCCACATCGGACACCGCATCAAGCTCGGTGGTAAACATGACCGATCCGCCGGTGTCTGCCGCGATTGCATGCGCCTGATCCATCACCGCTGGATCAGGCTGATACTTCTGCGGGCCGACGAGCCGCACGTGCATCCCGGCGAGCGCCATGCCCAGTGCATAGGAGTGGGCCATGTTGCTGTGGGCGTCACCGACAAAAGCCAGCGTTCGATCTACGAGGGCATCGTTAGAAGGCGTTTGACCTTGCAGGTCAGCGAAATATTCTCGCAGGGTGAGGAGGTCGGCCAAAATTTGGCACGGATGAAAAGTGTCCGACAACGCATTAATGACCGGGACGGAACTCGCCGCTGCTGCCTGCTCCAAGATCTCTTGTCCGTAGGTGCGCCAGACAATGGCCGCGCACACTCCACTGAGGACATGGGCGGTGTCGGCGGGAGTTTCACCCCGGGCGAGTTGACTAGTAGCGGTGTCGATGACGATCGGCTGCCCGCCCAGCTCAGCGACGCCCGCGGTGAACGACGCCCTGGTGCGGGTGGAGGGCTTGTCGAAGAGCACCGCTACCGAACGCGGGCCGGCAAGCGGCCTCGCGCTGAACCGATCTGTTTTGATCCGACTCGCCAGGTCCAGGATGTGTGATTGCTCGCTCGACGAGACGTCGTCGTCGCGCAAAAAATGTCGAAGTGTCACGCACACCCTCCACAGTGGATACGCCATTGGCAATCGTCGACGTCGGGCCGAACAACGCTGCGGTCTATGACGACCACAACTCGCTCAGCCGCTCAGCTCGCCGGCCGACTAGCCGCGTAACCGCGGGCAGGGCAGGAATTGAACTGTCAGCATCACAGCCGGCGAGCTGGAGATGACGTCGCCATTGAGTATGCATGCGATTGAATATTTATGCAAGCATTCGATCGTCACGATAAACATGGCATTTAGCCGCTCCCCTAGGAGGAGGTCACCAGCTCAAGCGTGCACGGCAACTTGGGGGCTTTACTCAAGCGAGCATCGCTGCTCAGCAAAGGCACATCCAACATTGCTGCCAACGCAACATAGAGAGCGTCATAGAAAGTGATGGCTTTCCTCAATTGCCAGGCGATTTCCGCAAGATGACCGGTATGTAGCCAGCGGTGATCTATTACTTGAGGTAGCGCGCGCAGACCAGCTATGGCCGTGACGGCCGAGATCTCGCCCGTCAGCTCCTGCTTGCGAAGGACATTGCCAACTTCAGCATCAATCACATGCGGAGCATGACACGGCAATACGCCGAGTCGCCCACGAAGTTCGGCGGCCTCTTGAGCCTTGCTTGTCAAAGAAAAAGCGAGAGCAGACGCATCAACAACGACCGCCCTCATCTGCGATCCGCCGCAAGGTAGCTCGCAATGCTCTCAGCAGTCCCGCCCGGTGAGGTATCCCGCGCGAGTGATGCCTCAACTTCGGCCCATACTTCCGCTTTCGTAGGTTGTGAACCAAACTCCATCAGGTGCTCACGCATATATGACTGGAGTGACTGGCCGGAATCTCGCGCTCGCCGCCAGATAGTTGCGTAAACATCCTCGGGGATATCCCGGATCTGGATAGTGGCCATAGGCACATGTTAGCGCATTAGCGCTGAATTAGCGCTGACCTATTCAGTGACCGAACTAAATTCTGCGGAGAATCGGCTTTGCGCCAAAATGATGTACACCACGCGCTTTTGCTCAGTCGAGCCGGGTCCAGGGCCACTATTGGGCATTGGTGATGTCACGCACCAATGTAGGCGCCCTTCGCCATGGGGCACCCAAGGAGCTGTACGCATCAACCCCGAATCACTGCGCCCAGGCGGCGGTTGGCCTCGGCGACGGCGGCATCGCGCGCAGCGGTGGCTTCCTCGACGGTGAGTGTCCTATCTGGAGCTCGGAAGGCGAGCTTGTACGCCAATGACTTGTGTTCCGCCCCGACTTGCTCGCCGGTGTACACATCGAACAATCGCAACGATTCCAACAGCTCCCCCGCGCCTTCGCCCAACGCGGCCGCTACTTGCGCCTCGGGGGTCACCCATGGCACGACGACAGCGACGTCAAGCAACGCTGACGGGAACGCCGAAATCTCTGGCGCTAGGGCCGGTGCTGACGTTGGCAACGCCGACAGGTCAAGCTCCATCGCCGCGGTGCGCGCCGGCAGATCGAGCTCTGCCACAACTCGAGGGTGCAGCTCACCGGCATGACCAATCACCGTGCCATCACCGGCGCCAGGAGAACTTTCGCCGAACACCAACGCGGCACAACGGCCTGGATGCCAAGGCGCTTGATCGGCTTGTCGTACGGACAGTTCGACCCTGGCGACTTCGGCCACTAGCCGGGCGGCTTCGATGGCATCAGCCCACGATGCCTGCCTGCCCTCGCCCCACCAGCCAGCCGGATCACGGTCGCCGGTTAGTACTGCCGCGATGTGGAGCGGCTGGTGCGGCACGGCAGCGTATAGCTCGGCGATCTCGCTGTCGCTGGGGCGCCGCATTACCCCCGGCTTTGGCGCAACCTGCCGACCCTCCCGCGCCAGGTACACCAGGCCCAGTTCGAACAACGCCACATCGCGCTGTCCACGACCCACGTTGCGGATGACAGTCCGAAGTAAACCGGGCAACAGGGACGTGCGTAGCTCTGGCTCTTGGTCCGACAAAGGATTCGCCACCCGCAGGACCCGTTCACGAGAACCCGCTCCCACGTGCTCGTGAATCGCCGGCGACACGAATGGGTAGCTCAGCACTTCGGTGTATCCGGCCTCGGCGAGCGCCCTGCTGACGGAACGCCGACGTCGTTGCTCGACGGTAAGCCCGGCACTTGCTGGTGCTGGCGGCAGCACCGACGGCACTGTGTCGTACCCCTCCAGCCGGATTACCTCTTCTACCAGGTCGGCCGGGTCGGCGAGATCGCCACGCCAACTAGCGGGGGTGACGATGAGAGTCTCGCCTTGTATCTCCACCGCGCAACCAACCTCCCGCAGCCGTGCGACGACTGTCGGATGTGGATAGTTGACTCCGGAGATACGAGCGGGCAGTTGCACCGGCAGCGCTATAGCGGCGACGCCAGGACGAGCGTCAAGGTCGAGCACCCGCTCATCGATGGTGCCCCCTGCCAGATCGTGGAGCAACCGTGCGGCACGATCGGCGGCGACCGCCGCCAAAGCTGGATCGACACCTCGCTCGTAACGCTTGGAAGCCTCACTGGGCAACTTATGCCGACGCGCGGTGCGAGCCACCGATATCGGGTCCCAATGAGCCGCCTCTAGCAAAACATCCACAGTGGACGAAGACACCTCGGTACTAGCTCCGCCCATGACAGCGGCCAAGCTGACTACCCCGGTGTCGTCAGTAATGACCAGGTCGTCTTGGTGCAGCTGACGCTCCACATCGTCCAATGTGGTGAGTTTTTCTCCAGCAACCGCCCGGCGCACCACCAATTCGCCGGTGAGCTTATGCGCGTCCCACGCATGCATCGGCTGACCCAGCTCGAGCATCACGTAATTCGTGATGTCGACGGGCAACGAAATAGGACGCATGCCTGCTTGGGTGAGCCGTTGACTCATCCATAGTGGAGTCTTTGCTGTCGGGTCGATGCCTCGGACAGCCCTGGCCACGAAACGGTCGCAGCCAACGGTGTCGACAACCCGCAACGGGATAAGGGGAGTCATCGGTCGATGCCGGCGTATCACCTGCCGCCGGGTCGGAGAACGGCAAGCCCAGTGCATGAGAGAGTTCCCGGGCAATGCCCCGGATGGACAGGCAGTAGCCGCGGTCGGGGGTGATCGCCAGCTCGAAGATCGTGTCGTCTAGACCCAAAACACGGAATGCATCGCTGCCGGGCTGCGTCCCGGTAGGCAGCCCATCGCGGGGCAACACAATGATGCCGCTGTGGTCGGAACCTATGCCCAGTTCGTCCGCCGCACAGATCATGCCGTCAGAGACATGCCCATAGGTTTTGCGGGCGGCGATCGCAAAGTCGCCGGGCAACACCGCGCCGGGCAAGGCCACGACAACCCAGTCGCCTTCGGAGAAGTTCCGTGCACCACAGACGATGCCTCGCGGCTCTCCGTCCACATTGTGCTGTCCCACATCGACACGGCAGTAACGGATCGGCTTTTTGAACTCGGTGAGCTCAGTGATCTGCCGCACTTCCCCGACCACGATCGGACCGGTCAGCTGAGCGCCAGGCTCATGCACCGCCTCAACTTCGAGCCCTACCCGCACCAACGCGGCGTCAATCTGTTCCGGCGAGAACTCGCGCAATCCGGCAACGTGTTCAGCAAGCCAAGAAACGGGGGCGCGCATCAGATCTCCACTCCAAACGCGGCTGAGAACCGCACGTCGCCCTCGACCATGTCGCGCATGTCGGTGGCCTCATGGCGGAATTGCAGGGCCCGCTCGATCCCCATGCCAAATGCGAATCCGGTGTAGACGTCGGGATCGATGCCGCAAGCGGTCAACACCCTCGGGTTGACCATGCCGCAGCCACCCCACTCAACCCACCGCGCGCCGCCCTTCGCCTGCGGGAACCACACATCGAACTCAGCGGAGGGCTCGGTGAACGGGAAGTACGACGGCCGCCAGCGGGTCGTGGCATCGGCGCCGAACATCGCCTTAGCGAAATGATCCAGCGTGCCCTTGAGATGAGCCATGGTGATGCCTTTATCGACCACCAAACCCTCTACCTGATGGAAAACTGGGGTATGGGTGGCGTCAAGCTCATCGGTGCGGAATACCTTGCCCGGACACACCACATAAATGGGCGGTTTACGCGCGAGCATGGTGCGGACTTGCACTGGCGAGGTGTGGGTGCGCATCACCAGACCGGCCTCAGGCGGCTCCACGAAAAACGTGTCCATCATCGAGCGTGCGGGATGGTCGGGAAGAATATTAAGCGCATCAAAGTTGAGCCACTCAGGCTCGATCTCGGGGCCTTCGGCTACCTCGAATCCCATCCCGATGAACAGATCCGTCATACGCTCTTGCAATGTGGACAGCGGGTGACGAGCACCTCGCGGGCTCCGGCTCCATGGAAGTGTGACGTCCACGGTTTCTTCACGCAGCATCCGAGCGTCGCGCTCGTCCGTAAGCACGGCCAGCCGCTGGTCATATGCGGCTTGAATAAGCGAACGCGCCTGATTCACGCGCTTGCCCACGTCGGCACGCTGTTCCCGAGGGGCCGCTCCCACCTCTCTACGGGCCAGCGCTACCGGGGAGTTGTCGCCCAGATGCTCCGACTTTGTCGTGGCGAGCGCATGAAGGTCCGGTGCTTGCGCAAACGCTTTCTCAGCCGTGGCCACGGTCTGCGCAAGGGTCTCGGGCGCCATGTATGTGGGCTGGTCCTCAGGGGACGCATCACTCGGTGTCATATAAATATCTGTTCTCGCCGTTGGGTAGAGGCCAGGGTGAATGACCTCACAGGATTACTCCGAATTTCCACTGGTTTTCAGTTTGTCAGACTCGCTTCCGCAGCTCTGGTCCGGCGTCGCATGACGACTCACATCACTTGCCATGCTCTGTCGACGTACAGAAATTTATAAAGATTTCACAAAGAGATCAGTGCCGGCATAGCTATATCACCCCAGGTAGCAGCAACATTACGACCGTTGTCCGCAAGGTGGGGGTTGCTCCCACCCAATAGCAGCCAGCTGCTCGTGGTAGCAGAGGGTCGGCTCAGAGCCGTGCCCTCTCACGTCGAGGAGGGGAACAGTGCGTGAGTAGGAGCGCTAGAACACCACGACGGCGAATGTTCGCCGCGATAACCGGTCTTGTGATGGCCAGCACAGCCCTAGCCGCGTGCGGATCCAGTTCTTCCGGCGAGACCGTGATCAATCTATATAACGCCCCAGAGCAGAACCTCGGCGCCATCGTCAACCGATGTAATCAACTCGCTGACGGCAAATATCGCATCCATCTCAACACCTTGCCGCGCGATGCGGACGGACAGCGGGAACAGCTCGTACGACGACTCGCCGCAGGCGACGACGGAATGGATATTCTGGGGCTCGACGTCACCTGGACCGCCGAGCTCGCTGAGGCGGGCTGGATTCGCGAATGGACCGGAAAAAACAAGCAGCAGGCAGAAAAGGGGACACTTCCCGCACCCCTGGACACTGCGGTATGGCACGACAAGCTCTACGCCGCGCCGTACAACACCAACACTCAACTGTTGTGGTACCGCTCTGACCTCGTTCCGAATCCACCCACCACATGGGACGGTCTGATGAAGACCGCCTCACAACTGGCCGATGCCGGCAAGCCTCACTATGTCGAGGTAACCGGCGCCCAATATGAAGGCCTGATGGTGTGGTTCAACAGCTTGGTCGAATCCGCCGGAGGCCAAATCCTTACTCCTAGTGGAAAAAATGTGTCGCTAGGGCCACCAGCGGAGACAGCGCTCAAGGTCATGCGGGATTTTGCGCGATCTGACGCGGCTGACCCGTCGCTCACCAACAGCCGGGAACAACAGGTCCAGCTCGCGGTAGAAGGTGGAAAGGCAGCGATGGAGGTGGTCTGGCCATTCGTCTACGCCTCGATGATCCAGAACCAGCCAGAGATCGCCAAGAATTTCAAATGGGCTCCCTACCCGGGCATTAATGGACCGGGGCGTTCCCCGCTGGGTGGCGCGAACTTCGCCATCAGCCAGTACTCCAAGCATCCACAAGAAGCCTTCCAGGCCGCATTGTGTCTACGCGACCCGCAAAGTCAGAAAATTGCTGCTATCAAAGATGGAGTGCCGCCCACCATTGAATCTTTGTATTCCGACACCACGCCGTTGGACCCGAGTAAGCCGGTCGACGCTGCCACCAACCCCAGCATGCGGACCGCGTACCCGATGAAAGACGCGATCCTCGATGCGCTCAAGACGGCGGCGGTGCGTCCCAAGACTCCGACGTATCAAAACCTGTCGACGGTCACCACTGCGCTGTTGTCTCCACCGTCCGACATCAATCCGCCATCGACGCTGAAAAAGCTTCGTACCCAAATCCAAGATGCTCTTGAATCCAAGGGGGTTCTGCCGTGAGCAGCGAGAGTATCGCCGGCACTAACGGCAACAAAGGCCGGCATCACGCCAAACCCCCGGCGAAGCAGACTCGTCGTAGCGAGGGCAGACGGGCAGAGCGCCGGCTCGGCTTGCTGCTGTGCTTGCCCGCCGCAGTAGTTATGGCCGTCGTAGCAGGATGGCCCATCGTCTATTCGGTCATGCTGTCGCTGCAACGCTATGACCTGCACTTTCCCAACGACCGGAGCTGGATCGGCTTCCAAAACTACGAGACGGTACTCACCAATTCCTACTGGTGGACCGCATTTGGTGTGACCACTTTGATCATGGTGGTCAGCGTCGTTATTGAGCTCGTGTTGGGTATGGCCCTGGCCTTGGTGATGCACCGCACGTTGATAGGCAAGGGGCTGACCAGGACATTCATATTGATTCCCTACGGCATCGTCACCGTCGTTGCGGCGTATGGCTGGCAATTTGCCTGGACGCCTCACACCGGCTGGCTAGCCAGACTGCTGCCCGATGGCTCCGCACCCCTGACGCATCACTGGCCAGCACTAGGAATCATCATCCTGGCCGAGGTGTGGAAGACCACACCGTTCATGGCGCTCTTGCTTCTGGCTGGTCTGTCCATTGTGCCCGAGGAACTCCAAAGCGCGGCCGCGATGGACGGCGCCACCCGTTGGCAGCGATTCACCAAGATCACCTTGCCGCTGATGAAGCCCGCCATTCTCGTCGCGCTGCTCTTCCGCATGTTGGACGCGTTCCGCATCTACGACAACATCTACATCCTTACGAACGGCGCGCAAAAAACCAGCTCGGTCTCGATCATCACCTACCACAACCTGATCGGCGGACTGAACCTCGGCATCGGTTCCACTATGTCGGTGCTGATCTTCATCGCCGTATCGATCATTGCGTTTATTTTCGTCAAGGTGTTCCGAACGTCGGCACCAGGTAGCAACACCTCAGGGAGGCGCTAATGGCTGGGATAGCCGCCCGAAAATCTCGCTGGGCACTTTTGGATCTTCTCGTGGTGTTCTACGCACTCGTACCAGTGCTATGGATTTTGTCGCTGTCGCTGAAGGACAAAAGCACCTTCACCGATGGACGTTTTATTCCGAACAAGTGGACGTTCCAGAACTACCAAGACATCTTTAAAACAGGTGGCTTTGGTAGACCGCTGATTAACTCCATTGGCATCTCGATGATCGCCACGCTGATCGCGCTGATTGTCGGAACCTTCGCTGCCTACGCAATCGCACGGCTTAATTTTCCGGGCAAGAACGTGATGCTCGGCGCGTCATTGCTGATCGCGATGTTCCCGCAAGTCTCGTTGGTGACGCCGCTATTCCAAATCGAGCGGTCCACCAAGTTGTTCAACACCTGGCCGGGCCTGATCCTGCCGTACATCACCTTCGCACTGCCGCTGACGATCTACATCCTCTCGTCATTCTTCCGGGAGATTCCGTGGGAGCTTGAGAAGGCCGCCAAAATGGACGGGGCAACTCCATTTCAGGCGTTCCGACGGGTCATCGCACCACTGGCAACCCCGGGGTTGGTCACCGCAGCCATTTTGGCGTTCATTCAATGCTGGAATGACTTTTTGTTCTCCATCTCGTTGACCTCGTCCAACGCGGCGCGCACCGCACCAGCAGCGATCTCGTTCTTCACCGGATCGTCGCAGTTTGATGACCCCACTGGTTCGATCATGGCGGCGGCTGTGGTCATCACTATTCCGATTGTCCTATTCGTACTGTTCTTCCAACGCCGCATCGTCAGTGGTCTGACGTCCGGCGCGGTTAAGGGGTGAGTGGCACCGTGGCAAACATCATTCTCGATCACGTATCCAAGCGATACGACGACGGCACTACAGCGGTGCAAGACGTTACTTTGGACATCGCGGACCAAGAGTTCTTGATTCTGGTCGGGCCATCCGGATGTGGAAAGACCACCACACTGAACATGATCGCTGGTCTTGAAGACATCAGCGAAGGTGATCTTCGTATCGATGGCGAGCGGGTCAACGAACGCGCGCCCAAAGACCGCGACATCGCCATGGTGTTTCAGTCGTACGCCCTCTACCCGCACATGACCGTGCGGGAGAACATGTCATTCCCGCTCAAGCTCGCCAAGATGGACAGAGCCACCATCAAATCCAAGGTCGAGAACGCGGCGCGGATTCTCGAACTCACTCCTCATCTTGATCGCAAGCCCGGAAACCTCTCGGGTGGACAGCGCCAGCGGGTGGCGATGGGGCGGGCCATCGTTCGGGACCCTAAAGCGTTCTTGATGGACGAGCCTCTGTCTAATTTGGATGCCAAACTACGGGTGCAGATGCGCACCTCAATCTCGCGCTTGCAAAAGAGTCTGGGTACGACGACGGTCTACGTCACCCACGACCAGACCGAGGCGATGACGCTGGGCGACCGCATCGTGCTGATGCGCGCGGGCGTGGTGCAGCAAGTCGGTTCTCCACAGGAACTCTACGATCGCCCCACCAACCTCTTCGTTGCCGGCTTTATCGGCTCGCCGTCCATGAACTTCCTCCCGGGTGAGCTCGCCGACAACGCCATTCAGACACCGATTGCCACCATCCCTTTGACGGACCGGCTCCGTCGGGCGCTGGAAGCTGGCGACGCCCCCCGTGACGTCGTCGTGGGTGTTCGTCCCGAGGCTTTCGAAGATATCCGCTTGGTCGAAAATCCCGACAAGGGCGTGAGCTTCGACGACACTGTGGACATCGTGGAGTCCATGGGGTCAGAAAAGTTCGTGTACTTCAACGTCGACGAGACGCTCATCGACTCAGAACATCTCGCCGAAATCGCGCAAGACGCCGACACCGAAGATGTACCCGACACCTCGCAGCTCGTCGCCAAGTTGGACAGTAAATCGCCAGCGCATGAGGGCGAGCGAATCTCCCTCTGGCTCAACCCAGACGACATCACGGTGTTTGACCCCGCCAGCGGCAACAACCTGACCGTGGACGCATAGTCGGGCAAGCGACACAGCAGTCGCTTGGGGAACCAGTCATCTTGCGCTTGTGGCCGGCCTAGCTCGACGAAGCGTGCTTGCTACTCGCGGGCGCCGAGCCGTTGCTGTTCCCGCGCGGAGGCATATAGACAAATACCGGCAGCGACCGCCAAGTTGAGACTCTCAGCACGACCCAGGATCGGGATGGAAACCTTCGCGTGGGCCAGCGCGGCGACCTCATCGCCAAGACCGTGCGCCTCATTGCCAAACATCCACGCCGTAGGAGGGCCTAACTCTTCGTCGGTGCAGTCGAAGAGGCTGCGTTCGCCATCGGCGCTGGTGGCATAGGTTCGGAGCCCAGCGTCACGCAAAGCCGCCGCTATGGTCTCGACGTCTCCCCCGCGCACGATCGGCAGGTGAAATACGCTTCCCACCGCGGCACGTACCGTCTTTCCGTTATACGGATCGACGCTCGAGTCCGAGAAAATGACGCCGTCCGCACCGGCGGCGTCGGCCGTGCGCAAGATCGTGCCAGCATTGCCCGGATCTCTCACATTGGACAGCACAGCGACTAGTCGCGGCCGTGACGACGTCAGCTGTTCCAGCGAGATGTCAACATACGCACACACGGCGACGATCCCTTGTGGGGTGGTGGTCTCACTCAAGCTGGCCAACGCTTCGTCGGTGGCGATATTTACCGCGACGCCCTGAGTCCGCGCGGATTGGATGAGACGCCCATAACGCTCCAGCGCGCCAGAGGCGACGAACAGCGCTACCGCGGCTGGACCCCCGCCCCCCTGTTGCGACGACAACGCCTCACGTACTGCCTGCGGGCCTTCGGCCAGGAACTGGCGCTCCTGGTCCCGATGCCTCCGACGCATCAGCTTGCGCACAGCAACAACCCGAGGCGTCCGCTCCGTAAATGGGGCGACCTCGGGTTGTTGTGTCATGAGCCAAAACGCTTCAGCGACGAGCGGGCTTACGCGGCCTGGTTAGCGGCTGCGGGCACTGCGGCGTGCGCGATCTGCACCAGTCGGGCAAACGCCTGGGGGTCGTTCACGGCGAGCTCGGCGAGGATCTTGCGGTCGACCTCAACCTCGGCCAGGCGCAAGCCCTGAATCAACCGGTTGTAGGTGATGCCGTTTTCGCGGGCTGCCGCATTGATGCGGGTAATCCAGAGCCGGCGGAAGTCGCCTTTACGAGCACGACGGTCACGGTAGGCATAGTTCAGCGAATGGAGCATCTGCTCCTTCGCCTTGCGGTACAGACGCGAACGCTGACCGCGGTAACCCTTGGCCGTCTTTAGAATGGTCCGGCGTTTCTTCTGGGCGTTGACCGCCCGCTTCACGCGTGCCACGGGTCCACACTCATTTCTTTAGTCGTAATGGTCCAAAAGGGAACAAAACCTGCAGAGCTCGGCTTGTTTAGTTACACACCAAGCAGCGTTTTGATCCGCTTCTCGTCAGCCTTAGCCACCTCGGTTGTTCCGCTCATGTGGCGCTTCTGATCAGCTGACTTCTTCTCCAGCAAGTGGCGCTTGCCGGCCTTCTGCCGCCGCAGCTTGCCAGAGCCGGTCTGCTTGACTCTCTTGCTGATACCGGAATGGCTCTTGTTCTTAGTCTTGGTCTTCTTCGGCATGATGTGCCTACTCCTGTGCAGTGTTTGTGGCGTTACTCGGCAGGGGTGGGTTTCGGCGCGCTTTTACCAGCCGTCCGATGTGGAGCAAGGACCATGATCATGTTGCGACCGTCCTGCTTAGGGCTCGCTTCTACGAAACCCAGCTCGGTGACGTCTTCGGCTAGCCGACGCAGCAAGCGCAGCCCCAGCTCGGGACGGCTTTGCTCGCGACCACGGAACATGATCGTCACCTTGACTTTGTCGCCCGCCTTCAAGAACCGCACGATGTGACCTTTTTTGGTCTCGTAATCGTGACTGTCGATCTTGGGCCGGAGCTTCATTTCCTTGATGACGGTGAGGCTTTGGTTGCGCCGAGCCTCCCGTGCCTTTTGGGCGCTCTCGTACTTGAATTTGCCGTAGTCCATAAGTTTGCAGACCGGCGGACGCGCCATAGGAGCGACCTCAACCAAATCCAAGTCAGTGTCTTGAGCCAATCGAAGTGCCTCGGCAACCGGGATGATGCCGACTTGCTCTCCTTCTGGCCCAACCAGACGCACCTGGGTAGCACGAATCTGGTCGTTAACACGTAGTTCGATGACGCTGATGGGACCTCCTCGGACGTACCGTATTGTCCTGACCGCTATATAGCCGACATGCAGAAACCACAAAAGGCTCCAGAGTCACACCAAAGCCTCTCGGCTTTCGATGATCATCCAGAGCCTAGCTCTTTGACCAGCCACCATGAGAGGTTGCGCTGACAGATATGTCCGCAGCTCAACAAGCTGAAACAGCCTCAGGTGACCAGACCCGTCTACCCATAAGGCAGACCAGGTGAGAGCGCGGCTCTTCTTGATGTCGGTCGGCTTGCTCTGGCAGTACCAAGCAAGACATTCGACAGGTCAGATTTATCTCGGCTGCCACGGTACCAGTCTAAAGAGTTCGACCACCTACCGAGGTGGGCACGATCTCCCGACAGTACGGGCACTGCCCACTACGTTTGGCCCAGCGTGGCGCCCCGTGCCCGCATGAACGCGACCGGGTCAACCAGCTTTCCCGCCACCCGGGTTTCGAAATGCAGATGTGGTCCATCCGCATTTCCACTCATGCCTACCTCGCCAATGACTTGCCCGGCCACCACTTTGTCGCCCACCCGCACCTCCGGCTGTGTGAGCATATGGCAATACCGGGTGAGCAGGCCTCCGCCATGATCGATCTCGACATACCAGCCACAGCCCTTGACCCGCACACTGCCGTCTTCGTCGCAGGTGCCCACATTCACATTGCAGGTAGAGGTAACGACCGTTCCCGCTGACGCGGCATGAATCTCGGCACCACGCGGTGCGCCAAGATCGGCACCGTCATGATCGGGCCGATCGCTGGTACGGAAGCCGCTGGTGAGCTTGGCCACCACCGGCGCCACCCAACCCGCAGCGCTCACTTGGCCCGGTTGGGCACACGACGGCAGTTTGCCTTCCGCATTGGCCACGGCAAAGCCACCACCGTCCGTCAACGTGTTGACGAGCCGCGTCGCCAACGGTTCCCATTTTTGGTACGCGCCCGGAAACGCCGACCGCTGCACCGCCTGCGCCGCCTCCGTCAAGCGCATGTCTTGCCAGTCTTTAACCACGAGCAATTTTTTATAGAACTTGGTGGATGAGTAACGCGGATCGATCAATTGAGCTTCGGTCCCCCAGCCTTGCGAGGGCCGTTGCTGAAACAGCCCGAGCGAATCGTGATCGTTTTTCTTCCCCAGATTATGTAGGTTCCGCAGCTTCGACTCTTGCATCGCGGTCGCGACCGCGATAACCCATCCACGCGGCGGCACCTGTAGCTCTTTGCCCACTTGAATGATGACGGCCGCGTTGCTCACCTGCTCCTCGGAGAGGCCCTCAACGTCCACATTCATGGCGTCCGCTGCGATCTGATCCGCACCGCAAGTGTTCGCCGGCGGCTCGCTCGGTGTTGCGAGTCCGAACTGCCGAAGACCGCCGGAACCATGCCACCACACACGAATAGGGCCAACACCGCGAGCCCGATACCACCGATGAGGATGCGTCGACCGAGCCTTCCCGACCGGTGCCGCGCTGTCAGCTGTGCTTCGTAATACGCGATCAGCTGCTCTTCCATGGCACTCATGTTGTGCTGGTCGTCCGCTGCTGGTAGTGGGGGGTCGGCGATTCATGCGGACGGCGCCGCCTGGGGACCAGACGATGACACGTGTAGATGGAGGTCGCTCGACGTGTCCAGATCGGACACCAGCCAGGCTCCATTGGTGAGTACACAGGAAACGAGTGACCCGGCCAGCATCGGTGGGCACCGAGACGGTGACCGCATTGCCGTGGCCCGCTACCAATGTGACGTCGGCGATCGTTCCGGTCAACGCGGTCGCCGGTACATCCTGCGGATCAGAGAGCCGGAGCTGCGCCGCAAACGTGTCGTCTGCATATTGACCCGCCTGAAGCGCCCACTCCGCGGGCGCGATCCCGCTGGGGTGATTTGCCCATGTGCGAACGAAGTTTCTCGCCAACCGTGACCGCCTCCGGTGGGGCCGTCGTCGGAGCAACCGAGGCGGAGCCGTACACGCTGTCGTTGGGTTGCCGGCTGTGGTCACCGTCCGATGTAGTGGTCCTGGACTCCTGTGACGGCCCGTGATCAGTGCGCTGGGTTAAGCGCGCTATCAGCAACACCCCGACCAATAAGCTCGCGAGTCCTATGGCAACCCACAACCGCCAACCAGGCTTGGGTAGCCACTGGCCAAACCCATCAGGCACGACTGAACCCTTCGGGCCGCTCCGCCACAGACTCTCTGGGCTACCAACCCAGCTCGACGCCTCCGAGCGGGCAGGCTTCCCCGGCACGAACACGACATAGCGCTCACGCGGTGCCGGCGCGGCACGCGGCGCGGGCGTCACCGAACCGCCCACACCACTCGCCTCGCCGCTACTCGAAGACGATGCGGGCTCTCGATCGTGTCTGGACGCATCACCCTCGGCACCGCGCTCGGCATAGGCCGCACTCATGTCACCCCGGGTTGAGGCAACCACCAACGTGTTCTCGACCGGATCCGCACGCAGCACTGGATCGTTGCCCACCGCACCATGTCGGCTCCAGGTCTCCGGCCGAGCGACAATGGTCTCGCGATGCGGCGTTCCTCTCCGCTCATGAGCATCCAACGCTGCCGAATCGCCGACGTAACTTCCCGCGGCAGTGACAGAAAAGCGCCGCAAGGTCACCGAAGACCCGTTGATGCATCCGCCCAATCCCACCTGCCAGGTTCCCCATCGGGTCGACCCCGTGAGCTGTGTCAACCGACGATACGGACGCAAGAGCAGCCAAAGGATCAGCCCCAGTCAGCCAGATCAGTAGATCTGTTGCCAGCCCGCCAACGACGGCGTAGTCGTGATGATCTGGACCCTAATAAAAAGATGGCAGAGCCAGCTCCAAAGACGACACAATTCACCATGCAGCCGCAACGGTACGCAGCAGATCTGCGCAACGGACCCAGAGCGGGCCGCAAATCCCGACCGTTCCGATGGCCGGCATAAAGATGACCGCCAGCCGAACGATCAAGAACGCGATCAGGATTAGCAGCGAAGCCATCAAATCGAACGGCGTGGTGACCAGCGCGGAGACCAGCGCAAGAAGGCTGGTCCGATGCGCTCGGTGCCCTTCTTGCCTGTCAAATAGTCGTAGGCATCCGGATCCTCCGACTGCACTTTACTGGCGGTGGTACGCCACAGATTGGCCTTTTCTTTGTAGATCTGGCTACGCGAGTCTGAGCTCTCCTGCATTTTCTTCGCGTCTTTCCAGGAGATCGCTCGGGCCACGTAAAGGTCGGGGCCATACTTCTTCGCGATGTCGTTCGTTGTGCTCCCCACAGTGCCGCGCAGCCACTGGTTATAAAGGACGGTCTGCGTCATCACACCCGATGCCCGCACCGCTGGCGGGCGTTTGTCCTTGGGGTTGTCTGACGATAGCGAGCCGGCTACCTGTCCCAAAGCGCCAGTTAGGGTGCCGTCAGCACCGCGCGCCGCATTAAGGGGCCAGGTAGCGACCGCAGAGACCAACACCATGACAAGCAAGGCCCACGCAGCAGTCGTGACCGCCGCCGACATATTTCCGTTGCGCGCCCCCCACAGCAGCCAGAGCCCGACAATCGCGAGCACCACAGCGCCCCAGACACTGAAGATCCGGTCGCGCAACGCGTTGCTCGCCTTCGTCACCAGCGAGTTCGTCCACCCCCACATGGAGTCGGGTTGGTAGGCGTACTCCCGGACGCTGTTGTCCAACGCAACCAACCACAGGGCGGGCGATTGGATCAGATTGGCGATGGTGTTTGTCGTCACGGCCGCCGGGTTACGCACAGCGTCTGGACCACAACCCAGGTCGTAGGTTGCGTAATCCAGGCCGGCATAGCCATAAATGTCGTAGGTGGAGACGTCGGCTTATCGGAGAACGGGTCACCGCTGCACGGCTTTTTGGGCATGCTCGCAAGAACCAACCAGCCAACCCACTATCTGGGCGGGCCGCCGCAGGCGCGTCCTTGCAGTCGTCGACGAACCGCCATTGTCGCCGACCCCCGGAAGGCACTCCCACGGACGTCTTACACCCGCAGGGCCGCATGAGCTGGCTGACTGGGCGCGAGGAAAACTGCGGTGCAACCCACTAGGACTGCGAGCAGCAACGCTCGCCAACGATGTGACACGAGGGCGAGCATCAGCGTTGCTCTTTCACGCTCGCTGGGTCCAATCTGGACTCAAGAACGGCCTGTTCTTCGGCTACCGTGTCCGCCGCGAGCACGCTGCTCACCGCAGACGGCGCCGTGGTGTCAAGATGCTCCAAGAGGCCCGGAACGTACGAGAGACTTGCCCGGAATTTCTGGATGCGACCATCCACGTCGCGCATGATGAACTCGCGGTAGCCCAGCCGTGACTCATCTACGCTCTCGGATACCGACAGCTTGGCGAGCGTCCCCTCGTATCCGATTCCGCGCTCGACACCGATCATCCGCAGCGCCTGCTCGGCGATCTCCGGATCCTCAGCGATGCTGCCGACAAAGACTGTGGAAACAAGGTTCTGAACATCCAGCCCCAGAATGTCAATCGGGTTCTGGCTCGCCGCAAGCGCCGCGATGTTCCACTTGCGAGAGTCGCGCGCCAACCGAGTAAACAAGGCGCGTCCCGAACCCCAACCGGAGAGGAAATGCGTCTCGTCCAGGCCGACGAGCTTGCGTTGGCTCATGCCAAGCCCGTAGGCGCGGCGCGTGGTAAATGCCGTGGCTAGATGCAGCATGGGCAACGCCATCCGCTCCTCCAGCTGCCAGTACTCGCGGTCGATCGACAAGTCGGGCAGCGTAAGCCCCGCCATCGTGATGACCGTGAGGATCGCCTCGTCGTCATCGCGCTCCGGAGCCGCGCCAAAAAAGAGCCGCGACAGCGGCATGTCACGGACATCGCCCAATGTCTCGGCGAGCTCGCGCCCTTCCTGCCCAAAGTCGTTCAAAGCGGCGACCAAATCGTCCATCGTCGCAGACTCTTCGGGCTCAACCTGACGCGCTGCGCGCTGCAGCAAAATAGGTGTAGAACGCTCCTTGGCAACTTGCGGAGGGAGCAACATGGTGCAGATATCCGTGGCGAGAGCTTTGCGCTCAGCGCGCGCGGATGCCACGGCGGAGCGCCAGTCCTCGTCGCTCGTGAAGTGTTCCCGCCGCGGAGTCGGGATCAGCGAGTACGGCGCTAGCGTTCCGGGATCGCCCCGGGTCAAGTCGTAGACCTTGCTGTAAGGAGCAAGCTCGGGCATCTGACACAACCGAGCCAACGGGCCAGACGGATCAAGCAAGGTGCAGGGGATACCCCGGCGCGCGGTGAGGTAGGCGATACTCCCCATGAGCGTCGACTTGCCACCACCCGGCTCAGCCACAAGGACAGCCAGGCCGGACCGCTCCCGCACCTCGGTAGCGAAGTGGGGATCCCACATTACGGGACGGCGCGAGGTGCCGCAGGTTTCGCCGATGATCGGCCCCCGCCGGTCCCCCACCGCTGCCGCGGCCTGCGGAACCGCAGCCGCAAAGTACTTCGCGGGCATCCGCCGCAGGTAGCCGGTGTTCGCCAACGGCTGCCCGGGGATGAACTCGTCAAGGAGGCGGACCTGGTCTTTCGGGTGCTGGAGCGTAATCCGCATCGCTGCGTAGTGGTCGATCAGTAGCCGCACGTGCGCCATGCACTCTTCTTCGGTATCGCCAGCGATAGCGATCCGATGCCAGCCATGCACTCGCGCCGCGTCAAGGTCGAGCCCCGTGGCCATCTCATCGGAGATATCCAACGCCCGCTGCGCCAGTCGCTCCAGCTCCGGCGGGGGATCCATCTCGTGCTCGTGGTAGTCGCGCTGCTGTGAGCGGATGGTCAAGAGTTTGTGTTCGAGGCTGCGCAGCGCATCACCTTGCCCCAGCACATCGACGCGCGAGGATACCTCCATCGGCCAGGGCAGCTGCTCATGAAAGTGCAGCCACGGCTCATGGCGCTCAGGGATATTGAGCTCCTCCATTCGCCCGAAGGTAAGGACCGCGATGTGGCGTTCGACGTGCTCATCGCCGAGACGGCTCACGAGCCGCACTGTGCTGCCATACCGGCTGCGGTGCCGCAGCGTGTGCTCGGTAAACGCCAGCACGTCGCCCGGCTCCCACAACTCGCTACTGGCGGCGGAGAGCAACTGCTGTGGCGCTGGCATACACAACGCAACCGAACGATGGATCAACCACTCAAGCTCGCGCGCGCTAGCGGGGCGAGCTTGGAGGCCAAAGGCGCCAAGCACTTCATCAAACCGGCGCACCAATTGCGCTACCCGAGTCCGCTCGGCCTTCCCAACGCCTCGGCGCCGGATCGTGTTGAGGAGCTCGACTGCCTGCTCGCGCATGGTGCGGCGCTGGAATGTGACGCCGAGGTAGACCTCTCCCTCAGACATGTTCGCCTCGTGCACCCGGTTCTGCGCCTGGACAAGGTGATCGCCCCAGCTGGGTGCGCCCGAAAGATCCGGCAACGGGCCAGGCGTGAGCTGATCCAAGCGTGCCGCCCACTGATCAGCTGGGTAGGGACGAGTGGTGCGGCGCAGATGGATGCCGGTACCCGGCAAGCGATGCATACTGCGCGGCGATCCCCATGATGAGCGAAACGCGCTCTTTATCCGCGCGGAAGGCCCACTGGAGATCGGGGAGTCGATACCAGGCTGTCACCTCTGTCCGAGTAAACGTCAAATGACCAGCGATCTCGTGCAGCTCCAACTCAACAGTCGGTTCACGATCTCGGAAAGCTGGACGTCTGGCCACCGGCACCGTCAGCGGACTGGGCCCGGCCGGTTTAGGCTCCGTCGTGGACGGTTTCTGCGGTGGCGCCTGCCTGCTCGGTGCCGGAGGCGCCACGGGCACTGTGGCGGGCACCGTGGGCACTTCCCGCGGAACCAGCGCCGACGACGACGTGTGCGGCGGCTCAGGGGCGGGTTCCGAACTGGATGGCTCCTGGCTCTCCCCTTGCTGAGGTGGCGTCGGAACAGTGAGCTCGTGGGGGTCTTTCTCTTTTTCTTCCTCCACAACAAGGTTTGCTGGGGATCGCGACAGCTCCTTGCCCGGCGTCGCCGCAACCGGAGCTGGAGCTTGCTCGGTCTCGATAGGTGCCACGGTGGGTTGCTCGGCGGGCTTCTCGACAGGAGCTTGACGAGGCGGCGCCGACACCGGAGCGGCCTGCTCCGGTGGACGGGGGCGGCGAATCGGACGACCGCGTGCATAGGGCGGAGAGTCGGCAAACCGCGGCGACGTCTGCTCCTGCCGGGACGGACGGGTGGGCGCTGTCGGAGTCGACTCCGGTTTGTTCTCGATCTCCTCCACTAACGTGGGCAGCACCATGGGGAACTCCCCCGACTGACCAAATAGCGGCATCCATATCGCCAACGGGTCTTCGTCGGTCGCGGTTGTGGTGCTCGGCGCGGACGGCTCCTGACGAGAAGGCCGTCCTGATTGGTTGCCCTTATCGTCGGTACCGCGCTTCATAGCAGTGCCTCCCGGACTCTCACCTTGGGACGAACCCGTACGCCACGTTCGCCATCGACTCGAGCGCTCCGCCAGTCTGTAGCCGCCGTACGCAGCACCGCACGGACCGGCCTATCTGGACTGACCTGACGCAAGATCAACGAAGTGACCACAATGGACAGTGCTATCTCGATTGCGGGAAAGATGTCGACCGTTCCAGTGATCAAGAAGCGAAGCAGCATGAGAAAAGCGAGGATGCCAATAAAGAGCGGATACGCAACATAAGGTAAGTGAAAAGGCAGAGTGAAGCCGCGAGGACCTAGAAACAGTAGCCGTACGCGGTAGATGTCGTCGTCAGGCCGCAGCCGCATGGTCAACCACCAAACGCAAGGTGAGCAACGCTCTCTCCAAATGCGAACAACAGCCCGGCACCCGCGATGAAGATGACACCCAGCACCGCGATGCCACCGGTAGTGATCGCCTCCGACCAACGACCTCGGCCAGACCGGCTCAAGATGATGACACCCACCACCGCGAGAAGAATCGGCACGATCTTGGAGACGATGAAACCGATGATTCCGGAGGTGTTTAACGTGGTGTTGGTGTCGTCTTTAGCCAGGATGTGGACGGAATGCTGGATCATATTGCTAAGCATTAGCCGTACTCCCGTGCATGGGTAAGCGGACGGGTGCAACCGTACGACACCGCGAGAGTCAGTTCGAACCTGACACCCCTGAAAGCTAAGAATT